>NZ_PQSS01000036.1 GCF_002920535.1 Streptomyces sp. Ru71 | reverse complement strand
CGGCCGATACGGCTGAACCAGTGGCCGTATCCGGTGTCGCCGGCGAAGTACAGCCGCCGGCCGTCGGGCGCGGTGAGCACCCAGCCGCCCCACAGGCTGCGGCAGGTGTCGGTGAGGGTGCGCTTGGACCAGTGGTGGGCCGGTACGAAGTCGAAGCGCACCCCGGACAGTTCGGCGCCTTCCCACCAGTCCAGCTCGGTGACGCGGGTGAACCGGCGCCGCTGGAACCAGCGGCCGAGCCCGGCCGGCGCGAACACGGGGGTGTCGCGCGGCAGTCGGCGCAGGGTGGGCGCGTCCAGGTGGTCGTAGTGGTTGTGGCTGATGACGACGGCGTCGATACGGGGCAGCGCCTCCCAGTCGACGCCGACGGGCGTGATGCGGGCCGGGGTGCCGAGGATGCGGCGCGACCAGACCGGGTCGGTGAGCACGGTCAGCCCGCCGATGCGCACCACCCAACTGGCGTGTCCCGCCCAGGTGACGGCGAGGGCGCGGGCGTCGACGCGGGGCAGCGGGGCGGGGGCGTAGGGCAGGCGGGCGATGTCGGCGAGGCCCTCCTTGCCGGGGCGTACGGCGCCCTCGCGGGCGAAGCGGGCGATGGCCTTCAGTCCGGGCAGCGGCGCGGTGAGCCGGTCGTGGAAGGTCCGCGGCCACACTCTGCGCTCGCCCAGCGGGCGGGGCTCGGCCAGGGGCGGGGAGGGCGGGGCGACGGACGGCGAGGGCACCGGGGTGCCGGGCGTCGGGGACGGCGTCGTGCTCGTGACCGTTCCGGTGGCGGGCGACTCGGACTGCTGCGTCATCGAGGGGGCTCCCATCGCTGGGCGTCGTCGCGGAGATCGTCGAAGACCGACCGCACCGTGAGCAACGCACGCTGCAGATGCGGCAGTTCCAACGGGGCGGGGGACGTGAGGCATTCCGCGCGTTCGGCGTCGGTGCCGCCCAGCAGCGGGCCGGTGGCCAGCCGTACGCGCAGCGCGGCGAGGTCGTCCCCGAAGCGGTGGCCGCCGGGGGCGGGCATGCCGAGCCGGGCGGTGAGGAAGTCCTCCAGGTCCTGGGCGTCGCCCACGCCGTGCCCGGCCAGCGCCGTGCGCAGCGGGCCGAGGTCGGCGTACAGATGGCGGCCGGCCTGTGGCGGGCGGGCCAGAGCGCCCGCGGCGACGACCGTGTGGTGCACGGCCGCGGCCACGCGCGCGTGCAGCGAGACGGTGGCGGCGATCCGGGCGGTCACCGGCTCGGGTTCGGTCAGCGCGTAGGAGGCCGCGGCGGCGACGGGCGCGGCGACGCGGGCGCCGAGCGCGGTGAGGACGTCCAGAACGCGCGCGTGGAGTCCGCCGCCGTGCCCGTTCGCGGGGAAGCGGGCGACCGCCGCGGGCCAGCCCGCCGGCAGCAGCGCGCCGGCCAGGTCGGTGACGACGGTGACCTGTGCGGGCAGCATCTCGGCGGGGCTGAGCAGCACGGTGTCGTGCGGCCGGTGCAGGGTGTCGCGCCAGGTCTCGTCGCTGACCAGGTGCAGTCCCTCGCCGGCGGCGGCCTCCACGGTCTCGTGCAGCAGCTCCGGCGGAGCGACGGTGCCGGTCGGGTCGTCGGCGAGGGAGAGCACCAGCAGCCGCGGGTCGCCGCCCTCGGCGCGGACCCGGCGGACGGTCTCCAGCAGGGCGTAGGGGTCGGGCACGCCACCGGACTCGGCGGGGGTCGCCACATGGAAGACGGGTCTGCCGAGCAGTCGCGCGTAGGGCGCCCACCAGGCCGCGCAGGGACGGGGCACGAGCACGTCGCCGCCGAGGGCCGCGGTGAGCGCCAGCAGCAGCGCATGCGCCCCGGGGGGCCGCGGCCACGTGGCCGGGTTCGGTGGCGAGACCGCGCCGCTCCCAGTAGCCGCAGGCCGCCTCGGTGACGGCGGCCGAGCCGCCGACGGGTTCGGCGGCTCCCCGGTCGGAGGCGGCGGCCAGCCGGTCGGTCAGTTCGGGGAGCACGGGAAGGCCGGTGTCGGGCAGGGGCGGGCCGTAGCGGACGGGGCCGTGACCTTCGGGGTCGGTCCGCCGCATGCGTGCCTCCGCGCAGTCGCTGGTGCCGTGGGCCCGTCCGGTGCCGCGTCACCGCCTCGTAGTCCAGGCCTGTGAGTACCCACGTCGTGCGCTCCCCATGGCTCGCCGCGCGGGTTGCGCCCATCACACCGGCGGTTCGCCCAGACGCCGGCCCCGCTGCGGAC
The DNA here is from genome assembly GCF_002920535.1 of Streptomyces sp. Ru71. Lineage (GTDB taxonomy): Bacteria > Actinomycetota > Actinomycetes > Streptomycetales > Streptomycetaceae > Streptomyces. The sequence continues at coordinate 73,981 of NZ_PQSS01000036.1, read as the reverse complement.
GGCGCCGGCGCAGCCGGTGGGCGGCGGCTCCGGCCGCGCCGGCGATGAGCAGTCCTCCGGCCACCAGGGCGGGCGCGGAGGCGGTGTAGGTGCCGCCCTCGCCGGCGTTCACCCCGTGCTCGATGGCGGGCGGCCGGCTGGTGGGCTGCTGCCAGGACGGTTCGTGGGCCGGCGAGGACGGCTGGTCCCCGCCGCAGGGCGTGCGGTGCGGCTCGGGGCAGGGGGACGCGGCGGCGGAGCCGTGCGAGGTGCCGTGGGCGACGTCGAAGCTGGCGCTCCACGGCCGGCCCTGTCCGCCGGGCGGCGCGGGACAGGTGCCGTCCACGGTCCAGGCGGCGCCGCTCGCGCCGTCGGCCAGGCCCTCGAAGTCCTCGGCGGCGGCGATCTTCGCGCTGCCCTTGTAGGCGGGACCGGACAGTTCGTCACCGCCGGGCACCTTCTGCAGCTTGACGGTGCCGTCCGCGAACGCGGCCTGGGAGCTGGCGTCGATGCTCTCCGGCGCGGGCCCGCCCGTGGGGTCGCAGTTCACGGACACGGTGACGGTGCCGCCGGGCTCCACCGAGGCGGGGCTGATCTGCGCGGCGGGCCCGCCGGGCTCGTCCGGCAGGCTGGGCGCGGCCAGGTCGGCGGGGTCGTCCGGCAGGCTCGGCGCGGCCGGGTCGGCGGGATCGTCCGGGACGCTCTGGGTGACCGGGTCGGCCGGGTCCGGGGGATCGTCCGCGGCCCCGGCCGGTGCGGCGCCGGCCAGCACGACCAGCGCGGCGACGGACAGGGCACGGGCGGTGCGGCGCATGGGGAGGACTCCTTCGGCCGTACGACTGCGGGCACGGGGGTGTCGTGCCGTACAGCCATGACAGCCCGCGACCACGCATGCCGCGCGCGGCCGGACCCCATCAGGGGGACGGGGGGCGGCCGACCGGGTGATTCAGCCGGCCCCGGCGGCAGCCCACCCGGGGGCGCGGGGAACCGCGCGACCGGGACCGGGACAGCCGACCGAGTGATTGAGCCGACGCACGGGCCGCCCACCCAGGGGCGCGGGGAACTGCGCGACCCGCCACGGCGGGCCCGCACCCGGCACCGAGCAGACCCCCCCCCCCCGGCGCTACTCCGCCTCCGCCAGGATCTCCTCCCGCATCCGCCCGCAGCACCGGCTGATCAGCCGGGACACATGCATCTGCGAGATCCCCAGCTGCTCCGCGATCCGGCTCTGCGTCATCTCCCCGAAGAACCGCATGTAGAGGATCGCCCGCTCGCGCTCCGGCAGCGCCGCCAGCCGCGGCCGGACCGCCTCACGGTCCACGACCGTGTCCAGGGCCGGGTCCGGCGAGCCGAGCGTGTCGGTCAGGGCGTACCCGCCGTCGCCCTCGCTGCCCGGCATCTCGGCGTCCAGGGACAGCGCCGTGAAGCTCTCCAGCGCCTCCAGACCGGCCTTGACGTCCTCCTCGCTCAGCTGGGCGCGTTCGGCGATCTCGGCGACGGTGGGCCGGCGGCTGGAGACGGTCTGGGACAGGTCCTGGACGGCCGCGCGGACCCGGTTGCGCAGTTCCTGGACGCGGCGCGGCACGTGCAGGGTCCACATGTGGTCGCGGAAGTGGCGCTTGATCTCACCGGTGACGGTGGGCACGGCGTAGCTCTCGAAGGCGTTGCCGAGGTCGGGGTCGTAGCGGTCGACGGCCTTGACCAGGCCGAGCGCGGCGACCTGGCGCAGGTCGTCGTAGGACTCGCCGCGGTTGCGGAAGCGCGCGGCGATGCGTTCGGCCATCGGCAGCCACGCCTCGGTGATCTCGGCGCGCAGTGCGTCCCGCTCGGGTCCCGGCCGGAGCGCGGCGAGCCGGCGGAAGGCGTCGGCGGTGTCGGGGGCGTCGTCGTGCGGGTGGGTACCGGTTCGGGTGCGCATGGTGCGTCGCTCTCCCTCGGGGTGCTCAGGGGTGGACGGTCACCGAGGGAGTGCGGCAGGCCTGGACGGAAGGCGTCCCGGGGCCGCGTACAGCCGCTCCCACGGACGTGCCTCCGGTCCGAAGCACTGACCCTGCGCCTGCCCCCGGGCCCGCCGGGCAAACCCGGGCGCAGGTTTTCCGGGGTGCCAGCGGGTGACTCGTGGGGTGCTGACGCCGACCGAAGCCCGTGCGACCTGGAGGTCCTTCATGAGCAGCAAGGTGTCCGACTACGTTCTGGAGCGGCTGCGCGACTGGGGCGTGGAGTGTGTGTTCGGCTATCCGGGTGACGGCATCAACGGACTGCTCGCCGCCTGGGGACGGGCCGAGGACAAGCCCCGGTTCATCCAGTCCCGGCACGAGGAGATGTCCGCGTTCCAGGCGGTCGGATACGCCAAGTTCAGCGGCCGAATCGGGGTGTGCACGGCCACGTCCGGACCCGGCGCCATCCACCTGCTGAACGGGCTGTACGACGCCAAGCTGGACCATGTGCCGGTGCTGGCGATCGTCGGCCAGACGCACCGCACCGCGATGGGCGGCTCCTACCAGCAGGAAGTCGACCTGCACACGCTGTACAAGGACGTCGCCTCGGACTTCGTGGAGACGGTGACGGTGCCCGAGCAGCTGCCGAACGTGCTGGACCGGGCGATCCGCACGGCGTACGCGCGGCGTGCCCCGACGGCCGTGATCATCCCCGGTGACGTGCAGGAGCTGGACTACTCGCCGCCGACGCACGAGTTCAAGATGGTGCCCTCCAGCCTGGACCGCAGCTCCTGGACGGCGGTTCCGTCGGAGGAGTCGATGCGGCGGGCGGCGGAGGTGCTCAACGCCGGCGACAAGGTGGCGATCCTGGTCGGCCAGGGCGCGGCGCACGCGCGCGAGGAGGTGCAGCACATCGCGGAGCTGCTGGGCGCCGGCGTGGCCAAGGCGCTGCTCGGCAAGGACGTGCTCAGCGACGAACTGCCCTACGTCACCGGCTCGATCGGGCTGCTGGGCACGCGCCCGAGCTACGAGCTGATGCGGGACTGCGACACGCTGCTGACGATCGGCTCGTCGTTCCCGTACTCGCAGTTCCTGCCGGAGTTCGGCAAGGCCCGCGCGGTCCAGATCGACATCGACCCGCACATGGTCGGCATGCGCTACCCGTACGAGGTGAACCTGGTCGGCGACGCGAAGGCGACCCTGGACCGGCTGATCCCGATGATCGACTCGGGGCGCGGCCGGGAGTGGTTCGACACGGTGTGCGACAACGTGCGGCGCTGGCGCGAGGTGATGGAGCGGCGCGCGAACCTGTCCGCCGACCCGATCAACCCGGAGTACGTGGCCGCCGCGCTGGACCCGCTGCTGCCCGACAACGCGATCGTCACCTCCGACTCGGGCTCCACGGCGAACTGGTACGCCCGGCACATCACGATGCGCGGCACCATGCGCGGCTCGCTGTCCGGCACGCTGGCCACGATGGGCCCCGGGGTGCCGTACGCGATCGGCGCGAAGTTCGCGCACCCGGACCGGCCGGTGGTGGCCCTGGTCGGTGACGGCGCGATGCAGATGAACGGGCTCGCGGAGATGATCACCGCGGCGAAGTACGCCGACCGCTGGGAGGACCGGCGGATGGTGGTGGCCGTGTGGAACAACCAGGACCTCAACCAGGTGACGTGGGAGATGCGCGCCATGGAGGGGGCGCCGTCCTTCCTGGAGTCCCAGCGCATCCCGGACGTGCAGTACGCGGCGTTCGCCCGCTCGCTCGGCCTGACCGGGGTGCGGGTGGAGAAGCCGGAGGACGTCGAGGCGGGCTGGCGGGCCGGCCTGGAGGCCGACGGACCGGCGGTGATCGAGTTCCTCACCGACCCGTCGGTACCGCCGATCCCGCCGCACGCCACCTGGGAGCAGATGGAGGCCACGGCCGCGTCGATCCTCAAGGGCGACGCCGAACGCGGCTCGGTGATCAAGCAGGGCTTCAAGGCGAAGATGCAGGAGTTCCTGCCGGGGCGGGACAAGAAGCACGACTGAGGTGCCGATACGCCGTCGTTGATCCGGCCCCGGCCCGGTGTCGCTCCCCCGTGCCGGGGTACGCGGTGCACACCCCCGTACCTCTGGAGGGAGACATGCAGCGAGGCAGCGACCGGATGAGCGTCCATCGGGACGACGAGAGGAAGCACGAACTGCAGGGGCTGCTCAGGTCCGGACACCCGACCCGGACCGAGGAGTGGCACGACCCGGAGCCGGCCGCCGACGACGACCCGCAGGTCTGGGGCGGCCCGGTGGCGCCCGGTGGCCTCGGTTCCTCCCTGGAGACCGTGCGCCTGGAACTGGCGCGGATCCTGGGCCGCGGGTCCTTCCCGGCCGGCCCGCACGAACTGATCGGCGTGCTGCGCCGCAACAACGCACCGGACGCGCTGGTGGACGCGCTGGAGGGGCTGCCCCGCAAGGCGCGCTACGGCAACGTCCAGGAGCTGGCCGAGGCGGTCACCGGCACGCAGCGCTGAACGCACGAAGGGATGACCATGCGCATCGCATTTCTGGCGGCCCCCGAAGGCGTCGAACAGGTCGAACTCACCGAGCCCTGGCAGGCGGCCCGCGACGCCGGGCACGAGCCGGTGCTGGTGTCGACGAAGCCGGGTGAGATCCAGGCGTTCAACCACCTGGACAAGGCCGACACCTTCCCCGTCGACGAGGTCGTCGCGGACGCCTCCGCCGACTCCTTCGGCGGGCTGGTGCTGCCCGGCGGCGTCGCCAACCCGGACTTCCTGCGGATGGACGCCAAGGCGGTGGCGTTCGTCAAGGACTTCTTCACCCGGGGCCTTCCGGTCGCGGCCATCTGCCACGCCCCGTGGACCCTGGTCGAGGCCGACGTCGTACGGGGCCGGGAGCTGACCTCGTGGCCGAGCCTTCGGACGGACATCCGCAACGCGGGCGGCACCTGGGTGGACGAGCGGGTCAAGGTGTGCGACCACGGCCACAACAAGCTGGTCACCAGCCGCAAGCCGGACGATCTGAAGGCCTTCTGCGAGACGTATCTGGAGGTGTTCGCGGAAGAGACCCGGCAGGCCGCCTGAGCGGCCCGCACGGGCCGGCACGGTCAGCGGGTCAGGAGCGGGGAGTCGCCGACTCCCCGCTTCCGCGTTCCCGGGCGCCTTCGCGGGTGCGGCCGGCGGCGACGGGCCGGCTCGGGTTGCGGCGCAGATACTCGCCCTCCAGCTGCGCCATGCGTTCGTTGTGGGCGCGCAGCGCGTCGTTCGAGCCGTACAGCAGGGTGTCGTGACGCGTGCGGTGGATGGTCTCCAGCTCCTTCATCAGCTGCTGGTCGTCCAGCCGCTCAGGTTCGACTCCGCTCATGGTGGCCCCGTCCGGTCGGTCGTGTTCGTTCATGCGGTCCGGGTACCCGCCCGGTGAGCACTACCCCCGAGCGCATCACGGGAGGGAGCCATGGATCTCGCCTTTCTGCATCCACTCTATGAACACTCCGGCCCCTGGGCCTCCGTGTACGTGGACCTGTCACGGCACGCCGAGGACACGCCGCACGAACGGGAACTGACGGCCCAGGCGGTGGCGCGGGAGCTGGCCGGGCAGGGGGCGGACGAGGCGACCTGCCGTGCGGTGCGCGACGCCGTGGACGAGCTGCGCCATGCGAGTGATCCGCACGGCCGGGCGCTGTTCGCGCGGGACGGCGAGGTGGTGCTCGATCCGCCGCTGGCCCGGGCCCCGGTGCGGGGCAGCTCCGCGCAGTGGGCACCGCTGCCGCGGGTGTCGCCGCTGCTGGAGCTCGCCGGGGAGGACCCGGTGTGCGTGGTGGCGTACATCGACCGCAAGGGCGCGGACTTCGAGCTGCGCTCGGGTCTGGGCAGCCATGAGGCCGGCTCGGTCAGCGGCCGGCAATGGCCGGTGCACCGCACCAGCTCGGTCGACTGGTCGGAGCGCCACTTCCAGCTGCGGGTGGAGAACACCTGGGAGCACAACGCGGCGGAGATAGCCGACGCGCTCGCGGTGTGCCAGGAGGAGACCCGCGCCGACCTGCTGATCCTGGTGGGTGACGCGCGCGAGCGGCGGGCCGTGCACGAGCGGCTGCCGCAGCGGCTGTACGGGAGCGTGGTCGAGGCCGACCACGGCACCGGCAGCCGGCTGCTCGACGAGGAGGTGGAGCAGGCGCGGGCCGAGCATGTGCGGCGCCGGGCGCAGGAGGACCTGGACCGGTTCCTGGCCGCCCGTACGCCGGGCGGCGAGGGGCGCACGGCCGCCGTGGAGGGCGTGCCGGCGCTGGTGGAGGCCGCCCGTGAGCACCGTATCGACGAGCTGCTGGTGCGGCCGGACGGCCCGGACACGCATCGCGAGGTGTGGATCGGCGAGGACCCCGACCAGCTGGCGGTGCGCCGCACCGAGCTGAAGACGCTCGGGGAGCAGCACTCGTGGTCGGCCCGGGCCGACGACGCCCTGCTGCGCTCGGTGGTGATGACGGGTGCCCCGGCGATCTCCGTGACCCCGGCGCTGCCGGAGGACGCGGGCGACACCCCGGCGGGCGGCCTGGGGGCGCTGCTGCGCTGGAGCTGACGCAGCAGTCTGGCGACACCTGTGGGGCGGGCCCGCCAAGGCCCGCCCCACAGGTGTCCAGCCAATCCGTCCCAGGGAGCTCTAGCGCGCCCGCTCCACCCGCCGTTCGTCCCACACCGGCTCCGCGGTCTCCCGCAGCCGGCCGTCCGAGCCGAAGACCAGGTAGCGGTCGAAGGAGCGGGCGAACCAGCGGTCGTGGGTGACGGCGAGGACCGTGCCCTCGTAGGCCTCCAGCCCCTCCTGGAGGGCCTCCGCGGACTCCAGGTCGAGGTTGTCGGTGGGCTCGTCCAGCAGCAAAGCGGTGGCGCCGGCGAGCTCCAGCAGCAGGATCTGGAAGCGGGCCTGCTGGCCGCCGGAGAGGCGGTCGAAGGTCTGCTCGGCCTGCCGGGTGAGCTCGTAGCGGCGCAGCCGGGACATCGCCGCGCCCCGGTCCTGGGAGTGCTCCTGCCACAGGATGTCCAGCAGGGTGCGGCCCTGCAGCTCCGGGTGGGCGTGGGTCTGCGCGAAGTGGCCGGGCACGACCCGCGCGCCGAGCTTCCACTGGCCCGTGTGGGCGACGTCCTCGCCGGCCAGCAGGCGCAGGAAGTGGGACTTGCCGGAGCCGTTGGAGCCGAGGACGGCGACCCGCTCGCCGTAGAAGACCTCCAGGTCGAAGGGTTTCATCAGGCCGGTCAGTTCGAGTCCCGCGCAGGTCACGGCCCGTACGCCGGTGCGGCCGCCCTTGAGCCGCATGGTGATCTCCTGCTCGCGCGGCGGCTCGGGCGGCGGTCCGGCCTCCTCGAACTTGCGCAGCCGGGTCTGGGCGGCGGCGTACCGGGAGGCCATGTCGTGGCTGACGGCGGCGGCCTGGCGGAGGTTCAGGACGAGCTTCTTCAGCTGGGCGTGCTTCTCGTCCCAGCGGCGGCGCAGTTCCTCGAACCGGGCGAAGCGTTCCCGGCGGGCCTCGTGGTACGTGGCGAAGCCGCCGCCGTGCACCCAGGCGTCGGCGCCGGCCGGGCCGGGCTCCACCGAGACGATCTTCTCGGCGCCGCGGGCGAGGAGCTCCCGGTCGTGGGAGACGAACAGCACGGTCTTGCGGGTCTCGCGCAGCCGCTCCTCCAGCCAGCGCTTGCCGGGTACGTCCAGGTAGTTGTCCGGCTCGTCGAGCAGCAGCACGTCGTCGGTGCCACGCAGCAGCGCCTCCAGCACCAGCCGTTTCTGCTCGCCGCCGGACAGCGTGCGCACCTGCCGCCACTGCGCCTTGTCGTACGGCACGCCGAGCGCGGCCGTGGTGCACACGTCCCACAGGGTCTCGGCCTCGTAGCCGCGTGCCTCGGCCCAGTCGGCGAGGGCCTGCGCGTACCGGAGCTGGGAGGCTTCGTCGTCCACCGTGAGCAGGGCGTGCTCGGCGGCGTCGACGGCGGCCGCGGCCTCGCGGATGCGGGGCGGCGCGACGGAGACGAGCAGGTCGCGCACGGTCGTCTCGTCCCGTACGGACCCCACGAACTGCCGCATCACACCGAGCCCGCCGCTGACGGTGACGCTCCCGCCGTGCGGTTTCAGCTCCCCGGACAACAGCCGCAGCAGGGTGGTCTTGCCCGCTCCGTTGGGACCGACGAGGGCGACGACGGCTCCCTCCCCCACCCGGAAGGACACGTCACCGAGCAGTGCCCTCCCGTCGGGGAGGTAGTACTCCAGGTGCGAGGCTTCCAGATGTCCCATGGTCGGGCATTCTCCGGGTCGGCCGCCGCCCGCGGCAAACCGTTATCGGCCGCAGGCCGCGGCGGACCCCGTTACGGCCGCTGCTCGGCGTCCGGCACGGCCTCTCCCGTCGGGCCGGGCTCACCCGGCGGGACGACCGTCTCGTCCGCCCAGGTCAGGGCCGTCCAGCCGGTGGCCGGACCGCCCTCCAGGGCGACGACGCCGGTGTTGCGCAGCGGGTGGGCGGCGGCGAAGGGGATGGAGACGTTGCCGGCGCGGGCGGCGGTCCACATGCGGATCGCGGCGCCGTGGCTGACCAGGGCGACCGTCCCGGCGCCGGATCGCGCCGCCTCGGCGACCACCGCGTCGTAGCGGGCCAGCACCTGAGCCCCGCTCTCGCCGCCGGGCAGGCGCAGCGCGGTGTCGCCGGCCGCCCAGGCGAAGACGGTCTTCATGTACAGCCGGCCCTGCTCGCTGTCGCCGGGCAGCATCTCCAGGTCGCCGGCCGCGATCTCCCGGATGCCGTCCCGCACGCGCACGTCCAGGCGGCGGGCGGCGGCCAGCGGAGCGGCGGTGAGCCGGGCGCGGATCAGGGTGGAGGCGTAGACCGCCTCGATGTCCTCGTCGGCGAGCGCGGCCGGCAGCGCGGCGGCCTGCTCTTCGCCGAGCGCGGTGAGGGCGGGCCCGGGTGGCGCCGTGTCGAGCAGATGCCGCACGTTGGACGGGGTCTCCGCGTGGCGGACGAGCAGCAGGCGCATCGGGGGTCCTCCGTACGGTGCACTCCCCCGGTCGCAGACGGCCACCACAGGGTACCCGCCTGGGTATGAGTCCCGATGTCGATCTCACCGCTCCCAGGCCCGACGGGCACCTGCTGCGCGAGAAGCTGCTCGCGCTGGACTGCCGTCTCTTCGAGTTCGCCGCGCAGCGGCACTGGCCGGCCGCCGAGCCGGTGCTGCCGCGGCTGAGCCGCAGCGCCAACCACGGGCTGCTGTGGTTCGCGACGGCGGCCGCCATGGCGGCGAGCCGCACCCCCCGGGGCCGCCGGGCCGCCGCGCGCGGCGTGGCCTCCCTGGCCCTGGCCTCGCTGACCATCAACACCCTCGGCAAGCGCTCGGTGCGCCGCGCCCGGCCGGTGCTGGACCCGGTACCCCTGGTGCGGCAGCTGAAGCGGCAGCCGATCACCACGTCGTTCCCGTCCGGTCATTCCGCGTCGGCGGCCGCGTTCGCGACCGGGGTGGCGCTGGAGTCCCCGGCCTGGGGCGCGGCGGTGGCGCCGGTGGCGTTCTCGGTGGCGATGTCCCGGGTCTACACCGGCGTCCACTTCCCGAGCGATGTGCTGGCCGGGGCGGCCCTCGGTGCGGGCGCCGCCTTCGCCGTACGGGGTCTGGTGCCCACCCGGGAGCAGCTGGCGCCGCCGGCCCGGCCGCGGGCCGACGCGCCGGTGCTGCCGGACGGGCGGGGTCTGGTGCTGGTGGCCAACACGGGGGCGGGCACGGCCGACCGGGTGCGGGCGCTGCGGGACGCGCTGCCGGCCGCCGAGGTCGTGGAGTGCGCCCCGCAGGAGATGCCGGCGCAGCTGGAGAAGGCGGCGGCCCGGGCGGTCGCGCTCGGGGTGTGCGGCGGCGACGGCACGGTGAACACGGCCGCCGAGGTCGCGCTGCGCCACGGGCTGCCGCTCGCGGTGCTGCCCGGGGGCACGCTGAACCACTTCGCCCTGGACCTGGGCGTGGAGGACGCCCGCGATCTGGCGGCGGCGCTGACGCGGGGCGAGGCCGTGCGCGTGGACGTGGGCCGGTTCTCCTCCGGCGAGCGGCGCGGCATCTTCGTCAACACGCTGAGCCTGGGGGTCTACCCGGAGCTGGTGCGGGAGCGGGACCGCTGGGCGCACCGCATCGGCGGCTGGCCGGCCGGGGTGCTCGCGGCGCTGCGCGTGACGCGCGCCGGCCGGCATCCGCTGGAGGCCGAGGTGGGCGGCCGGCCGCACCCGCTGTGGCTGCTGTTCGTCGGCAACGGCACCTACCACCGCATGGGTCTGACGCCCGGGCGCCGGCTCGATCTGGCGGACGGGCAGCTGGATGTGCGGGTGGTGCACGGCGGCCGCCGCCCGGCGCTGCGGCTGCTGGCCGCGGCCGTGGGGGGCCCGCTGACCCGCTCGCCGGTGCACGCGGCGGTCCAAGTGCCCCGGCTGCGGCTGACGGACGTCGCCCCGGGCACGCTGCTGGCGTACGACGGTGAAGTCGCCCCCGTGGAGGGCGAGCTGACGGTGGAGAAGCTGCCGCAGGCGCTGACGGTCTACCGGCCCGTACCCGCTTCCTGACGTTCCCGGCAGTCCGGAACTGACTCACCGTCAGTCCACATGGCAAAACGCGTATCTCATCATTCGGCCGTCAGGCGTACGGTGTCGAGCACCGGGCCGGTCCACGGCCCGGGCTCGACGAGGAGGGGTACAGCCATGCCGAAAGCGCAGGAGACGGCCGTCTACACGCACGGGCACCACGCGTCGGTGCTGCGATCGCACACCTGGCGCACCGCCGCCAACTCGGCGGCCTACCTGCTCGGTGCGCTGAAGCCCCACATGCGCGTCCTGGACATCGGCTGCGGTCCGGGCACCATCACCGCGGACCTGGCCGAGCTGGTCCCCGACGGGCATGTCACCGGCGTCGACCAGGCGCCCGGGATCCTGGAGCAGGCGCGGGCCGAGGCCGCCGGGCGCGGCCTGACCAACGTCGACTTCGCCACCGCCGACGTGCACGCGCTGGACTTCCCGGACGACACCTTCTGCGTGGTCCACGCCCACCAGGTGCTGCAGCACGTCAGCGACCCGGTGCAGGCGCTGCGCGAGATGAAGCGGGTGACCAGGCCCGGCGGCTTCATCGCGGTCCGCGACGCGGACTACGCGGCGATGACCTGGTATCCGCTGCTGCCCGGGCTGGACGACTGGCTGGAGGTGTACGAGCGGGTGGCCCGCGCCAACGGGGGCGAGCCGGACGCGGGACGCCGGCTGGCCGCCTGGGCGCACGCGGCCGGTCTGACCGACGTCACGGCGAGCTCCAGCACCTGGACCTACGCCACGCCCGAGGAGCGGGCCTGGTGGAGCGGCCTGTGGGCCGAGCGCACGGTGGCCTCCGCGTTCGCCGGGCAGGCCGTGGCCGGCGGGCATGCCACCGAGGCGGACCTGGCCGCCGTCGCGGAGAGCTGGCGGGAATGGGGAAAGCACCCCGACGGCTGGTTCGCCGTCCTGCACGGCGAAATTCTGTGCCGCACGGAAGTCTGATTCCCGCTTTTCGGGAAACACGGATCGCAGGAGGTTGACACTATGGTTCCCATCCTGCTGGTACTGCTTCTGGCGATAATCCTGTTCGGCGTCGGGTTCGCAGTGAAGGCTCTGTGGTGGATCGCACTCGCGGTCCTGGTCGTATGGCTGCTGGGATTCCTGCTGCGGAGCACGACCGCGGCGGGCGGCAGGGGTCGCTGGTACAGGTGGTGAGGTAACCGGGAGGAAACCCCGGGGGGTGACCCCGGGGTCATTCCCGGGGAAGCAGCGGTCCGAGCGGCCCGAGGTCCAGATTGAGGTCCTCGGGCCGCAGTCCGTACCGGTCGCGCAGCTCGGCCATGCGGTCCTCCAGCAGCATCAGCGTCAAGCCGATGCGCTCCTCCTGCTCCTCGCTGAGGTCGCCGGCGTCGAAGCGGCGCACCGCCTGGCGCTCCATGAGCTGGCGCAGCAGTTCCACCACGGTCAGGACGAGCTTGACGAGATCGCGCTCGACGGTGTCGGGATCGAGGTCGACCCGGTTGCGGCTGGTCACGGCAGCTCCTTGCGCGTCGGAAGCAGGGGGTCGAACGGCGAGGGCACCTGGGCGTTGACCGAGCTGATGAGCGCGTTCAGGTCGATGCGCACCAGGTCGACGTCGGCGATGCGCAGGGTGATGTCCCCGGTGATCACCACACCGCCGGCCAGTAGCCGGTCCAGCAGGTCCACCAGAGCGATCTCACGGCGTTCGACGACGGTCACCCCGACACCTCCCCGGCCGGCCGCGCGGTTTCCACGAAGGAATAGGCGGCCCACGGTCCGGTGAGTTCCACGCGCATTCCCGGAACGTCGTCCTTCGTGCGGTCCACGAGTTCGACGAATTCCTCGGACTGGGCGCGCGGCACCAGGTATGCCGCATTGAGCACATTCCGCCCCGCCGCCCCGGAAAGCGCCGGGTTCTGCGGCGCGTGCACCCGGGAATCCTCGGCGTGCGCGGAAAGGGACTCGTGCAGTCGCGTGGCGAATTCCTCGGCCTTTTGCCACATGTCCTCGTGCGCTTTGGCGCGCATACTGCGCCGGCGCAGATAGTCCCGCCCGGACGGAGTCGGCCCGGCCTGCGAGGAGGCCTGCGGCGAGGGCGTCCCGAGCTGGGCCTGCTCGCCCTGGACCTCCGCGTACACCTTCACACCCCACTCGACCTTGCCCTGCAGCCGGTCCAGGGTGCGCCGGAAGTCGCGTTCGCGGGCCTCCATCATGGTGCGCACCCCGCTGTCGTCCCGGAAGACGGTGCCCAGGCGCAGCGGCAGCGGCGTGGTGACCACGGTCAGCGCGTCGATCACCCCCTGGTGGGCGCGGGCGGTCGCCGTCACCCAGTCGAGGTCCTCCAGATGGGCGCGCAGCGCCTCCTCGCCGAAGTCCCGCTCCGGCACCTCGCTGTAGACGGCGATCAGCCCGTGGTGGGTCAGCGACCGGGGCGGCGCACCGCCGACCCCGGTCAGCTGCGCCTGGAGGGGCGCGGTGAAGGGGCGGCACACGGCGTAGACGTACCGCAGTCCGGTCATGGGGCCTCCTCCTGGCCGTGGCCGGCCTCCAGCTCCGCCAGCCGGGCCCGCAGCTCGGCGTTCTCCCGGGTGAGTTCGTCGCGCCGGGCGCGGCTGGACAGCGCCGGGTCTGTCTCCCACCAGTCGATACCCATCTCCTTGGCCTTGTCGACAGAGGCCACGATGAGCCGCAGCTTGATGGTGAGCAGTTCGATGTCGAGCAGGTTGATCCGGATGTCACCCGCGATGACGATGCCCTTGTCCAGGACACGTTCGAGGATGTCGGCGAGGTTGGCGCCGCTGCCGCTGCCGTAGGGCTCGGGCAGGCGGCCGGACATGGGGCTGGGTGTGGTCATCGCCGGCTCCCGGAGTACTCCTCCTCGTCCTCCTCCTCTTCCTCGTACTCGTCATCGGCGTCCCCGGCACCCTCGTCCTCGTCGCCCTCCTCGGGCTCCTCCTCGTACTCGTCCTCCTCGTCGTACGGCTCCTCGTCGTACGGCTCCTCGTCCTCGTCCGCTTCGGCTCGCTCCCGGCCCTCCTCCTCGGGCTCCTCCTCCTCGCCGTACTCGTCCTCGGCCTCCTCGCCCTCCGCGGCCTCGGCCTCCATGGCGTCCTCGTGGCTGCGGGTGACCTCGCCGTCCTCGATCTCGCCGCGCCAGCCCTCGTCCACCTCTCCCTTGAGGGTGATGAAGCGGGCGTAGTGCTTCAGGTCGAGACGGACCCGGCGGCCCTGGGCACGCCAGATGTTGCCGGTCTTCTCGAAGAAGCCGGAAGGGTAGTACTCGATCACCAGCAGGACGCGGGTGAGGTTGTCCGCGAGCCGGTGGAAGGTGACGACGCCCTTGGTGGAGCCCTTGGCGCCCTCCGACGTCCAGGAGATGCGCTGGTCGGGGACCTGCTCGGTGGTGGTCGCCTTCCAGCTGCGGCTGGACCACCAGATCTTCGCCTGCCAGTCGGAGTGGGTGTCGTCGGCGCGGCTCGCGCTCTTGACGCCCTTGGCGAAGCTGCTGAAGTCCTGGTACCGCGTCCACTGGTCGTAGGCGGTGCGCAGCGGCACGCCGACGTCGATGTGCTCGATGATCACGGTCGGTTTGTTGCCGGCGCGGCCCTTGCCGCCCTTCTTGCCACCGAAGAGGCCCTTCAGCTTCCCCATCACGCTGTCCTTGGCGCGGGAGCCGCCGAGTTCGAGGGCGGTGCGCATCGGGCCCTTGCCCTCGGCGAGTTTGCGCCCGCCGTCGAGGGCCAGCTTGGCGAAGCCCGGGCTCTTGCCCTCGGCGATGTCGTTCAGTTTCCCGGTGGTCTCGCCGAGCTTGTGCCCGACACCGGTGAGCATCCGGGTCGCCTGGGCGGCAAGGTAGTCCTGCAGCTCGGCCTTGAGCCGGTCGGCGGCCTCGCTGTGCGCCAGGTCGCCGAGGGGGCTCTTGCCCGTCGCGTCCTTGGCGGCGCCCGCCGCACCCCGCGCGGCGGAGCCGGCCGCTCCCACAGCCTCGGTCATCGTTCACCGCCTCCCTTCCGCTGCCCGCCCCGGCCGCCGGCCTTGGCCGCCGTCTTGCGGGCCGAGGAGGTCTTCTTCGCCGCGGTGCCGGCGCCGGGCGCCTTCTTCGCGGCCTTCTTGGCGGGGGCGGCCTTGTCGGCGGGGGCCTTGCGGGCCGCCTTCTTCGCCGTCCCGCCCGCCTTCCTCGCCGGGGCGTCGCGCTCGCCGGCCTCGGGCTTCTTCCGCGACTCCCCCGCGTCCTCGGGCTCGTCGCCGGCGGTCTCGTCGCGCTCCTCGGCGCCGTTCTCCTCCTCCTCCTCGTCCCGCTCGCCGGGGCCCTGCCCGCGCAGATCGGCGGTACGGGCGTGCAGCCGGTCGGCGAGCGCGCCGATCTGCCGCTCGACGAGGGCACCGGAGGCCGCCTTGCCGGCTCCGCGCAGGTCACCGCGCAGCTGCTCCCCGAGCTCCTTGACCTGCGGGTTGTTCTTCAGCTGCTGATTGACCAGGTCGGCGACCATGCGCGGGCTGAGATTCATCCGCTTGCCGGCGACCATGCTGCCGACGGCGAGCGCCAGCTTCGCCTTTTTCGTACGTCCGAGGACGTATCCGGCCCCTACCGCGAGGCCCAGTCCCACTCGGTTCATCGTGCCGTCCACTCACCTGTTCCCGCGCTCGCGCGCGTCGACGTCTCCAGCCGGTCGAGAAGCTCGTCCTCCTGGCGGTCGAACTCCTCCTCGGTGATCTCACCGGCCTCCAGCCGTTCCTCCAGGCGGGCCAGCTCGGACCGCACGGTGGCCGGGTCGTAGTAGATCCGCTCCGCCTCCTGGAGCACCTGTCTGATCACCCAGGCGCTGCCGCGCACCGGAGCGAACGGCAGCAGGAACACCTCGCCGAGCAGGCCCATGCCCTCACCCCTCTTCGGTCTCCGCGCCGCCGGCCAGGCTGGCCGAGTGCTCGGCCGGGCCCGGGTCGACGAAGCTGTAGGGCGGCAGCGGCCCGTTGACGCGGATCTCCAGCTGCGGCAGGTCCTTGCGGGCCTGCTCGACCGCGGCCACGAACCGGTCGGCCGCGTCCTTGTCGACCAGCAGCGACACGTTGGCCAGCCAGCCGCTGGACTCCGGTCCGGCGCTCACCGCCTCGGCGACCGGCTCCAGCATCCGCTGCAGGACGGTGGCGTCCTCTGCCTCCTTGGCCTTGACCGCCGCGGCGACCATCTCGCCCAGGCGCAGCTTGTCGTCGTAACTGCCGCCGCCCGCGCGCCGGTTGGCCTCGGCCAGGGAGCGGATCTCGGGGCTCTCGGCCATCACCCGGTGCAGGACCGCCTCCTCCACGTGGTTGGCCTTGACGTTGTACTCCACACGGCCGTCGAGGGCGCGCAGGCGTTCCTTGTAGTGGTCGGCGCGCTCGGTGAGCACCGAGACGACGGTGTCGTCGTCGGGGGCGACGCTGCCGAACCGCATGGGCAGCACGCAGCCGGCCGCGCCCGCCTCGCCGAGCACGTTCTGGTGGGCGAGCAGGTCGCGCCGCTTGGGGCGCAGCCCCTCGGGGGCGTCGCTGACGATGGCCGCCAGCTCGCCCGCCGTGAGGATGCGGACCGGGCGCGCGGGCTCGCCGACGCCGTCCATGCCCTCGGGAAGCTTCGGGTGGGAGGCGGCGGCGATGCCGTAGACGTACGTGCTCACTCCTGCTCCTCCTCCCGCTTGCGACGGGCCGCTGTGGACCTGCGGGGCCGCCGCTCCTCGGTCTCACCCTCCTCGCGTGCCTGCTTGAACGCGTCGGAGATGGTCTGCGCGGCGCCGGACAGGGCGCCCTTGGACTTGCCGCGCGCGCCGGACTCGGTGACCTCGCCGACCAGGTCGGGAAGGCCCGGGCTCTTGTGCGGCCCGGCCTCCAGGTCGAGCCGGTTGCACGCCTCGGCGAAGCGCAGGTAGGTGTCGACGCTGGCCACCACGACGCGTACGTCGATCTTGAGGATCTCGATGCCGACCAGGGACACCCGCACGAACGCGTCGATGACCAGCCCCCTGTCGAGAACGAGCTCCAGAACGTCGTAGAGGCCGCTGGTGCCGCCTCCGCCGCCGGTCTGCTGTGCCGGGACAACGGTCATGCCGACCGTGCCTCCTTCTGTCGTCAGTGATCGTGTCTGTTGCGGTCGTCGAGACCGGTGATCCACCGGCTGCCCGGTGCGGGCCCGGTGGTCCACCGCCCGCATCGTGCGGGTCCGGTGATCCACCGGCCGGCTCGCGGTCCGGAGACCTAACGGCCGCCTCGGGCGTCTGCCCGGCCGCGCTCGTAACGCCGGACCTTCCGGTATCCGGTGAGCTGCCCCTCGGGGTCGAGGTCGACCTGGTAGCTCGCCATGAGGCTCATCGTGTCGGGCACCCGGGCGAGTTCGAGGACCTCGACCTCCAGGGACCAGCCGTCCTCCGTCTGCTCGAAGGACGACACGGACTCGGGGTTCATACCGGTCAGCTCGGCGAGCTGGGCCCGTGCGTTGCGGAGCACCTCCATCGGGGTCAGCCGCTCGTCGGCGGTCTGCCGCTCATCGGGTTCGTTCGGTGAATTCTGCGAATCTCGCGTGTTCTTTGTGTTCGCCATGGCCACCTCTCCCCTCCGTGTGGCCGCTCGTTCCATGGCCAAACCTTCACCCGGGCAGGCGCAAGTGGTATGAGCGCTTCCACTCGCGCACGGTGGTCGGTCAGCCGCGCAGCGCGTCGAGCCGCCGCCGGGCCGGCCCGAGCGCGCGCCCGCGGCCCATCAGTCCGGCCCAGGGGTTGGTGCGTGCCTGGTCGACGGCGTCGGCGATGCTCCAGCGGCGGGCGTGGAGCCCGGGGTCGTCCAGCTGGTCCCAGGTGATCGGCACGGCCACGGGTGCGCCGGGCAGCGCCCGCACGGTGAACGGGGCGACGGCGGTCTGGGCGTAGGCGTTGCGCTGGACGTCGAGATAGAGCCGGTCGCCGCGGTCCTTCTTGCGGGCGGCGGTGGTGAGCCGGTCGGGATGCCCGGCGGCGAGCAGCTCGGCGACGTCCCGGGCGAACTGCCGCACCGCCTCGAAATCCTGACGGCCACTCAGCGGGACGACGACATGGAGGCCCCTGGACCCGGTGGTCATCGGGGCCGACGGCAGGCGCAGCTCGTCGAGGAGTTCGCCGAGCCACCGGGCGGCCTGCCGGACGGCCGGGAAGTCGTCGCCGGGCGGGTCGAGGTCGAAGACCAGGCGGTCCGGGGTGTCGATGCTGCCGGTACGGGAGAGCCAGCGGTGAAAGGTGAGGCAGGCCTGGTCGGCGAGGTAGACGAGGCTGGCGGTGTCCTCGCACACGGTGTGGCAGACGGTGCCGTCCTCCTTGGGCAGCTCGACGCGGCTGATCCACTCCGGATAGTGCTCCGGGGTGTTCTTCTGCATGAACCGGGGCCCGTCCACGCCGTCCGGGTGCCGCTCCAGCATCAAGGGCCGGCCGCGCAGATGCGGCAGCATGAACGCGGCGACGGACCGGTAGTAGTCGACCAGGTCCGCCTTGGTGTACTCCTCGGCCCCGCCGCCGTCGCCCGGGAAGAGCACCTTGGCGGGCCGGTGCACCTGAACGGTCCGGCGCCCGGCCCGCACCGTGCGCGCCTCCGGGGCGCTCACCGCACGACCGCCTCCCCCACCAGCAGCCGCCCGGCGGCCGCGATCGACTCGGCGTCGATGCCGGCGGCGCGCAGTTGCTCCTCGGGGGTCGCCGAGCCCGGCATGTTCCGCACCCCGAGCCGGACCAGGCGCGGCACGGGCCGCCCGTCGGTGAAGGCGTCCAGGACGGCGTCGCCGAGGCCGCCCTCGGGATGGTGGTCCTCGACGGTGAGCAGGCAGCCGGTCTCCTCGGCGGCCTGCCGCAGCGTGTCGGCGTCGACCGGCTTGACGGAGTACAGGTCGATCACCCGGACGGCGATGTCCTGCGCGGCCAGCGCGTCCGCGGCGGCGAGCGCCTCGGGCACGGTGACCCCGGCCGCGACGATCGTCAGCCGGTCGCTCCCGGAGGAGCGCAGCACCTTGCTGCCGCCGACGGGGAAGTCCTCGTCCGGGCCGTAGAGCACCGGGGACTTGCCGCGCGAGGTGCGCAGGTACCGGATGCCGTCCAGGGAGGCCATCGCGGCGACGAGGTGTGCGGCCTGGTTGGCGTCGCACGGGTACAGCACGGTGGAGCCGTGCACGGCCCGCATCATCGCCAGGTCCTCCAGGCCCATCTGGGAGGGGCCGTCCTGCCCGATGGCCACCCCGGCGTGCGAGCCGACCAGATTGATGCCGGACCCGCTGACGGCCGCCATCCGCACGAAGTCGTAGGCGCGGGTGAGGAAGGCCGCGAAGGTGGAGGCGTACGGCGTCCAGCCGCGCGCGGCGAGCCCGACGGCGGTCGCGACCATCTGCTGCTCGGCGATGTAGCACTCGATGTACCGGTCGGGGTGCTCCTTGCCGAACAGCTCGGCGCGGGTGGAGTCGCCGACCTCGCCGTCGAGGGCGACGACGTCGCCGCGCCCGCGTCCGAGGGCGGCCAGCGCCTTGCCGTAGGCGTCCCGGGTGGCGGCCTCCTCGCCCTTGTCCCAGCGGGGCAGCTCGTAGGGTGTGCTGGTGGCGGACCGCAGCACGGTGACCGTCGGCGGCGCGTGCACCTCGACGCGCAGGTCGCGCACGCCGCCCAGCTCCCGCACGGCCTCCTCGGCCTCGGGCAGGGGCTTGCCGTGCAGCCCCTCGCGGTCCTGGACCGCTGCCACACCCTTGCCCTTGAGGGTGCGGGCGAGGATGGCGGTGGGCTGCCCGGCGGTGGACAGGGCCTCCCCGTAGGCGCGGTCGACGGCGTCGACGTCATGGCCGTCGATCTCGATGGTGTGCCAGCCGAAGGCCTGGAAGCGGCGGGCGTAGGCGTCGAGGTCGTGGCCGTGCCGGGTGGGTCCGCGCTGTCCGAGCCGGTTGACGTCGACGATCGCCACCAGGTTGTCCAGATGCTCGTACCCGGCGTGCTCGGCGGCCTCCCACACCGACCCTTCGGCGAGTTCGCTGTCGCCGGTGAGGACCCACACCCGGTAGCCGTCGTGCTCCAGCCGCTTGCCGGACAGCGCGATGCCGACGCCGACCGGCAGTCCCTGGCCGAGCGAACCGGTGGCGGTCTCCACCCAGGGCAGCCGCTGCGGGGTCGGATGCCCCTCCAGCCGGCTGCCGAGCTTGCGGAAGGTGAGCAGCTCGTCGTCGTCGATGGCCCCGGCCGCCTTGTAGACGGCGTACAGCAGGGGCGAGGCGTGGCCCTTGGAGAGGACGAAGCGGTCGTTGCCCGGGTGGTCGGGCCGGTCGAAGTCGTAGCGCAGGTGGTGGGCGAGCAGGACGGCCATCAGATCGGCCGCGGACATCGACGACGTCGGATGCCCGGAGCCCGCGGCGGCGGCCGCGCGCACGCTGTCCACGCGCAACTGCTGTCCGAGTTCGACGAGTTCACCGGTGTTCATGAGGCTCCTTCAGCTTCGGTCGTCGGGTTCGTCGGTGCGCTTGACGGGACCGGGGGCGGGATGGTCGGCGTCGAGGACGTCGGGTCCGGGCTGCTGGGCGGACTCACGGTCGGGTCCTCCGGGCATCCGGGCCAGCTCGGGTGAGGCCGTGTCCAGGGGCACGGACCAGGACCGCACGAGCCCCAACTGCACGCCCTGGCGCGGCAGTACGGCGTCCAGCAGCCAGTCGGCGGCGACCCGGACCCGGTTGCCGGGCATCGCCGCGAGGTGGTAGCCGCGGGTGACGAGCCCGGCCGGCGCTCCGGACAGCGGAACGCCGAGCGGGTTGGCGGCGGCCTGGACGCCCCCGAGATCGACGACGAACCCCATGTCCCGGTGCGCGTAGGGCCGCAGCTCGCCGCCGCTGAGCGAGGCGGCGACGTTGAGCCCGGCGAGCTTCCCCTGCCGCCAGGCGTGCTGCGCGGTCATCGGTGTGTACGCGCCCGGCTTGGCCGGGTCCGGTACGGCGGCGGCGTCCCCGCAGGCGAACACCTCGGGCCGCCCCGGCACGCGCAGGGTCGGCTCGACGAGGAGCCGCCCCTTCTCCATCGGCAGCCCCAGCGACTCGGCGAGCGGATCGGGCCGCACGCCCACGCACCACACCAGGGAGCGGGTGTCGACGAACTCACCGTCGGTGAGCAGGACGCCGCGCTCGGTCGCCTCCTTCACGGACGTGCCCATGCGCACGTCGACGCCGCGCTCGCGCAGCACGCGGTCGGCGGTGCGGGACAGCCGTTCGTCCAGCTCGGGCAGGACGCGCTCGGCGATGTCGAGCAGCATCCAGCGCGGGCGGGTTCCGTCACCCACGGGACGCCTGCGCACCAGCGCGTCGGTGAACAACTGCCCCTGCGCGGCGACCTCGGTTCCGGTGTACCCGGCGCCGACGACGACGAAGGTGCAGCGTGCGGCCCGGGCGGCGGGATCGTCGGCGCCGGCGGCCAGTTCCACCTGCCGAATCACGTGGTCCCGCAGATACAGCGCCTCGGGCAGCCCCCGGAAACCGTGGGCGTGCTCGGCGATCCCGGGAATGGGCAGCAGCTTGTTGACGCTCCCCGCGGCGAGCACGAGCCGGTCGTACTCCAGGGCCCCGCTGTCCCCCTCGGGCCCGGTGTAGTGCACGGTCCGCGCGTCCAGGTCGACGCGACCGGCCTCCCCGAGCACCAGCCGCACGTCCCGCAGGGTCCCGGTCAGCGACACGGTGACCCGCCGCGCCTCAAGGATCCCGGCGGCGACCTGGGGCAGCAGGGGCAGATACAGAAAGTAGTCGGTGGGATTGAGCAGCACGATCTCGGCCCGTCCCCGGGCCAGCCGCCCCAGAGTCCGCGCCGCCCGGTAACCGGCGAATCCTCCACCGACGATCACGATCCGGGGTCGACTCACCATGACTTCCCCTCCACCGCCTGCATCTGCCACGAGACCCTCCGCGTTTCCCCGGGCGGGGGGCCGAAACGTGGGGCTCGGTGGCGCGGCCCCAGCGTTCAGTGGCGCGGCTGTGGGTACTCGGTCGCGGACCAGCGCTCCCACCCCCATCTCGGGGAGGCACCACCCATGCCCGAGTACGGCTACTTCCTCTCCTGCGAGCAGTACGGACCCGCGGAGCTGATCGAGCAGGCCCGGATGGCCGAGCAGGCCGGGTTCCAGGCCCTGTGGATCTCGGACCACTACCACCCCTGGAACGACGAACAGGGCCAGAGCCCCTTCGTGTGGTCGGTGATAGGCGCCCTCTCCGAAGCCGTGTCCCTGCCGATCGAGACAGCCGTCACCTGCCCCACCGTCCGCATCCACCCCGCCGTCGTCGCGCAGGCCGCCGCCACCAGCGCGGTCATGACGAACGGCCGCTTCCGTCTTGGCGTCGGCACCGGTGAGGCCCTCAACGAGCACATCCTCGGAGGCCCCTGGCCCCCGGCGCACGTACGCCTGGAGATGCTGGACGAGGCCATCCAGGTGATGCGCCGCCTGTTCACCGGCGAGGAGGTCAACCACCACGGCACGCACTACACGGTGGAGAACGCCCGCCTCTACACGGTCCCCGACGAGCCGGTCCCCATCGACATCTCCGGCTTCGGCCCGGCCGCCACCAAGCTGGCCTCCCGGGTCGGCGACGGCTACATCACGATCGAGCCGGACCCGGACATGGTCGAGCAGTACCGCAAGGGCGGCGGCGGGGCCAAGCCCGTCAGCGGCGGCACCAAGGTCTGCTACGACACCGACAAGGACGCCGCCGTCCGCACGGTCCACCGCCTGTGGGCCAACGAGCAGCTGCCCGGCGAACTCGGCCAGGTGCTGCCCTCGCCCAAGCACTTCGAGCAGGCCCAGCAGCTGGTCACCGAGGACATGGTCCGCGAGAGCCGGGTGTGCGGCGACGACGTGGACGAGCACGT
Organism: Streptomyces sp. Ru71; assembly: GCF_002920535.1. Classification (GTDB taxonomy): domain Bacteria; phylum Actinomycetota; class Actinomycetes; order Streptomycetales; family Streptomycetaceae; genus Streptomyces. Next base: position 51,665 of record NZ_PQSS01000036.1, on the reverse strand, counting down.
CGCCGAGCTCCGCCGGTTCGCCGACGCGGGCTTCGACGTCGTCTACGTCAACCAGATAGGCCCCGACCTGCGCGGCTTCTTCGACTTCTACCGCACGAAGGTGCTGCCGCAGCTGACCTGAGAGGACAGGGACGCGATGAAGCTCCACCGGCCGGCCGTGTCGGTGTACACGGTGCCGACCGACGCCCCCGAGGCGGACGGCACGCTCTCCTGGGACGCGACGTCGATCGTGATCGCCGAGGTGAGCGCGGGCGACGCGACCGGCACGGGCTGGACGTACGGCCCGCCGGCCGTCGGCGCGTTCCTGGACGAGCAGCTGGGCCCGCTCGTCGAGGGCCGCGACCCGCTGGACATCCCGGCGGTGCACGCCGCGATGAGCGCCTCCGTGCGCAACGCAGGCCGCCCGGGGGTCGCCGCCTGCGCGATCTCCGCGCTGGACATCGCCCTGTGGGACCTGAAGGCCCGGCTGCTGGAGCTGCCGCTGGCCCGGCTGCTGGGCGTCTGCCGCGAGGAGGTCCAGGTCTACGGCAGCGGCGGCTTCACGACGTACCACGACACCCATCTCGCGGCCCAGCTCAACGGCTGGGTGCACGGCCAGCACATCCCGCGCGTCAAGATCAAGATCGGTGAGGACTGGGGGCGCGCGGTACGCCGGGACCTGGCCCGGGTGCGCGAGGCCCGCCGGGTGATCGGCTCACAGGCCGAGCTGTACGTCGACGCCAACGGCGCCTACACCCGCAAGCAGGCGGTGCGCATCGGACACACGCTCGCGGAACAGGGCGTCGGCTGGTTCGAGGAGCCGGTGTCCTCCGACGACCTGACCGGGCTGCGCCTGGTGCGGGACGCGCTGGTGTGCGACGTGGCGGCCGGCGAGTACGGCTACGACCTGCCGTACTTCGCCCGGATGATCGCCGCAGGCGCGGTCGACTGCCTGCAGATCGACGCGACCCGATGCGGCGGGATCACGGAGTTCCTGCGGGCCGCGGCGCTGGCCCAGGCACACGGCCTGGAGGTGTCCGCGCACTGCGCCCCGCACGCGCACGCCGCCGCCTGCGCGGCGCTGCCGAACCTGCGGCACATCGAGTGGTTCCACGACCACGTCCGCATCGAGGACATGTTCTTCGACGGCGCCCTGGATCCGGCCGGCGGCACGATACGGCCCGTGACCGGTCCCGGCCACGGGCTGGAGCTGCGCACGGAAGAGGTGGCGCGGTACCGGGTGGCGTGAGCCGAGCGCGGCCGGCCGGCTCGGCGGCACCCGCGGGGCACCGCGCCACCCCGGGGAGCGCACTCCGCACTGCGGCCGGTCTCACCCGCGCCCGCGCCGCAGCCCCGCGGCGAGCGCCGCGCCCAGGCCGCCCGCCAGGAGTCCCGCGCCCAGCCGGCCGCGGTTGAGCGAGAACCACACCTGGGTGCTCCGCCCGGCCGACTCGGCGTCGAACCGTCCGTGCGCCCCGTGGTCGTGGCCGTGCGGGCCGTCGAACGGGCTCCACAGGTTCCCGCCCCCGCCGTGCCCGCCCTCCTCCTGCTGGGACTCGTACCCCGTGCGCGCCAGGTACCGGTCCAGCAGTCCGGGCGCCACGGCGTTGGCGATCAGCGTGGCCGCGGTGGAGCCGCCCACCCAGTACTCGCGCCGCCGGGCGTGCGAGGACGCGTGCACGATGGCCTTCGCCGCCAGCTCCGGCTGGTAGACGGGGGCGACCGGGCGTGCCCGCCCCGGCAGCCGGTCGATCACCCAGTCGAACTGCGGGGTGTTCACGGCCGGCAGCTGCACCATCGTGGTCCGCACCTTGCTGCCGTCGTGCAGCAGCTCGCAGCGCAGGGACTCGGTGAAGCCCTGGATGGCGTGCTTGGCACCGCAGTACACCGACTGCAGCGGCACCCCGCGGTAGGCGAGCGCGGAGCCCACCTGGACGACGGTGCCCTTGTCGCGCGGCAGCATGTGCCGCAGCGCGGCCCGGGTGCCGAACACATAGCCCAGGTAGGTCACCTCGGTCACCCGGCGGAACTCGTCGGGAGTGACCTCGGTGAACGGCGCGAACACGGTGGAGAAGGCGTTGTTGACCCATACGTCGATGCCGCCGAAGGTGTCGGCGACCCGCTGCGCGGCGTCGTCGACGGCCTTGGCGTCGGACATGTCGACGGGGACGACGAGCGCCTCCCCGCCGGCCCGCTGCACCTCGTCCGCCGCGGCGGCCAGTCCCTCCCGGCCACGGGCGAGCAGGGCGACCCGGTCGCCGCGCTCGGCGAAGGCCAGGGCGGTGGCCCGGCCCACGCCGCCGCTCGCCCCGGTGACCACGACGGCTTTGCCTCGCTTCTTCAGCACCACGTCAGCAACCCCTCAGCACTCGCGGCAGCCCTTCTTCCCTCCAGCGTCCCTTCCGGACGGCCCCCGCGCCCGCTCGTCACGCCCGATGGTGGGGCGACTCGGTGTCGGCGCCGTCCGGGCCGGCCCCGCCCGGCGTGACGGGCGGCACGGGCGGCATCGGCGGCACGGGCCGGACGCCGGCGCCGGAGCCGTCCGCGCGGCCGGCGGGCCAGGCACCGCCCACGGGGTGTTCGCCCCCGCCCGCCGCGGGTCCGGCCGTGCTCTGCGGAGCGGGCCGTGACGCGGAGGGCCGTGCGGCGGCGCGCAGCGCGTAGGCGGCGGCCCCGAGGACCGCGGCCGTGATCAGCGCGGCCGCCCAGCCGGGCAGGCCGAGCGCGAGCGCCAGTCCCAGAGCGAGCGCGAGGGCCGCGCCCGCGTACAGCGCGGCGGCGCCGGACGCCGCGTACAGCAGGGCGGTGCGGCGCCGTTCCCGGGTCTGCCGCCGCAGTTCGTCCCGTACGGTCTCACGAGCCACCTGCGCCAGCTCGTCGACCAGGTGCTTGTCCAGATGCTCCAGGTGATCCAGCGGTTTCATGACGGCCGGGTACCCGGGGCGACCTGAGCGTAACGGCGTGCAGCGGGGCGCGGGGATCGTGTGAAGCGATCACCGGGCGGGCGGCGCCCAACTAGGCTTCCCCGTATGGAGATCCTCGGTGCCACGCTCCGCATCTGCGTCGACGACCTCGATGCCGCGATCCCCTTCTACGAGCGGCTCGCGGGCGGCAGAGCCCTGCGGTTCGAGCGCGCCGGCGTGCAGGTCGCCGCGGTCGGCTGCTTCCTGCTGATGAGCGGGCCCGAGGCGGAGATCGAGGTGCTGCGCCGGGTCGCGGCGACCATCGCGGTCGCCGACGTCGACGAGGCGCACGCCGTCCTCACCGAGCTGGGTGCCGAGGTGGTGGCGGGCCCCGTGCCGACCCCGGTGGGCCGCAACCTGATCGCCCGCCACCCGGACGGCGCGGTGTACGAGTACGTGGACCGCCGGCCCCCGCGCTGAGCCGGGCGGCCTCGCCCGCGCGGTGTGGCCGGGCGGCCTCAGCCGTGGACGTGCAGCGGTCTGCCCGCCACGGCCAGCAGTGCCTCGCCGAGGGCCTCGGCCTGCGTCGGGTGTGCGTGGACGAGGCCCGCGAGGTCCTCGACGCTCGCCCGCGTGCCGCAGATGACCTGGGCCTCGCCGATCAGTTCACCGACGCGTTCGCCCACCATGGTGACGCCGACGACCGGTCCGTGCGGAGCCCGGACCAGTTTGATCCCGCCGGCGGTGCCGAGGATCTGTGAACGGCCGTTGCCGGCCAGGTCGTACGTCACGGTCTGCGCGCTGCCGTACGCGGCGGTGGCGGCCGCCTCCGTCAGGCCGACCGAGGCGACCTCCGGGGTGCAGTACGTCACCCGGGGAACGGTGGCCTCGTCCACCGGGCCGGGGTTCAGTCCGGCGATGTCCTCGGCGACGAACATGCCGTGCTGGAAGCCGCGGTGGGCCAGTTGCGGGCCGGGCACGAGATCGCCGACCGCGTACACCCCCGGCAGGTTCGTGCGCAGCCGCTCGTCGGTGACCACGAATCCGCGGTCGAGGGCCAGTCCGGTCCGCTCGTAGCCGTGCCCGGCGGAGTGGGGGGCGCGGCCGACGGCGACCAGCAACAGGTCGGCCGACAGGCGCTCGCCGGACTCCAGGACCACCGACACGCCGTCACCGTCGCGCTCCGCCCCGGCGAGCCGTACACCGGTCCTGACCTTGATACCGCGCCGGCGGAACGCCCGTGCCAGCAGCTTGGAGGCGAACTCGTCCTCGCCGGGCAGCAGCCGCGGCAGCGCCTCGACCACGGTGACCTCCGCTCCGAAGGAGCGCCAGACGCTGGCGAACTCCACGCCGATCACACCGCCGCCCAGGACGACGACCCGCTCCGGTACGAAGTCCAGTTCGAGGGCCTGGTCGCTGGTGACGACGGGCCCGCCCGTCTCCAGCCCGTGCGGTGTCCTGGCGTACGAGCCCGTCGCGAGCACGACGTGCCGGCCGGTGTGGCGCCGCCCGGCGGCCTCCACGGTGTCGGGCGCGACGAGCGTGCCGGTGCCCTCGACCACGGTGACGCCGTGCGCCGCGGCCAGTCCCCGCAGGCCCTGGTACAGCTTGTCCACCACGGCGTCCTTGTAGGCGGTGACGGCACCGACGTCGATGCCCTCCACCGAGGACTTCACCCCGAAGCGGTCGCCCGCGCGGGCGGTGTCGGCGACCTCGGCGGCGTGCAGCAGCGCCTTGGTGGGGATGCACCCCCGGTGCAGGCAGGTGCCGCCGAGCTTGTCCTTCTCCACCAGGGTGACGGACAGCCCGAGTTGGGCGGCGCGGAACGCGCAGGCGTAGCCGCCCGGTCCGCCGCCGAGGACGACGAGGTCAGCGTGGTTCACGGGTACTCCAGTCGGTGTTCGTGCGTGATGCGATCGCCTGGGCGTGGAGCCGTCCGGCGCGGTAGGAGGAGCGGACCAGGGGTCCGGACAGGACGCCGGCGAAACCGATCGCCTCGGCCGTCTCGCGGTGCCGGACGAACTCGTCCGGCCCGACCCACCGCCGCACCGGCAGGTGCCGCGCCGAGGGCCGCAGGTACTGGGTGATGGTGACCAGCTCGCACCCGGCCTCGTACAGGTCGCGCAGCGCCGGGCCGACCTCCTCCGGGTCCTCGCCCATGCCGAGGATGAGGTTGGACTTGGTCACCAGGCCGGCCGCCCGCGCGCGGGTGAGCACCTCCAGCGAGCGTTCGTAGCGGAAGCCGGGCCGGACCCGGCGGAAGATCCGCGGCACGGTCTCCAGGTTGTGCGCGAGCACCTCGGGGCACGCCGCGAAGACCTCGGCGAGCCGCTCTGGGCGGCCGGAGAAGTCCGGGATCAGCAGCTCCACCGCCGTCCCGGTGCCGAGCGCGTGGATGCGGCGGACCGTCTCCGCGTACAGCCAGGCCCCGCCGTCCGGCAGATCGTCGCGGGCCACGCCGGTGACCGTGGCGTAGCGCAGCCCCATGGCGGCCACCGACGCGGCCACCCGGCGCGGTTCGTCGCGGTCCAGCTCCTCGGGCCTGCCGGTGTCGATCTGGCAGAAGTCACAGCGCCGGGTGCACCGGTCGCCGCCGATCAGGAAGGTGGCCTCGCGGTCCTCCCAGCACTCGAAGATGTTGGGGCAGCCCGCCTCCTGGCACACGGTGTGCAGGCTCTCGCGTTCGACCAGGTCGAGCAGCCGCTCGTACTCGGGTCCGGTGCGCACCCTGGTCCTGATCCAGGGCGGCTTGTCCTCGATGGGCGACCGGCTGTTGCGGGCCTCGACGCGCAACAGCCTGCGCCCGTCCGGCGCGACGGTCATGTCGTACGCTCCCTCGGGCCTCGGCTCAGGCGGCGGCCGGGACGGCCGCCCGCACCGTCACTGTGCTGGCCGGCCCGCGGGGCGCCAACCGTTGCGGGGGGTTGCGCCGGCTCGACGTCAGGCGGGCGGCCCGGCGAGCGTCACCGGCCGGCAGCCGCCGGTGTCATGGCACGCCCCTCCTGCGCCGCGCGCCTGAGCCGGCACACCGCCGGCGCCGTGGAGTGGGGCAGGAGCGCCGTGGGCTCGTCCGGGCGGACGACGTCCGTCCGCACGCCGTCGGCGAAGCGGTAGGGGCGGTGCTGGAGCAGCCCGGCGAGCTGCCGCCGCAGCCGGGACACCTCCGCGCGCACGGTGACGGTACGGCTGCGGTCGCCGAAGAGGTCGTCCGCGAGCTCCGCCGCCGTGCGGCCCGAGGGGTGTTCGGCGAGGACGAGCAGGACCTCGGCGTGGCGCGGACTGAGGTCGTGCGTCCAGGTGCCGCTCGGTCCCTCGACCTTGAGGTACGCCTGCCGGGGGTGCCGTACGTCAAGGACGATCCGGGTCGGCGGCGCGCTCTCCTCCTCCATCACCCGCAGCAGCCAGCCGCCGGGGAGGGGTTCGACGGCGCACCGCCCCAGCGCGGGCAGCCAGGCCTGGCCGTCGTGCACCGTGCCCGGCAGGACCACCCGGTCGACGGGGGCCAGCCCGGAGACGGCGGCGACCCAGCCGTGCCGGTCGGCGACCAGCGCCCGGTCCGGGATACGGGCGAGCACGGGGGCGGCGACGGACCGCAGCCGTTCCAGATCGCCGAGGTGGGCGGTGCGCAGTTCGGCCTCGGCCAGGCGGCCGACGGCGTCGACCAGCGCCAGGGTGCTGGGGTGGAAGGTGGAGGCGGGCCCGCTCACGTCGATCACGCCGAGCACCCGGCCGTCCCGGGGGCTGCGGATGGGGGCGGCCGCGCAGGTCCAGGCGTGGTGGGTGCGGACGAAGTGCTCCGCCGAGTGGACCTGCACCGGCCGCCGGGTCACCAGGGCGGTGCCGATCGCGTTGGTGCCGACGGTGGTCTCCGACCAGGAGGCCCCTTCGACGAAGCCCAGTGACTGGGCCTTGGTGAGCACCGCCCGGCTGCCGCCCCGCCACAGCACGCGGCCCTCGCGGTCGGCGATCACCAGGATGTGCCAGGAGGCGTCGGCGATGGACAGCAGGCTGCCGCGCAGCGTGTCCAGCACGTCGCTCAGGCCGCAGGTCCGGCGCTGGTGCTCGACCTCCTCGACGGTGAGCGGGCCGGTGGCCGCGCCGCGGTCCGGGTCCACGCCGGTGGCCAGCACCCGCTGCCAGGACTCGTGGATCACCGGGCGCGGTGAGGCGGACGGGGCCTCACCGTTCAGCACCGCCTCGTGGACCCGGGCGAGCAGCCGGGCGTACTGGCGGGGGTCGGTGCCCTCGGGTGGGACCGCTGGGTCGAGGTGCACGTTGCGCACGCGGTTCTCCAGTCGTCCTTGACCGACTTGTGCGGCGGGCCGGGTCGCCGGGCCCCTCCATGGTGCGTCAGCCCCCCGGGGCGGTAAACCCCTCGTCGATGACATGAGCGGCCCGACGCGCGGCGTTCACAGGTCGACGAGGACCTTCATCTTCCGGCCGGCGTGCAGCGCCGCGAACCCCTCGTCGTGCAACCGCTCAAGCGGGATGTGGCCGACCCATCCCTCGGTGTCGTAGTGGCCGGCGGCCATCAGCTCGATCACGCGCCGGTAGTCCTCGGCCGTGTAGCACAGCGAGCCCTGGATGCGGCTCTCGGACAGCACCAGTTTGAGCAGCGGCGTGGTCAGCGGGCGCTCGTACACCGCGACCGACACCACCGGCCGGTGCGCCGCCACGCAGCTCAGGGCCGCGTCCACACTGGCCTCGACACCCGCCGCGTCGTAGGCGGCCGCCGCCCCGCGGTCCTTCGTCCGCCGCATCACGTGCCGGACGGGGTCGGTGCGGCGCGGATCGATCACGTCCCGTGCGCCGAGACGCTCAAGGGCGGCTCGCCGCTCGGCGGAGGGCTCGACCACCGTGATGTCCTCGACGCCCTCGCCACGCAGTGCGAACCACAGCCCGATGCCGATCGGGCCCGCCCCGAACACGACGGCGTGCCCGCCCGGTCCGACGCCGCCGAGCCGGGCCGCGTGGTAGGCCACGGCCATGGGCTCCACCATGGCTCCCAGTTCCCAGCTCACCTCGTCGGGGAGCCGGTGCAGCATCTGCTCGGGCACCACGGTGTACTCGGCCATCCCGCCGTGCGCCATCAGCCCGTGGAAGCCGATCCGCCGGCACACGTTGTACCGGCCCTCCTGACACGGCGGGCAGCTGCCGCACCGGTGGATCGGCTCCACGGTCACCCGGTCGCCCACGCGGGCAGCGGTGACGCCCTCGCCGGCCTCGACCACCGTCCCGGCGAACTCGTGGCCCATGACCAGCGGGAGGGTCATGCCGGTCAGCGGGTGGGGTTCGGTGGGGAAGAAGATCGGACCGGCGTAGTACTCGTGCAGGTCCGTCCCGCAGATGCCGTTGTGCGCCACGCGGAGTTTGACGTGGCCCGGTGGGCACTCCGGCTCCGGCACGTCGTCGATGGTGACGTGCTCACGGCCTCGGTACACAGCTGCGCGCATGTTCCTGTCCCTGGTCTCGATGTCGGTCGGCTGAGCGGGCCGCCCGCCCCCGGGCACGGTCCGGGCCCGGGCCCGAAGCACCCGGGTCCGGGCCCGTGCGCGCCCCGCGGCGGGCGGCCGGGTGTCAGGCGTTGCCTGTGGCCTGCTCCACGGCGGCGACCACGGCCGCGGGCGTCTCCATGTGCGCCATGTGGCCGGCGCCGTCCACCACGTGGACGCTCGTGCTCGCCGGCAGGCGGGCCGCGTTGGACGCCGGGATCACCTGGTCGTCGCGTCCCCACACCACCACGGTGGGAACGCCGGCCCCGGCCAGCAGCGGCAGCGCGTCGATCGCCGGCCTCTCCCCGTCCAGCAGGGTGCCGAGCAGGGTCTTCAGCGCGAGGTCCACTCCGTCCAGGCGCTTGTACTTCAGCAGGTCGTCGACGAGCCGCCGGGTGACCTGGCCCTCGTCGGCGAACAGCTTGAGCAGGTGCGGCCTGAGCTCGCGCCGCGAACCGGCGGTGGCGAACCCGCGCAGGTAGCCGGCGTCCATCTCGGGTCCGAACCCGGCCGGCGACACCAGGGTCAGGGACCGCACCCGCTGCGGTGCGGCCGCCGCCGCGGCCGTGACCACGGCTCCGCCCATCGAGTGGCCGACCAGGTGGGCCCGTTCGACGCCCAGCGCGTCGAGGAACCCCAGCACGGTGCCGGCGAGGCCGTCCAGGCTTCCGTCGCCGACGTCCTTGGCCGAGTCGCCGTGGCCGGGCAGGTCGAGGGCGTGCACGGTACGGGCCTGGGACAGCGGCTCCTGCACGAACAGCCACGAGTTCTTGTCACCGCCGTACCCGTGCACCAGGACGACCACGTCCTCGCCGTCGCCGAGTGTGGTGTACGCGATGGTGCGGCCGTCCACCTCCACGGTCCGCTGCCGCGGCCCGTCCTCCTCGTCGACGGCGCCGCGGGCCAGCTGCTCCTCGGCCGCCCTGACGACCTCGTCGATCTCGGCCTGCGGCACATCCGCCGGGGCCACGACGGCGATGGGGCAGCCGACGGGCGCGTCCGAGCCGGCCTCGGCGACGATGTGCCGCACCACGCCCGCGTGCGTGGACTCCAGGGTGCCGGCGATCTTGTCGGTGTCGATCTCGGCGAGGTCGTCGCCCTCCTCGACCTCGTCGCCCACGGCGACGACCCACTCCATGATCTTGCCGGTCTTCATCGACAGGCCCCACTTGGGCATCGTGACGATGCCGATGCGTTCGTCCGCCATGATCAGCGCTCCCACTCCGTCACCGACTTGACCGCGTTGACCACGCGCTGCGCGTCCGGCACGTAGAGGTCCTCCAGCACGGGGCTGAAGGGCACCGGGGTGTGGGGTGCGGTGACCGTCTCGATCGGGGCGCGCAGGGACCCGAAGGCCTCCCTGGCGACGAGCGCGGAGACGTCGGCGGCCATGCTGCACCGCGGGGTGGACTCGTCCACGACGACCAGCCGTCCGGTGTTCTCGACGCTTTCGAGGATGGTGTCCGCGTCCAGCGGGCTGGTCGTGCGCGGGTCGATGACCTCGCACTGGATGCCCGCCCGGGCCAGCTCCTCGGCGGCCTCGGCGGCGACCTGGACCATCCGGCCGAACGCCACGACGGTCACGTCGTCGCCGTCGCGCACCACGTTGGCCTCACCGAAGGGGATGGTGTAGCTCTCCTCCGGCACCTCGCCGACGGTGTCGTACATCGCCTTGTGCTCGCAGAAGACGACCGGGTCGTCGTCGCGGATCGCCTGGATCAGCAGGCCCTTGGCCTCGTAGGGGGAGGACGGTACGACGACCTTGAGCCCGGGGATGTTGGTGAACAGCGGGTACAGCGCCTGCGAGTGCTGTGCCGCGGCGCGCAGTCCGGCGCCGTACATCGCGCGGATGACGACCGGCGTGACGGCCTTGCCGCCGAACATGTACCGGAACTTCGCCGCCTGGTTGAAGATCTGGTCGAAGCAGACGCCCATGAAGTCGATGAACATCAGCTCGGCCACCGGCCGCAGGCCCCGGGTCGCGGCGCCCACCGCCGCGCCGATGAAGGCCGACTCGGAGATCGGGGTGTCCAGCACCCGCCCGGGGAACTTGCCGTACAGCCCCTTGGTGACGCCGAGGACGCCGCCCCAGGCGTCGGGTTCGCCGGGTGCGCCCGCGCCGCCGGCGTTGTCCTCGCCCATCACGATGACCGAGCTGTCCCGCTCCATCTCCTGCGCCAGCGCTTCGTTGAGGGCCTCGCGGTAACTGATCGTGCGTGCCACGGTGTGTCCTTCGGTGTGTCAGTAGGAGATGTAGACGTCGGTCGTGAGGTCGGCGGCGGTCGGCAGCGGCGCCGCCTTGGCCTCCTCGACGGACTCGTCGACCAGCCGGGCCACGTCGGCGTCGACCTGGTCGAGCTGCTCGTCGGTGAGCAGGCCCTCGGCGGTCACCCGCGCGCGGAACCGCTTGAGGCAGTCGAGCCTCTCGCGGGCCTCGGTGACCTCGGTCGAGCGGTAGGTCTGCTGGTCGCCCTCGAAGTGGCCGTAGTAGCGGGTGAGCCGCACCTCGATGAGCGTGGGGCCGCCGCCGGTCCTGGCCCGCTCCACGGCCTCGCGGGCCGCCTCGTACACAGCGAAGAAGTCGAAGCCGTCGACGACGGCGCCGGGCATGCCGAACGCGGCGGCGCGGGCGGCGATGGAGCCGCCGCCGACGGACCAGGAGCTGGCGGTGGCCTCGGCGTAGCCGTTGTTCTCGGCGACGAACACCGCCGGTAGGTTCCACACCGTGGCGAGGTTCAGCGACTCCAGAGTGGTGCCCTGGTTGCTGCCGCCGTCGCCGAAGAAGGCGACACCGACGCCGCCGTCGCCGCGCAGCTTGGCCGCGAGGGCGGTGCCGCAGATGAGCGGCGGTCCGCCGCCGACGATGCCGTTGGCGCCGAGCATGCCCTTGCTGAGGTCGGCGATGTGCATCGAGCCGCCCTTGCCGTGGCAGGAGCCGGTGGTGCGGCCGTAGATCTCCGCCATCATCTCCTTGACGTCGACGTTCTTGGCGATGCAGTGGCCGTGGCCGCGGTGGGTGCTGGAGATGGAGTCGCGGTCGTCGTCGAGGTTCATGCACACCCCGGTGGCCGAGGCTTCCTCGCCCGCGTACAGGTGGACGAATCCGGGGATCTCACCGGTCGCGAACTCGTCGTGCAGGCGCTCTTCGAACACGCGGATGGTCCGCATGGTGCGATAGGCCCTGAGCAGGGCTTTCTCATCCAGTCCCGGCACCGGGCGGGCGGGGAGTGTCTCGGTCATCGGGGGCTCCTCGGCGGAGTTGCGGGTACGGCGAGGGGGGTGTGGTTTTCTGCCGCGTCACGGGCGTGCTACGCGCAGGTGACTGCGGTGTGGCCAATGTGATCGCGCCGCCGAGGGGCAACAAGGGTTGCAGGAGGTTGCAGGGGTCCCTGCCGCGCCGAGCCGGACCGCGAGGTGACCGGTGCGCGAGGCCACTCGGACGGGAAAAACGCAACGTCGACATGGCTCGCGAAGGCGGCTACCTTCACCGGGGCCTCGGCGATCGCCCACGGTCGCACCGGAGTTCCGTCAGGCCACGGGATCCGCACCAGGCACCTTCGACCAGGGAGAGGCATGCCCCGTCTTGCGCTGTACACGTTCGGTGTCCTGAAGTCACCTCTCGCCGATCCCTCACCTCTCCCGCGCGCACTCCGCGACCGCGGCGAGGCCGTCTACCGGAAGGTCAGCCGGCACCCCGGGTACCTCGCTCGTGCCGAGGCGGTCAACGGCGGCCGGGGCGCGCACTTCGACCTGGACTGGGGCGCGTGGGGCGAGTTCGCCGTACCGGCCTGGTACGGCAAGGGCCGTACGGCGGAAACCACCGCCATGGACGCGACCCTCTCCCTCTGGACCGACCTGCGCTCGGCCTTCGACGCCGTCTACACCGGTCCGCACCGGGAGGCGCTGAACCGGCGTCACGACTGGTTCGAGAGGACGGGAAAGCCGAGTCACGTCCTGTGGTGGGTCTCCGAGGGCGTGACACCCGTCTGGCAGGACGGGGTGTCCCGGCTGGAGCACCTCCACGACCACGGCTCAGCGCCGCACGCCTTCACCTTCCGGCACGCGTTCGCCCCGGACGGAACTGCGGCCTGAACGATTCACGGAGCCGACCCTTGAGCGGGCCGCATCCGGAAGTCGTAGCGGTCGGGCAGGGGTTCGTCAAAGAGGCGAGCCCACAGCCGGCCGATCACCTCGTCGCCCTCGCGGAGATCGGCGACCTCGAAGCCCGCGTCGAACACCGCCCGCGCCTGATCCCGTCGGCCCTCGGCGAGCAGCAGCGCGGCCTGCAGCAGCCGGAACCGGCCGCGCTCCCGGGTCGCGGAGGGCAGCCGCTCCCACACGGCCCGCGCATCGTCGGCGCGGCCGGCCGCGAGCAGCGCCTCGACGGCCTCCCGGCCGAGGGCGGCGGTGGCGGCGGTCCACTCCGGGTCGCTGTCGCGCCGCTGACGGCACAGGTCGTCGAAGGCCTGCGCGTACCGCTCGGCGGCGCGCTCGCCGTGGCCGCCCTCCCGGTCGGCGACGGCGAGGCAGCGCAGCAGCGGCCACGCGGCGGGGGCGAGCGGCAGTGCGCGCTCCCAGCTGCGCACGGCCTGCGCGCGGTCGCCGGCGTGCCACTGGGCGACGCCGAGGTGGTACTCGGTGTACGGGCGGGCCGGCGCGGTCTCCAGCATGTCCCGCCAGTGCGGGGCGACGAGGCTCGGGCCGGGCGGCCGTACCCGGCGCGGCTCGGGCAGCATCCCGGTGCGCAGCAGCTCCCGCCACGGTTCCTACTCCTCGCCCAGGGTGGACTCCTCGAAGGGCGTGCCGGGCAGTTTGAACCCGCCGCGCAGCACCTCCAGCGCGCCCCAGCCGGACCCGGTGGCGAGGGTCTGGGCCGGTTCCATGTCGGCGTGCGGCAGCCAGGCGGCGTACGCGGCGTCGACGTCGGCCCGCGGCAGTACGGCCTCCAGACGGGCCTCGGCCCGGTCGACGACGGCGTTCCACTCCCCCTGCGGGTCGGCGTCGAACGGCCCGTAGGCCTCCAGCCAGGACACCTCGCTCTCCGGCTCCAGCCGCACGTGCTCCAGCTGGGTGCGGGCGAGGCCGGCCTGGATCTCGCAGTAGCCGCCGGTGCCGGGTTCGGTGAGCCACTGCTGCCAGCGGCGTCCGCCGGGCAGGTGGCCCCACACGAACAGCTTGCGGCCGCGCAGCGCGTCGGTGGAGGTCTGCACCAGGCCGTGTCCGCCGGCGTCCAGCGCGGCGATCCAGCGCCGGCGCCGCTCGGGCACCTCGTAGAAGTAGTCGGCGGCATAAGGGCTGTTGAGCGGGTACGTGCGGTCGACGCCGTCGTACGCCGGGACCGGCACCCGGCGCAGCCGGCGCTCGTAGCCGAAGTGGTACGCCTCCGTCGCCGGGGCGAGGACCCGGCACTCCTCGGGGACGGCGATGTTGGACCACCAGTAGGTGGGCACGGGCCGCTCGTGCGGGTTGCGGACGCGCACGCCGACGTACAGGAAGTCGGAGCCGTCCGGCAGCCACAGGTCGACCTGGAAGGGCAGGTCGCGCAGCCGCTCCCACTCCCACAGCCGCAGCATGTCCGTGCCGTCGGGCGCCGGGACCCGGGCGGCGTGCAGCGGGGCGCAGGACAGGGTCGTATGGCCGGTGGCGCCGATGTTCCACTCGATGCCGCCGGAGTACCAGGCGCCGTTGAGGGCGAAGTTGGCGGGCTGGAACACCGGGTTGCGGTAGAGGAGTTCACGGCCCATGGGTTTGTGAAGCAGGGAGACGATCCGGCCGCCGAGGCCGGGCAGGACGGTGGCGCGCAGGCGGTCGTTCTCCAGGACCAGGGCGTCGAGGGAGCGGGGGGCGCGGTCACGGTCGTAGCCGTCGCGCAGCCGCACGGGCAGCAGGCCGGTCAGCGGGGCGTAGCCGATCTGCCGGGCCATGTCGCGCGGCAGGTCCTGCTTGTCGCGGTCGTCGATGCGGTGCGTCTCGTCATGGGGGTCCCCCCGGTCGAGCGAATTCGAGAGTGGGGGAAGGGTCAGCGCGGGCAGCGGGTTGTCCGGGCCGAGGTCCGCGGCGGGCAGCGTCAGTACCTCATGTCGGATCGTCGTCACGATGGCCATGGAAGCGGTTGCCCGGTGATCCGGCCAGGGCCGGTGCGGGTCAGGATTGCGCAAAGCCGCCGGTTTTATTCGGTGGGAAGGCCGGCCACCGCGCCCGTACAGTCGGCCCTTTCAGCGACAGCGTCGTAAGGAGCACGAGCGTTTCATGAGCGAGCAGCACACCTACCGGGTGATCGTCCGGGGCACCTGGGACGGCCTGACCGAGGAGGCCCGGGAGCGGCTGCTGGCCGAGGCGGCCGGCCACGGGCTGGCGAGCATGCGGTTCACCGAGGAGGGGACGCTCACCTACGAGCCGCGGCCGCTGAAGCACTTCTCGATGCGGTTCGTCGTGGTGTCGGACGCCGCGGACGGCGAGGAGATGGCCGCGGCCGTCGCGGAGGACCGGGCCGCGACCACGCTGCGCGGTCTGGGCTACGGCTTCGGGGAGCTGAAGTCGTCCGTCACCGACCTCGACACGATGAAGATCAACTACAAGCCCGCATCTCGGCGGTGATCGCCCACCGCTCGTGATCGCGCCACGCCCCGTCGATGAAGAGCATCTTCGGCGAGAACCCCTCCAGCCGGAAGCCGCAGGCGCGGGCCAGGCCGACGGAGGCGGCGTTGCCCGGCTGGACGTTGATCTCCAGCCGGTGCAGCCGCATCGGGCCGAAGGCGTGGCCGACGACGAGGTCCAGCCCCTCCCGCATCAGCCCGCGCCCGGCCGCGTGCGCGAAGGCGCCGTAGCCGAGCGCGCCGCTGAGGAAGGCGCCGTGGACGATGTTGTTGATGTTGATGAAGCCGGCGATGCCCCCGCCGTCCTTCTCGCACACCAGGAACCCGGCCTTCGTCGGGTCCTCGATCAGCCGGCCCGCGTACGCCGTGTAGGCGTCGGCGCTGTCCGGCGGGAACAGCCACGGCTGGTGCAGGTCCTTGCTCTCACGGGCCCGGGCGGTGAACTCGGGGCCGTCGTCGTAGCCGAAGTAGCGTATGCCCACGCGGGGCCCCTCGGCGAGCCAACGGGATGCGGTGTGCGGCATGCCGTCACCCTAACGACGCACCCCGCGCCCCGCGCGCGGGGCCGCTAGCGGCGCCGGGTGAGGAAGAACGCCCCGCACAGCGCGCCGATCACGCCGGTGGCCAGCAGCGCCACCCACAGGGGCATGGTGACCAGCGGCACCAGCAGCCGGATCTCGGTCTCCTGGGTGTTCTCGAAAATAAAGACCAGACCGAGCACGGCGAGCACCAGTGCGATGATCCGGCGCGGCGTGAGCATCGCCGACCAGCCGCCGTGCTTGACCTCGCCGACGGGTGTCTTCGTCTTGGTCCTCATTCACCCAGGGTGCGGCCGGGGCGGTGCTCACGCACGGCGAGCCGTGCCTGCGGGTGACCAGTCCTCGCGGTGCCTCAGACGGCGGCGAGGATGTCGAGGACCGATACCACGCTGGAGCCGGGTGTCAGCCCCTTCGGGGGATGCGCTCCGTATGCCAGACCCGCCGGGATCACGGCGAGCACACGGCTGCCGACCCTCCTCCCGGCCAGGGCCTGGTCCCACCCCGCGATGACGTTGCCCCGGCCGATGACGACGGACAGGGGCCCGCCTTCGGCGCGGGAGCTGAGGAAGAGGTCGGCCTCGTCCTCGCCCCGCGACCCGTCCCACGCGGCCGAGGAATGCTGCACCACGAGTGTCTGCCCGTCCCGCACCACCGGTCCCGTGCCGTCCACCAGGTTCCGGGCCACCAGGCCCTTGGGAGCGGCCTTGTCCGGGACGGCGACGGAGGCGGTGCCGTCGCTGTCGTTCATGCGCACCTGCGGCAGGTCACCGGGGACCGGCTTCTGGTCGCCGGTGACGAGGGCGTGCGAGGCGATGACGTTCAGGACATCTACGGCGTAGACGATGGTGTCCTTGCCGGTGACCCCGAGCCGAGCACTGCCGGTCGTTCCGTACGCGGCCGCCGGGGGCGCCACGACCAGCAGCCGGCTCCCGGCACGTTGCCCCTGCACGGCCTGGTCCAGCGCGGGCAGTGTCGCGCCCCGCCCGACGGCGAACACCTGGGGGCGGCTGCCCTTGTCGTACGAACCGGGCAGTTCCTTGCCGGTCCGCCAGACTTTGGCCGTGTAGCGGACGATGGCCACGTCACCGGCGTGCGCCGAGCGCCCCCGCCCCGGTGTTTGCGGCGCGACGACGAATTTCCCGCTCGGCGCGGACTTCGGCAGCGAGATCGTGGCCCGGCTGCCGAACGGCCCCGACACGCTGGGCAGCACGGTGTCGGTGCGCACCACGGCGGGCAGGGGCTTCGCGTGCACCGGGACCGAAGGGGCCGCCAGCGGCCGGTGCCAGCCGTCCGGCCGGGGCTTGCCCGATGAATGATCGTTGCTGCACCCCACGAGCGCGAGGGCGGGTGCCAGCAGGAGCGCGGCGAATCGGCGCATTTCTTTCCCGAAGTCTGAGCGGGGCGGCCGACCCGGAATCCGGATCGGCCGCCCCTTGTGTGGATGGTGTCAGGCGGAACCCCGCGAGGGGGTCACGCGACGGTGATCGACACCGGCAGGGCCACGAGAACAGCCAGCAGGCCTGAGACGAGCGCCGCGTTCGCGCACGCCTTCAGCGCCCGCTCCCAGGAGCCACCGCGTCTGCGTTGGTACGCGGCGGTGATCGCCGCGATGGCGAAGGGAGCGAGTGCTACGGACACGAGGAGCACCCCCAGCAGGAGGGAGGGGTCGCTCGACGCACGGCTGATCACTCCGAGGGACCGGAGGATCTGGTCGGTTCCGACCGTGCCGAGGATGAGCGCCGCCAGGATGCCCGGGACGAACTCCGCGGGAACCAGGAGCGCCAGCACCCATCGGTTCGTCGTCCGGCTCGGTGTGTTCATGTCGGTTCTCCTACCATCGCGGGGCGTACCAGGCGACGTTGCTGGCGAACCACAGCCATGTGAGCCAGGCTCCCGCCATGTTGCCCCACCTGGTGAGCATGTGCTTCTGGAACCACTTGTCGTTGGCCCCCTTGGCGCTCACCGTCAGTTTGACACGGCCCCAGCTCTTGGAGAACGAGAACTTGATCGTCTTGCCGGCGCCCTCCAGGTGTCCCTTGAGGGACTTGAACTTCCAGTAGGTCTTGCCGAGTTCGACCACGCGGACGGGGAAGACGCCGTACGCCAGGTTGCACCGCTCGCCGTAGCTCAGCGTGGATCCGCAACCGGTGAAGGGGAACACCCAGAAGTGGTGGCGGACCCAGCTGAACACCTCCTTGGCGGAGCTCCAGAAGTACCCGAGGTCGTAACTGTACGTGTACGAGTACGCACCGCTGACGTCGGTGCAGCCCACGGGGTTGCCGCGGCAGTACTCGTAGTTGTTGTCGTTGCCGCCCTGGACGGGGTCGATCTGCAGGAAGCGTCCGGTGGCCGAGTCGTAGAGCCGGACGCCCATCAGGGTGATTCCGCTGAGGGTGCCGCTGTCGCGCTGCGCGCCGCCGAGCCAGCCGTACGTGGTGGCGGCGGTGTCGTCGAGACGGTTGCCGTACTCGTCGTAGGACTGGGCCACCGGGGCCACGGCGGTGTCGAGCGGAAGCTGCACCGTGACGTCACCGTGCATGTTGGTCAGCTTCAGGACGACGTCGCCGGTGGCGCTGGTCGACGCTCCGAGGCCGCCCGCCATGTCGGGGACGCTGCGGACGACGGCGCCCGCGGACGACCGGCTCCAGGCCGGGCTGTCTCCGCTGGATCCGTAGTGGTTGGTGAGGGTGGTGGTGGTGTTCCAGACGCCGCCGGCGTCCTTGGTCTGCTGGACGGACTGCGCGAGGCGGCCCACCGCGTCCAGGGACCACTGCGTGCGGTTGTCACCGACGGTCTCGCTCTGGACGAGGTCGTTGACGTGGTACGTCAGCGTGGTGCTGCCCGTGGTCGTGGTGCGGCCGAAGGCGTCGTAGACGGTACCCGCGGCGAGCAGCCGGTCGGCGGTGTCGTAGGTGCTGCCGACGGTGGTCGCACCCGTGGAGGTGCAGGCCTCGCCCGCGGCGCCGGTGGACGTGGCCAGGGCGGTGCGGTTGGTGTTCTTGTCGAAGGTGTAGTCCCTGCGGGTGCAGGTCCCGTCCGGGGCGGTGTCGTCCGTGCGGGTGAGCCGGTCGATCCCGTCGTAGGTGTAGGAACGGGTCCGGCTCGTACCGGCGGTGTCGGTGCCCTCGACGATCTGGCCGTGCACCGAGCGGCTGACCGTGTCGGAGGCCACGACGACGCCGTCGCTGTCCCGGGTGTAGACCCGCGTGGTAGGCGCACCGGCCTCGTCCTGGGTCAGGGTGAGGGTGTAGCCGCCCGGCAGCTTCTCGGAGACGAGGCTTCCGTTCGCGTCGTAGACGGCGCTGACGGTGCCGGCCAGCGAGTCCGTGCGGGAGACCGGCAGGCCGCGCGGCTCCTGGGCGGTGTCGTAGGTGAACGTGGTCGTCGACGGTGCCGAGTCGGTCACCTTGACCGGGCGGTCCAGGCTGTCGTACTCGGTGGTCGTGGTGTTGCCCGAGCCGTCGCTGTAGGAGATCCCCCTGCCGAGCATGTCACTGCTCTGGGTGATGGTCTGGCCGTTCGAGGTCACGGACGCCACGGTGCCGGTGGCACCGTCGTAGGTGGTCGTGGTGTCCGACACCGCGGTGCCGAGCCCACCGGTGATCGACGACTTGATCGCGCGGCCGGCCGCGTCGTAGGTGAGCGTGGTGGTGCGGGTCAGGCCGTTGGCCGTCTCGGTCACCTTGGCCACGTTGCCCCACCGGTCGTACTCGGTGGTCTTGGTGGGCAGCTCGGCCGGGTTGGCGCCGCCGCCCGTGATCGCGCCGGCGGGCCCCACCGAGCAGAGCAGGTCGGCCCACTCCGGGCGGCCGTTGCACGCTCCGGTGCCGGTGGCCGACCAGTACGTGGTGACCGTCGTCCCGGCGTCGGATCCGTTGGACTTGGGCTGCATGGTCTTGACGACCCTGCCCTGAGCGTCGTACACGGTCGTCCGGGTGATGTTCACACCGTTCGGGTCGTCCGTGGTCGAGGTGGGCAGTCCCTTGGCCCAGTCGTACGGCATGGTGCTGACGCGGGCGTCCGCGTCGGTCGGGAAACCGTCGACGCGCGCACTGGTGGTGATGGTGGTGGGCTGGTTGCTCACCGTGGCGCTGCCGTCCGTGGGACGGCCCTCGTCGTAGGCGGTCACCACGTGCTGGCGGGCGGGGGTCTCGGTGCCCGCGGCGAGCGAGGTGCCGCCGGCGCCACCCTGAAGGGTGTTGACCAGGGTGACCAGGTGCAGCGGTCCGAACGTCTCCAGTTCACGCGTCGCGTCGCTGGAGTAGACGTGCACGGTGGACAGCTTCTGGGCGCGCTCGGCGGTGGAGGAGCCGTTGATGCCCAGCCGGGTGAGCTGGTCGAGGCCGGAACCGCCGGTGGCCAGGGCCAGTTCCCGGTTCCTGGCGTTCAGTTCGCGGACGACGTTGCCCACGTGGTCGTACTCGGTGGTGATGATGTGGCCGCCGGGGTCGGCGCTGTTGACCTCACGACCGGAGGCGTCCGCGTAGGAGATGGCGGCCCGGCTGTAGGAACCGGCGGTCAGCGCCGCGCCGTCGTTCGACGCCGGCACCGCGTCCGGCGGGAACACCGCCGTCGCGTCCGAGGCCGCGTCGCTCTGGCCCCAGGCGGCGACGTCCGGGGCGCCCATCGCGTACGGGGCCTTCGCGCCGGTCAGCGGCACGTCGTAGACCACGCTGGTGGTGGCCGTACCCCCGTCGGTCTGCGTCTTCGAGCCCTGCACGAGCGTGGGCCGGGACGCCTTCAGCAGCATGCCCGGGCCCGCGGTGGCCGCGTTGCCCGCCGTGCCGTAGGTGAAGGTCCACGGCAGCTCACCGCCCGGGGTCAGGGTCGCGATCCGGCCGGCGCTGTCGTAGGTGTAGGCCGTCTTCAGCAGCGGGGAGATCCGCGGGTCCCACGCCTCGCGCAGCCGGCCGGAGGCGTCGTAGGCGTACTGGACCATCGCCGTGGCGGTCGCCGAGGCGGCACCGGGGTCGGTGGCCCACAGCCGGACCGACGTGACGCGCCCCACGTAGTCGCCGAACGCCGTGGACGTGGCCGTGGTGGAGGTGGCGTACACGTACTCCAGCAGGCGGCAGCCCTTCGTCGACGGCGTCGTCTCGCAGGTGGCGGGTGCCACGGCCGAGGTGGGCGCGATGACGTACTTCGGGCGGGCCAGCGTGAGCGAACCGCTGACCACCTTCTCCGAGACGACCTTGGTGGTGGAGTTGTCGGTCGGCAGGTAGGTGGTGGACACCTGCCAGGTGGTGGCGGCCGCGTCGACCTTCGTGAAGGTCGTGGTGGTCCCGTCGGTCTCCTTCAGCGTGAAGGAGCCGGTGAGGCTGCCGGTCAGGGTGAGTTCCTCGGCACCCGGCTCGCTCTTCCAGCCTCCCGTGCTGGTCGCGGTGAAGCCGGTCTCGACGCCGTCCACGTCCACGACCGAGACCGAGGTGGCCGAGGTCTTGCGGATGTAGGCGTAGTCGGAGTCGGAGGTCTCCGCCGTCGTGCCGGAGGTCCACTGCGGACCGAAGATCGCCACCTGCCCCTCGGCGTCGCTGCCCGCGGTCGGCTGCCGGGAGGAGACGGAACGGTCGACGCTCATGCTGAACGCCGAGACGTCGCTCTCGGAGAAGGAGAAGTCGCCGGTGAGCAGGTTCACCTCGCCCGGGCCGACCGACTGGGTGGGCGCGTCGCCGGCCTGGCGGTCGACGGTGACCGTCACGGGCAGCGAGTTGCCGGTGGTGGTGCCGTCGGTGAAGGCCGCGCGGATCTCGACCGGGCCGTCCTCGGCCAGCGAGGTGGTGATGTTCCAGGTCAGCGCGGGCGGCGCACCGTTCGGGGCGGCCAGCGGCCAGGCGGTGACAGCGGTACCGTCGCTGTTCTTGGAGACGTCCGCGAGCGGCACGTTGTGCCAGGTGTCCGTCTCACCGCGGCGGTACTGGTAGGTGACGCCGGTGTAGGTGGTCTTGCCGGTGGCGGACAGAGCGACGCGCCGGGCGGGCCGGTCGCCGTCGCCCGGGCTCAGCAGCGCGGCACCGTCGGTGCCCACACCGAAGGAGTACTTGGTGGTGGCCGTCGACAGGTTGCCGCCCGAGTCGATGGTCTGGGCGTACAGCGTGTGCCAGCCGTCGGCGGGCGTGATGGCGATGTTCAGCGGGTCACCGCCGGTGCCGTCCACCGTGTCGTACACGCTCTTGGACATCGCCGAGTCGTCCAGGCCCCACTTGAAGCCCTGGCCGTCCGTCGACGTCGTGTCGAGCGTGCAGGTCACCGAGCCCGGCGCCTTCGCCGACCAGGTGCCCTGCGGGTACGGGGCGCAGTTGACGGTCGGGGCCGCGGGCAGTGCCGTGTTCAGCACGAACGTGGTGTACCCGGTCCAGGACCCGTAGTCGGTGGAGTCGTAGCCGCGCACCCGGTAGCGCAGGTGCGCGCCGGCCGGGAAGGCGTTGGCCGACGGGACGGCCAGGGAGGCTGTGGAACCGGACGCCACGCCCGCGCTCGTCGCGGTGTACGTGTATGTCGTGTCGGCGTACGCGGGGTCGGGGGTGACCTCGAACTGGGCCTTGACCGTGCCGCCGTCCGAGTCCGTCACCTTCGCCGACAGCGTCGGCGTCAGCGAGGTCACGTACCGCTTGCCGTTGTAGGCGTTCACCACGGACGGCGAGATGGCGGAGGACGTGGGAACGGCCGGGTAGGAGTTGTACGTGACCGTCAGGTGCGGCTCGACCGAGTTGTCACCGGAGATGTAGTTGGCGGACCGGAACCGCCGCCACGTCAGGGAGTCGGTCTCGCTCGCGCCGCCGATCCGCAGACCGTAGTTGGCGCTGCCGCTCGCCCACGCGGCCACGATGGCGTCGATGTCGAAGTTCATCGTGCCGGCCGGGCACGACGTGTTGTAGCCCAGCGCCGCCTTGTTCACCACCGCGCCGGTGGTGGTGGTCGCCGGCTGGGTTCCCCAGGTGATGGTGGAGGAGTCCCAGTTGCCGGTGATGCGGCGCACCTCGGTGCCCGCACCCGTCGTGGCGCAGGTCGAGGAGTAGTACGAGTACAGCGCCAGGTTCGTGTCGATGATGTGCTTGCCGGTGAACGGCGACACGTTGAACTTCAGGTACGACCGCGCGATGTCCGAGCCCGCGTCGTACGTTCCCGACTTCAGCTCGCCCGACGACAGCTGCGAGTCCGGGTAGTCCGGGGTCTGCACCCACGTGTCGGTCGTGACCGCCAGGGTGGACGTCGGGTCCACCGTGACCGGGTAGGTCAGCGCGGGGTCGGCCAGGAACTTCGCGTCCGGGGTCAGGACCAGGGTCTGCGACCCGTCCTTCGCCGTCTCGATCTTCGTGGCGACCCGGGCCACGTGCTTCGGATCACCCGAGCGCGGGTCCTTGGAGGAGTCCCACATCATGGGCGCCGGCGCCTCGGCCACCAGACGCCCGCTCGCGTCCTTCATCAGCAGGTGACCGGAGGCCGCCTGGGACAGCTTCAGCCCGTCCAGCCGCAACGGAATGCGGTAAGACACCGGGTTGTCGGGGCTGTCGGCGAGGATCACCTCCTCGGAGAAGCCCTGCTTCTGCGCGGTGACCTTCAGGGTCTGCCCGGCGCCGAGGTCGTAGGAGGCGGTCGAGCCCTTCACCTTCGGCGCGGGCAGCCTGCCCTGCCAGCCCATGGAGAAGCGGGACTTGCCCCGGGCGACCGACGCGAGTTCGCTGTCACCGCCGTCGGAGACGGCGACATCCGCGGCCGCCGCCCTCGGCTTCAGATCGGCGCCCACGTCGGACAGCGACGTGTCGATGTCCTGCCACTTGCCGGCCCGCCTCACCCGTACCGGGCCGGCGAAGGACTCGGTCTGCAGGGCGCCCGACGGCAGTGCCCAGGTGTTCGAGTCCTCGGTCCGCGCCGAGAGCACCTCGATCCTGCGGTCCTGGAGACGGGCCATCAGCATGGCCGAGGCGGTGTCCTGCGCCTCGGCCGGTCCGACCGCCTTGGCGGCCTTGCTCGTGGGGGCGCCGGCTTCGGCCTTGCCGACCGCGACGGCCTGGCCGGTGTTCAGCATCAGGGCTATCTCGGCCAGCATGGTCAGTGACAACGCGGCAGCGGTTCTTCTTCGCTGCCGCGTTCGTCGGGGCACGCTGGCTGCGGCCGTTCTCGGCCACGCCTTCAGGCGCGCGTGATTCATCCGCAATCTCCTGGGATGCGCAAGGGACGTCGATACACGGGGGGTGGCGGCCCCATGATCCACAGGCGTCCTGCCTGGAGGCTTTACCTGAGTAAAGAACATCCCTGGTGAGAGTAAAGAGCCGAGGGGGAGCCGTCGAAGATGGCGGGTTTTGATCTCGGACACCCGGGTAAACGCGATGACCCCAGGACTCCACCCATCACTGCCCGTTCACATCTCCCGCACGAGTGCGACGTCCGTCTTTACGATCTCTTTGCGGAATACGCACCCAACCAGCAGCTTTTCATCAAGAGGTGTGTGCGACGTAAGGTGAAATAACCTCTTCTCGCAGCCCACGAAGCCGACAGTCGACCCCGTGACCCACCGTCACCGGACGGATCAGCCGAGGGCGGGAACGTCGAGCGTCAACGTGCCTGCTGTCGCGTCGAGTTCGGCCCCGACGCCGAACGGGATCGTCAGCGCACCCGCCCCGTGCCCGAACCCGAACCGCTCGGCGACGGGCACCCCCAGTCCGCCGAGCCGGTCCGCGAGCATCGCCCGCACCCGCTCGTAGGGGCCGCACTCCTCCCAGGAGCCGAGCAGCACGCCCCGCACGCCCTCCAGCCAGCCGGAGCGCAGGAGTTGGGTGAGGTAGCGGTCCAGGCGGTAGGGCTCCTCGCCGACGTCCTCCAGGCACAGCAGTCCGCCCCGCGCGGACGGCCGGGCGTGCGGGCTGCCCAGCTCGGCGGCGAGCAGGCTCAGGCAGCCGCCCAGCAGCACGCCCCGCGCCCGCCCGGGCACGAGAGCACCGGCACCGCCGGAGGCGAGGGCACCGGCACCGGGAGCGATCGTGCGGACCGTCTCCGGGGCGAACAGCGTGGCCCGCAGATGCCCCTGGGCCCGGGCGTTCTTCACGAAGTCGATCCCGGCGGCCATCGGCCCGTGCAGCGTGACCAGGCCGAGCCGGGTCGCGAACGCCTCGTGCAGCGCCGTGATGTCGCTGAAGCCGACGAACACCTTCGGCCCGGCCGCCGCCATCGCGTCCCAGTCGAGCAGATCGGCCATGCGCTGTGCGCCGTAGCCGCCCCGCGCGCACAGCACGGCGTCGACGGCCGGATCGCACCAGGCGGCCTGAAGGTCGGCGGCCCGGTCCGCGTCGGTCCCCGCGAGGTAGTCGAAGTCGCGGTGCCGGTCCAGCACATGGGGTGCGACGACCGGGTCCAGGTCCCAGCCGCGCAGCACGTCGAGCCCGGCCTGCAGCCGTTCCTCGGGCACAGGACCGCTGGGCGCGACGACGGCCACGCGGGCGCCGGGGGCGAGACGGCGGGGCCTGCGCAGCGGCTTCACCGGGTCAGCTCCAGCAGCGGGACGCCCGTGCTGCTCAGCCCGAACACCTCGGCGTACAGGGACAGTTCGGCCTCCAGGGCGCGCACCATGGTCTCGGCCCGCCGGAAGCCGTGGCCCTCGCCCTCGAAGGCGATGTAGGCGTGCGGCAGCCGCCGGCCCTCCAGGCGGGCGAGGAAGCGCTCGCACTGCTCGGGCGGGCAGATCACGTCGTCCAGGCCCTGGAGCAGCAGGAAGGGGACGCTGATCTTCTCCGCGTGCGTGACGGGCGAGCGCTCGGCGTAGCGTTCCGGGCTGAACGGCCCTACGAGGGAGTCGAGATAGCGGGACTCGAAGTCGTGGGTGCCGCCCGACGCCCAGCCGACGAGGTCGAGCACGGGGTAGATGATCGTGCCGCAGGCGTAGACGTCCGTCGTGGCCAGGGAGGCGGCGGCGGTCCAGCCGCCGGCGCTGCCGCCGCGGATCGCCAGCCGGGCCGGGTCGGCGGTGCCCTCCTCGGCGAGGGCGAGCGCGACGGCCGCGCAGTCCTCGACGTCCACCACACCCCACTGCTCGCGCAGCCGCTCGCGGTAGGCGCGGCCGTATCCGGTGGAGCCGCCGTAGTTCACCTCGACGACGCCGATGCCGCGCGAGGTGAAGTAGGCGATCTCCAGGTCCAGCACGAGCGGGGAGCGACTGGTGGGTCCGCCGTGCGCCCACACGACGTACGGGGGCAGCTCACCGTCGGGTGCCGCGCACTGCGGGTGGTGGGGCGGATACACATGGGCGTGGATCTCGCGTCCGCCGGGGCCGGTGAAGGTCCGGGCCTGCGGCTCGGGGTAGTGGGCGGGGTCCACGGCGTCCTCGTGGGCGGCGCCGACCACCCGGGCCTGCCCGGTGCAGGTGTCCAGCTCGACGACCTCGCCGCCGGTCCGCGGGCTCGCCCCGACGGCGAGGACCCGGTCGCCGTGCGCGGCGAGCGTGGCGGCGAACTCGGTCCACGGGCCGGCCGCGTCCACCAGCTCGCCGGTCTCCGGATCGAGTATCCCGAGGACGGCGGGACCGCGCCCGTGCAGCACGGCGATCAGCCCGCTGTCCAGCGGCGCGAACCAGCGCTGCCCCAGCTTCCACAGCGGCCCGCCGAACTCCTCCTCGCGCGGGCACAGCGGCTCCCCGTCGCGGTAGAGGTTCCACCAGCCGCTGCGGTCGCTCGCGTACAGCAGCCGCCCGTCCGCCGCCCAGTCGGCCTGCGCCACGGACTCCCGCGGCCCGCCCGCCACCAGGCGCGGCTCGCCGAAGGTGCCGTCCGCGCCGACGTCGGCGACGAGCAGCTCGGTGCCGTCCCACGGCATCCTCGGATGGTCCCAGGCCAGCCACGCCACCCGGCGCCCGTCCGGCGCGAGCCGCGGCCCGGACACGAACCGGTGCCGCTCGCCGGTCAGTTCGCGCACCGCGCCCCGGTCCTCGGCGGCCGACCCGTCCAGCGGTACGGCGGCCAGGACGCGCCGCACATCGGTGGGCGCCGGGCCGGTGAACTCCTCCAGCACGCACCACACCTCGCCGCGGTCGAGCAGGATCCGCGGCTCGGCGAAGCGCGGCCCCGCCGGGGTGAGCGGGCGGGGCTCGCCGCCCGGCTCGTACGCGTAGAGCCGCTGGTCGGCGAAGTGCGTGAACACCACCAGCGGCCGGCCGTCGCGCAGCACACCGGCCCAGGGCCGGCCGCCGTACTCGATGACCCGGCTGCGCACGTTCCACGGCGCGGGCAGCACCGGCTCCTGTCGGCCGTCGGCCCGCCGACGCACCAGGGTGCGCCGGCCGCCCTCGGTGGGCCGGGGCTCGGTCCACCAGGCCTCGTCGCCGACGAAGCCGACGTACTCCGGGAACCCGTCGTGGGCCGCCGCGAGCGCCGCGTCGATCGGCGACGGCCACGATCCGTACGGCAGGGTCTGCACGCTGCTCGTTCCTCCTAGGCCGTGCGCAGGAAGCGGTCGAGGACACGGACGCCGAAGTGCAGCCCCTCAACGGGCACGCGCTCGTCGACGCCGTGGAAGAGGGCCTGGTAGTCGAAGCCCTCGGGCAGCTTCAGCGGGGAGAAGCCGTAGCCGGTGATGCCGAGCCGGGAGAACTGCTTGGCGTCCGTGCCGCCCGACATGCAGTACGGCACCACGTGCCCCTCCGGCGCGAACTCCTCGACGGCGGCCCGCATCTTCCGGTACGTCGGTGAGTCCACCGGCGCCTGGAGGGCGACCTCCCGGTGGTGGAAGTCCCAGTCGACGTCCGGGCCGGTCAGCTCGTCGAGCGTGGCGCGGAACTCCTCCTCGTGGCCCGCGAGACAGCGCCCGTCGACGTAGGCGACGGCCTCGCCCGGGATGACGTTGACCTTGTAACCGGCGTCCAGCATGGTCGGGTTGGCGCTGTTGCGGATCGTGGCCTCGACCAGCTGGGCGGCCGGGCCGAGCTTGCCCAGCAGCGCGTCGACGTCGTCCAGGTCGGGCTCGACGCCGTACAGCGCGGCGAGTTCGGTGAGCGCGGCCCGGACCGTCGGGGTCAGACGCGTCGGCCAGGAGTGCTCGCCGATGCGGGTGACGGCGGCGGCGAGCCGGGTCACCGCGTTGTCCCGGTTGACCTTGGAGCCGTGTCCGGCCCGGCCGCGCGCGGTCAGC
This sequence comes from Streptomyces sp. Ru71, assembly GCF_002920535.1. GTDB lineage: Bacteria > Actinomycetota > Actinomycetes > Streptomycetales > Streptomycetaceae > Streptomyces. The sequence goes on along the minus strand of NZ_PQSS01000036.1, from coordinate 24,042 downwards.
TTCAGCCAGCCGGTGCCGCGCTCGCCCGCGGCGACGGGGTAGATCTCCCGCCCGGAGCCGTCGTGGAAGGTGAAGGCGCCGGACTCGCTGATCCCCTCGGTGCAGCCCTCGAACAGGTGCGGGTGACGGTCGGCGAGGAAGCCGGAGCCGTCCTCGGCGCTGGCCTCCTCGTCCGCGGTGAACGCGACGACGATGTCCCGCCGGGGCCGGAAGCCCTCCCGGGCCCAGGCCCGCACGACGGCGAGGATCATCGCGTCCATGTTCTTCATGTCGACGGCCCCGCGCCCCCACACGACGCCGTCGCGCACCTCCCCGGAGAACGGGTGCACGCTCCAGTCGGCGGCCTCGGCCGGTACGACGTCCAGATGACCGTGGACCAGCAGCGCGTCCGCCGACCGGTCGGTGCCCTCGATGCGGGCGACGACATTGGTGCGCCCCGGCGTCCGCTCCAGCAGCACCGGCTCCAGCCCGGCGCCGGCCAGCCGCTCGGCGGCGTACTCGGCGGCGGGCCGCTCGCGGCAGTCGCCGCCGCCACGGTTGGTGGTGTCGATGCGGATGAGGTCCGAGGTGAAGGCGACCACCTCGTCCAGGGCCAGGTCGTCAGCCATACTGCTCCTCCACGGCGGCCGAGGCGATGGTGGTGACCGCCTTGAACGTGCGAATGCCCTCGTACATCGTGGCGCTGGTGTACGCCACCTTCCGCTCCCCGATCCGGGCGACGCCCGGCACGACGGTCGCGGCCATCGCCAGGTGCTCGGCGTCGAACTCCACGGCGACCGTGAACGGCCCCTGGGTGACGAGCTCCTGACGGACCGCCAGCCGGGCGGCCTCCTTGGCGGCCGCGCGGATGTCGGCGGCGGTGCGGGCCGGCGTACGGCACACGGCGGCGTACCGCGACACATGGTCCTTGACGGCGACCTTCAGCGCCTCGGGCGCGTAGCCGAGCGCGTCCTCGCAGGTGACGTCGTCCCCGGTCACCAGGATCACCGGCACCCCGTACTCGGCGACGACGTGCGCGTTCAGCAGGCCCTCGCTGGCGCGTACGTCGTTCAGCCAGACGCCGGTGATCTGGTTGGCGAGGTAGGTGTGGGCGAGGACGCCCTCCATGCCGGCGCCCGCGTGGTAGCCGACGAAGGCGATGCCGTCCACGTCGCCGTGCTGCACGCCCTCGACCATCGACAGGTCCTTGTGCCGCCCGGTGATCATCTGCGCCCGCTCGTCGAGCCGCTCCAGCAGCAGGTTGCGCATGGTCGAGTGGGCCTCGTTGATGAGCACCTCGTCGGCGCCGCCGTCGAAGAAGCCCCGCACGGCCGCGTCCACGTCGGAGGTGAACATCGCCCGGCACCGCTCCCACTGCGGCGTCCCCGGCAGCACGTCGGCCGGCCAGGTGACCCCCGTGGCACCCTCCATGTCGGCACTGATGAGGATCTTCATGATGCGCCACGTTACGCGCCGACCGCCCCCTGGACCAGGCTCCCGGCCCCGGTGTCCCCGACTGCCGCCCCCGGCCCGGTGCCCCCGACGGCCCGGCTCCGGGCCCGCCGGACGCCGCCCGCGTGGGACGGTCCGGCCGCAGGTCTTCGCGGCCGGACCGGTGTCACGGACCCGCCGGTCCGCCCCGCTGCCGTCTCTCAGGCCGCCAGGCCCAGGACCAGGGACGCGACCGCCGGGGCCGCGTACACCAGCGGGAACGGCACGTGGGAGAACCAGCGGGCGCGGAGCACCGTGATCACCGCGCCCAGGAAGTAAAGGATCAGGCCGACGGCCGCCAGCCGGCCGATCACCGGGACGGCCAGGCCGGCCAGCAGGCCCGCCGCGCCCGCGGCCTTGGCCGCGCCCAGCCACGGCCACCAGGCGCGCGGTACGCCGTAGTCCGCCAGCGGCTTGACGGTCCACTCGGCGTGGAGGAAGACCGAACCGGCGGAGAAGGCCGCCAGGGCGGCTGCGAGGACGGTGACGACGAGGTAGGCGGTGGACATGGCTGCTGCTCCTTGGCGGTGACGGCCGTGCTGCTCTGTCACCGGCCTGACGGAACGCGGCGCCACGGTGTGACCGGCCCGGCGGCGCCGCGCCCTGTGAACGCGGTCACACCCGCTTACGGGCCAGCACGAACCAGTGCGCGGGCAGCTCCAGCAGGCTGCCGTCGGCCAGGTACTCGGTCTGCGCCAGCGCGGTGTCCCCCTCGGCGAGGATCTCCAGGCCGGCGGCGCCCAGCACGCGCGGGATCTCCTCGTCGGGCGCGTCGGCCGGCTTGAGCCCGTGCTCGAAGACCCGGCGCAGCTTGGGCCCCGGCCCGCCCGGGCCCTGCGCGGCCCGCCGCAGCACCTCGCGGGAGCCGGAGGTCAGCTCGACGACGAAGGCCCGGCCCCGGGTGCCGAGGAGCGCGGCGACCGCGGCGGCGACCGCCGGCCGGGCCTGCGGTTCGCTCTGGTGGATGACGGCCCGCATGTACACGTTGCTGTCGCCGAGTCGCTCGTGGAGGCCGTGCACGGCGTCGGTGTCGGTCAGGTCGAGCTGCTGGAACTCCACGCCGTCGCCTTCCCCGCCGTGCCGTGCGTGCTCGATCGCGGCGTGCGAGAGGTCGACGCCGACGGCCCGCGCGAACCGGGTGGCGAGGTACCGGGTCTGGGTGCCGTTGCCGCAGCCGAGGTCGACGACGGGCAGCGCCGCGTCGGCGTGGGGCAGCAGCAGCTCGGTGTGCGGGACGGCGGTCAGCTCCACACCGGCGTCCCAGATCGCCTCACCGGGTTCGTCGGACGTCTTGCGCCAGTAACTCTCCCAGTTGTCGCGGTAGTTGTCCGAGACGTTCATACGTGCTCCCGAGTGGTCGGCGTCGTGATCGACATATCGCGACGGCCGAGGGGACGGCAAGGGCCGGGAGCAGCCCTTCACCGGATGTTCGAGGAGATCGTCAGGAGGTCAGGGCCTGTTCGAACCAGACCGTCTTCCCCTGCCCCTGTGCGCTCGCACCCCACTCCCGCGCCAGCCGGCTGACCACGCGCAGTCCCCGCCCGGACTCCTCCAGCCGCCCCTTCTCCAGCAGCGCGGGCAGCTCGGCCCCCTCGTCGGTGACCTCGACGAGCAGCGCGTCCGCGAGCACGAGCCGCAGACCGATCCGGCCGCCGTCGGTGTGCCGTACGGCGTTGGTGACGACCTCGCTGACGAGCAGCTGCGCGCTCTCCACCGCGTCGGGAAGCCCCCAGGCGAGCAGCTGGTCGTGGACCAGGCGGCGGGCGCGGCGCACCTCGCGCGGGTCGTGCCCGAGCCGCCACTCGGCGATGTGGCCGGCGGGGATGCCGTTGAGCCGGGCCATCAGCAGGGCGACGTCGTCCTTGCGTCCACCGCGCGGGTTGAGCGCCCGGATGATGGTGTCGCAGGCGTCGTCCATGGAGGCCGCGGGGTGGGCGGCGGACTCGCACAGCGCGGCGAGCCCTTCCCCGATGTCGGCGCCGCGCACCTCCACCAGCCCGTCGGTGCACAGCACGAGCCGGTCGCCGGACGCCACCCGCACCACCGCGGTCTCGAAGGGGACGCCGCCGATGCCGATGGGCGCCCCGGTGGGCAGGTCCAGCAGTTCGCTGCGGCCGTCCGCCGCGCGCACCAGCACCGGCGGGATGTGCCCGGCGTTGGCGATCCGCAGCTCGCCGTGGATCGGGTCGTACACGGCGTACAGGCAGGTGGCGAGGTAGGTGTCGCCGAGTCGCCGGGCCAGGTCGTCGAGGTTGCGCAGCAGCCGGTCGGGCGGCACCTCCATGGCCGCCATGGTCTGTACGGCCGTGCGCAACTGGCCCATCATGGCTGCGGAGTTGAGGCCGTGGCCCATGACGTCGCCGACCACGAGGGCGGTGCGGGCGCCGGGCAGTTTGATGGTGTCGAACCAGTCGCCGCCGACCCGGCCGAGGCGGGTGCCGGGCAGATAGCGGGTGGCGGTGTCGCAGCCCGCCATGCGCGGGGCGACCTGGGGCAGCATGCTGTCCTGGAGGGTCTCGGCGACGTTCTCCTGGTAGGTGTACATACGGGCGTTGTCGAGCACGAGACCGGCGCGGGCGGCGAGTTCGGCGCCGGTGGTGCGGTCCATGTCGTCGAAGGCGGCGCGGTCGGGGCGGCGCATGAGCACCATGAAGCCGAGGACGACGTTGCGCGCCTTGAGCGGGACGATCAGCAGCGACCGGCCGGTGATCAGCGGCCGCAGGTCGCGTTTCTCGAACTCGCCGGAGATGCGTTCGCCCATCTCGGGGCTCACCCGGGGGATGAGGACGGGTTCGCCCGTGACCATGCACTGGTAGAAGGGCGTGTGCTCGGGGAAGGCGAAGGTCTCGCCGACGGGCACGGTGTCGTCCCAGCGGCCCGGTTCGTCGTTGTGCTCGACCCAGACGCGGTGCATCACGGTCCGCGCGTCCGGCGGCCCGTCCGGGAAACCCTCGCCGGCCAGCACGGCCGCGCGCAGATGGGTGCCGGCGAAATCCGCGAAGCGGGGCACGGCGGCGCTGGTGACCTCGCGGATGGTCTCGCCGAGGTCGAGGGAGGAGCCGATGCCCCGGCTGACCTCGTTGAGGAACTCCAGCCGCTCGCGGACGGCCGCGTACTCCAGGTCCTCCTCGGCGCCGGCCGGGACGGCCACCGGCAGCACCGGGCGCGGCGGGTTCGCGACGGCCGGGGCACCGCGGTCGGCGCGGCGCGGCACGCCCCAGTCGGGGGTCACGGGCACCCGGTCGAACTGGCTGAACTCCAGCACCGGATACCCCAGTTCCAGCATCTGGGAGACGATCCGGGCGCTGCGGCCCGGGCCCATGCTGGGCAGGATCTGCGGGAGCCGGCCGGCGAGGCCGTCGGCGTCGGGCAGTTCGGTGTGGCGGGCGAAGCCGGGCGCGATCCGCTCGATCAGCTCGTCGTCGTAGCCGCGTTCGGCGTGCAGCCGTGCCGCGTCGGCGGCGAGCACCAGCAGTCGCGCGGAGTCGGGGCCGACCAGCGGGTAGGCCCACCACAGGATGTCGAGGCGGTCGGTGCCGCCGGGGTGGGCGACGCGCGCCCGGCCCGCCGCCGGGTAGGCGGTGCGGCCGCCCAGCGAGGCCTCCAGATCGGGGCCGAGGCCGTCGTACGCCTCGTACGGGCCGTAGGCGTCGAGCGTCGGACCGTCCTCCGGGTCCTCGGGCAGGGCGCCCGAGACCGGCAGCAGGTCGACGGCCGCCCGGCCGACGGCGTCCTCGCGGGCGGTGCCGAACAGCCGCCGCGCGCCGGTGCTCCAGTGCGACACCAGACCGTCGCGGTCGACGACGACCACGGCGAGCGGAATCCGGCCGGCACCCGCCCGTCCACTCTCCCCGCCGGCCGCGTGGCCGGGGCGTACGCCCGCTTCGGTGCCACGGTCCATGGCCCAGGCCCCTTCTCCCCCTCGACGTCAGGTGGGTTCCCCGTGGGTGCCGCGCCCTCAAGATCTGCGCCGCCCTCCCACGGTAAGGGGACCGCGCACCGTGGTGTGCGGCAATAGGGGAATTGCCGCCGCCCGATGCGCGGGCCCCGGCGGCCGGCTCAGTCCTCGTGGCCGAGCTGCAGGTCCCGTTCGGTGCGGCCGCCGCCGGCGACCTGCAGGACGGTGGCGACGGGCGGGTAGCCGGCGGCGATGACGGTGTACTCGCCGGACGACAGGTCGACGAACCGGAACGTGCCGTCCGCTCCGGTGGTGAGGGTGTCGACGACGTTGCCGGCGGCGTCGAGCAGCGTCACACGCGCGTCCTCCACCGGCCGTCCGCCGCTCGCCCGCACGGTGCCGCGCAGCACGGCGCCGCCGGCGAGTTCGATGTCCTGCCGGGTCTCGCGGGAGGCCTGCACGGTGACCGGGAGGGCGGCGGGGCGGAAGGCGGGGGCGCTGGCGGCCAGGGTGTACTCGCCGGCGACCAGTTCGGTGATGACGTAGCCGCCCTCGCGTCCGCTGCGGGTGGTGGCGACGACTTCGCCGTGCACGTTGGTGAGGGTCACGGTGGCGTCCCGCACGGGCGTGCCGTCGGCGGTGAGCACGCTGCCCGCGAGGCGTCCGGCGCCGCCGAGGACGACGTCCAGTTCGACGGGCCGCTCGCCGACGGTCACGGAGACGGCCTGCGGCTGGTGCCCGCCCGCGGCGGCGATCAGGACGTACGCCCCGGAGCCGGGCGTGGCCAGCGCGTACCGCCCGTCCTCGCCGCTGGCGCCCCGGCCGATCTGCTGCCCGGCGACGTCGATGAGGGTGAGCGCCGCCCGGGGCACGACGGTGCCGTCGGGGTGCTGGACCGTGCCGCACACCGCGATGCCGGCGGCGTGGGGGGCGCGGGCCTGCGGAACGGCGGCGTGCACGGTCTCGGTCTGCGTCTCGGGGGCGGGGGCGTTGTGGGACACCAGGGGTTTCTCCTTGAGGAAGAAGGCGATGAGCAGGCCGAAGGCGAGGACCGGCACCAGGTAGAGGAAGATGCGCGGCATGGCGTCGGCGTAGGCGGCGATGTACGCGTCGCGCAGCGCGGGCGGCAGCCGGTGGACGAGCTGCGGGGTGATGGACTCGGCGTCGGGCAGGGCGGCACCCGCGTGTGCCGGGAGGCGGTCGGCGAGGGCGTCGCTGAGGCGGTCGGCGAAGAGGGTGCCGAAGACCGCGGCGCCGACGCTGCCGCCGATCTGCCGGAAGTAGTTGTTGGCGCTGGTGGCGGTGCCGAGGTCGGCGGGGCGCACGGAGTTCTGCACGGCGAGCACGAGCACGGGCATCACCAGGCCGATGCCGATGCCGAGGACGGCCATCCAGATGCTGTAGTGCAGCCGGGGCGTGTCCGCCTCCAGCCGGGACAGCAGCCACATACCGAGCGCGGAGACGGCGCCGCCGAGCACCGGGTAGAGCTTGTAGCGGCCGGTGTGGCTGATGAGCTGGCCGGAGACGATGGAGGCGCCGACGATGCCGCCCATCATCGGCAGCATCAGCAGCCCGGACTCGGTGGCGGAGGCCCCGTCGACCATCTGCAGGAAGGTCGGCAGATAGCTGGCGGCGCCGAACAGGGCGACCCCGATCACCAGGCCCACCAGGGCGGAGGTGTTGAAGACGGAGTCGCGGAACAGCCGCAGCGGGACGATGGGTTCGGCCGCGTGGTGCTCGGCGAGCAGGAAGAGCACGGCGGCCAGGAGCGCGCCGGCGCCGAGGCCGGTGATGACGCGCGAGTCCCAGGCGTACTCGGTGCCGCCCCAACTGGTCAGCAGGACCAGGCAGGTGGAGCCGGCGGCGAGCAGCAGGGTGCCGAGGACGTCGAAGCGGGGCCGGGCGGTGGGCTTGGGCAGTTTCAGTACGACGGTGACGACGGCGAGGGTGAGCAGGCCGAAGGGGACGTTGACGTAGAAGCACCAGCGCCAGGAGAGGTGGTCGGTGAAGTAGCCGCCCAGCAGGGGCCCGGCGACGGAGGCGAGGCCGAAGGCGGCGCCGATCAGGCCCATGAACCGGCCGCGCTGCCTGGGCGGCACGATGTCGGCGATGATCGCCTGCACGCCGATCATCAGACCGCCCGCGCCGACGCCCTGCACGGCCCGGAAGGCGATCAGCTGGTCCATGCTCTGCGCCCGCCCGGCCAGCGCGGAGCCGATGACGAAGACGACGATCGCGAACTGGAAGACGCCCTTGCGGCCGAGCAGGTCGCCGAGCTTGCCGTAGACGGGCAGTCCGACCGTGGAGGTGAGCAGATAGGCGGTGATCGCCCAGGACATCCGCTCCAGGCCGTGCAGCTCGCCGACGATCTTCGGCAGGGCGGTGGCGACGATCATCTGCTCCAGCGCGGCGAGCAGCAGCGCGAGCATCAGTCCGACGAAGACCAGGCGCACCCGGCGCGGGGTGAGCCCGGCCGGTGTGCCGGGCTCGGGCGCGGGAGGTTCGGGGGGCGCCGCCGGGGGCGCTTCCCGCAGTTCCTCCTGCGTCAGGGTGATCCCGCCCACGTGCCGCTCCCCTCGTCGCGCCTGTCGCACAATTCCCGCGTAAGGCGACAACTACGGGCAGGCGCGGCGAGTTACGGCGAATCGGCTCGTCGAACGGAGATCCACTCGAACCGGTGAGTCAGTCAACCGGAGGTCAACCCCGGTGGGTCACCGGCTACTTGTCACTTCTCGACCTCGGCGGCGAGCTTGGCGAGCATCGCGTCGTAGATCCGGCCGAGCCCCTTGGGCGCGAAGGTCTTCTCGAAGAAGCCGCCGATGCCGCCGGCGCCCGTCCAGGTGGTGGTGACGACGACCCGGGACCTGCCCTCCCCGGCCGGGGTGACGGTCCAGGTGGTGACCATGGAGGAGTTGCGGTCCTTCTCCACCAGCTGCCCGTCGGTGGGCTCGGTGACCTCCAGCAGGCAGTCGCGGATGCGCTTGCTGGTGGCCTGGAGCTTCCAGTGGACGAGGGTGCCCTCGCCGTCGCCGCCCTCGCGGACCTCGTACTCGCTGAAGTGCTCGGGCAGCAGCCTCTCGCGGGCGCCGCTGTAGTCGGCGAGGGTGTCGAACACCTTCTCCCGGTCCGCCGCGACGACCCGCTCGGTAGTGGCCTCGACCTGCGCCATCGGATCCCTCCAGGACCTCGTGTTCTCGGATGGGGGCAAGCCAACCACCCCGCCGTGCGGGGGCCCAAATCGGGGTGGCGGAAGTGATCGATCGGGGGTCGGCGGACGACCGGAGCTGACGCTCGCACGATCATGGGAACAAGTGTTCTATTGTGTGGCCGGAGGCACCGAGTCCTTCGCCCGAGCTACCGAGGAGGCGTCATGCGCTGGGAGAACCTCACCGTGGACTCCGGCGAGCACGGCCGGGCCGACGACACCGCGCTGTTCGGCGCGGACGCGGTGGTCCGCCGCACGTTCGACACGCCCGAGTTCGCCGGGATGACCTTCCACGAGATCCGGGCGCGTTCGATCATCAACCGGGTGCCCGGCGCCTCCCGCATGCCGTTCGAGTGGACGGTGAACCCCTACCGGGGGTGCTCGCACGCGTGCGTGTACTGCTTCGCCCGCAAGACGCACAGCTATCTGGACCTGGACACCGGCATCGGCTTCGACACCCAGATCGTGGTGAAGGTGAACGCCCCCGAGCTGCTGCGCCACCAGCTCGCCTCGCCGCGCTGGCAGGGCGAGCACATCGCGATGGGCACGAACGTCGACTGCTACCAGCGCGCCGAGGGCCGCTACCGGCTGATGCCGGGCATCATCGCCGCCCTGCGCGACCGCGCGAACCCGTTCTCGATCCTCACCAAGGGCACGCTGATCCTGCGCGACCTTCCGCTGCTGAGGCAGGCGGCCGAGGTGACCGACGTCGGCATCTCCGTCTCGGTCGGCTTCGTCGACGGCGAGCTGTGGCGCACCGTGGAGCCGGGCACCCCGGCCCCGCAGCGGCGCCTGGACGTCGTACGGACCCTGGCCGGGCACGGCATCGGATGCGGGGTGCTGATGGCGCCGGTGATCCCCTTCCTCGGCGACCGGCCCGAACAGCTGAGGGCGACCGTGCGGGCCATCGCGGCCGCCGGGGCGACCTCGGTGACGCCGCTGACGCTGCATCTGCGGCCCGGCGCCCGGGAGTGGTTCATGGCCTGGCTGCACGAGCACCACCCCTACCTGGTGCCGCGCTACGAGCGGCTGTACGCCGCCGGGGCCTACGCGCCGAAGTGGTACCAGCGCCGGATCACCCGTCAGGTGCACGAACTGGCCCAGGAGTACGGCATCGGGCCGGCCGGCCCGGGGCTGCCCCGCCGGATCCGGCCGGCGGAGCCGGCCGACACCCCCCGGACGACCGAACCGACCCAGCTTTCCCTCATGTGAGAGCGTTCGAGGGCATCCGGCGGCCCAATTGGGTCAAGTATCGCCAGAACGCGTTCCCCAGCAGTCGCTTTCCGGGACGATGCGGCGTGGACCGTGACACGCGCGGCCCGCCCCCTTTGTCCTGGGAGGCTCCATGAGCAAACGCGCAGCCGCGCTGTGCGGCGCCGCCGCCGTCCTGGCCGCGACCCTCACGGCCGCGCCGGCGCAGGCCGGTGCCGCACGGTCCGCCCCCGCCGCGCACCTCACCTGGAAGAGCTGCGGCACCGCCGACTACCCGACGCTGCAGTGCGCGTCCCTGAAAGTGCCGCTCGACCACGCCGTGCCGGACGGCCGCCGGATCACCCTGGCGCTGTCCCGGGTCCCGCACACGGCCAAGACGTACCAGGGCCCGCTGCTGGTCAACCCCGGCGGCCCGGGCGGCAGCGGACTCACCCTGGCCGGGTTCGTCGCCTCCTCGCTGCCCAAGGCGGTGGCCGCGAGTTACGACGTCATCGGCTTCGACCCGCGCGGCGTCGGCAGGTCCAGCCCCGCCCTGGACTGCGCGCCCGGTCACTTCGGGCCGGTGCGTCCGGACTCGGTGCCGGCGACAACCGCCCTGGAGCAGGCCAACCTCCGGCGTGCCACGTCGTTCGCGGCGGCCTGCGCCCGCACGTACGCGGATGTGCTGCCCCACATCGACACGGTGAGCGCGGTGCGCGACTTGGACGCCATCCGCCGGGCGGTCGGCGCGTCCAAGATCAACTACTTCGGATACTCCTACGGCACCTACCTCGGCGCGGTCTACGCCAAGCTGTACCCGCAGCGGGTGCGCCGCCTGGTGCTGGACTCCGTCGTCGACCCCACGGGTGTCTGGTACGACGACAACCTCGCCCAGGACCAGGCCTTCAACGACCGCCACCGGGCCCTGATGGCCTGGATCGCCCGGCACGACGCCACCTACCACCTGGGCACCGACCCGGCGAAGGTCGAGGCGAAGTGGTACGCGATGCGGGCGGCGCTGGCGAGGAAGCCGGCCGAGGGCAAGGTGGGCGCCTCGGAGCTGGAGGACACCTTCATCCCCGGCGGCTACTACAACGGCTACTGGCCCTACCTCGCCGAGGCGTTCGCGGCGTACGTCACCCGGCAGGACACCGCCCCGCTGGTCGAGGCGTACGGCAACTTCGGCGCGGTCGACGCCGCCGGGGACAACGGCTACAGCGTCTACACCGCCGTGCAGTGCCGGGACGCCTCCTGGCCGCGCGACTGGCGGCAGTGGCGCAAGGACAACTGGGCGGTGTACGCCAAGGCTCCGTTCATGACCTGGAACAACGCCTGGTACAACGCGCCGTGCGCCTTCTGGCCGAAGTCCGCGCTGCGCCCGGTGAACCTCGCGGGCGCCAAGCTGCCGCCGGTGCTGCTGTTCCAGGCGACGAACGACGCGGCGACCCCCTACCGGGGCGGCGCGGCCGTGCACCGGCTGCTGGCCGGCTCCAGCCTGGTCGTCGAGCAGGGCGGCGGCAACCACGGCATCACGCTCAGCGGGAACGGCTGCCTGGACCGGTATCTGGCGGCCTACCTGGCCGACGGCACGGTGCCGCGCGGCGGAGGGGCCGTCGACGCGGTGTGCGCGGCGCTGCCCGACCCCCAGCCGCTCGGCACGAAGGAGGCCTCCAGCGGCTCGCGCGGCTCGGCCCTGCACGGGCTGCTGGGGTTCCGTGGCTGAGGAGCGGGCGGCACCGGACGGTTGACCCTCCGTCGGGGGCGGCCCGTTGTCAGACCCGTGATCCATGATGGACGCATGACTGAGCTGACGAGGATCTCCGCCCCCGACGGTGTCGCGCCCGCGGCCCAGTACAGCCATGTCGTCATCGGCACGGGCCGCATGGTCGCCGTCTCGGGACAGCTCGCGCTGGCCGAGGACGGCACCGTGGTGGGCGAGGGCGACCCGGCCGCCCAGGCACGGCAGGTCTTCGAGAACCTCCGCCGCTGCCTGGCCGCGGCCGGGGCGTCGTTCGACGACGTCGTCAAACTGACCTACTTCGTCACGGACATGGCCGCCATGCCGGCGATCCGGGCGGCGCGCGCCGCGCACATACCGGACGACCGCCTCCCGGCCGCTTCGGCGGTCCAGGTGGCGGCCCTGGTGCGGCCGGAGTTCCTGATGGAGATCGAGGCGCTGGCGGTCGTGGCGGGCTGAGCGACCTCACCGCTGCCCGGGGATGCGGGCCAGGGCGTGCACCGCGGCCTCGGCCAGGGCGGGGTGGGCGAGGGCCTCGTCGAGGACCGGGCGGGCCCGGCTGTCGCCCAGTTCACCCAGGCCCTCCACGCACGCCAGGGCGACCCGGCGGTAGGGGTCGTGCGGGCGCAGCCGCCGCCGCAGCGTGGTGATCAGCGCCGGTACGGACTCCGGGGCGCGCAGCGCGACCAGCAGCCGCACGGGATGCAGGGCGTAGGCGACGCGCAGCTCGTTGGTGGCGAGCGCGGCCGCCGCGCGGGCGGTGCGCGGGTCGCCGAGCCGGGCCAGGGCGTGCGCGGCGGACGCGCAGCGCTCGGGGTCGCGGTGGTTGAGGAGCAGGACGAGGGACTCGAAGGCCCGCCGGTCGCCGGCGCGGCCCAGCCGGAACGCGGCCAGTTCGCGTGCCCACAGCGGCTGTCCGGGCGCGGTGAGCACCCCGGCGAGCACATCGTCGTCCCCGGTGGCGAGCAGCCGCTCGAACTCCGCCCCGCCGCCGGATTCGCGCCGTAAGCGCTCCGTGAGCGATCGCAACTCTTCGTCCATGCCTGAGAGGGTAGGGGCGCCGGGCGGACCGAGGGACGTACATCACAAAGTCCGGGGACTGGCGCGCTCGTTACCCGGCGGTTAAGCTCAGACGAGCGAGTTACCCACTCGCAGCTCCTCCTGGCGGTTTGGTGACGCGGCCGCCATGAGCAGAAGTCGGTTCGGTACCTGACGTACCGCAGTACGACTCGGCCTCGGGACAGGGCCGGTCGGACCTCCACCGTTCGCCGGGCGTGTGCGCGCCCGCCCCACTCTCGGCTTCCGCCCGAGCGGGGTCCCCGCGACGGCCCCGGGCGTGTGCGCTCGCAGCCCGGTCCACACCCGCACTCCTGCACGCACCCGGTGCGCCCCCGTGGCGCACCCGGGCGCTCTCCTCGTCGTCACCCTCATTCCTGGAGTCCCGCGATGGCCACTCCCCTGTCCCCCAGCTCTCCCTCCACCCTGAAGAAGATCGCTGTCGTCGGTCTCGGCACCATGGGCACCGGTATCACCGAGGTCCTGGTCCGGGCCGGCCGCGAGGTGACCGGCATCGACATCAGCGAGGCCCAGGCGGCCAAGTGCGTCGCCGCCCTGGAGGCCTCCACCGCCCGCGCCGTCGAGCGCGGCCGGCTGACCGAGCAGGAGCGCGCCGACGCCCTGGCCCGGGTCCGCACCACCACCGAGCTGTCCGCCGCCGCCGACGCCGACCTCGTGATCGAGGTGGCGCCGGAGTCGTACGAGATCAAGCACCAGATCTTCCGCGAGCTGGACGGGATCGTGCGCCCCGAGACCATCCTCGCGACCGGCACCAACGCCCTGTCCGTCACCCGGCTGGCCGCCGACTCGGCCCGCCCCGAGCGGGTGCTGGGCCTGCACTTCTTCAACCCGGCGCCGGCGATGAAGCTGGTCGAGGTCGTCTCCAGCGTGCTGACCGCGCCGCAGGCCGTCGCCCAGGTCACCGACCTGGCCCTGGAGCTGGGCAAGGAGCCGGTCGCGGTCGGCGACCGCCCCGGGTTCGTCGCCGACGGGCTGCTGTTCGGCTACCTCAACCAGGCCGCCGCCATGTACGAGGCCAAGTACGCCTCGCGGGAGGACATCGACGCCGCGATGCGGCTCGGCTGCGGCCTGCCGATGGGCCCCCTCGCGCTGCTCGACCTGATCGGCATCGACACCGCGCGCACCGTCCTGGACGCCATGTACGCCGAGTCCCGGGACCGGCTGCACGCCCCGGCGCCGATCCTGAAGCAGCTCAGCGAGGCGGGGCTGACGGGCCGTAAGGCGGGCCGCGGCTTCTACACCTACGAGGCGCCCGGCAGCGGAACCGTCGTGCGCGACGCCCTGACCCCGCTGGAGGGCGGCGGCCTCACGCCCGGCCGCCCGGTGCGCTCGGTCGGTGTCGCGGGCTCCGGGACCATGGCCTCCGGCATCGTCGAGGTGTTCGCCAAGGCCGGCTACGACGTGGTGCTGGCGGCCCGCAGCGAGGAGAAGGCGCAGGCGGCGAAGGCCAGGATCGGCAAGTCGCTGGCCCGCTCGGTCGACAAGGGCCGGATGACGGCGGAGGCCGCGGCACAGACCCTGGACCGCATCACCCCGGCCGGCTCCTACGACGCGTTCGCCGACGTCGACCTGGCCGTCGAGGCGGTCGCCGAGGACCTGGAGGTCAAGCGGCAGCTGTTCGCGACCCTGGACAAGGTCTGCAAGCCGGGAGCGGTCCTGGCGACCACGACCTCCTCACTCCCCGTCGTCGCGTGCGCCCGTGCCACCTCGCGCCCGCAGGACGTGATCGGCATGCACTTCTTCAACCCGGCGCCGGCCATGAAGCTGGTCGAGGTCGTCCGTACGGTGCTGACCGCCGACGACGTCCACGCGACGGTCCGCGAGGTGTGCACCAAGATCAGGAAGCACGCCGTCGACTGCGGCGACCGCGCCGGATTCATCGTGAACGCGCTGCTCTTCCCGTACCTGAACAACGCCATCAAGATGGTCCAGGAGCACTACGCCTCGCTCGACGACATCGACGCGGCGATGAAGCTGGGCGGCGGCTACCCGATGGGCCCCTTCGAGCTGCTGGACGTCGTCGGCCTGGACGTCTCGCTGGCCATCGAGAAGGTCCTGCACCGAGAGTTCCGCGACCCCGGCCTCGCGCCCGCGCCGCTGCTGGAGCACCTGGTGGCCGCGGGCTGTCTCGGCCGCAAGACGGGCCGCGGCTTCCGCGAATATGCCCGCCGCTAGGCGGCGTCCCGGCGACTGGCCGCAGGCCGATTCCGACCGCGCGGACTGGGGCGGCCTGCTCGATCCGGCCGCTCCTCCCCCGCCCTCCGAGGGCGGGGGAAGCCCCGGACCTGCGCACCGAGCTGCGCACATGCAGTACGTTCGGGTCATGTCCCAGCCCGCCAAGTCCTCACGTACCCCCGCCACGCCCGACGCGCCGGAGACGGCCGCGGGTTCCCGCGCGGCTGCCCAGCGGCTGAAAATGCGCCGAGAACTGGCGGCCGCCGCGATGGAGCTCTTCGCGACCAAGGGGTACGAGGCGACCACCGTCGACGAGATCGCCGCCGCCGCCGGCGTCGCCCGCCGCACCTTCTTCCGCCACTTCCGCTCCAAGGAAGAGGCGATCTTTCCCGACCACGACGACACCCTGATCCGCGCCGAGGCGGTGCTCAACGCGGCCCCCGCGCACGAGCACCCGCTGGACACGGTCTGCCGCGGCATCAAGGAAGTCATGAAGATGTACGCGGGCCGCCCGGAGATCTCCGTCGCCCGCTACAAGCTGACGCGTGAGGTGCCCACCCTGCGCGAGGCGGAGATCGCCTCGGTGGCCCGCTACGAGCGTCTGTTCACCCGCTATCTGCTCGGGCACTTCGACGAGCACGCGCACGACGACGACGCCAACGACGACCCGCTGCTGGCCGAGGTCGCCGCCTCCGCGGTGGTCACCGCGCACAACCACGTACTGCGGCGCTGGCTGCGGGCCGGCGGCCAGGGGGACGTGGAGGCGCAGCTGGACCACGCCTTCGCGATCGTGCGCAAGACGTTCGGCACGGGGATCATGGCGGGCCGCAGCACCGCGCCGCCCCAGCCCGCCGCGGCGACCACCTCCACGCACGGCGAGGTACTGGTGACGGTCGCCCGGACCGACGCGCCGCTCGACGAGGTGATGCGCACCATCGAGCAGGCGCTGAAGGAGCGCTGAGTCACTCGGTCCCTGTGACAACGGCCACCCCTTGGGGGTGGCCGTTTTGCCATGTCAGGACCCCTTTTCCACCTGAATTCCAGCCGCTTTCGAGCCCTCTTCGATCGATCATCGCTCATTTGTTGCGTAAAGATTTCATCTGAGAGCAGGTTCTGGCACTCAGTGCCTTGTCAGCTGACACGCGGTGTCATACGTTGAAGGAGTCCGGGCGGCTGTCCCAGCGGGCTCACCGTCCGCGCGCCCCGGACGCCTGCGTCACAGGCACCCTCCCGCGCCACAAAGCGCTGCCGAAGCACCACCCCCGCCGAACCGACGGCACACCCTCACACCCCTCAGCAGCACCGACGTAACCCTCAGCGCCCCTCCCTCAGGGCGCTCACCGCCGGAGGCAACACCGTGACCGTGAAGGACATCCTGGCCGCGATCCAGTCGCCCGAGAGCACCTCGGCCGACTTCGCCAACCTGCCGCTCCCCGAGTCGTACCGTGCGATCACCGTCCACAAGGACGAGGTCGAGATGTTCGCGGGCCTGGACACCCGCGACAAGGACCCGCGCAAGTCGATCCACCTGGACGAGGTCCCGGTGCCCGAGCTCGGCCCGGGCGAGGCCCTGGTGGCCGTCATGGCCTCCTCGGTCAACTACAACTCGGTGTGGACCTCGATCTTCGAGCCGGTGCCGACCTTCGCCTTCCTGGAGCGCTACGGCAAGCTCTCGCCGCTGACCAAGCGCCACGACCTGCCGTACCACATCATCGGCTCCGACCTGGCCGGCGTCGTCCTGCGCACCGGCCCGGGCGTCAACGCCTGGCAGCCGGGCGACGAGGTCGTCGCGCACTGCCTGAGCGTCGAGCTGGAGTCCCCCGACGGCCACGACGACACCATGCTCGACCCCGAGCAGCGCATCTGGGGCTTCGAGACCAACTTCGGCGGCCTCGCCGAGATCGCGCTGGTCAAGACCAACCAGCTGATGCCCAAGCCCAAGCACCTGAGCTGGGAGGAGGCCGCCGCCCCGGGCCTGGTGAACTCCACCGCCTACCGGCAGCTGGTCTCCCGCAACGGCGCCGCGATGAAGCAGGGCGACAACGTCCTGATCTGGGGCGCCAGCGGCGGCCTCGGCTCCTACGCCACCCAGTTCGCCCTGGCCGGCGGCGCCAACCCGATCTGTGTCGTCTCCTCCCCGGAGAAGGCCGAGATCTGCCGCAAGATGGGCGCCACGGCGATCATCGACCGCAACGCCGAGGGCTACAAGTTCTGGAAGGACGAGCACACCCAGGACCCCAAGGAGTGGAAGCGCTTCGGCAAGCGCATCCGCGAGCTCACCGGCGGCGAGGACATCGACATCGTCTTCGAGCACCCCGGCCGCGAGACCTTCGGCGCCTCGGTCTACGTCACCCGCAAGGGCGGCACCATCACCACCTGCGCCTCCACCTCGGGCTACATGCACGAGTACGACAACCGCTACCTGTGGATGTCGCTGAAGCGCATCATCGGCTCGCACTTCGCCAACTACCGCGAGGCGTACGAGGCCAACCGCCTGATCGCCAAGGGCAAGATCCACCCGACGCTGTCGAAGACGTACTCCCTGGAGGAGACCGGACAGGCGGCGTACGACGTCCACCGCAACCTGCACCAGGGCAAGGTCGGCGTGCTGTGCCTGGCGCCCGAGGAGGGCCTGGGCGTGAAGGACCACGAGATGCGTGCCCGGCACATCGACGCCATCAACCGCTTCCGGAACGTCTGAGAGCCGCAGATGACAGAGCGTCAGCCTTCGGAGTTCCGGAGGGAAAAGGACCGTCCGTGGCTCATGCGGACCTACGCCGGTCACTCCACGGCCGAGGCGTCCAACGAGCTGTACCGGCGCAACCTCGCCAAGGGCCAGACCGGTCTGTCGGTGGCCTTCGACCTGCCGACGCAGACCGGCTACGACCCCGACCACATCCTCGCCCGCGGCGAGGTCGGCCGGGTCGGCGTGCCCGTCTCGCACCTCGGTGACATGCGCCGGCTGTTCCAGGACATCCCCCTGGAGCAGATGAACACCTCGATGACGATCAACGCCACCGCCATGTGGCTGCTGGCGCTCTACCAGGTCGTCGCCGAGGAGCAGGGCGCGGACATCACCAAGCTCCAGGGCACGACCCAGAACGACATCGTCAAGGAGTACCTGTCCCGCGGAACCCATGTGTTCCCGCCGGGGCCGTCGCTCCGCCTGACGACGGACATGATCGCGTACACGGTCTCCCACATCCCGAAGTGGAACCCGATCAACATCTGCAGCTACCACCTGCAGGAGGCCGGGGCCACGCCGGTGCAGGAGATCGCGTACGCGATGTCCACCGCGATCGCCGTGCTCGACGCCGTGCGCGACTCCGGCCAGGTGCCGCAGGAGCGCATGGGCGACGTGGTGGCCCGTATCTCCTTCTTCGTCAACGCGGGCGTCCGCTTCATCGAGGAGATGTGCAAGATGCGCGCCTTCGGCCGCATCTGGGACAAGGTCACCCGCGAGCGGTACGGCATCGAGAACCCCAAGCAGCGCCGCTTCCGCTACGGCGTCCAGGTCAACTCCCTCGGCCTGACCGAGGCGCAGCCGGAGAACAACGTCCAGCGGATCGTGCTGGAGATGCTGGCGGTCACCCTCTCCAAGGACGCCCGCGCGCGTGCCGTGCAGCTGCCCGCCTGGAACGAGGCGCTCGGCCTGCCCCGGCCCTGGGACCAGCAGTGGTCGCTGCGCATCCAGCAGGTCCTCGCCTACGAGAGCGATCTGCTGGAGTACGACGACATCTTCGAGGGCTCGAAGGTGATCGAGGCGAAGGTCGACGAGCTGGTCGAGGCCTCCCTCGCGGAGATGGAGCGGATCCAGGAGATGGGCGGCGCGATGGCCGCCGTGGAGTCCGGCTACCTGAAGTCGCAGCTGGTCTCCTCGCACGCCGAGCGCCGGGCCCGGATCGAGTCCGGGCAGGAGAAGATCGTCGGCGTCAACATCTTCGAGTCGACCGAGCCCAATCCGCTGACCGCCGACCTGGACACCGCGATCCAGACGGTCGACCCGGCGGTCGAGGCCCAGGTCATCGCCTCGCTCCAGCACTGGCGGGACACCCGCTACCAGCCGCCCTTCAACCACCCGCGCCCGTGCAAGGCGCTGGAGAAGCTGAAGGAGGCCGCGAAGGGCACCGACAACCTGATGGAGGCCACGCTGGAGTGCGCCCGGGCCGGCGTGACGACCGGCGAGTGGGCCGGGGCGCTGCGCGAGGTGTTCGGCGAGTTCCGGGCGCCCACGGGCGTCTCCTCCGCGCCGGTGGCCGTGCCCGCCGAGCAGGGTTCCAAGCTGGCCGAGGTGCGCCGCAAGGTGGAGCTGACGGCGCAGGACCTGGGCGTGGGCAAGCTGCGCTTCCTGGTCGGCAAGCCGGGCCTGGACGGGCACTCCAACGGCGCCGAGCAGATCGCGGTGCGGGCCCGTGACGCCGGGTTCGAGGTGGTCTACCAGGGCATCCGGCTCACCCCGGAGCAGATCGTGGACGCCGCCCTCGCCGAGGACGTGCACGCGGTCGGCCTGTCGATCCTGTCCGGCTCGCACGCGCAGCTGGTGCCGGACGTGCTGGAGCGGCTGCGTGTGGCCGGTGCCACAGATATACCCGTGATCGCAGGTGGCATCATCCCCAGCGGAGACGCCGAACAGCTGCGGGCCGCGGGAGTGGCCGCGGTCTTCACCCCGAAGGACTTCGACATCACCGGAATCATCGGCCGCATCGTCGACGAGATCCGGACAGCGAACAAGCTCGACCCCCTGGAGGTCCCCGCATGACCACGCCTGTCAACCGCCTTCGCCCGCGGCGTTCCTGCCTGGCGGTGCCGGGCTCGAACCCGCGCTTCCTGGAGAAGGCCCAGGGCCTCCCCGCCGACCAGGTCTTCCTCGACCTGGAGGACGCCTGCGCCCCGCTCGCCAAGCCCGAGGCGCGGCACACCATCGTCAAGTTCCTCAACGAGGGTGACTGGACGGGCAAGACGCGCGTGGTCCGCGTCAACGACTGGACGACCGAGTGGACCTACCGGGACGTCGTGACGGTGGTCGAGGGCGCCGGCCAGAACCTCGACTGCATCATGCTGCCGAAGGTGCAGAACGCCCAGCAGATCGTGGCGCTGGACCTGCTGCTGACGCAGATCGAGAAGACGATGGGCTTCGAGGTCGGCAAGATCGGCATCGAGGCGCAGATCGAGAACGCGCAGGGCCTGAACAACGTCAACGAGATCGCGCAGGCCTCCCAGCGCGTCGAGACGATCATCTTCGGCCCGGCCGACTTCATGGCGTCGATCAACATGAAGTCGCTCGTCGTGGGCGAGCAGCCGCCCGGCTACCCGGCGGACGCCTACCACTACATCCTGATGAAGATCCTCATGGCCGCCCGCGCCAACAACCTCCAGGCGATCGACGGCCCCTACCTGCAGATCCGCAACGTCGACGGCTACCGCGAGGTCGCCCAGCGCGCCGCCGCGCTCGGCTTCGACGGCAAGTGGGTGCTGCACCCGGGCCAGGTCGAGGCGTCCAACGAGATCTTCTCGCCCTCCCAGGAGGACTACGACCACGCCGAGCTGATCCTGGACGCGTACGACTACTACACGTCCGAGGCGGGCGGCAAGAAGGGCTCGGCGATGCTCGGCGACGAGATGATCGACGAGGCCAGCCGCAAGATGGCCCTGGTCATCGCGGGCAAGGGACGCGCCGCCGGCATGCGGCGCACGTCGAAGTTCGAGATCCCGGAGGCCTGAGCGCGATGCAGTTCGGACGCACCTACGAGGAGTTCGAGGTCGGGGCGACGTACAAGCACTGGCCGGGCAAGACGGTCACCGAGTACGACGACCACCTGTTCTGTCTCCTCACCATGAACCACCACCCGCTCCACATGGACACGAACTATGCGGAGAAGACGACGGACTTCGGCAAGAACGTCGTCGTCGGGAACTACATCTACTCCCTGCTGCTCGGCATGAGCGTGCCGGACATCTCCGGCAAGGCGATCGCCAACCTGGAGATCGAGTCGCTCAAGCACGTGGCACCGACCTTCCACGGCGACACGATCTACGGCGAGACGACCGTGCTGGACAAGTGGCCGTCGAAGTCGAAGAACGACCGCGGCATCGTGTACGTCGAGACCAAGGGCTACAAGCAGGACGGCACGCTGGTGTGCGTCTTCCGCCGCAAGGTCATGGTGCCGACCGAGACGTACATCAAGGAGCGCGGCGGCGAGCAGCCCGGCCGCCCGGAACTCAAGCAGCAGGAGAAGTAGGCCATGGCCCGTCTCGCCCAGACCGCCGGACTGACCGACGTCCAGCAGGAGATCCTCTCCACCGTCCGGGACTTCGTCGACAAGGAGATCATTCCGGTCGCGACGGAGCTGGAGCACCGCGACGAGTACCCGCAGCAGATCGTCGACGGGCTCAAGGAGCTCGGTCTGTTCGGTCTGATGATCCCCGAGGAGTACGGGGGCCTGGGCGAGTCGCTGCTCACCTACGCGCTGTGCGTGGAGGAGATCGCCCGCGGCTGGATGTCGGTGTCCGGCATCATCAACACGCACTTCATCGTCGCGTACATGCTGAAGCAGCACGGCACGCAGGAGCAGAAGGACCACTTCCTGCCGAGGATGGCGGCCGGCGACATCCGGGGCGCCTTCTCGATGTCGGAGCCGGGCCTGGGCTCCGACGTGTCGGCCATCACGTCGAAGGCGGTCAAGGACGGCGACGAGTACGTCCTGAACGGCCAGAAGATGTGGCTGACCAACGGCGGTACGTCCTCCCTCGTGGCCGTCCTGGTGCGCAGTGACGAAGGACACCCCGAGGGCACGGCCCCGCACAAGTCGATGACGACCTTCCTGGTCGAGAAGGAGCCCGGCTTCGGCGAGGTCCGCCCCGGTCTGACCATCCCGGGCAAGATCGACAAGATGGGCTACAAGGGCGTCGACACCACCGAGCTGATCATGGACGGCCTGCGGATTCCGGCCGACCGGGTGCTCGGCGGGGTCACCGGCCGAGGTTTTTACCAAATGATGGACGGCGTGGAGGTCGGCCGCGTCAACGTCGCGGCGCGTGGCTGCGGCGTCGCCCAGCGTGCCTTCGAGCTGGGTGTCCAGTACGCCCAGCAGCGTCACACTTTCGGCAAGCCGATCGCCCAGCACCAGGCGATCCAGTTCAAGCTCGCCGAGATGGCCACCAAGGTCGAGGCCGCGCATGCGATGATGGTGAACGCGGCACGCAAAAAGGACTCCGGGGAACGAAACGACCTTGAGGCTGGGATGGCGAAGTACCTCGCCTCCGAGTACTGCAAGGAGGTCGTGGAGGATGCCTTCCGGATCCACGGCGGCTACGGCTTCTCCAAGGAGTACGAGATCGAGCGCCTCTACCGGGAGGCTCCGATGCTGCTCATCGGTGAAGGTACCGCCGAGATCCAGAAAATGATCATCGGGCGCAGACTGCTCGAAGAGTATCGGTTCCAGGGCTGATTGTCCGGGTACGGGGTGTTTTCTTCGGGAGGAAGATCACACCCCGTAGGCACTCTTCGGACGCCGACTCGGCTTCCTGGCTTACCCAGTTGTGCCCGTGAACCGCTACGATCGCGGAAAGCCGCCGTCCCCCTCCTAATAGAGCGGCATCATCCGCTACGAAGGTCATCCATGCCCCACAGCCAAACCTCTGCACCTCGCGACAGCCGAGCCGGCGTACGCCTCGCGCGCGGAGCATCGCCGTGGCTTCTCCCGACCGTCGCCACCGCAGCCCTCAGCCTGGCCCGCGCACGCCGCTCCGGCGCGGCCCGGGCCGTCGCCGTTCCCGCCACCGCGCTCGCGGCGGGGATGCTGTGGTTCTTCCGCGACCCCGAGCGCGAGATCGCCCAGGGCCGGGTCATCTCCCCGGCCGACGGTGTGGTGCAGAGCATCATGCCGTGGAAGGACGGGCGGACCCGCGTCGCGATCTTCATGAGCCCGCTCAACGTCCACGTCAACCGCGCGCCGCTGGCCGGCACGGTGACGTCGGTCGAGCACATCCCCGGCGGCTTTGTTCCGGCTTTCAACAAGGAGAGCGAGAACAACGAGCGCGTAGTCTGGCACTTCGACACCGAACTCGGCGACATCGAGATGATCCAGATCGCCGGCGCGGTGGCCCGTCGCATCGTGCCGTACATCCCGCAGGGGACGAAGGTCGAGCAGGGTGACCGGATCGGTCTGATCCGCTTCGGCTCGCGTGTCGACCTCTACCTGCCGGAGGGTGTGGAGGTCGCGGTCGAGGTCGGTCAGAAGACCGTGGCTGGGGTGACTCGCATTGACCGTGATTGATCCGCAGACTCAGTCGGGCTGGGTGCCCGAGGCGGCCGAGGAGGACGAGGAGGAGATGCCTCTCTCCCTCCGTCTCTCAATAGCGGACACCCTCACGCTCGGTAACGCCACATGCGGGTTCATGGCGGTGTACTTCACCACCACCGGCATCCTGATCCCGCACCTCACCGGCAGCCAGGAGTCCGGCATGGCCCGCCACAGCGCGGCCACGGCGGTCATCCTGATGCTCTGCGCGGCGGTCTTCGACCTGTTCGACGGCCTGGTGGCGCGGAAGCTGCGGTCCTCCCCGATGGGCGCGGAGCTGGACAACCTCTCCGACCTGATCAGCTTCGGCCTGGCCCCCGCGTACTTCGTCCTGGTCTACGGCATGGTCGCCGACGACGCCCACCAGAGAGTGGCGGCGGTCGGCGCGATCGTGGTTCTGCTGGCGGTCGTGCTGCGGCTCGCGCGCTTCTCGTGCGTGACGGTGAAGGACGGGACCTTCCAGGGCATGCCGAGCCCCTTCGGCGCGCTGACGGTGGTCGCGATCGTGCTGCTGGAGCTGCCGTTCGCGGCGACGCTGCTGGCGATCATCGGGACGGCGTGGCTGATGGTGAGCCGGGTGGAGTACCCCAAGCCGCGGGGGCGCCTCGCGGTGGCGATGCTCTCCTGGATCGTGCTCAGCATGGGCCTGCTGGCGGCCTGGGCGTTCGGCGCCCCTAGCGGGCAGCTCCTGCTCCAGACCGGCTGCGCGCTGCAGCTGGTGATGGGCGCGGTGATCCCGCTCTTCGCCACGGCTCGGCGGGTGAACAACTTCCGCGACAACCGGCGGGAGGCGCGGGCGGCGCAGCTGCCGTGACGCTCCGCTGAGAAGGGCCCCGGACCATTGGGTTCGGGGCCCTTTGCTTGTGCGTGCCCGGTGTCTGGGTGACCGTCCCTGGGGGCTCCGCGCCCAGACCCCCGGTGGGTTTCCCACCCACCCACCCACCCGTCTCGGTCGGCTGGAAGCCCACGAGAAAAGCGGTGACCCCGG
>NZ_PQSS01000035.1 GCF_002920535.1 Streptomyces sp. Ru71 | reverse complement strand
ACCCCCACCTCGCCGCCCGCGGCACCTTCACCGACCACGGCGGCATCACCCAGCCGGCCCCCGCGCCCCGCTTCTCCGTGACCCCGGCCACGATCCGCAGCGGCCCCGCGCAGCCCGGCGCCGACACCGAGGACGTGGCCCGCGACTGGGACGTGCCCGAACTGCTGCCCCCGCCTTCCTCCCGCCCTCAGCCTTCCACCGACCCTCAGCGAAAGGCCTCCTCGTGAGCACCGAAGCGTACGTGTACGACGCGATCCGCACCCCGCGCGGACGCGGCAAGGCCAACGGCTCCCTGCACGGCACCAAGCCCGTCGACCTGGTCGTCGGCCTCATCCACGAGATCCGCGCCCGCTTCCCCGGCCTGGACCCCGCGGCCGTCGACGACATCGTGCTCGGCGTGGTCGGCCCCGTCGGCGACCAGGGCTCCGACATCGCCCGTATCGCCGCGATCGCCGCCGGCCTGCCCGACACGGTCGCCGGCGTCCAGGAGAACCGCTTCTGTGCCTCGGGCCTTGAGGCGGTCAACCTGGCCGCCGCCAAGGTCCGTTCCGGCTGGGAGGACCTCGTCCTCGCGGGCGGTGTGGAGTCGATGTCCCGGGTGCCGATGGCCTCCGACGGCGGCGCCTGGTTCAACGACCCGATGACCAACCTCGCCACCAACTTCGTGCCGCAGGGCATCGGCGCCGACCTCATCGCCACCATCGAGGGCTTCTCCCGCCGGGACGTCGACGAGTACGCGGCCCTGTCCCAGGAGCGCGCGGCCACCGCCTGGAAGGAGGGCCGCTTCGAGCGCTCCGTCGTCCCCGTCAAGGACCGCAGCGGCCTGGTCGTCCTCGACCACGACGAGCACCTGCGCCCCGGCACCACCGCCGACTCCCTCGCGAAGCTCAAGCCGTCCTTCGCGGACATCGGCGAGCTGGGCGGCTTCGACGCGGTCGCGCTGCAGAAGTACCACTGGGTGGAGCAGATCGACCACGTCCACCACGCCGGCAACTCCTCCGGCATCGTCGACGGCGCCTCCCTCGTCGCCATCGGCTCCAAGGAGGTCGGCGAGCGCTACGGCCTCACCCCGCGCGCCCGCATCGTCTCCGCCGCCGTGTCCGGCTCCGAGCCCACCATCATGCTCACCGGCCCGGCCCCCGCCACCCGCAAGGCCCTCGCCAAGGCCGGGCTCACCATCGACGACATCGACCTCGTCGAGATCAACGAGGCGTTCGCGGCGGTCGTGCTGCGCTTCGTGAAGGACATGGGCCTGTCGCTGGACAAGGTCAACGTCAACGGCGGCGCCATCGCGCTGGGCCACCCGCTCGGCGCGACCGGCGCGATGATCCTCGGCACCCTCGTCGACGAACTGGAGCGCCAGGACAAGCGCTACGGCCTGGCCACGCTGTGCGTGGGCGGCGGCATGGGCATCGCCACCGTCGTCGAGCGCGTCTGACCCCCTCCCAACGGATCACCACGGACCATCACGGAGCAGCTTCCATGAGCACTGAGCCCACCACCATCCGCTGGGAACAGGACGACACCGGTGTCGTCACCCTCGTCCTCGACGACCCCAACCAGTCGGCCAACACCATGAACCAGGCGTTCCGCGACTCGCTCGCCGCGGTCGCCGACCGCCTGGAGGCCGAGAAGGACTCGATCCGCGGCGTCATCGTCACCTCCGCCAAGAAGACCTTCTTCGCCGGCGGCGACCTGCGCGACCTCATCCGGGTCACCCCCGAGACCGCGCAGGACCTCTTCGACGGCGGCATGGCCATCAAGCGCAACCTGCGCCGCATCGAGACCCTCGGCAAGCCGGTCGTCGCCGCGATCAACGGCGCGGCGCTCGGCGGCGGCTACGAGATCGCGCTGGCCTGCCACCACCGCGTCGCCCTGGACGCCCCCGGCTCCAAGATCGGCTGCCCGGAGGTCACCCTCGGCCTGCTGCCCGGAGGCGGCGGCGTCGTACGCACCGTCCGCCTGCTCGGCATCACCGACGCCCTGCTGAAGGTCCTGCTCCAGGGCACCCAGTACAACCCGCGCCGCGCCCTGGACAACGGCCTGGTGGACGAGGTCGTGGACAGCCGCGAGGAGCTGATCGCGCGGGCCCGCGCCTTCATCGACGCCCACCCCGAGTCGCAGCAGCCCTGGGACCGCCCCGGCTACCGCATCCCCGGCGGCACGCCGGCGAACCCGAAGTTCGCCGCCAACCTGCCCGCGTTCCCGGCCAACCTGCGCAAGCAGACAGGCGGCGCCCCCTACCCGGCGCCGCGCAACATCCTGGCCGCCGCCGTCGAGGGCGCCCAGGTCGACTTCGAGACCGCGCAGGTCATCGAAGCCCGCTACTTCGTGGAGCTGGCCGCGGGCCAGACCTCGAAGAACATGATCCAGGCGTTCTTCTTCGACCTCCAGGCCGTCAACTCCGGCGCCAACCGCCCCCAGGGCATCGAGCCGCGCCAGGTCCGCAAGATCGCCGTGCTCGGCGCCGGCATGATGGGCGCCGGCATCGCCTACTCCTGCGCCCGCGCGGGCATCGAGGTCGTCCTCAAGGACGTCGCCCTCGAAGCCGCGGTCAAGGGCAAGGGCTACTCCGAGAAGCTGTGCGCCAAGGCCGTCGCCAAGGGCCGCACCTCGCAGGAGAAGGCGGACGCGCTGCTCGCCCGCATCACGCCGACCGCCGACGTCGCCGACCTCGCGGGCTGCGACGCGGTCATCGAGGCCGTGTTCGAGGACACCGCGCTCAAGCACAAGGTGTTCCAGGAGATCGAGTCCGTCGTCGCGCCGGACGCGCTGCTGTGCTCCAACACCTCCACGCTGCCGATCACCACGCTCGCCGAGGGTGTGCAGCGGCAGACCGACTTCATCGGGCTGCACTTCTTCTCGCCGGTCGACAAGATGCCCCTGGTGGAGATCATCAAGGGCGAGCGCACCGGCGACGAGGCCCTCGCCCGCGCCTTCGACCTGGTACGGCAGATCAACAAGACGCCGATCGTCGTCAACGACTCGCGCGGCTTCTTCACCTCCCGCGTCATCGGCCACTTCATCAACGAGGGCGTGGCCATGGTCGGCGAGGGCATCGAGCCCGCGTCCGTCGAGCAGGCGGCGGCCCAGGCCGGCTACCCGGCCAAGGTGCTGTCCCTGATGGACGACCTGACGCTGACTCTGCCCCGCAAGATCCGGGGCGAGACGAAGCGGGCCGTGGAGGAGTCGGGCGGCACCTGGACGGCGCACCCGGCGGAGGCCGTCATCGACCGCATGGTCGACGAGTTCGGCCGCACCGGCCGCAGCGGCGGCGCCGGCTTCTACGAGTACGACGACAACGGCAAGCGGCTGCGGCTGTGGCCGGGCCTGCGCGAGCACTTCACCCGGCCCGGGCGGGAGATCCCGTTCCGCGACATGCAGGAGCGCATGCTGTTCTCCGAGGCGCTGGACACCGTCCGGCTGCTTCAGGAGGGCGTGCTCACCTCCGTCGCCGACGCCAACATCGGCTCGATCTTCGGCATCGGCTTCCCCGGCTGGACGGGTGGCGTGCTGCAGTACATCAACGGCTACGACGGCGGCCTGCCCGGCTTCGTGGCACGCGCGCGTGAGCTGGCCGAGCGCTACGGCGAGCGCTTCACCCCGCCGGCGCTGCTGGTGGAGAAGGCGGAGCGGGGCGAGACCTTCACCGACGGGCGCTGAGGCACCCGTACGGACGCGGGCCGAGGAGGAGCCTCACTCCTCGGCGCCGTCCAGCCACTCCCGCAGCTCCTCGCGCAGCGACCGCTGGAAGGTCGTGAGCAGGGCCTGCACCACCAGGGGGTGCATATGGGCGGACAGCGACTTCACGTCCTGCGGGCCGCGGTCGGCGACCGCGGCCCGCAGCAGCCCCGACAGCTCCCGCGCCGCCGCGCGGGAGTGCTCGATCAGCACGGTGCGGGCGGCGAGCACCGTCTCCTGGGACAGCGGTACGTCGAGCAGCTCCACGCCGAGGCGCAGCAGGCCGGCGTCGACGCGGAAGCCGCCGCCGTCCCGCGTGACGACGTCCATCGCCGTCAGCCGCCTCAGATCGTCCTCGCTCAGCGGGCGGCCCGCCCGCCGGTCGAGCTCCTCCCGGCTCACCGACTCCACCGTGTCCGGCGCCCAGGACGCCACCACCGCGCGGTGCATCGCGAGGTCCCGGGCGCTCAGGTCGGCCGGCAGCTGCCGCAGATACCGCTCGATGGCCGCGAGCGTCATGCCCTGCCGCTGCAGCTCCTCGATCAGCGCCAGGCGGGCCAGGTGACCGGCGCCGTAGCGGCCCACCCGGCGCGGGCCGAGGACGGGCGGCGGCAGCAGGCCCTTGGTGCTGTAGAAACGGACCGTCCGGACGGTGACGCCCGCGCGGGCGGCCAGCTCGTCGATGGTGAGGGTGGGCTCCTCGGTGGTCGTCATGTTCAGCAGTATCACTGTCTCATCGCTGCTGTGACACCACCCGTGCCATCACCCGTGGGGACGTCTTCGCTGGTGAACGAGTCGTGAACCCCATGTGAGAAGAACCGCTCTGTGACATGGACCATCGCATGAGAAGTGATCTCTCTGGGAAGCTGCTGCCTTGGTCTGTGCCGTGAGGGGGTGGTGCGGGCCGACCCACACGTACGAGTCCCGAGGGCAACCCCGCTCGGGCCGCACCAGAGAGTGGAACCACCCGTGAGCAAGGAAGCCGTGCACACGGCACAGGACGCCGCCCACCCCGCGGCGACCGCAGCGCCCGCGGACGCGGGCGACGCCGGTTACAGCAAGGATCTCAAGCACCGCCACGTCAACATGATCGCGATCG
Organism: Streptomyces sp. Ru71; assembly: GCF_002920535.1. GTDB lineage: Bacteria > Actinomycetota > Actinomycetes > Streptomycetales > Streptomycetaceae > Streptomyces. Next base: position 72,560 of record NZ_PQSS01000035.1, on the reverse strand, counting down.
GCGGCGCGATCGGCACCGGCCTCTTCCTGGGCGCCGGCGGCCGGCTGCACAACGCGGGCCCCGCGCTCGCGCTGGCCTACCTCGTCTGCGGAGTCTTCGCCTTCTTCGTGGTCCGCGCCCTCGGCGAGCTGGTCCTCTACCGCCCGTCCTCCGGATCGTTCGTGTCGTACGCGCGCGAGTTCCTCGGCGAGAAGGGCGCGTACGTCGCCGGCTGGATGTACTTCCTGAACTGGTCGACGACCGGTATCGCGGACATCACCGCCATCGCGCTGTACACGCACTACTGGAGCATGTTCACGCCGATCCCGCAGTGGGTGCTGGCGCTGATCGCGCTCGCCGTGGTCCTCACCGTGAACCTCATCTCGGTGAAGATCTTCGGCGAGATGGAGTTCTGGTTCTCGATCGTCAAGGTGGCCACGCTGGTCGCCTTCATGCTCGTCGGCATCTTCCTGCTGGCCACGCACCACGAGGTGGGCGGCCAGACGCCGGGCATGAACGTGATCACCGACCACGGCGGTGTCTTCCCGCACGGTGTGATGCCGGTCGTGCTGGTCATGCAGGGCGTGATCTTCGCGTACGCCGCGCTGGAACTGGTCGGCGTCGCCGCCGGTGAGACCGCGGAGCCGGAGAAGGTCGTGCCGCGTGCCGTGAACTCGATCATGTGGCGGGTCGGTCTCTTCTACTGCGGCTCGGTCATCCTGCTCGCGCTGCTGCTGCCGGGCTCGGTGTACTCCGCCGACGAGAGCCCCTTCGTGACCGTGCTGTCGAAGATCGGCGTCCAGGGCGCCGGCGACGTGATGAACCTGGTCGTCCTCACCGCGGCCATGTCCTCGCTGAACTCCGGCCTGTACTCCACCGGCCGCATCCTGCGCTCCATGGCGATGGCCGGCTCCGCGCCCAAGTTCACCCGCGTCATGAGCCGCAGCCAGGTGCCCTACGGCGGCATCCTGCTGACCTGCGGGATCTGCGTGCTCGGCGTCGGGCTGAACTACCTGGTGCCCAGCCAGGCCTTCGAGATCGTGCTGAACGTGGCCTCCCTCGGCATCATCAGCACCTGGGTGATCATCATGGTCTGCCACCTGGTGTTCGTCCGCCGGGCGAAGGCGGGCCTGGTCACCCGGCCGCACTTCCGCCTGCCGGGCAGCCCCGTCACCGAGATCGCCACGGTCGCGTTCCTGCTGGCCTGCCTCGGCATGATGTGGAACGACCCGGAGGTCGGCCGCAAGACGCTGCTGCTGATCCCGGTGATCGCCGTCCTGCTGGTCGCCGGCTGGTTCGGCGTCCGCCGCCGGGTCGCCGAGAACACCGACCGCGAGCTGACCGACCTCACGAAGTAGCAGACCGGGGCCACTGTCAGTGGCACCGCCTACGGTGGCGTCATGTCGGAGATCACGTATGTCCGGGGTGACGCCACCGCGCCGTTCGGCCAGGGCGTCAAGGTGATCGCCCATGTCTGCAACGACATCGGGGGCTGGGGGAAGGGGTTCGTCCTGGCCCTCTCGCGCCGCTGGCCGGAGCCCGAGAGGGCCTACCGCGCCTGGCACCGCGACCGCGCGGCGAACGACTTCGGGCTGGGCGCCGCCCAGTTCGTCCAGGTCGAGCGGTACATCTGGGTCGCCAACATGATCGGCCAGCGCGGCACTCGCACCGGCAGCAACGGTGTCCCGGTCCGCTACGAGGCCATCGACACCGCCCTGGCCCGGCTGGCGGACAAGGCGCTCGACCTCGGCGCCTCGGTGCACATGCCGCGCATCGGCTGCGGTCTCGCCGGCGGCAAGTGGTCCCGCGTGGAGCCCCTGCTCACCGAGCGCCTGGTGCGGCGGGGGATACCCGTGACCGTGTACGACCACGGGTGAGCACCCGGACGTGCCCCGGCCGGTGCGCAGACCCGCGCCGGCCGGGGCCCGGTGTCAGTGCCCGTGCACCTCGTTCGTGGCCGCGATCTTCTTCCAGGACCTCGGCTGGGCCGGGGTCGCCGTCGTGCGGGTGAGGGACTTCGTGCGGGCCGACGGGGTGGCCGGCTTGGCCGGCTCGTACAGCCAGGTGTCGAACAGGGCCGCGAGCGGCTTGCCGGACACCTGCTCGGCGTAGCGCTGGAAGTCGGCCACCGACGCGTTGCCGTACGCGTACCGCTGCGGCCAGCCCTTCAGGATCGCGAAGAACGCGTCGTCACCGATCTCGTTGCGCAGGGCCTGGATGGCCAGCGCGCCCCGGTCGTAGACCGCGATGTCGAACTGGTTGTCCGGCCCCGGGTCACCCGGCTTCACCGTCCAGAAGGCGTCGTCGGCCGGGTGCGAGGCGTACACGTAGTCCGCGAGCTCCTGCGCCGTGCCCTCGCCCTCGTGCTCCGACCACAGCCACTGCGCGTAGCGCGCGAAGCCCTCGTTGATCCAGATGTCCTTCCAGCTCTTGAGCGACACGCTGTCGCCCCACCACTGGTGGGCCAGTTCGTGCACGACCACCGAGGTGTTGGAGCCGTTCGCGAACTGCCGCGGGCTGTAGTAGACGCGGGTCTGGTTCTCCAGCGCGTACCCGGTCGTCGTGTTGGGCACGTAGCCGCCCGCCGACGAGAACGGGTACGGGCCGAAGAAGCCGCTCAGCCAGTCGACGATCTCCCCGGTGCGCTCCACGCTCGCCCGCGCCGCCCCGTCGTTGTCGCCGAGGTCCTTGCTGTAGGCGTTGATGACGGGCACACCGCCCTCGGAGGTCGAGGTCGTCACGTCGAACCTGCCGAGCGCGAGCGTGGCCAGATACGTCGTCTGCGGCTTGTTCTGCCGCCAGTTGAAGCGAGTCCAGCCGAGCTTGGAACTCGTGGACTGCAGCGTGCCGTTGGACAGGGCCTGCGTCCCGTCCGGCACCAGCACCGACACGTCGTAGGTGGCCTTGTCCAGCGGATGGTCGTTGCTGGGGAACCACCACCAGGCCGCTTCCGGCTCGTTCGCCGCGATGCCGCCGTCCGGGGTGCGGTGCCAGCTGGTGAAGCCGTACGCCTTCTTCGAGGACGGCACCCCGCTGTAGCGCACCACGACGGTGACCGCCGTCCCCTTCGCCAGCGGTGTCCTCGGCGTGACGACCAGCTCGTGCTCGCCTGACGTCGTGAAGGACGCCTTGGCCCCGTTGACCCGGACCTCGCTCACGTCGAGCAGGAAGTCCAGGTCGAACCGCGACAGATCCTGCGTGGTCCGCGCCAGTATCGTCGCCGTGCCCTCCAGCTCGTCGGTGGCCGGCTGGTACTTCAGGCGCAGGTCGTAGTGGGAGACGTCGTATCCGCCGTTGCCGTAGGCCGGGTAGTAGGGGTCGCCGATGCCCGGGGCGCCGGGGGAGTAGCTCGCCGCCGAGGCCGGGATCGCCAGCAGGACGGAGGCGGCGGCAAGAGCGCCCGGCGCGATGATTCTGCGGTGCACGAAAGCTCCAAGTCGTAGGGGACCGAAGTCTGTTCGGAGCCTATTGAGTCCCTCGGCCCCCGGTCATGTCCATGGCCCCTGCTGTCACACGATCGCCATTCAGCCGTCATGAGTGAAACCGCACGACACTCCTCACGCGCCCTCTTCTGCACGGGAGTTGACCGATGTAACGTCCGCGCATGCCGACACGCATGCGCTTCACGACCTGGAGAACGCTGGTGGCAGCCGCGGTCGCCGCACTGGCGGCCGCGTTGCTCACCCCGGCCGCCGCACACGGCACCCCGCGCGAGAGCCGGCCCGTCTACTCGTACGAGCACGCCATCCGCGAGGCCGTCTGGGTGGACACCGGACTCGACGGCGACGGCGACGGCCGCACCGACCGCGTCGCCGCCGACATCGTCCGGCCGGGCGAACCGGCCGCCCACGGCCGCAAGGTGCCCGTCATCATGGACGCCAGCCCCTACTACTCCTGCTGCGGCCGCGGCAACGAGAGCCAGAAGAAGACCTACGACGCGCACGGCAACGTCGTACGGATGCCGCTGTTCTACGACAACTACTTCGTCCCGCGCGGCTACGCCGTCGTCGGCGTCGACCTCGCCGGCACCAACCGCTCCGACGGCTGCGTCGACGCCGGCGGCCGCTCCGACGTCCTGTCCGCCAAGGCCGTCGTCGACTGGCTGAACGGCCGCGCGAAGGCCTACACCTCCCGCACCGGCAACACCCCCGTCAAGGCGGGCTGGACCGACGGCCGCACCGGCATGATCGGCAAGAGCTGGGACGGCACCATCGCCAACGGCGTCGCCGCGACCGGCGTCAAGGGCCTCAAGACCATCGTCCCGATCAGCGCGATCTCCTCCTGGTACGACTACTACTTCCAGCAGGGCGCCCCGCTGTACGACTCCGGCCCCGAGTGGCTGTCCGACTACGTCGACAGCCCCGACGCCCGCGCCAAGTGCGCCGCCGTCCAGCGGAAGCTGACCGACGGGGCACCGCGCACCGGCGACTGGACCGCGCTGTGGACCGAACGCGACTACGTCAAGGACGCGGACGAGGTCCGCGCCAGCGTCTTCCTCGTGCACGGCATGCAGGACCTCAACGTGCGCACCAAGCACCTCGGCCAGTGGTGGGACGCCCTCGCGAAGAACCGCGTGCGGCGCAAGATCTGGCTCTCCCAGACCGGGCACGTCGACCCCTTCGACTTCCGCCGCGGCGCCTGGGTGGACACCCTGCACCGCTGGTTCGACCACGAACTCCTCGGCTACGACAACGGCATCGACCGCGAGCCGATGGCCGACGTCGAACGCGGCCCGGACCAGTGGGTCACCTCCCGGGTGTGGCCCCCGAGCGGCACCCGGCCCACCACCCTGCGCCCCGCCCCGGGCGACCGGCCCGGCGTCGGCACCCTGGGCCCGCGCCCGGCCACCGGCACCGAGACCTTCACCGACGACCCGCGGCACAGCGAGACCGACTGGGCCGCGAACCTCGACCGGCCGACCCCCGACAAGGCCGGCTTCAGCACCGCGCCGCTCATCCGCGACCTGCGCCTGGCCGGCTCCTCGAAGGTCACCGTGACCGCCACCCCGACCACCGCCACGGCCCATCTGTCGGCCGTCCTCGTCGACGTCGGCCCCGCCACCATTCGGGACTACGCCGACGCCGCCGAGGGCATCACCACCCTCACCGACCGCACCTGCTGGGGCGCCAGCAGCGCCGGTGACAGCGCCTGCTTCAAGGAGACGAAGGCCCGGACCACCGACGTCGGCTACACGGTGATCAGCCGCGGCTGGGCCGACCTCGGCACCTGGGCGCACCCCGGCAAGGGCACGCCGCTCACCCCGGGCCGGGCGTACACGATCACCGTCGACCTGGCGGCCACCGACCACGTCGTACCGAAGGGGCACCGGCTGGCGCTGATCGTGGCCGGCACGGACAAGGACCTCATCGATCCCCCGTCCACCACCCCGACCCTCACCCTCGACCTGTCCCGGACCTCCGCCCGCCTGCCGCTGGTCGGCGGCGCCGGCGCCCTCGCCACCGCGGGAGCGGCCACGCCGGCCCCGCACCCGGCGACCCCGGCGGGCGTGCACCCGCCCCGCAGCGCATCCCGCGTCCCCTGACGTCAGCAGGGGGCGGCCAGGGCGGCCGCCTCCTGGGCGCAGCCCCACGCCACGGTGACGCCCGCGCCGCCGTGCCCGTAGTTGTGCACCAGCACCCGCCCGCCCGGCAGCGGTTCGCGCTCCAGCCGGACCGCGTCCCGGGCGGGCCGCAGACCCACCCGGTGCTCCAGCACCCGCGCCCCGGCCACCTCCGGCCGCAGCGCCGCGCACCGCCGCACGATCGCCTCGGCGATCGCCGGATCGGGCTCGGTGGACCAGTCGCCCTCCTGCGCGGTCCCGCCCAGCAGCAACCGGTCCGGGTGCGGCAGCAGATAGGTGGCCTCCTCGCCCACCGTGCCGGCGACGAGCCAGGTGCGCACCCCGGGGTTCTCCACCACGACCAGCTGCCCCCGCACCGGCCGCAGCGCCGGATCGGGCACCAGCCGGCGGGCGCCCAGGCCGGTGCAGTTCACCACGACCGGGGCCGGCACCTCGGCCAGCGCGGACACCGTGCGCTCCTCCACCACCCCGCCCGCCGCCTCCAACCGCTGCCGCAGCCACGGCAGATGCACCGCCATGTCGACCAGCGGCAGCCGCGCCCACACCCCCGTCCCGGCGTACTCCTCGCGCGTCGACGCCCGCAGCCCCGGCAGCCGCGCGGCCGCCCACCCGGCGACCTCGTCCAGCTCCGCGCCCCCCAGTACCCCTTCGACCATCCGTACGCCGGTCTGCGGCGCCCGGTCCGCCAGCTCCTCGTACACCTCCAGCGACCGCAGCGCCCACGACCGCGCCGACGCCACCGGCCGGATGTGGTACGGCCACCACAGCGCACCGGCGACCGCCGAGGTCGTCCGCTCCGCGGGCTCCCGCGTCCACACCCGCACCCGTCGGCCCCGCTCGGCGAGGACCACGGCGGTCGTCAGTCCCACGACCCCGCCCCCGACCACGATCACGTCGTCCCTCAGTTCGGTTCGCATCCTGGGACGGTAACGGAATGTGTCATGCCGCGCTCACATCGGTGAGGACGCGGGAATACTCACAGCATGTCTGCCGCGTACGCGACCTTCGGCCTGGCCCCGGCCACCCGCGCGGGCGCCGTCCTCGCCGACGGCGGCTACCAGGTGCACCGGGACTTCCTCGACTTCGTCGTCGACGGCCGCCCGCTGCTGTTCGAGCTGTCCGACCTGGACGCCGTGTCCCCGCTCGCCTCCGACGTGCCGCCCGCCATCCTCACCGAGCAGGCGCGCGGCCTGCTGGGGGAGGCCGAACCGCCGCTGCCCGGCGGACGGTACGTCATCTACGGCTGTCCCGAGTGCGCCGACCTGGCCTGCGGGGCGGTCACCGCCGTCATCGAACGCGACGGCGACGACTACGTCTGGCGGGACTTCGCCTGGCAGACCCGCGAGGACGTCGACCTGGAGCGCGACGGCTACCGCGGCATAGGGCCGTTCCGGTTCCGCGGCGAGGAGTACCGGGCGGCACTGGCCGCGCTGCCGGACGCCGGCCGCCGCCGGGTGCTGCTCATCGGGGCTCGCGTCGCCCTGCTCGCCAAGCTCGCCGCCGCGCTGCGCACCATCGGTGTCGGCGCCGACATCGCCCACGACGCGCACGGCGTCCCCGCCGAGGAACTGCGCGGCTACGGCGCCGTCGCCTTCGGCCGGGGTGTCGGCGAGGCCGAACGCGCCGCCGTGCGCCACGCCTTCGAGGCCGCCGGCATGCCGGTCGCCTTCGTCGACGCGCTCGCGCCGATCGTGCCGCTGCTCGTCGCGCAGATCGAGCACGCCCTCGACCGCAGCCCCGTCGAGCAGCGCCGGCTGACCCGGCTGACCGCCGCCCGCGGCGAGGCGGACGTGGAGGTCACCTCGCGGTGCCGGGTGCAGCTGACGGCCTACCGCCTGGACCGGCTCTCGCGCACCCACGCCCACGAGGTCTTCGACGGCGTCCTCGGACCCGGCAGCCACCGCATCCCGCTGGACGCCAGGGCGGTCAAGGGCGCGTCGTACGTCGTCGCCCGGACCTCGGGCAGCGTGCTGGTGGAGGTCATGCGCTGACCACCGGTGCGGGCCGCCGCCGGAGGCGGCCGTTAGGATCGGCGCCCTGATGACTGCCACCCTCGTCGCCAAGAACCTCGCCGCCGGACACGGCGACCGCTCCCTGTTCTCCGGACTCGACCTCGTCGTCGCGCCCGGCGATGTGATCGGGCTGGTCGGCGCCAACGGCGCGGGCAAGTCCACCTTGCTGCGTCTGCTCGCCGGGCTCCTCACGCCGGAGCAGGGCGAGCTGCGCCTGTCCCCGCCGACGGCCACCGTCGGCCATCTGCCGCAGGAGCCGGAGCGCCGGCCGGGGGAGAGCGTGCGGGAGTTCCTGGCCCGCCGCACCGGCGTCGCGGCCGCCCAGCGCGCCATGGACGAGGCCACGCAGGGCCTGGTCGACGGGGCGCCCGGCGCGGACGACGCCTACGCCGCGAGCCTGGAGCGCTGGCTCGCCCTCGGCGGCGCCGACCTCGACGAGCGCGCCGAGGAGGTCGCCGACTCCCTCGGCCTCGCCGTCGGACTGGACCAGCCGATGACGTCCCTGTCCGGCGGCCAGGCCGCCCGCGCCTCCCTCGCCTCGCTGCTGCTGTCGCGCTACGACGTCTTCCTCCTGGACGAGCCCACCAACGACCTCGACCTGGACGGCCTGGAGCGCCTGGAACGCTTCGTGAGCGGGCTGCGCGCGGCCACCGTCGTCGTCAGCCACGACCGGGAGTTCCTCACCCGCACGGTCACCAAGGTCCTCGAACTCGACCTCGCCCAGCAGCAGGTCAACCTCTTCGGCGGCGGCTACGACGCCTATCTGGAGGAGCGCGAGGTGGCCCGCCGGCACGCCCGCGACGACTACGAGGAGTACGCCGACAAGAAGGCCGCGCTGGAGGACCGGGCGCGCACCCAGCGCGCCTGGATGGACAAGGGCGTCAAGCACGCCCGGCGCAAGGCCGGCGACAACGACAAGATCGGCCGCAAGTTCCGCAGCGAGGCCAGCGAGAAGCAGGCCGCGAAGGCCCGGCAGACCCAGCGGCTGATCGAGCGGCTGGACGTCGTCGAGGAGCCGCGCAAGGAGTGGGAGCTGCGCATGGAGATCGCGGCGGCCCCGCGCTCCGGCGCGGTCGTCGCGAGCCTGCGGGACGCCGAGATCCGGCGCGGCGACTTCACCCTGGGCCCGGTCACCCTGCAGATCGACTGGGCGGACCGGGTGGCGGTCACCGGCGCCAACGGCGCGGGCAAGTCCACCCTCCTGGGCGCCCTGCTGGGCCGCATCCCGCTGGACGCCGGACACGCCGCGCTCGGCTCGGGTGTGCTGGTCGGCGAGGTCGACCAGGCACGGCGGCTGTTCCACGGCTCCGAGACCCTGCTGGACGCGTTCCGCGCGGCCGTCCCCGACACCGAGCCGGTCGAGATCCGCACCCTGCTGGCCAAGTTCGGCCTCAAGGCCGACCACGTGGTGCGCCCGGCGGCCACGCTCTCCCCGGGCGAGCGCACCCGGGCGGCCCTGGCGCTCCTCCAGGGCCGGGGCGTCAACCTCCTGGTGCTCGACGAGCCGACCAACCACCTGGACCTGCCGGCCATCGAGCAGCTGGAGTCCGCCCTCGACGCCTACCAGGGCACCCTGCTGCTGGTCACCCACGACCGGCGCATGCTGGACGCGGTCCACGTCACCCGCCGCCTGGAGGTGGCCGACGGCAAGGTGACGGAACGTTAGCGGTACAGGGCGGCCGCCTCCTCGGCCGCCCGTTCCACCCGGGCCAGGTGCCCGGGGTCGTGCGGTGCCAGGTTGGCGCCCTGCGCGCGCTGGCCGGCGGCGCCGTCGATCAGCTCCCGGACGATGTCGGCGTGCCCGGCGTGCCGGTGCGTCTCGGCGATCATGTGCGTGAGCACCCGGTGCAGGGTCAGCTCCACCCCGGGCCCGCCGGGCACCCGGCCCACCGCGTCCAGCGGCAGCGCCTCGATCGTGGCGTCCGCCTGGGACCAGGCCCGCCGGTAACCGGCGACGATCGACTCCCGGGACTCCTCGGGCCGGGCCCACAGGTCCGCGTCCGGTTCGGCGTCACCCGTGATCCACAGCGCCGGCGCGTCGAAGGGCCGGCCGAAGGTCGCGCCGAGGTACAGCGCCTCCGCGCCGGTCAGATGCTTCACCAGGCCCAGCAGATTGGTGCCGGTCGGGGTCAGCGGGCGGCGGACGTCGTACTCCGGCAGCCCGTCCAGTTTCCACAGCATCACCTCCCGGGCGTCCTGGAGGCAGCGGCGCAGGTCTTCCTTGGGATCGGATGCGGTCATACGGGCAGTCTGCCGCGGCGGCGATCTTCGCTCACCCGCTTTACCGCTGGGCGAGCCGCGTCGCCAGCTGCGGGTAGTGGACGACGAACCCGTCCGCGTCGATCTCCAGGTCGCTGCGGAAGGAGCCGGAGGCGTAGCGGACCCGGCCGCCACCGCCGGCGAGCCGGGCGAGGTGGGTGTACGTCTGCCGGGACGGCCGGACCACCAGACCCGGCACCGACACCCAGGCCATCAGGAACTCCTGCTCGCCCTGCGCCCGGTGCAGCGCGTGCCGCAGCACTGGCATGGTGTTGGTGAGCGGGCTGAGCCCGAGGTCGCAGTCGAGCGCGCCGGTCAGCTGGGGCAGCGGCTCCCCGTCGGCGCTCCAGCCGCCCCGGCCGTCGTGCCGCAGCTCCACCGTGCGGGTGCGGGCGGCGGTCTCGGCGGTCACCCGCAGCCGCCGGGTGACGAAGTCCTCCGCCGTCTCCAGCTCGTATGTGATCCAGTACGGCTCCGGGGTCGTGCCGACCGCCCGCCCCCGGGCGTGCAGGGCGCCCTGGCCGCAGTCGACCCACGCGGTCTCGTACCCCCCGCTCGCCGGCACGTCCCAGGTGAGCACACGGGAAGTGGTCATACGGCCACTGTACGAGCGCGCCCGGCTCCAGCTCCTGCGGAAGCGGAGCCGGGCGCCCCTCGTACGGCCTAGCGGCGGCCCTTGCTGTCGCCGCCCAGCAGGCCCGCGCGGCGCAGCGCGTCGGCCATGGCGCTGTTGGCCGGGGCCGGGGCCTGACGGCCGCCGCCCCCGCCGCCCCCGCGGCCCTGGCGCTGCTGCGGCGGGCGTCCGCCGCGCTGCCGGCCGCCCGGGGAACCGGCGGACTTCTCCTGCGGGGCCGCCTCGTCGTCGAGGCGCAGGGTGAGCGAGATCCGCTTGCGCGGGATGTCGACGTCGAGGACCTTCACCTTGACGATGTCGCCGGGCTTGACGACGTCGCGCGGGTCCTTGACGAACGTCTTCGACATCGCGGAGACGTGCACCAGGCCGTCCTGGTGGACACCGACGTCGACGAAGGCGCCGAAGGCCGCCACATTGGTGACGACGCCCTCCAGGATCATCCCGGAGCTCAGGTCGGAGATCTTCTCCACGCCCTCCTTGAAGGTGGCCGTCTTGAAGGCGGGCCGCGGGTCGCGGCCGGGCTTCTCCAGCTCCTTGAGGATGTCGGTCACGGTCGGCAGGCCGAAGGTGTCGTCCACGAACTCCTGCGGCCTGAGCGAGCGCAGCACCGAGGTGTTGCCGATCAGCGCCGCGACGTCCTGCCCGGTGCTCTTCACCATGCGGCGCACCACCGGGTAGGCCTCCGGGTGCACGCTGGAGGCGTCCAGCGGGTCGCTGCCGCCGCGGATGCGCAGGAAGCCCGCGCACTGCTCGTACGCCTTGGGACCGAGCCGCGGCACCTTCTTCAGCTCCGCGCGGGAGGTGAAGGGGCCGTTCGCGTCGCGGTGGGCGACGATGTTCTCGGCGAGCCCGGAGGTGATGCCGGAGACGCGGGCCAGCAGTGGCGCGGACGCGGTGTTGACGTCGACGCCGACGCCGTTCACACAGTCCTCCACGACCGCGTCAAGCGAGCGGGACAGCTTCACCTCGGACAGGTCGTGCTGGTACTGGCCGACGCCGATCGACTTCGGGTCGATCTTGACCAGTTCGGCCAGCGGGTCCTGCAGCCGGCGCGCGATGGAGACCGCGCCGCGCAGCGACACGTCCATGTCGGGCAGCTCCTGCGAGGCGAACGCCGACGCCGAGTACACGGAGGCGCCCGCCTCCGACACCATCACCTTGGTGAGGTTGAGCTCCGGGTGCTTGGCGATGAGTTCACCGGCGAGCTTGTCGGTCTCCCGGGAGGCCGTGCCGTTGCCGATGGCGATCAGTTCGACCGCGTGCTCCTTCGCGAGCCGGGCCAGCTTGGCGATGGCCTCGTCCCACCGGTTCGCCGGGACGTGCGGGTGGATGACGTCGGTGGCGACGACCTTGCCGGTGGCGTCGACGACGGCGACCTTGACGCCCGTACGGAAGCCGGGGTCCAGGCCGAGCGTCGCGCGCGTGCCCGCGGGGGCGGCGAGCAGCAGGTCGCGCAGGTTGGCGGCGAAGACGCCCACGGCCTCGTCCTCGGCGGCCGTGCGCAGCCGCAGCCGCAGGTCGATGCCGAGGTGGACCAGGAGGCGGGTGCGCCAGGCCCAGCGCACGGTGTCCGTCAGCCACTTGTCGGCCGGGCGGCCCCGGTCGGCGATCCCGAACCTCGCCGCGACGATGCCCTCGTACGAGGACGGGCCGTCCGTCGGCTCCTCCGGCTCCAGGACGAGGTCGAGGACCTCCTCCTTCTCGCCGCGCAGCATCGCCAGCACGCGGTGCGAGGGCAGTTCGGTGAACGGCTCGGCGAAGTCGAAGTAGTCGGCGAACTTGGCGCCCGCCTCCTCCTTGCCCTCCCGCACCTTCGCGACCAGCCGGCCGCGCACCCACATGCGCTCGCGCAGCTCGCCGATCAGGTCGGCGTCCTCGGAGAACCGCTCGGTGAGGATCGCCCGGGCGCCCTCCAGGGCGGCCTGCGGATCGGCGACGCCCTTGTCGGCGTCGACGAACGCCGCGGCGGCCGCGAGCGGCTCGACCGTCGGGTCGCCGAGCAGCCCCTCGGCCAGCGGCTCCAGACCGGCCTCACGGGCGATCTGCGCCTTGGTGCGCCGCTTGGGCTTGTAGGGCAGGTAGATGTCCTCCAGCCGCGCCTTGGTCTCGGCGCCGCGGATCCGCGCCTGAAGCTCGTCGGTGAGCTTGCCCTGCTCGCGCACCGACTCCAGGATCGCCGTACGACGCTCCTCCAGCTCCCGCAGATAGCGCAGCCGCTCCTCGATCGTGCGCAGCTGCGCGTCGTCGAGCATCTCGGTCGCTTCCTTGCGGTAGCGGGCGATGAAGGGCACCGTCGAACCGCCGTCGAGCAGCTCCACGGCGGCCTTGACCTGCCGCTCCCGTACGCCGAGCTCCTCGGCGATCCTGCCTTCGATGGACCCTGCGAGGGGTGTCGTCACGATCCCGTACCGCCTTCTCCACATCGGGTTGCGCGGCAATTGTGGCAGGCGGCGCCGATAAAGGGGTCAGGGCATGCCCGGGACCGGGGTGCGCGCCTCGACGAGTCGCGTGCGCGGGGCCGGGGCATGCCGACGGGGCGGCCACCGGTGTGGCCGCCCGTCCGCACCGGGCACGTCAGGTCACTCAGGCACCGTGCCCCCGGGCCGTCGACGATGCCCCGCCGAACAGGCGGGCCACCGCGCGGAACGGCAGGGTCACCACCGTCGCCACCGCCGAGCCGATCTGCCGCAGGACGTCTGCGATCGCGCGCAACACGTATGTCCCCTTCGTTCGTCCGACTTCCTGTCCCGGCCGGACGGCCGGGCTCGGGGAGCGGGTACCGCGCGGACGTGCGGCCATGCCCGGCCCGGTGCGCTCAGCCCTTGCCGATCAGGTCCGCCGGGAACGCCCCGGCGAGGGCGGCGGTGCGGGCGAAGCCGCCCGCCAGGTCGGTCAGCCGTGCCACGCCGTTCGCGCCGAGGTGCTCGTAGGGCGCCCGGTCCAGCCGGTCCGTCTCCGCCTCGACCTCCTCGCGCAGCGCCACGCCCCGCTCGGTCAGCTCCCCGGACGCGTCCAGCAGACCGCGTCCGCGCAGCCGCTCCTGGGCCGCGTTCCAGTCCTCCCGGGTCCAGCCGCGCGTGGTGAAGACCCAGGGCGGGGCCATGCCCTTGCCGGTCGCGGTGTGCGTCACCACGGCCTCCAGACCGTCCAGTTCGGCGGCGACCAGCACGGCGAGGTGTCCGTCGCCCCGGTGCTCGCGCAGCAGCGTCGCCGCGTGCCAGAACGCCAGGTGCGGCTCCTCGGGCACGGGCAGGTCGGCGTGGGCGGCGTACAGCGGCCGGCCGGCGCGGGAGCAGGCCTCGGCGGCCCGCAGCGCCAGCCGGGCCGCCTCGGCCATCCCGTCCGACGTCACGGCCTGATCGCCCAGCAGCCGGCGCAGGGCGGCGTCGACGGCACGCACGCGTGCCGCGAGCACGTCGGCCGGGGCGGCCGTCGCCCACACGGCGGGCACGTGCTGGGCGACCAGGTCGTACTTGTAGTTGTAGAAGGTGGCCGCGACCGTGCCCGGGCCCACCGGACCGAGCGCCGCCGAGCGCACGGCGAAGTTGACGGCCCGGGGGTGGGTGACCCCCAGCGCGCCCAGCTGGTGGCCGAGTTCGGGCGCGAAGTAGTGGGCGGCGTGCAGCGTGTTGAGGGCGTTGTGACAGCGGCGACCGGCACGCGGTGCGAGGACGGCAAGAGTCATGCCCCGGTACGTTACCGACCGGTCGGTATCGCGGCCAGTCCCCATGTCCTCCCGCACCGCCCTCGCCGCTCGTATGGCAGAAAAGGTGGGCAACTCGTCATTGCCGCCATCGTGCGGGCGCCGAAGAATCGTCGTCATGGCGCAGCGCACCGTTCTCTTCCTGCTCTTCGACGGCGTCCAGAGCCTCGACGTCACCGGCCCCCTGGAGGTCTTCGCCGGCGCCGAGCAACGCACCCCGGGCACCTACCGCCTGCGTACGGCGTCCCCCGGCGGCGCCCCGGTGCGCACCTCCAGCGGCCTGCTCCTCGTACCGGACGAGGCGCTGGAGGACGCGCCCGACCCGCACACCCTGCTCGTCCCCGGCGGACAGGGCACCCGCAGCCCCGAGCCCCGCCTGGTCGACTGGCTGCACCGGCACGGGCCACGGGCGACGCGGCTGGTCTCCGTGTGCACCGGCGCGATCCTGCTGGCCCGGGCCGGCCTGCTGGACGGACGCCGCGCCACCACGCACTGGGCGTACTGCGACAAGCTCGCCCGCGACCACCCGTCCGTCCAGGTCGACCCCGACCCCATCTACGTCCGCGACGGCCACGTACACACCTCCGCCGGGGTCACCTCCGGCATCGACCTCGCCCTGGCCCTCGTCGAGGAGGACCTCGGCCGGGACGCCGCGCTGGCCATCGCCCGCCATCTGGTGGTGTTCCTGCGCCGGCCCGGCAACCAGGCGCAGTTCAGCGCGCAGCTGGCCGCGCAGACCGCCTCCCGCGAACCCCTGCGCGAGGTGCAGCACTGGATCACCGACCACCCGGACGGCGACCTCGGCGTGGAGGCGCTCGCGGCCCGCGCCCGGCTGTCACCGCGTCACTTCACGCGCGCGTTCCAGGCCGAGACCGGCATGACACCGGGCCGGTACGTCGACCGGGTCCGCCTCGAACACGCCCGCCGGCTGCTGGAGGACACCGGCGGCGGCGTGGAGGAGATCGCCCGCGCCAGCGGCTACGGCACCCCGGAGGCCATGCGACGGGCCTTCGTCAAGGCCCTCGGCACCTCCCCGGCGGAGTACCGCCGCCGGTTCCGCCCCGTCACCACCCCGTGAAAGGGACCCACATGCAGATCGCCATGGTCGTCTACGACCGCTTCACCGCCCTCGACGTCGTCGGGCCCTACGAGATCCTCAGCCGCCTGCCGGACGTGCGGGTCGACTTCGTCGCCGAGCGGCCGGGCGCCGTCCGTGCCGACACCGGATTCCTCGCCCTGACCGCCGACCGGGCCCTGACGGAGGTGCCCACGCCCGACGTCGTCGTGGTGGCGGGCGGACCCGGCACGTTCGCCGAGGTGGAGAACGAGGCGCTGACCCGGTGGCTGCGCACGGCCGACGCCACCAGCACCTGGACGACCTCGGTGTGCTCCGGTTCGCTGCTGCTGGCCGCCGCCGGCCTGCTGCGCGGACGGCGCGCGACCAGCCACTGGGCCGCGCTGGACCGCTTGCGGCAGTACGGTGCCGAGCCCACCGGGCAGCGGGTGGTCTTCGACGGCAAGTACGTCACCGCCGCCGGCGTCTCCTCGGGCATCGACATGGCGCTCGCGCTGGTCGGCAGGATCGCCGGCGACGAGCACGCCCAGGCCGTGCAGCTGCTGACCGAGTACGACCCGCAGCCGCCCTACGACGCCGGGTCGCCCCTCAAGGCGCCGGCGCACCTCGTGGAGGAGTTCCGCGCCGCGAGCCGTTTCGCCCTGACGTAGGCCCCCGTGATCAGCCCGACACGGTCCACGTGAAGCGCGGCGCGCGGCGCTCCAGGAACGCGGCGACGCCCTCCGCGGTGTCGTCGCTGTCCCGCGCCTGCCGTGCCCAGTGGTCCTCGCGGTCCGTGCGGCCGTTCGCGAACTCCTTGGCCGCGGCCTGCGTGAGCTGCGAGCGGGCGGCCATGGTCCGGGTGAACTCGGCCACCCGCTTGTCCAGTTCGCCCTCGGGCAGCAGCTCGTCGACCAGGCCGGTGCGCAGCGCCCGCTCCGCGTCGATCAACTCCCCCGAGAACAGCAGGTACTTGGTGGTGGCCGGGCCGACCAGCGCGGCCAGCCGGCGGGTGGCGGAGGCCGGGTAGACGATCCCGAGCTTCGCGGGCGTCACCCCGAACAGCGCACCCGCCTCGGCGAACCGCAGATCGCAGGCGGCCGCGAGCTGGGCGCCGCCGCCCACGCAGTGGCCCCGCACCGCGGCCAGGGTCGGCTTGGGGAAGGCGGCCAGCGCCTCCTCGGCCAGCACGGCCAGGCGCTGCGCCTGTTCGGGGGAGCCCTGGAGCGTGGAGATGTCGGCGCCCGCGCAGAAGGTGCCGCCCTCGCCGGTCAGCACCAGCACGCGCACCCGCGGATCGGCGGCCAGGCCGTCCAGCAGCGGCGGCAGCGCCCGCCACATCGCCGCCGTCATGGCGTTGCGCTTGGCCGGATGGCGGATGACGACGGTGGCGACCGCGTCCGTGACGCTGTGCAGCAGCTCGGGCTCCATACGCCGGATGCTATCCGCGCCCTTCGGCCCGCCGGCCGGCCCCGGGCGGTGAGACGCCCCACGCACGCGCGGTGAGAGACGCCACGCGCCGCACGAGGAGGGCGGCAAACCCGTACAACCCGAAGAGTTCCGGAAGTCGGCACGAGCGGGACACGAGCAGTCCCACAACTGACCGTGTCATACGCATGCGGTCACGAACGCTCGATATACGCCGACTTCTGGTCAGGTGTGCGGGGCGGAGCGACGCGTTCTCAACACTCGACGTGTGGTGACAATCGAGCGCGAGGGTGGCGAGCGGACGATGGACGATCACGGGCGCGGGGCAGCCCCACGCCCAGCGGGCAGTACCGAGACCCCGCCCGGCCCCGGCAGACCCGGCCCGCTGCCGTACGAGGGCGTGTGGCGGTTCACCGCGCCCGCCGCCGACGCCTCGGTGCCGCAGGCCCGGCACGCCGTGCGGGACCTGCTGTACCGCCAGGGCGTCCCGGTCTCCCCGGACCTGATGCAGGGACTGCTGCTGATCGTCTCGGAGCTGGTGACCAACGCCGTCCGGCACGCGGCGCTGCTGTCGCCGATGCTCGCCGTGGAGGTGGCGGTCGGCGCCGAGTGGGTGCGGGTGTCCGTGGAGGACAACCACCCCTACCGGCCGACCGCCCTGGAGGCGGACCACGGGCAGCTCGGCGGGCGCGGGCTGCTGCTGGTCCGCGAGATCACCCGGGAGGCGTGCGGGGTGTGCGACGTCGAGCACACCGCGAGCGGCGGCAAGGTGATCTGGGCCGCCCTGCCGCTCACGCCCGCCCGGGTGCCGTAACGTTCCTCGACCCCGCCGCCTCCTGTTCTCACCAGCCGGCGGAGGGGCCCGTCAGCTCGCGGACCGCCGGACGCGCCGCGTCCAGCACGGTCATGAACCAGGCCGAGAACGTGTCCTTGGCATGCCGCTCGGCCAGCTCGGCCGGGGTCACGAAGGCCGTCGCGCCGACCTCCTCGGGGTCCGGGCGCAGCGGGGCCTGCACCAGCCCCACGAACAGATGGTTGTACTCCTGCTCCACCAGGCCCGAGGCCGGGTCCGGGTGGTTGTAGCGCACCGTGCCCGCCTCGGCCAGCAGCGACGGGGACACGCCCAGCTCCTCGAAGGTGCGCCGGGCGGCGGCGGCGAAGGGCGCCTCGCCCGGGTAGGGGTGGCCGCAGCACGTGTTGGACCACACGCCAGGGGAGTGGTACTTGCCCAGCGCCCGCTGCTGCAGCAGCAGCCGGCCGCGGTCGTCGAAGAGGAACACCGAGAACGCGCGGTGCAGCTGCCCGGGGGGCTGGTGGGCGGCGAGCTTCTCCTCGGTGCCGATCGTCACGCCGTTCTCGTCGACCAGCTCCAGCAAAATCGCGTCCGCGGTGCCGTTCGACGACGAGGTGTGCGTCGCGGTGGCAGGTGTGATCGGCATAACCGTCCTTCGCATCGTCCTACGGCCCCAGTCTGCCGCACGTGTCCGGCGCGACCGGCGCTTGGCGGCGTGCCCGCATGTCCCGCGCGCCGACGCGGACCGCGGCCGTCACCGCCCGGTCACCGGAAGGGGGGCCCGGTGGATGATGCTGCCCGCCGCGACGACCGCGGAACCGTCCTTTCCGGGTGAGCGGGGAGCGGCGGCGGGGGCGCTCAGTGACACAGCCTGGCCTCGTGCTCCGCGTGCCCGCCCGGCTCCAGCTGGAAGGTGCAGTGCTCGACGTCGAAGTGGCCGCCCAGGCACTCCTGCAGCTCGTGCAGCATCTTCTCGTGGCCGATGGCGCTGAGGACCTCGGTGCTGACCACGACGTGCGCGGACAGCACCGGCAGGCCCGAGGTGATCGTCCAGGCGTGCAGGTCGTGCACGTCCTCCACGCCCTCCAGCGCCAGGATGTGCGCCCGCACCTCCGCCATGTCGACGTCCTTGGGCGCCGACTCCAGCAGCACGTCCAGCGTCTCGCGCAGCAGCTTCACCGTCCGGGGGACGATCATCAGGCCGATGACCAGCGAGGCGATCGGGTCGGCGGCCTGCCAGCCGGTGAGCAGGATCACCCCCGCAGCGATGATCACCGCGACCGAGCCGAGGGCGTCCGCGGCGACCTCCAGGAAGGCGCCTCGCACGTTCAGGCTCTCCGACTGGCCGCGCATGAGCAGCACCAGCGAGACGCTGTTGGCGCACAGGCCCACCAGGCCGAAGGCGATGGTCAGGCCGCCCTCGGTCGCGGCCGGGGTGATGAAGCGCTGGATGGCCTCGACCAGCACATAGCCGCCCACGCCGAGCAGCAGCAGGCAGTTGGCGAGCGCGGCGAGGATCTCGGCGCGGGCGAGGCCGAAGGTGCGGCGCTCGCTCGCCGGCCGGGCGGCGAAGTGGATCGCCAGCAGGGCCATGCCGAGGCCGAGCGCGTCCGTCGCCATGTGCGCGGCGTCGGCGATCAGCGCGAGGGAGTTTGCCAGCAGGCCGCCGACGATCTCGACCACCATCACGCCGAGCGTGATCCCCAGCGCGGCCCGCAGCCGGCCGCGGTACGCGGCGGTCGCCGTCCCGCCGGTCACGCCGTGCGCGTGCCCGCCGTGACCGTGCGCGTGATCGTGCCCAGCCCCCATGAAAATCCTCCTGTGAACGCCCGGCACCCCAGTCAACTACGGGTGGGGGGTATCCGGCAACGCGGCACTGAACACCGTTGTCATGTGCCCTGACCTGCGTAAACGATGCGCAGGTCAGGAGGTTGCGGGGCCGGAGCGCAGTCGCGAGCCAAGAGAACGAGAGGAGAGAAGGGGCGGGGAGCGGCGGCGTCGGATGCGTCGGTCGTAATGTCCTCGATGCGCTGGTCTGTCGCCGGCGGTTTGTGGGCCGGCCCCCGGATCACCGATGATGATCGCGGCAAAGGCCGGTGCAGCCCGCGTCGAGCAGGTCGTTAACGGGCGGTGAACAAGCGCTTCGCGGCATCCGATAGCCTCTGCCGACATGCCGCCCGCCTGGTGCAGCCAAGGGCGCCCCCCATCATGCACACGACCGGCGTCCGACGCGCCGGTGTCCAGGGAGTGAGTTCGGTTGTCGACCGCCATCCTCACCGGCCAGCCGGTCCCCGGAGCGTCGATCGAGGACGACCTGCGGGCGCTGGGCTTCGAGGTGCGCCCCGCCGCCGACGCCGCCGACGCCGAGGCCCTGCTCGCCGCCGTCCCCGCCGACCAGCGCGTCGCCGTCGTCGACAGCCGCTTCGTCGGCCACCTGCACGCCCTGCGGCTCGGCCTGACCGACCCCCGCTTCCCGATCGCCGCGATCCCCGGCGCCGTGACCGCGCAGCCCGCCGGCCGCCAGGCCCTGACCCGCGCGATGGCCCGCGAGACGACCTCCGCGTGCGGCGGCGCCCCGGGCGCCACCCACACCGCCGTCGCCGGACTCGCCGACCGCGTCACCGCCGCCCTCGACGCCGAGGGCACCGACGTGCACCGCCCCGCGCTCGGCAGCCTCGTCGCCGCTGTGCCCGCCGACCCGCAGTCCCGCAACGAGGCGCGGCAGGCCGTCGCCGCCGTCGACGAGGAGGCCGTACGCCTGAAGTCGGCCGTGAAGGCCGGTGACGGCTTCTTCACCACCTTCTTCATCAGCCCGTACTCCCGCTACATCGCCCGCTGGTGCGCCCGGCGGGGACTCACCCCCAACCAGGTCACCACCGCCTCCCTGCTCACCGCGCTGATCGCCGCCGGCTGCGCGGCCACCGGCACCCGCGGCGGGTTCGTCGCGGCCGCCGTCCTGCTCATCGCGTCCTTCGTGCTCGACTGCACCGACGGCCAGCTCGCCCGCTACTCCCTGCAGTACTCCACGCTCGGCGCCTGGCTGGACGCCACCTTCGACCGGGCCAAGGAGTACGCCTACTACGCGGGCCTCGCCCTGGGAGCGGCCCGCGGCGGCGACGACGTCTGGGCGCTGGCGCTGGGCGCGATGATCCTGCAGACCGGCCGGCACATGGTCGACTTCGCCTTCCACGAGGCCGAGGACGACGCGCCCGCCACGTCCGGGGGCAAGCCCGCCGCCCCGACCGACCGGCTCGACGGCACCGGCTGGACGCTCTGGCTGCGCCGCATGATCATCCTGCCCATCGGCGAGCGCTGGGCCATGATCGCCGTCCTCACCGCGGCCACCACCCCGCGCATCACCTTCTACGCCCTGCTCGTCGGCTGCGCCTTCGCCTCCGTGTACACCACGGCCGGCCGGGTGCTGCGCTCGCTGGCCCGCCGAAGCGCCCGCCGCACCGAGCGCGCGGCGCGGGCGCTGGCGGACCTGGCCGACTCCGGGCCGCTCGCCGACGGGCTCGGCCGCGTGCTGCCGGGGCGGCTGCCCGCCCTCGCCGCCCCCGCGGTCGCCCTGCTGGGCGGCGCCGCGGTCGTCGCCGTCTCCGCCCTGACCGGACATGGCACGTTCTGGCCCGCCCTCGCGGCCGCCGGCTACGTCCTGACCTCCGCGTTCGCCGTGGCCCGCCCGCTCACCGGAGCGCTCGGCTGGCTCGTCCCGCCGTTCTTCCGCGCCGCCGAGTACTGCACCGTGCTCGCGCTGGCCGCGACAGCGGACGTGAACGGGGCGCTTCCGGCGGCTTTCGGGCTGGTGGCGGCCGTCGCCTACCATCACTACGACACGGTGTACCGCATCCGCGGCGACGCCGGGGCGCCCCCGGCCTGGCTGGTGCGCGCCATCGGGGGGCAGGAGGGGCGGACGCTGCTCGTGGCCGTACTGGCCGCGCTGCTCACCGCCTCGCAGTTCAAGGTCGCGCTCACGGCACTGGCCGTGATCATCGCCCTGCTGGTGCTCGTCGAGAGCATCCGCTTCTGGGTGTCCGCCCACAAGGGCGGCGCACCCGCCGTACACGACGAAGGAGAACCCGCATGATCGGCCTCGTGCTGGCGGCCGGCGCCGGACGGCGTCTGCGCCCCTACACCGACACCCTGCCCAAGGCGCTGGTGCCGGTCGGGCCCGAGGGCGCCGAGGACAGCCTCACCGTCCTGGACCTCACCCTCGGCAACTTCGCCGAGGTGGGGCTGACCGAGGTCGCGGTCATCGTCGGTTACCGCAAGGAAGCCGTGTACGAGCGCCGGGAGGCCCTGGAGGCCAAGTACGGCCTGAAGATCACCCTGATCGACAACGACAAGGCCGAGGAGTGGAACAACGCCTACTCCCTGTGGTGCGGCCGTGACGCCCTCAAGGACGGCGTGATCCTCGCCAACGGCGACACCGTGCACCCGGTCTCCGTCGAGAAGACCCTGCTCGCCGCCCGCGGCGACGGCAAGAAGATCATCCTCGCGCTGGACACCGTGAAGTCCCTCGCCGACGAGGAGATGAAGGTCGTCGTCGACCCCGACAAGGGCGTCCAGCGCATCACCAAGCTGATGGAGCCCGCCGAGGCGACCGGCGAGTACATCGGTGTCACCCTCATCGAGGGCGACGCGGCCGCCGAGCTGGCCGACGCGCTGAAGGCCACCTTCGAGCGCGACCCGCAGCTGTACTACGAGGACGGCTACCAGGAGCTCGTCAACCGCGGCTTCAAGATCGACGTGGCGCCGATCGGCGACGTCAAGTGGGTCGAGATCGACAACCACGACGACCTCGCCAAGGGGCGTGTGATCGCGTGCCAGTACTGACCCGGCTGATTCCCACGCCGGTCGTCGTGGACATCCGCCCGGGTGCCCTCGACGACCTGGCGGGCGTCCTCGCCGACGAGCGGATCTCGCACTCCGGGCGGCTCGCCGTCGCGGTCAGCAACGGCTCCGGCGCCCGCCTGCGCGAGCGCGTCGCGCCCTCGCTGCCCGGCGCCACCTGGTACGAGGTCGGCGGCGGCACCCTGGACGACGCGATCCGGCTGGCCGGGGACATGAAGGGCGGCCGCTACGACGCGGTCGTCGGCCTCGGCGGCGGCAAGATCATCGACTGTGCCAAGTTCGCCGCGGCACGCGTCGGGCTGCCGCTGGTCGCCGTGCCGACCAACCTCGCGCACGACGGCCTGTGCTCCCCGGTCGCCACCCTCGACAACGACGCCGGGCGCGGCTCCTACGGCGTGCCCAACCCGATCGCCGTCGTCATCGACCTGGACGTCATCCGCGACGCCCCGGCCCGCTTCGTGCGCTCCGGCATCGGCGACGCCATCTCCAACATCTCCGCCATCGCGGACTGGGAGCTGGCCAACCGGGTCAACGGCGAGAAGATCGACGGCCTGGCCGCGGCCATGGCCCGGCAGGCGGGCGAGGCCGTGCTGCGCCACCCCGGCGGCATCGGCGACAACGACTTCCTCCAGGTCCTCGCCGAGGCCCTGGTCCTCAGCGGTATCGCCATGTCCGTCTCGGGCGACTCGCGGCCGTCCTCCGGCGCCTGCCACGAGATCAACCACGCCTTCGACCTGCTCTACCCCAAGCGGGCCGCCAGCCACGGCGAGCAGTGCGGGCTCGGCGCCGCCTTCGCGATGTACCTGCGCGGGGCGCACGAGGCGTCGGCCCACATGGCCGAGGTGCTGCGCCGGCACGGGCTGCCGGTGCTGCCCGCCGAGATCGGCTTCACGACCGAGGAGTTCGTCAAGGTCGTGGAGTTCGCCCCGGAGACCCGGCCCGGCCGCTACACGATCCTGGAACACCTCGCCCTCACGACCGAACAGATCAAGGACGTCTACGCCGACTATGTCAAGGCCATCGGTAGCTGAACTCCGCCCGGTCGTGCATCCCGCGGGGGTCAAGGACCGGCGCAGCGGTGAGCACTGGGCGGGCCGCCTCTACATGCGAGAGGTGTCCCTGCGGATCGACCGCTACCTGGTGAACACCAGGGTCACGCCCAACCAGCTCACCTACCTGATGACCGTCTGCGGCGTGCTCGCGGCGCCGGCGCTGCTGGTGCCCGGCATCCCCGGCGCGGTCCTCGGTGTGGTGGCGGTCCAGCTGTACCTGCTGCTGGACTGCGTCGACGGCGAGATCGCCCGCTGGAAGCAGCAGTACTCGCTCGGCGGGGTCTACCTGGACCGGGTCGGCGCGTACCTCACGGACGCCGCCGTGCTGGTCGGCCTCGGGCTGCGCGCCGCCGACCTGTGGGGCAGCGGCCGGATCGACTGGCTGTGGGCGTTCCTCGGCACGCTGGCCGCGCTCGGCGCGATCCTGATCAAGGCCGAGACCGACCTGGTCGGCGTCGCCCGCCACCAGGCCGGGCTGCCGCCGGTCAAGGAGGCGGCGTCCGAGCCGCGCTCCTCCGGCATGGCGCTGGCCCGCAGGGCCGCCGCGGCGCTGAAGTTCCACCGGCTGATCCTCGGCATCGAGGCGTCGCTGCTGATCCTGGTGCTGGCGATCGCCGACCAGGCCCGCGGCGACCTGTTCTTCACCCGCCTCGGCACCGCCGTGCTCGCCGGGATCGCGCTGCTGCAGACGCTGCTGCACCTGGTGTCCGTCCTCGCCTCCAGCAGGCTGAAATGAGCGCCCCGCTCAAGGTCGGCGCGGTCGTCATCACCATGGGCAACCGCCCCGAGGAGCTGCGTGCCCTCCTCGACTCGGTCGCCAAGCAGGACGGCGACCGGGTCGAGGTGGTCGTGGTCGGCAACGGCTCGCCCGTGCCGGACGTCCCCGCGGGCGTACGTACGATCGAGCTGCCGGAGAACCTCGGCATCCCCGGCGGCCGCAACGTCGGCATCGAGGCCTTCGGGCCGGGCGGGCGGGACGTCGACATCCTGCTCTTCCTCGACGACGACGGCCTGCTCGCCCGCACCGACACCGCCGAGCTGTGCCGCGAGGCGTTCGCCGCCGACGACGAGCTCGGCATCATCAGCTTCCGCATCGCCGACCCGGACACTGGCGTCACCCAGCGCCGCCACGTGCCGCGGCTGCGCGCCTCCGACCCGATGCGCTCCTCCCGCGTCACCACCTTCCTCGGCGGCGCCAACGCGGTGCGCACCAAGGTCCTGCAGGAGGTCGGCGGACTCCCGGACGAGTTCTTCTACGCCCATGAGGAGACCGACCTGGCCTGGCGGGCCCTGGACGCGGGCTGGATGATCGACTACCGGTCCGACATGGTGCTGTACCACCCGACCACAGCGCCCTCGCGGCACGCGGTCTACCACCGCATGGTCGCCCGCAACCGGGTCTGGCTGGCCCGCCGCAACCTCCCTGCCCCCCTCGTCCCGGTCTACCTCGGGGTCTGGCTGCTGCTCACGTTGGCCCGCCGTCCCTCCGGGCCCGCGCTGAAGGCCTGGTTCGGCGGATTCCGTGAGGGCTGGACCACTCCTTGCGGTCCCCGCCGCCCCATGCGGTGGCGTACGGTGTGGCGGCTGACCCGGCTGGGCCGGCCCCCCATCATCTGAGAAGCTCGTTCCCGACGGCACGCCGGCGGGCCCGACCCCTGGCCCCCGGCATGTGTCCAGCCCGCACAGGCTGCGCATCGAAACGAAGACGAAAGTTTCCACTGTGAGTGAGACAACGCATGACGGGACAGTCGCGGTGAGCGCGGCCCCGTCGCCCGACGAGGGCCTCACGGCGGCGCAGCTCGCCGCCCGGTACGGGCTGTCCGTGAGCGGCGCCCGGCCGCCGCTGACGGAGTACGTCCGCCAGCTGTGGGGCCGGCGCCACTTCATCATGGCCTTCTCCTCGGCCAAGCTGACCGCCCAGTACAGCCAGGCCAAGCTCGGCCAGCTGTGGCAGGTGGCCACGCCGCTGCTGAACGCCGCCGTGTACTACATGATCTTCGGGCTCATCCTGAAGGCGAACAAGGGCATGGACCGCGAGGTCTACGTCCCGTTCCTGGTCACCGGCATCTTCGTCTTCACCTTCACGCAGAACTCGGTGATGGCCGGTGTCCGCGCGATCTCCGGGAACCTCGGCCTGGTGCGCGCGCTGCACTTCCCGCGCGCCTCGCTGCCGATCTCGTTCTCGCTGCAGCAGCTCCAGCAGCTGCTCTTCTCGATGATCGTGCTGTTCATCTTCGCGATCGGCTTCGGCAGCTACCCGGACATGTCCTGGCTGCTGATCATCCCGATCCTGCTGCTGCAGTTCTGCTTCAACACCGGCCTGTCGCTGATCATGGCCCGGGCCGGCGCCAAGACGCCGGACCTGGCGCAGCTCATGCCGTTCATCATGCGCACCTGGATGTACGCGTCGGGCGTGATGTTCTCCATCCCGGTGATGCTCGCCGACAAGCCGCAGTGGATCGCCACGGCGCTGCAGTGGAACCCGACCGCGATCTACATGGACCTGATGCGCTTCGCCCTGATCGACGGCTACGGCGCGGGCAACCTGCCCGACCACGTCTGGGCGGCCGCGGCCGGCTGGGCCGTGCTGTTCGCGGTGGGCGGCTTCGTGTACTTCTGGAAGGCGGAGGAGAGGTACGGCCGTGGCTGAGCACCGAGGCGCCGAGCGCGTCCCGACCGTGATCGCGGACGACGTTCACATCGTCTACCGCGTCAACGGCGCCAAGACCGGCAAGGGCAGCGCCACCGCCGCCCTCAGCCGCATACTCAAGCGCGGCGAGGAGCGGGGCGTGCGCAAGGTGCACGCCGTACGCGGGGTGTCGTTCGTCGCCTACAAGGGCGAGGCCATCGGCCTGATCGGCTCCAACGGCTCCGGCAAGTCGACCCTGCTGCGCGCCATCGCCGGACTGCTGCCCTGCGAGAAGGGCAGGGTCTACACCGACGGCCAGCCCTCGCTGCTGGGCGTGAACGCGGCGCTGATGAACGACCTGACCGGCGAGCGCAACGTCATCCTCGGCGGCCTGGCCATGGGCATGTCCCGCGAGGAGATCAAGTCCCGCTACCAGGAGATCGTCGACTTCTCGGGCATCAACGAGAAGGGCGACTTCATCACCCTGCCGATGCGCACCTACTCCTCCGGTATGGCGGCCCGGTTGCGGTTCTCCATCGCGGCGGCCAAGGACCACGACGTCCTCATGATCGACGAGGCGCTGGCCACCGGTGACGCGAAGTTCCAGAAGCGCTCCGAGGCGCGCATCCGGGAGCTGCGCAAGGAGGCCGGCACGGTGTTTCTGGTCAGCCACAGCAACAAGTCGATCCGCGACACCTGCGACCGGGTGCTGTGGCTGGAACGCGGCGAACTGCGCATGGACGGCCCCACCGAAGAGGTCCTCAAGGAGTACGAGAAGTTCACGGGCAAGTAGCCGCCCAGCGGCAGGGCCCCGTCGGACCGGCTCCGGCGGGGCCCTCGCCGTGCAAAGGAAGCGTCAACTCCGTGCGGCCCCAGGAATCTTGACGTGAATCGGTGTGTTGTTGTGATGCGCGGGACACCCCGGCGATCCCCCTTGCGTTGTACAACGTAAGCTGGAGCAGTCCCCAAAGGCGGCAAGTGGGGAGATACTGCGCGACATCCTCCGCCGGGGAGGCCGCGCGGGGGTCGGGCGGCGTGTCCGAAATAGTGTGTATCGGGTCCGCGGTGTAGAACGGGAGATGTGACGGCTATGGCTACGGAAACTCCCCAGCTGGGCGCAGCGTGTGCCGTCCCCGCCCCGGGCAGCCGGCGGTGACGGAAACGGCGACGGCGCGTCCCACCGGAGATCCGGAGCGCGGCACTCTCGCCAAGGCCGCGGACGAGAACTTCCCCGTGGCCCCCTTCTTCCTGCCCCGGGCCTGGCGTGACGACCTCATGGCCGTCTACGGCTTCGCCCGGCTGGTGGACGACATCGGCGACGGCGACCTCGCCCCCGGCGGCGCCGACGCCCGGCTGCTCGGCGTGTCACCGGGCGAGGCCGAGGACCGTCTCGTGCTGCTCGACGCCTTCGAGGCCGACCTGCGGCGCGTCTTCGACTCCACCCCGCGTCACCCGCTGCTGCGCCGGCTCCAGCGCACGGTCCGCCGCCGCGCGCTCACCCCCGAGCCCTTTCTCGGGCTGATCGCCGCCAACCGCCAGGACCAGCTCGTCAGCCGCTACGAGACCTGGGACGACCTGGTGGCCTACTGCGAACTGTCCGCCAACCCCGTGGGCCGCCTGGTGCTCGCCGTCACCGGCACCGCCACGCCCGAGCGCGTCCGCCGCTCCGACCACATCTGCACCGCGCTGCAGATCGTCGAGCACCTCCAGGACGTGGCCGAGGACCTCGGCCGCGACCGCGTCTATCTGCCCGCCGCGGACATGAAACGCTTCCACGTCCAGGAGGCGGACCTCGCAGCGAGCAGCGCGGGCGCATCGGTGCGCGCGCTGGTCGCGTTCGAAGCGCAACGCGCCCGGCGGCTGCTGAATGAAGGCGCCCCCCTGGTGGGTAGCGTCCACGGCAGGCTGAAGCTGCTGCTCGCGGGGTTCGTGGCGGGGGGAAGGGCGGCCATCGACGCGATCGCCGCCGCCCGGTACGACGTACTTCCCGGCCCGCCCAAGCCCGGCAAGGTGCAGTTGCTGCGCGAGGTGGGCGTGACCCTGCGAGGAGAGGGGTGATCCGGACCGTGGAGCCTCCGTCACACGTGTCCGCACCGGTACTCGCCGCCTACCGCTACTGCGAGGCCGTGACCGGACAGCAGGCCCGTAACTTCGCCTACGGCATCCGGCTGCTGCCCGCGCCCAAGCGGCGCGCGATGTCGGCGCTGTACGCGTTCTCGCGCCGCGTCGACGACATCGGCGACGGTGCGCTCGGTAACGATGTCAAGGTGGCCCGGCTGGAGGACACCCGGGCGGTGCTGGCGCGCATCCGCGCCGGCGAGGTCGAGGAGGACGACACCGACCCGGTCGCGGTCGCCCTCGCGCACGCCGCCGCGCAGTTCCCGATCCCGCTGGGCGGCCTGGACGAACTCATCGACGGCGTCCTGATGGACGTACGCGGCGAGACGTACGAGACCTGGGACGACCTGAAGGTGTACTGCCGCTGCGTGGCGGGAGCCATCGGCCGCCTGTCCCTCGGGGTGTTCGGCACGGAGCCCGGGGTGCGCGGCGCCGAGCGCGCGCCGGAGTACGCCGACACGCTGGGGCTCGCGCTGCAGCTCACCAACATCCTCAGAGACGTCCGCGAGGACGCCGAGGGCGGCCGGGTCTACCTGCCCGCCGACGACCTCGCCAAGTTCGGCTGCTCGGCCGGGTTCCACGGGCCGACGCCACCGGAGGGCTCCGACTTCGCGGGCCTCGTGCACTTCGAAGTGCGACGGGCCCGCGCCCTTTTCGCCGAGGGCTACCGGCTGCTGCCGATGCTCGACCGGCGCAGCGGCGCGTGCGTGGCCGCGATGGCCGGCATCTACCGCCGGCTGCTGGACCGCATCGAACGCGAACCCGAGGCCGTGCTGCGCGGCCGCGTCTCCCTGCCCGGCCGCGAGAAGGCCTACGTCGCCGTGCGCGGCCTGTCCGGCCTCGACGCCCGACACATCTCCCGTCAGACCGTCAGGAGGCGCACTTGATGGACCACAGAGTCGAAGACCCGGTGGGCCACACGTCCCGGGACCGCACAACGGCCGTCCACGGGCCGCTCGGCCGGGCGGCGGGCGGTGCCGGCCGCGCAACCCGCGGGTGCGCGCAGGCGTCCCTGTCGGCGATGGTCCGGTGTGCCGGCTTCGAGGGGCACGGGGCGGCCGTGGGGGAGGGGACGCTGTGAGTGACGGAACGTTGCCGCAGGCGGACAGTCCGGGGCACCCGGACGGCGGCCGGGACGCCGTCGTGGTCGGCGGTGGGCTCGCCGGGATCACCGCGGCCCTCGCCCTGGCCGACGCCGGGATGCGGGTCACCCTGCTGGAGGGCAGACCGAGGCTGGGCGGCCTGGCCTTCTCCTTCCAGCGCGGCGACCTCACCGTCGACAACGGCCAGCACGTCTACCTGCGCTGCTGCACCGCCTACCGCTGGTTCCTCGACCGCATCGACGCCACCGCACTGGCCCCGCTGCAGGACCGCCTCGACGTACCCGTGGTCGACCTGGACAAGCCGCAGGGGCGCAGGCTCGGCCGGCTGCGGCGCGACGCCCTGCCCGTACCGCTCCACCTCGGGCGCAGCCTCGCCACCTACCCGCACCTCTCGCTCGCCGAACGGGCCAAGGTGGGGCGTGCCGCGCTCGCGCTGAAGGCGCTCGACCTCGCCGATCCCGCGCTGGACACCCAGGACTTCGGCAGCTGGCTGGCGGCGCACGGCCAGTCGGCGCGTGCCGTCGAGGCCCTGTGGGACCTGGTCGGGGTCGCCACGCTCAACGCGGTCGCCTCCGACGCCTCCCTGGGGCTGGCCGCGATGGTGTTCAAGACCGGTCTGCTGTCCGACCCGGGCGCGGCCGACATCGGCTGGGCGCGCGTCCCCCTGGGCGACCTGCACGACCGGCTGGCCCGCAAGGCGCTCGACTCCGCGGGCGTGCGTACCGAAGTCCGTACACGCGTCACCTCCGTCTCTGAAGACGGAAACGGACGGCTGCGCGTTCAGGTTCCCGGCGAAACCCTCGTCGCGGACGCCGTCGTCCTCGCCGTACCCCAGCGCGAGACCCACGCACTGCTGCCGCCCGGGGCCCTCGACGCCCCCGAGGACCTGCTGCGGATCGGCACCGCGCCCATCCTCAACGTGCACGTGGTCTACGACCGCAAGGTGCTCGACAAGCCCTTCTTCGCCGCGCTGGGCACACCGGTGCAGTGGGTCTTCGACCGCACCGACGCGTCCGGGCTGCGCGCGGGACAGTACCTCGCGCTGTCCCAGTCGGCCGCGCAGGAGGAGATCGACCTGCCCGTGGCCGAGCTGCGCGAGCGGTATCTGCCCGAGCTCCGGCGGCTGCTGCCCGCTGCGCGCGGTGCCGAGGTGAAGGACTTCTTCGTGACCCGGGAGCGCACGGCGACGTTCGCTCCCACCCCCGGCGTCGGGCGGCTGCGGCCCGGCGCCCGCACCAAAGCCCCCGGCCTGTACCTGGCCGGAGCGTGGACCGCCACCGGGTGGCCCGCGACCATGGAGAGTGCGGTCCGCAGCGGCGTGAGCGCGGCGGAGGCCGCGCTCGGCGCCCTGGGCCGGCCCCGCCCCCGCCGGCTCTTCGAGGAGGCGGCCTGATGCTCGCAGAGCGAGACGCGGCAGGCTCCCGCACCTCCGGTACCGCAACAAGAGGAGTAACTGTGCCCCCTGTGCCTCCGGCCTCGACGGCCGCTCAAGCGTCCGCGGCGGACGTGGCCGCGCTGTTGGAGCGCGGCCGGACACTGGCCACGCCGGTACTGCGGGCGGCGGTCGACCGCCTGGCACCTCCCATGGACACCGTCGCCGCCTACCACTTCGGCTGGATCGACGCGGCGGGCAACCCCGCCTCCGGCGACGGCGGCAAGGCGGTGCGCCCCGCCCTGGCCGTGCTGTCCGCCGAGGTGACCGGGGCCGCACCCGAGACGGGCATCCCCGGCGCGGTCGCCGTCGAGCTCGTCCACAACTTCTCGCTGCTGCACGACGACCTGATGGACGGCGACGAGCAGCGCCGCCACCGCGACACCGTGTGGAAGGTGCACGGCCCCGCCCAGGCCATCCTGGTCGGCGACGCCATGTTCGCGCTCGCCAACGAGGTCCTGCTGGAGCTCGGAACGGCCGCCGCGGGCCGCGCCGCCCGACGTCTGATCACCGCCACCCGGTCCCTGATCGACGGTCAGGCGCAGGACATCTCCTACGAGCACCGCGACCGCGTCAGCGTCGAGGAGTGCCTGGAGATGGAGGGCAACAAGACGGGCGCCCTGCTCGCCTGCGCCAGCTCCATCGGCGCCGTGCTCGGCGGTGCCGACGACCGCACCGCCGACACGCTGGAGAGGTACGGCTATCACCTGGGCCTGGCCTTCCAGGCCGTCGACGACCTCCTCGGCATCTGGGGCGACCCGGAGGCCACCGGCAAGCAGACCTGGAGCGATCTGCGCCAGCGCAAGAAGTCCCTGCCGGTGGTGGCCGCGCTCGCGGCGGGCGGCCCCGCCTCCGAGCGGCTCGGCGACCTCCTCGCCGCCGACGCCAAGGCCAGCGACTTCGAGAACTTCTCCGAGGAGGAGTTCGCGGCCCGCGCCCGCCTCATCGAGCAGGCCGGCGGCCGGGAGTGGACCGCCGAGGAGGCCCGCCGCCAGCACACCATCGCCATCGAAGCCCTCGACGCCGTCGACATGCCCGACCGGGTGCGGGCGCACTTCACGGCGCTCGCCGACTTCGTCGTCGTACGAAAGAGATGATCGCCATCGGCCGAATGACCCTCGCTTAGTCGCCGGCCGGGCGCTTCGGGCAACGAGCACCGGCCGACGGCGGACCCACAGCAGCACGACTCGCACGACTGCACGAAGGGGAAGCCATGACAGCGACGACCGACGGAAGCACCGGGGCGACCTTGCCGTCCCGGGCTGCCGCGGCCAGCGAAACCGACACCGAGACCCCCGCGGCGGCCGGGGTGCACGAGGCCGCCACCCGCGCCGTCCAGCGCGCCACCGACTACCTGCTCTCGAAGCAGGACGCCCAGGGCTGGTGGAAGGGCGACCTGGAGACGAACGTCACCATGGACGCCGAGGACCTGCTGCTGCGCCAGTTCCTGGGCATCCGCGATGAGGACACCACCCGCGCCGCCGCACTGTTCATCCGCGGCGAGCAGCGCGAGGATGGCACCTGGGCCACCTTCTACGGGGGCCCCGGCGAGCTGTCCACCACCGTCGAGGCGTACGTCGCCCTGCGGCTGGCCGGCGACGCGCCCGACGCCCCGCACATGGCGAAAGCCTCCGCCTGGATCCGGGAGCAGGGCGGCATCGCCTCCGCCCGCGTGTTCACCCGCATCTGGCTGGCCCTGTTCGGCTGGTGGAAGTGGGAGGACCTGCCCGAACTCCCGCCCGAGCTGATCTGGTTCCCGCACTGGGTGCCGCTCAACATCTACGACTTCGGCTGCTGGGCCCGGCAGACGATCGTGCCGCTCACCATCGTCTCCGCCAAGCGCCCGGTGCGCCCCGCGCCCTTCCCGCTGGACGAGCTGCACACCGACCCGGCGAACCCGAATCCGGCCCGGCCGCTCGCGCCCGTGGCCAGTTGGGACGGCGCCTTCCAGCGGCTGGACAAGGGGCTGCACGCCCTGCGCAAGGTCGTCCCGAAGCGGCTGCGCAAGGCCGCCATGGACACCGCGGCCCGCTGGATCATCGAGCGCCAGGAGAACGACGGCTGCTGGGGCGGCATCCAGCCCCCGGCCGTCTACTCGGTCATCGCGCTGCACCTGCTCGGCTACGACCTGCAGCACCCCGTGATGCGCGCGGGCCTTGAGTCGCTGGACCGTTTCGCCGTGTGGCGCGAGGACGGTGCGCGGATGATCGAGGCCTGCCAGTCCCCGGTGTGGGACACGTGCCTTGCGACCATCGCGCTCGCCGACGCCGGGGTACCCGCCGACCACCCGCAGCTGGTCAAGGCCGCCGACTGGATGCTCGGCGAGCAGATCGTGCGCCCCGGGGACTGGTCGGTGAAGCGGCCCGGACTCCCGCCGGGCGGCTGGGCGTTCGAGTTCCACAACGACAACTACCCCGACATCGACGACACCGCCGAGGTGGTCCTCGCCCTGCGCCGGGTCGCGCACCACGACCCCGAGCGCGTCGAGAAGGCCATCTCCCGCGGGGTGCGCTGGAACCTCGGCATGCAGTCGAAGAACGGAGCCTGGGGCGCGTTCGACGTCGACAACACCAGCCCCTTCCCCAACCGGCTGCCGTTCTGCGACTTCGGCGAGGTCATCGACCCGCCCTCGGCGGACGTCACCGCGCACGTCGTGGAGATGCTCGCCGTCGAGGGACTCGCCCACGACCCGCGCACCCGGCGCGGCATCGAGTGGCTGCTGGCCGAACAGGAGCCGGACGGCTCGTGGTTCGGCCGCTGGGGCGTCAACTACGTCTACGGCACCGGCTCCGTCGTGCCGGCCCTGGTGGCCGCCGGCATCCCCTGCTCGCACCCCGCGATCCGGCGGGCCGTGGCCTGGCTGGAGTCCGTGCAGAACGACGACGGCGGCTGGGGCGAGGACCTGCGCTCCTACAAGTACTCCAAGGAGTGGAGCGGCAGGGGCGCCTCCACCGCCTCCCAGACGGCGTGGGCGCTGATGGCACTGCTCGCGGCCGGGGATCGGGACTCCAAGGCCGTCGAACGCGGCGTGGAGTGGCTGGCCGCCACCCAGCGCGAGGACGGCTCCTGGGCCGAGCCCTACTTCACCGGCACCGGCTTCCCGTGGGACTTCTCCATCAACTACCACCTGTACCGGCAGGTGTTCCCGCTCACCGCGCTCGGCCGGTACGTCCACGGCGAGCCCTTCGCCGACCGGCTTCCCGCACACCGGGCCCGCGCCGAGGCCAAGGGGACCTGATGAGCACCCAGCCCGCCCCGGCCCCGCTGCTGATCGCCTGCGCGCTCGGCATCGAGCACCTCGCCCTGCGCGCCGGGGACAGGCGCGCGAAGCGCTGGGGTGCGCCTGTGCCGAGAGGACGTGGGGGCACCCCCTGCTCGAAGAGCTTGGGGGAGCGCAAAGGCCCCGACGAAGGAGGGGCTGAGCACGGTCGGCCTCTCGGCACAGGCTTTCAGCGCCCCGGCGCGCAGCCAGACCGATACGCGGCGGGTGGGCCGGTCACCGTGTTGCGCACCGGGATGGGGCCCAAGGCGGCCGAGCGTGCCGTCGGACGGGCTCTGACCGACCCGGCGCTGGCCGAAGCCGCCGTGCTGGCCACCGGCTTCTGCGCGGGGCTCGCCCCGGGCATGCACCCCGGCGACCTGGTCGTGGCCGAGGAGACCCGGGACGCGCGGGGCACCGTGCCCTGCCTCGGCACCGAACTGCTCGTCAAGGAACTGACCCGCACCCTGCCCGGACGCACCGTCCACACCGGCCCCCTCACCGGCTCCGACCACGTCGTACGCGGCGCCGAACGGTCCGCGCTCGCCGCCGGCGGCGCGATCGCCGTGGACATGGAGTCGGCCGCCACGCTGCTGAGCGCCGTACGGGCGGGCGAGCGCCCGGTTGCGGCCGTCCGGGTGGTCGTGGACGCTCCAGAACATGAACTCGTCCGGATCGGCACGGTGCGCGGTGGAATATCTGCTTTCCGCGTTCTTCGATCCGTATTGCCTACTTTCTTCGAATGGCACCGCAATGTGCTGCTCCCCCGGAGGTGAGCCCTATGGCCATGCCGCTGCGCCAGTCCATCAAGGTCGCTACATACCTGGCCGAACAGAAGCTGCGCAAGCGGGACAAGTTCCCGCTGATCGTGGAGCTTGAGCCGCTGTTCGCCTGCAACCTCAAGTGCGAGGGCTGCGGCAAGATCCAGCACCCGGCGGGTGTGCTCAAGCAGCGCATGCCGGTCGCCCAGGCCGTGGGCGCCGTGCTGGAGTCCGGTGCGCCGATGGTGTCCATCGCGGGCGGCGAGCCCCTGATGCACCCTCAGATCGACGAGATCGTGCGCCAGTTGGTGGCCAAGCGGAAGTACGTCTTCCTGTGCACCAACGCCATGCTGCTGCGCAAGAAGATGGACAAGTTCACGCCCTCCCCCTACTTCGCCTTCGCCGTGCACATCGACGGGCTGCGCGAGCGGCACGACGAGTCCGTGGCGAAGGAGGGCGTGTTCGACGAGGCCGTGGAGGCCATCAAGGAGGCCAAGAAGCGCGGCTTCCGGGTGACCACCAACTCCACCTTCTTCAACACCGACACCCCGCAGACCGTCATCGAGGTGCTCAACTACCTCAACGACGACCTCAAGGTCGACGAGATGATGATCTCGCCCGCCTACGCCTACGAGAAGGCCCCCGACCAGGAGCACTTCCTCGGCGTCGAGCAGACCCGCGAGCTGTTCAGGAAGGCCTTCGCGGGGGGCAACCGGCGCCGCTGGCGGCTCAACCACTCGCCGCTCTTCCTGGACTTCCTGGAGGGCAAGGTCGACTTCCCGTGCACCGCGTGGGCGATCCCCAACTACTCGCTGTTCGGCTGGCAGCGCCCCTGCTACCTGATGAGCGACGGGTACGTGCCGACGTACCGCGAGCTGATCGAGGACACCGACTGGGACAAGTACGGCCGCGGCAAGGACCCGCGCTGCGCGAACTGCATGGCCCACTGCGGCTACGAGCCCACCGCCGTGCTCGCCACCATGGGCTCGCTCAAGGAGTCCCTGCGCGCCATGCGCGAGACGGTCTCCGGAAACCGGGACTGAGGCGATGACCGCCGTCTCCCTGGGGGTCCCCGAGGTGCCGGCCCGGCCCCTCGCCGCGCGGCGCGTCTCGCGGCGGATCCAGGTCGGGCCGGTGCCGGTCGGGGGCGGGACCCCGGTGTCGGTGCAGTCGATGACGACGACCCGTACGTCCGACATCGGCGCCACCCTCCAGCAGATCGCCGAGCTGACCGCGTCCGGCTGCCAGATCGTCCGCGTCGCCTGCCCCACCCAGGACGACGCCGACGCGCTCGCCACCATCGCCCGTAAGTCCCAGATCCCGGTGATCGCGGACATCCACTTCCAGCCGAAGTACGTCTTCGCCGCGATCGAGGCCGGCTGCGCCGCCGTCCGCGTCAACCCCGGCAACATCAAGAAGTTCGACGACCAGGTCAAGGAGATCGCGCGCGCCGCCAAGGACCACGGCACGCCGATCCGCATCGGGGTGAACGCCGGTTCGCTGGACCGGCGGCTGCTGCAGAAGTACGGCAAGGCGACCCCGGAGGCCCTGGTCGAGTCCGCGCTGTGGGAGGCGTCCCTCTTCGAGGAGCACGGCTTCCGCGACATCAAGATCTCGGTCAAGCACAACGACCCGGTCGTGATGATCGAGGCCTACCGCCAGCTCGCCGAGCAGTGCGACTACCCGCTGCACCTGGGCGTGACGGAGGCCGGCCCCGCCTTCCAGGGCACCATCAAGTCCGCCGTCGCCTTCGGCGCGCTGCTCTCGCAGGGCATCGGCGACACCATCCGGGTGTCGCTGTCCGCGCCGCCCGCCGAGGAGGTCAAGGTCGGCATCCAGATCCTGCAGTCGCTGGGCCTGCGCGAGCGCCGGCTGGAGATCGTCTCCTGCCCGTCCTGCGGCCGCGCCCAGGTCGACGTCTACAAGCTGGCCGAGGAGGTCACGGCCGGCCTGGAGGGCATGGAGGTGCCGCTGCGGGTGGCCGTGATGGGCTGCGTCGTCAACGGCCCCGGCGAGGCCCGCGAGGCCGACCTGGGGGTCGCGTCCGGCAATGGCAAAGGACAGATCTTCGTCAAGGGCGAGGTCATCGCGACCGTACCCGAGTCGAGGATCGTCGAGACGCTGATCGAGGAGGCGATGAAGATCGCCGACCGGATGGAGCGGGAGGGCTCCGGCTCCACCGCCGGGAAACCGGCAGTGACGGTGAGTTGACGTACGGCACGGACCGAGAGGGGGCCCGAGCGTGACCATTCTGGAGACCATCCGTGGACCACGCGACCTGAAGGCGCTGTCCGAGGCGGAACTGGGTGAACTGTCCCAAGAGATACGCGAGTTCCTGGTGCAGGCGGTCACCAGGACCGGCGGGCACCTCGGGCCCAACCTGGGGGTGGTGGAACTCACCATCGCCCTGCACCGGGTGTTCGAGTCGCCGGGCGACCGCATCCTGTGGGACACCGGCCACCAGTCCTATGTCCACAAGCTGCTGACCGGCCGTCAGGACTTCTCCAAGCTGCGCGGCAAGGGCGGCCTGTCCGGGTACCCCTCACGCGAGGAGTCCGAGCACGACGTCATCGAGAACAGCCACGCCTCCACCGCGCTCGGCTGGGCCGACGGACTCGCCAAGGCCCGCCAGGTGCAGCGTGAGAAGGGGCACGTCGTCGCGGTGATCGGCGACGGCGCGCTGACCGGGGGCATGGCCTGGGAGGCGCTGAACAACATCGCGGCGGCCAAGGACCGGCCGCTGATCATCGTCGTCAACGACAACGAGCGCTCCTACGCCCCCACCATCGGCGGCCTCGCCAACCACCTGGCCACCCTGCGTACCACCGACTCCTACGAGAAGGTCCTCGCCTGGGGCAAGGACGTCCTGCTGCGCACGCCCGTGGTGGGCACCACGATCTACGAGTCCCTGCACGGCGCCAAGAAGGGCTTCAAGGACGCCTTCGCGCCGCAGGGCATGTTCGAGGACCTCGGCCTGAAGTACGTCGGCCCCATCGACGGGCACGACATCCGTGCGGTGGAGTCGGCCCTGCGGCGTGCCAAGCGGTTCCACGGCCCGGTGCTGGTGCACTGCCTCACGGTCAAGGGGCGCGGCTACGAGCCGGCCCTGCGCGACGAGGCGGACCACTTCCACACCGTCGGCGTCATCGACCCGCTCACCTGCGCGCCGCTCACCCCGGCCGACGGGCCGTCGTGGACGTCGGTGTTCGGCGACGAGATCGTCAGGATCGGCGAGGAGCGGGACGACGTCGTCGCCATCACCGCGGCCATGCTGCACCCGGTCGGCCTCGGCGCCTTCGCCGAGCGGTTCCCGGACCGGGTGTGGGACGTGGGCATCGCCGAGCAGCACGCGGCCGTCTCCGCGGCGGGCCTGGCCACCGGCGGGCTGCACCCGGTCGTCGCCGTCTACGCCACCTTCCTCAACCGCGCCTTCGACCAGCTGCTGATGGACGTCGCCCTGCACCGCTGCGGGGTCACCTTCGTCCTCGACCGCGCCGGTGTGACAGGTGCCGACGGGCCCTCCCACAACGGCATGTGGGACATGTCCGTCCTCCAGGTCGTGCCGGGTCTGCGGATCGCCGCCCCGCGCGACGCCGACCAGCTGCGCGCCCAGCTGCGCGAGGCCGTCGCCGTGGACGACGCGCCGACCCTGGTCCGCTTCCCGAAGGAGTCGGTCGGCCCGTCGATTCCGGCGATCGACCGGGTGGGCGGCCTGGACGTGCTGCACCGCTCGGCGGACGTTCCCGAGGTCCTCCTGGTCGCCGTCGGCGTGATGGCGCCGGTGTGCCTGCAGGCCGCGGAACTGCTGGAGGCCCGCGGCATCGGCTGCACGGTCGTCGACCCGCGCTGGGTCAAGCCCGTCGACCCCGCGCTGCCGGGCCTGGCCGCCGAGCACCGGCTGGTCGCCGTCGTCGAGGACAACAGCCGCGCCGCGGGCGTCGGCAGCGCCGTGGCCCTCGCCCTCGGCGACGCGGACGTCGACGTACCCCTGCGGCGCTTCGGCATCCCGGAGCAGTTCCTGGCCCACGGCAAGCGCGGCGAGCTGCTGGCCGACATCGGCCTCACGCCCGTCGAGGTGGCCGGCCGGATCAGCGCGAGCCTGGCCGTCAAGGACGCGGACGGCACAGCCAAGGAGAGTGAATGACCACCGAGTTCGACCTCGGCGCCCTGCTCGCCGAGCGCGGCGCCGAACGCTACGAGCTGCACGCGAAGCACCTGAACGCCCAGCTCCCGCGCATGCTGCGCACCATCGGCTTCGACAAGGTCTACGAGCGTGCCGAGGGTGCCCACTTCTACGACGCCGACGGCAACGACTACCTGGACATGCTCGCCGGGTTCGGGGTGATGGGCCTCGGCCGCCACCACCCCGTCGTCCGCAAGGCGCTGCACGACGTCCTCGACCTCGGCCTCGCCGATCTCACCCGCTTCGACTGCCAGCCGCTGCCCGGTCTGCTCGCCGAACGGCTCCTCGCGCACAGTCCGCACCTGGACCGGGTGTTCTTCGGCAACAGCGGCACCGAGGCCGTGGAGACGGCCCTGAAGTTCGCCCGGTACGCCACCGGCAGAGGGCGCGTGCTGTACTGCGACCACGCCTTCCACGGCCTGACCACCGGCTCGCTGTCGGTCAACGGCGAGTCCGGCTTCCGCGACGGCTTCGCCCCGCTGCTGCCCGACACGGCGATCCCGCTCGGCGATCTCGACGCGCTGGAGCGGGAGCTGAAGAAGGGCGACGTGGCCGCCCTGATCGTCGAGCCGATCCAGGGCAAGGGGGTGTACGAGGCCCCGCCCGGCTATCTGCGCGCCGCGCAGGAGCTGCTGCACCGGCACAAGGCGCTGCTCATCGCCGACGAGGTGCAGACCGGCCTCGGCCGCACCGGCGACTTCTACGCCCACCAGCACGAGGACGGCGTCGAACCGGACCTGGTCTGCGTGGCCAAGGCCCTCTCCGGCGGCTATGTGCCGGTCGGGGCCACCCTCGGCAAGGAGTGGATCTTCAAGAAGGTCTACTCGTCCATGGACCGCGTCCTGGTCCACTCGGCCAGCTTCGGCTCCAACGCCCAGGCGATGGCGTGCGGCCTCGCCGTGCTGTCGGTCATGGAGCAGGAGCAGATCGTCGCCGGGGTGCGCAGGACCGGGGAGCTGCTGAAGTCCCGGCTCACCGCGCTCGTCGACAAGTACGAGCTGCTCGCCGACGTCCGCGGCCGGGGCCTGATGATCGGCATCGAGTTCGGCCGGCCGCAGTCGCTGAAGCTGCGCAGCCGCTGGGCCATGCTCCAGGCCGCCCGCAAGGGACTGTTCGCCCAGATGGTGGTCGTACCGCTGCTCCAGCGGCACCGCATCCTCACCCAGGTGTCCGGCGACCATCTGGAGGTGATCAAGCTGATCCCGCCGCTGATCATCGACGAGGCCGACGTGGACCGCTTCGTGGACGCCTTCACCGCCGTGATGGACGACGCGCACAGCGGCAGCGGGCTGATGTGGGACTTCGGCAAGACGCTGATCAAGCAGGCGGTCGCCCACCGGTGACGGCCCGGCCCGGGCTGGGCGGTCGCCCACCGATGAGGGCCTCTCCCGGCTTTTGTCTCTGAGGCAAGAAATTTGCCGCGGAGGCAAGGCTGCGGCTGAATGGAGGCATGAGCATCCCCGAGTCCGCGGAACCGGCCGGCGACCTGCCGGCCGTCGCTCCGCAGCTGCGCGCCCTGCGCCGCCGCGCCGGTCTCACCCTGGAGGCCGCCGCCCGCGCCGCCGGGCTGTCCCCGGCCCATCTGTCCCGGCTGGAGACCGGACAGCGCCAGCCCTCGCTGCCGATGCTGCTCGCGCTCGCCCGTATCTACGGTACGACCGTCTCGGAACTGCTCGGCGAGAGCGTCGCCGACCGGGACTCCGTCGTGCGCGCCGCCGACATGGAGCCCACGGCCGCCGGCGGCTGGACGTACTGGCAGGCCGGTGCGCCCGGCCGCGGCATGCAGGCCCTGCGGGTGCACGTGCCGCACGGGGCGCAGGGCGACATCGTGCGGGTGCACCCCGGCGAGGAGTGGCTGTACGTGCTGTCCGGGCGGCTCAGGCTGCGCCTGGGGGACGCCACCCACCGCCTCGGTCCGGGCGACAGCGCGCACTTCGACTCGCTGACCCCGCACCGTATCGCCGCCGAGGACCCCGGCGGTCTTGAGCTGCTGTTCGTCCACACCCTGCTGCAGAGCCCCACGGCCGCGCTGTGCCTGGGCCCTGCCCACCCCGGAGAGAGGCCATGAGCGATCGTGAGGAGAAGTTCCCCCGCACCCTGTGGATCCGGCTGATCATCTATCTGATCGTCGGGCACATCCTGGCCGGGTTCATCTGGCTGCTCTTCGAGGTGGGCGCCAACCAGTGAGGACGGGCCGCCTCAGTCGAGGAAGCGCTCGCGCAGCCGCTCCCGGGCCTCTGGGGTGAGCCGCAGCCCCTTCTCCAGGTAGGGGTCGACGCCGCCCCAGGTCTCCTCGATGGTGTCCATGGCCGCGGTGAGGTACTCGGCGCGGGCGTCGAAGAGCGGGCTGAGCAGCTCCATCACCTCGGGGGTGTAGGCCGACTCGGCGGAGGCGCTGCGGCGCACCTTGTAGCGGCGGTGCTTCTCGTTGGACTTCAGATAGTCCTCGACGATGGCGTCGCGCTCCACCCCGAGGGCGAGCAGGGTGACCGCTATGGACAGACCCGCGCGGTCCTTGCCCGCGGCGCAGTGCATCAGGGCGGGGACGCTGTCCTCGGCGAGCGCGTGCAGCACCTGCGAGTGCTCGGCCGTGCGCTCCTTGATGATCATGCGGTAGGAGGCGATCATCCGGTTCGCGCCCTTGCCGTCGGCGAGGATGCCGCGCAGCTGTTCGAGGTCGCCGTCGCGCACCAGCTTCCAGAACTCGGCGCCGTCCGCCGGGTCCGACAGCGGCAGGTTGACGTTGCGCACGCCCGGCAGCTCGACGTCCGGGCCCTCCAGCTTCTGGTCGGCGGCGTTGCGGAAGTCGAAGATCGTGTGCAGCTTCAGGGAGGAGAGGTAGGCCGCGTCCTCCTGTGTGGCGTGGGCGAGGTGGCCGCTGCGGAACAGCACCCCGTACCGCACCCGTCGTCCGTCGGTCGTGGGCAGTCCGCCCACGTCACGGAAGTTGCGCACTCCGGCCAGCTCCGGTTCGGTCGACGGCACCTGCTGCGTCACGAACGGCTCCTCCCAGTCCGCCCGCCGGCGCGGCTCAGGTGGCCGACGGGTGCCTCTCGACGATACGACATGGATTCCCGGGGCAACCGGTTGCCATGGCCACACCCGAATGGGTCGGTTATCCGCCTGCGTCGTATCTGGGCCTTCTGTCCGAAATGGAGCCTTACCGCCAACTCGCTGCGAAATAAGGCCTCCTGGAATACCGCCGCGTGAGGAGCGTCATAACCGTGACCGTCCGTCGCGCGTCATGTCCACGTAATGACGGTGGATTTACTGGCGTATTGGGGAGCTGAAAGCAGATCGAATTCACCCAGTGTGACGGTCGATTCCAGAATTCGATCACGAGAAAAGCCCCTTCGCGCAACCTTCTGCTTGTCCCTGTGCGTCCTACTCGCTTACGTTCCCCACCGAATCCGGACGGACGCCGAATCCTGCCGCCGTCCGGCGCACCGCACCCACCCACCCGACGTACGGCAGGAGCGGGGGACCCACAGGTACGACCGCCTGTTCCGGTTCCCGGAACGGCTTTGGGGTGAAGTCGCGCCCAGGCGCGGCCGGGCATCTCCCGCCCGAACCCGACAGCTCACCTCGCAGGCGCCGGAGAGGAATTCGCCATGCCCGCGAAGGGTAAGCACCGCCGTCCGAAGACCCAGCGTCTCGCCCGTACTCTCGCTGTCGCCGGCACCGGTGGCGCCGCGCTCGCGCTGCCGCTCATGAGCGCCGCCGGCGCGCACGCCGCCACGCCGCAGGCCGCCGCCCAGTCCGTCTCGGACAAGGCCGTCCAGGCCCCCGCGTCCGCCGGGAAGAAGGCGCCGGCGACCGGTGTGCGCGTCTACACCGTGAAGAGCGGCGACTACCTCTCGAAGATCGCCGACGAGCAGCACGTCGCCGGCGGCTGGAAGAAGCTGTACGAGGACAACCGCGAGGTCGTCGGCAGCGACCCGTCGCTCATCCACCCCGGCCTGAAGCTGTCCCTCGGCAAGAAGGCCGCCACGGCCCACAAGACCGCCACGGCGCACAAGACCGCGACGGCCCGCAAGGCCGAGGCGCCCGCGCAGAAGCCCGCCGCCAAGGCCGCCGAGACCACCGCCACCGGCTACACCCTCCCGGTCGCCGGCGCCACCATCGGCACCGCCTACCACACCGCAGGCAGCATGTGGTCCAGCGGCTACCACACCGGTGTCGACTTCGTCGTCCCGACCGGCACCTCCCTCAAGGCCGTCGGCGCGGGCACCGTCGTCTCCGCCGGCTGGGGCGGCGCCTACGGCAACCAGGTCGTCATCAAGCTGAACGACGGCTACTACGCCCAGTACGCCCACCTGTCCCAGCTGTCCGTCTCGGCCGGCCAGACCGTGACCGCGGGCCAGCAGATCGGCCTGTCCGGCGCGACCGGCAACGTGACCGGCCCGCACCTGCACTTCGAGATCCGCACCACGCCGAACTACGGTTCCGACGTGGACCCGGTCGCCTACCTGCGCGCCCACGGCGTCACCGTCGGCTGACACCCCACCGGCCGGCGGCCGCCGTCCGTCTGACACGCCGTCGAAGGCCGGACCCCGATCCCCGGGTGTCCGGCCTTCGGCGCACCCGGGCGGCCCCGTCGCCTATTCCCTCCTTGGCCAAGCCTTTAGGAGTGGCTTATCTCACCGACCGTCAACCCCTTCCTACGGTCGCGTAGGTCACATTCGAGGGTGAATCATGGGCTGCTGTGGCAGACGATTCGAAGAGTGACAGCAGAGCAGTGATCGGGTCGTACGTGGCGGTGGGGGACAGCTTCACCGAGGGCGTGGGCGACCCCGGCCCCGACGGGCAGTTCGTCGGCTGGGCCGACCGGTTCGCGGTACTCCTCGCCGACCGGCGGCCCGAGGGCGACTTCACCTACACCAACCTCGCGGTGCGCGGCAAACTCCTCGACCAGATCGTGGCCGACCAGGTCCCCAGGGCCGTCGAACTCGCCCCGGACCTCGTGTCGTTCTGTGCCGGCGGCAACGACATCATCCGCCCCGGGACCGACCCCGACGAGGTCGCCGAGCGGTTCGAGAAGGCGGTCGCCCAGCTCGCCGCGGTGGCCGGCACGGTCATGGTGACGACCGGGTTCGACACCCGGGGCGTGCCCCTGCTCAAGCATCTGCGGGGCAAGATCGCCACCTACAACGGGCATGTG
Source organism: Streptomyces sp. Ru71 (assembly GCF_002920535.1). Taxonomy (GTDB): domain Bacteria; phylum Actinomycetota; class Actinomycetes; order Streptomycetales; family Streptomycetaceae; genus Streptomyces. The sequence goes on along the minus strand of NZ_PQSS01000035.1, from coordinate 28,565 downwards.
CGGGCCATCGCCGACCGTTACGGCTGCCCGGTGCTCGACCTGTGGTCGCTGAGGTCCGTGCAGGACCGCCGCGCCTGGGACGAGGACCGGCTGCACCTGTCGCCCGAGGGGCACACGCGGGTGGCGCTGCGGGCCGGCCAGGCGCTCGGCCTGAAGGTCCCGGCCGACCCCGAGCAGCCCTGGCCGCCGCTGCCGCCGCGCGGCACGCTCGACGTGCGGCGCGACGACGTCCACTGGGCGCGCGAGTACCTGGTGCCGTGGATCGGCCGCCGGCTGCGCGGCGAGTCCTCGGGCGACCATGTGACCGCCAAGGGCACGCTGTCCCCGGACGACATCAAGATGCGTATCGCGGCCGTCGCCTGAGCCTGGGCCGCAGCGCAGGGGGCGGGCCCGCCGAGCACCGCCCCCTCCGCGGCCGTCAGGTCGGGAACTCGCCGTACCAGGACCGCTGCACCAGATGCCGGGGCAGCCACGGCGACGAGGTGTCCACCGGGAAGCCCGCGTCGTACGCCAGGCAGGCCAGCGCCAACGGGCCCAGGGCGACCAGCGCGCGCGGGTCGGCCGAGCCCTGCCAGTAACGGGCGTGGTGTTCGAGCGCCTCGGCGAGGACGGCCGCGAACTTCTCCTGGTCCCGGGCGATGAACCGGTGGAACAGCGCGATCGGCTGGTAGTCGACCAGGTTCAGCAGGTCGCGCGGGGTGCCGGTCGCCACCTGCGGGTCGGACGTGCGGATGGTGGTGACCAGTTGGTCGGCGACCTCGTCCATGGGGCGCCGCAGGACGTAGGCCTGCAGGGTGCCGATCCAGTGGAAGAGGTAGTCGTCCGCGGCGCCGGCCCGGCGCAGCGCCTCCACCGGCACCTGGCACAGCCGCGTCAGCCGCTCGCCCTCGCGGCACACCAGCGCCGACCAGAACGCGTCCAGCCAGGCCCGGCCGTCGCCCTGCGGGGCGTCCGGCGTGGCGAACAGCGCGGAGCCGGTCTGCATGGCCCGCACCCACGCCTCCCAGCTCTCGATCCGCGCCGCGTCGGGGTCGTCGGCGGCCTGGGCGTGGGCGTGCGCCAGCGCCGCGGCGAAGGGTGAGGGGCCTCCGGCCTGCCCGGCGCGCAGGCGCTTCATCGTCTCCAGCAGTTCCCGCGGCGGCTCCACGGACAGCGAGCGCGTCTCCTCGTCGATGTGCGTCAGACACACCAACTGCCCCCGGTGCCACCAGTACAGCCGCGGCGTGAGCGAGCCCGGCCCGTCCTGGCAGGCGCCCAGCGCGTACGACCCCAGGTCGTTCACCGCGTCCACGACCGTGCCGTCCACGATCGGATGGAACGCCAGCAGATGCCGGGTCGGGACGGCCACGAGCGCCCCGGCCTCCGGCAGCTCCCGGCCGGTGACGGCCCGCACCAGCTCGGGCAGCACCAGCGCCTTGCTCGCGACGAAGTGCGAGTCGCCGTACACCGAGTGCAGCACCGCGCCCGACGGGGTGCGCACCTCCTCGTGCCGTACGGGCTCGGCCAGCAGGTTGGCCCGGCCAGCCGCCCACAGCTCCTCGGTGCCGGCCCGCGCCACGTCGCCGTCGTGCAGGAGGCGCACCGACTCGGCGGAGTCCAGGGCCAGCGCCGCGATCAGCCCGTCGGCGACCGGGCGCACGTACCGGAAGCCGCCCTCGGGGAGGGCGTCGTCGGACAGCAGCCGCAGCCGCACCCCGCGCAGCAGCTCCCCGGCGTCCTCCTCGCCCCGGGAGGCGTTCTCCAGGCGCGCGAAGTGCTGCCGGACCACCTCCGGCCAGTGCTCCTCGGGTATGTCCCGGCAGCGCTGGGCCAGCGAGGTCAGCGGGTTGCGGTGTCCGTCGTGCAGGACGTCCGCGCCGGTGACGACGGCGTCGGTGCCGTGCCGGGCGCGCAGGTGGTCGACGGCGAGGGTGCGCAGTCGCGTGGCCTGCGCCTCCGTCAGCATGGGCAAGTGGGCATCCGGTGCGTGCAGTTGGTTCACCCCGGGGACTCTACGAGGCCACCGCGCCGGATCCGACGGCCGCCCCGGTGCTCACTTCCCCGGAGCCGTCAACTCCTCGCGGGTCAGCCCCAGTTCGCGGGCGAGTGCCTCGTCGACCCACTCCTGCGCCCGGGTCCGGGCGACCGTACCGCCGTAGGAGGTCAGCTGCACGGCGAGCCCGTCCAGCAGAGCCGTCAGCCGCAGCGCGGTGGCGGCGGGGTCGGGGCAGGTGAACTCGCCCGCGGCCACGCCCTCGGCGACCACCTCGGCCAGCGCCGCCTTCCACTGCCGGTCCAGGTCCCGGGTCAGCTCCCGCAGCGCCGGCTCGCGCAGCGCCGCCGCCCAGCCCTCGATCCACAGCCGCCAGCCCTTGGCCTGCCCGGTCGGCGCGTACCAGCGCACGGCCGCGCGCAGCCGGCGCGTCGCGGTGGTGCGGCGGGCGAGCAGCTCGCGCAGCCGGGCGAGGTCGGCCTCGGCCGCGTAGGCGAACGCGGCGGCGACCAGCTTCTCCTTGGTCGAGAAGTGGTACAGCACCAGCGCGTTGCTCACCCCGAGCGCCTGGGCCACGTCGGCGATCCGCACCGCCGCCACGCCCCGCGCCTCGATCTGCTCCACGGCGGCGCGCAGGATCTCCCCCCGCCGCTCCGTCACGCTCAACCGCACTCTCGCCACGGCGCCTCACCCTAGTGCAGCGCGTCGGGGCGAACACCTCGTGCGAGCAGACGCGTCCGGGCCCCCTCCCAGGTCCGTGCCGGTCGAAGGCGTCCCAGGGCCAGGTGAGGGACGTCAGGGAGCCCTGTCCCGGGACTGTCCTTCGCCCTGGTGGCCGCCCGCAGGAGGTGAGCGACGGTCTACCGTACCGACAGGGCCGCGTTGCCCGGCGCGGTCGTGCGAGGAGGAATCCTGTGTCATCCCCCTGCGACCCCCAGCGCGCTCCCGCCGGTGATGTGGGTGCGGCACTCATGATGATCGACTCCCGGATCAGGGCCATCCACGACGGCAGGACCGGGACCGATCCCGAACAACGGGAACTGACCGACCGGTTCGCCGCCTCCCTCGGTCCCACGGGAGCCCAGGACCTGCTGGACGGCACGTGCACGATCATCTACATGTTCATGCAGTGGCTGCGGATGGCCTACGAGGACCACGACCGGGACGTCATCGAGTACGTCGTGCCCCACCTCGTCGCCTCGATGCGCATGATGCCCAGAAGCATCCGCCCCGAGGCCATCCCCATGATGGCCGGGCTGCTCGTCGCGGCCGGCACCGGTCTGAGCCCCAGCCTGTGGCGCGGGCAGTACGGAGAATGGACCAGGGACGAGATGAACCCCCTGGAGGCCACGGCCTTCCTGCTCGCGGAGCACATCAACCGGCTCACCGACGACCAGGACTTCGCCACCCGGCTGATCACGGAAGCCCTGACCGGCGCCGGCCAGTGAGCGCGACGAAGGCCCCCGGGCCCCGATCGGTCCGGGGGCCTCGGCGTCACGGCGTCCGCGTCTTCCAGATGCCGCGGCCGTGGGTGGCCACGTACAGCTGACCCCCGTCCGGGCTCGGCGAGAGGTAGACCGCCGGCGAGGTGGGCAGGCCGGTGCCCAGGCGGGCCCAGTGACCCGTCGAGGTGCTGGTGAACACGCCCAGGTCGGTGGCGACCACCAGGGTGCCGCTTCTGGTGACGAGCGCCGCGTTGGCGGGGGCGTCCGGGAAGGAGTCCGACGCCGAGGCGTCGCCGCTGACGTCCGTCCAGGTGGCGCCGCCGTCGGCGGTCTTCCAGACGTGGCCGTAGCCGGCGCCGGGGCCCTCGTTCCAGTGCCGCGAGAAGCCGTTGATCACCGCGTAGACCGTCTTGCCGGAGGCGTCGGCAGGGTCGATGGCCAGCGAGGAGATGTAGCGGTTGGGGAAGGCGGCGGGCAGGTTCACCTGGTGCCAGGTGCCGCCGAAGTCGGTGGCGATACCGCGTCCGAAGGTCCCGTCGACCGCCGAGCAGGGGCCGCACCAGGCCGCCCACGTCACATGGCTGCGGCTGGCGACCGCCGAGGCGGAGTGCCCGGCGCCCAGGTCGTACAGCTTGGTCCAGTCGGCGCCCGAAGTGCTCTGCCAGGTCTTGGTGTTGCCCCACACGTACTGGCCGCCCGCGACCCACAGGCCGTTCGGGTCGGTCTCGTCCGCGCTGAACGGCGCGATGAAGCGGGCCCCCGGGTCGCCGGGGGCGATGTCGGTGATCACGTCCTCGGAGCCGTCGTCGCTCGCGGTGTAGCCGCAGTTGTTCGTGATCTGCAGCGCGAGGTCGACGTACTCGCCGACCGTCTGGCATCCGTTGGCGGGGTTGACCAGCTGGTCGCCGCCGTCACCGCCGAACGGGGAGACCATCTCGCCGGTCGGGTTGAGCTGCGCGCCCTGGTAGGTGGCGCTCTTGGGGGCGAGCAGGGAGACGCCGTTGTCCTGCAGGCCGCCCCAGACGGCGTCACCGCTGCCGTCGGTCATCCTCCCGGCGCGCACCGAGTAGTACTGCAGATTGCGCAGGGTGCCCGACTCGTTGAGGTTGCGCCAGCCGGCGGTCGTCTGCGTCGTCGGACGGGCGTAGGCGCCGCCGTCGTTGCCGACGAAGACCTCCGGCGTGCCGCCCTTCCACTGGGAGAAGGCGAGGGCGTGCTGGTCGGAGTGCATCACGTCGCCGTCGCAGGAGTTCGCGGCCGGGTCGTACGAGAAGCAGGACATGCCGAAGTCCCAGTACCGGCCGATCGACTTCCAGGTGGCGCCGCCGTTCCGGGACTCGAACATCTCCTCAAGGCCCAGGTAGACATGGTCCGGGTCGCTCGGGTCGACCGCGATCACCTGGTCGTACCAGGACTGGGAGCCGGGCTGGTAGCCGGCGCCGATCTCGTTGACCTTCATCGCGGAGCCGCTCGTCGACAGCGACGAGGAGTTCGCGATCTGCTGGAACGAGCCGCTCGCGTTGCCGCTCGGGCTCACGTACACGCCGGCGAGGACCGAATAGACGCCGGAGCCCGAGGACTTGTTCAGCAGCTTCGGGGACTCCATCGAGACGTACAGCCTGCTGCCGTCGGCCGCGTAGGCGAAGGCGGCGTTGCCGATCTCGGCGGGGTTGATCGCACCGGTCGGGTTGGCCCTCTTCCAGGTGGTGCCGGCGTCGTCGGAGTAGTAGAAGCCGTTGTACGCGGCGCCGCCGCGCCAGGCCACGTTGGCCAGCAGCTTCCTGCCGTCGCTGCCGGGCTGTACGGCGATGTCGTTGGCGATGTCCGCGTAGTGGCCGTCCACTCCGCAGGCCACGCCGCCGATGCCGACGCCCGCGCAGGGGGCCAGGACCTTGGTCCAGGCGGTGGACTGCCCCGCCGCCAGCGGACGCCGGAAGACGCCGTGCGAGGACGCCGCGAAGACGTAGCCGGCGGCCTTGTCGAAGGTGACGGTGTGGATGGAGGCCGAATCCAGCTCCGTACCGCCCACCTTGTCGCTCTCCGCGAAGCTGCCGGTGACCGGGTCGGCGAGGCGGTAGACGCCGCTGCCGAGATAGTTGTCGGAGGCGGTGGTCGCCTCGCCGGTGGCCAGCCACAGCGAGCCGTCGGGCGCGACCGCGAGGGCGCCGACGGACAGGGCGGGCAGCCGGTCGGCGATCGGCGTCCAGGTCCGGCCGTCGTCGGCGGAGCGGAACACGCCACCGCCGGCGGCGCCCGCGTACACCACGCCCTGGTGCGTCGGATCGGTGGCCAGTGCGGCGATACGGCCCGCCGAGTGCCCCGCGCCTCCGCCGGAGTTGGAGGCGGAACGGTCCCGGTAGTGCGGCGCGTCCTCGTCGTACGGGGAAGTGGTGACCTCGCTCCAATTGCCGGTCCTGACCGGCATGTTCCTGATGTGTGCCCAGGCGCCGGCGTACGCGCCCGGCGCGATCTGTCCGCTGGGGGAGAGCCTCGGCTCGTTGAACGAGTCCAGGGACTCCATCAGTTCGTGGGACTCCTCGCCCGCCACGTCATGGTGGCTGCCGTCCGTGTCGCTCGCCCCGTACGCGACGACGGATCCCGTCCCCGCTATCAGGAGCGCGGCGGCGACGGCGGCGAGTGCCGCTCTGCCGCCGCTGTCCGCCCCGCGGCGCGATCTGCGCCGTGCGGAATACACATGCATGGACCGACTCCGGCTTCTTCGGCGTAAGTGGCGGCCGCCCCTACGGCCGCACTGGATCTCCTACTGCCGAGCGCCGGAACCGTACTGCGCTGTCCTGCCCCAACCACAGGGGTTTACGGGGACTTTATAGAGCGACAAACGTAATGATTGTGAAAAATGGCCTCGCCGGCCATGGGGCGGCTCAGCGTGACGGCTCAGGGTGACGGCCCAGTGTGACGGCACACCTCACCTCTTGCAGCGCGGCAGCCCGGTTCTCCGTTACCCGACGGCCTCCGGCGCGCTGCCGCGCCTCGTCCGTCTCCCGGTGATGGTCAGTGTCCGAAGGCGCCCTTCGCCTTCTCCTTGGCGCTGCGCGCCTTGCCGCGCGCCTCCAGCGCGGCGCCCTTCGCCTCGGTCGTCCTGTCGCCGACCGCGTGGGCCACCTTCCGCACGGCTTTCCCGACCACCTGCTCGGCCCTGGCCTTGGCCTTCTCTCCGGCACTCATGGCGGTCCTTTCCTGGGTCCTCCCTCTTGCGCGTGCCCCTGGCCGGTGGGCGGAAAACACAGGCCGCGCGCCGCGCACCGGCCCGGCCAGAGTGGACGAGCGGTGCACACGCCCCGTCCCCGCGCCGGTGCCGACGGCAGCGGACCATAATGGAACGCCCCGACTCTTCCTGGAGGTGCCGTGACCGGCTCCCGTCCCATGAGCTCCGGGCTCCGCGCGCTGCGGCCCGCGGCCTTCGGCGCCGACCCCGCAGGTGAGCGCATGGCGCGCATCCGCCGCTCGCCCCACTTCGAGGACGGGGTGTTCGTGAACCCCGGCGGCCCGGCCCGCACCCGCCCCGCCGGCTCCGCGACCGACTTCGCCAAGGTCTACTTCGACAAGGAGGCCCGGCCCCGGCGCTCCCCGACGGGCACGGTCCCCGTGCACGCCACCACGCTCGCCGACCTCGCCCGGCCGCCGGCCTCGGGGCTGCGGCTGACCTGGATGGGCCACTCCAGCGTGCTCGCCGAGATCGACGGACAGCGGGTGCTGTTCGACCCGGTCTGGGGCGAGCGCTGCTCGCCGTTCCCGTTCGCCGGCCCCAAGCGGCTGCACCCGGCGCCGCTGCCGCTCGCCGCCCTCGGTCCGGTCGACGTCGTCGTCATCTCCCACGACCACTACGACCACCTCGACATGCCCACGATCAAGGCGCTGGCCGGCACGGACACCCTGTTCGCGGTGCCGCTCGGCGTCGGCGCGCATCTGGAGCGCTGGGGCGTCGCGGAGAGCCGGCTGCGCGAGCTGGACTGGCACGAGGACACCAAGGTGGGCGGCAACCTCACCCTCACCGCCACCCCGGCCCGCCACTTCTGCGGCCGCGGCCTGCGCAACACCCAGCACACGCTGTGGGCGTCCTGGGTCGTCGCCGGTGAGCGGCACCGGATCTACCACAGCGGCGACACCGGCTACTTCGACGGCTTCCGGGAGATCGGCGCCGATCACGGGCCGTTCGACGCGACGATGATCCAGATCGGGGCGTACAGCGAGTTCTGGCCGGACATCCACATGACTCCCGAGGAGGGCGTGCGCGCCCACCTCGACCTGCAGGGCGGCACCCCGCACGGGGTGCTGCTGCCGATCCACTGGGGCACCTTCAACCTCGCCCCGCACCCGTGGGCCGAGCCGGGCGAGTGGACGCTGGCGGCCGGGGAGGCGGTCGGGCAGTCCGTCGCGGTCCCGGTGCCGGGAGCGCCGTTCGAACCGGACGGCGAACTGCCCACCCGTCCCTGGTGGCGCGGCGTGTCCCAGCGGCTCACCCGCAGCTGGCCGGCCCCGGAGGTGGGGCTGCGGACGGCCCGGGGGCTGGATCTGGTCGGGGACGACTGACCCTGGACGCGCGCCGGTGTGCGGCCGTACGGTTTACCGAACGAAGGAAAGTGAAGGACAACGCGGCGTGAGCGTCTTCGAGGGGTCGGTCCGGGCGATGCTGGCCGCCAACCTGAAACGGGCCCGGGCCGAGCGGGGGCTGTCCCTGTCGGAGGTGTCACGGCGATCGAGGATCGGCAAGGCGACGCTGTCGGAACTGGAGTCGGGGACCGGCAACCCCACCATCGAGACGGTGTTCAGCCTGTCCCGGGTGCTGGAGCTGCCGATCTCCGATCTGTTCGACGCCCGTCCGGCCGGCGAGCTGACCGTGGTGCGCGCCGCGGACACCGAGGTGCTCAGCGGCGCGGGCGTCGACCTGCGCCGGCTGCAGCGCATCGAGTCCGGTGAGGCCGTCGTCGAGGTCTTCGACCAGCGGTTCCGGGCCGGACGCAGCCAGGAGTCCGACGGTCACGTGGGTAGGGAGCACACCGTCGTGCAGACCGGCCGACTCGGCGTGCGGGTGGAGGGCCACGAGGTGGAACTGGGGCCGGGGGACTACGTCTGCTTCGACGCGTCACGGCCGCACGGCTACACGGCTCTCGACGGCGACGTGCGCTCGGTTCTGCTGCTGCAGTACGGGGCGCGGCAGAGGCTGCATCTGTCCGGTGGAGGCGCGGAGAGTCATCCTTCTTCTTCCTGACGTCCTCCTGGCCTCTTCGAGGCGCGTGCTGTCGTCGTGCCCCTTGACGCGGTCGTCGCGCCGCCCTACGTTCCTCATCGTTCGGTTTATCGAACGAGGAGGGTGCGGTGTACGGAACGCGCGTGGCGGTGCTCGGCGCCGGCATCGTCGGCTGTGCCTGTGCCCGTGAGCTGGCTCTGGCCGGGTTCGAGGTCACCGTCGTCGAGCGCGGCGCGGCCGCGTCGGCCACCACGGCGCACGGCGAGGGCAACGTCCTCGTCTCCGACAAGGGCCCGGGGCCGGAGCTGGAACTCGCCCTGCTGTCCCGGCGGCTGTGGCCGCAGGTGCTCGCGGAGGTCGCCGAGCGCTCCGAGCATGCCGCGCGGGCGGTGGAATGGGAGCCCAAGGGCGGCATCGTCGTGGCGACCACCGACGCCGGCGCCCGCGAACTGACCCGCTTCGCCGCCGGTCAGGCCACGGCCGGGGTGCGCACCGAGGACCTGGACGCCGACGCCCTCGCCGCGGCGGAGCCGTACGTCACCCGCGAGCACACGGCCGCCGTCCACTACCCGCAGGACGCCCAGGTGCAGCCCGCCGCCGCGGCGGCCGCCCTGCTCACCGAAGCCCTCGCCGCGGGCGCCACCCTGCGCACCGGCTGCGAGGTGCTCGGAGCGGTCACCCGAGGCGGACGGATCACCGGGGTGCGCACCTCGGCCGGGCTGCTGGAGGCCGACGGGTTCGTCAACGCCGCGGGCCCCTGGTCCGGCGAGCTGGCCGCCCGTCTCGGCGCACCCGTGGACGTCCGGCCCCGGCGCGGCGAGGTGCTGGTGACCACTCCGCAGCCGCCCATGGTCTTCCACAAGGTCTACGACGCCGACTACGCGGGAGCGGTCGGCAGCAGCGCCGGGGAGCTGCGGACCTCGGCCGTGGTGGAGTCCACCCGGGGCGGCAGCGTGCTCATCGGCTCCTCGCGCCGACGCGTCGGATTCGACGACCGGCTGCGCCCCGCCGTCCTGTCCGTCATGGCCGCCAAGGCGCTGCGGCTGTTCCCCGCGCTGGCCGGGATCGCGGTCATGCGGGCCTACGGCGGATTCCGCCCGTACGTCCCCGACCATCTGCCGGTCATCGGCGCCGACCCCCGGCTGAGCGGGCTCTGGCACGTCGGCGGGCACGAGGGCGCCGGGATCGGTCTGTCGGTGGGCAGCGCACGGCTGCTGCGCCGGCTGATGCTCGGGCAGCCGACGGAGATCGACACTGCCCCTTTCCGGGTGGACCGGCCGGCCGTCCTGGGCGGCGGAACCCGCATGGAACGTGAGGAGACGGCATGAGCCCCCGACGCGTCCGCGCCGAGTCCGACGCCGTCGGGCGGCGCGAGCGGCCGCTGCGGATCACCGTCGACGGCGAGCCCGTCGAGGGCATCGAGGGCCAGTCCATCGCGGGGGTGCTGCTCGCCGCCGACCGCCTGGCCTGGCGCCGGCAGCGCTCCGGAGCGCCCCGCGGGGTGTTCTGCGGCATCGGGGTCTGCTTCGACTGCCTGGTGACCGTCGGCTCGGAGCGCGATGTCCGCGCCTGCCGCCGCCGGGCCCGCGAGGGGGATGTGGTGACCACGCAGACCCGGGAGCCGGTCGCCGCACCGGTGCCACCGGACGCCGGCCCCGGCCGGCGTGACGATGGAGCCGATGCACCGACGGGGGAGGAGCTGTGACGCGGCGGCACGTCGTGGTGATCGGCGCCGGACCGGCGGGCCTCGCGGCGGCGGAGGCGGCGCTCGGCGCCGGCGCCCGGGTGACCCTCGTCGACGCGGCCGACCAGCCCGGCGGCCAGTATCACCGGATGCTGCCGGACGCCTACCGCGCCACCCGGCCCGAACGGCTCCAGCACGGCTGGCACGCCTTCGACCGGCGCCGCCGCCGGGTGCTCGGCCACCCCCGGTGCGCCTGGTGGCCGGAGACCTCGGTGTGGGCGCTGGAGCGCCCGGATCCGGACCGGCCCGCCGTCCCCCGCGTCCACGCCCTGCGCGGTCCGGCCGACGGGGGTGGCAGGCGCCGAGTGGTGCTCCAACCGGACGCGCTGGTGCTCGCCGTGGGAGCCCACGACCGCGTTCTGCCGTTCCCCGGCTGGGAGTTGCCGGGTGTCTTCACCGCCGGGGCGGCGCAGGCACTCGCCAAGGGCGAGCGGGTCGTGGTCGGCGACCGGGTGGTCGTCGCCGGCTCGGGGCCGTTCCTGCTCCCGGTCGCCGCCTCGCTGCTGGAGGCCGGCTCTCGGGTCCTGGCGGTGCTGGAGGCGGGTACGGCGACCACCCTGGTCCGGGGCTGGGGCCGCCGGCCGTGGCAGCTCGCGGCGCAGGCCGGCAAGGCCGCCGAACTCGCCCGCTACGCCGCCCTGCTGGCCCGCCACCGGGTGCCCTACCGCGTCGGCCGCACGGTCGTCGAGGCGCGCGGCGACGGCCGGGTCGAGGAGGTGGTGACCGCGCGGCTGCGCGCCGACTGGTCGGTGGTGCCGGGCAGCGAGCACACGGTCCCGGTCGACGCGGTGTGCGTCACTCATGGGTTCAGCCCGCAGCTCGAACTGCCCCTGGCGGCCGGGTGCGCGCTGCGCGGCGGGGCGGGCGGTGAGTTCGTGGCCGTCGACGACGACCAGCGCACCAGCGTTCCGGGGGTGTACGCGGCCGGTGAGATCACCGGTGTCGCCGGCGCACCGGCCGCACGGTCTCAGGGGGCGCTCGCCGGATGGCTGGCCGCCGGCGGCGACCCGGCCGCGCCCGTGCTGCGCCCGCTGCGGCGCAGCCGCGACCAGGGCCGCGCCTTCGCCGACCGGCTGGCCCGAGCCCATCCCGTCGGCGCGGCGTGGCGGGGGTGGCTGCGTCCCGACACCGTCATCTGCCGCTGCGAGGAAGCGGACTACGCCTCCCTGTGCCGGGCGGCGGGCAGTGAGGCGAGCGCCGGTCCCCGGGTGACCAAGCTGGAGACCCGGGCCGGCCTCGGCCCCTGCCAGGCCCGCGTCTGCGGCCCCACGGTCGCCGAGCTGCTCACGGGACGGGTCGCGCAGCGGGAGTTGCCGGACCTACCGGCTCCAACACCCCACCACCGCCCGATCGCCCACCCCATCCGCCTCGCCGAACTCGCCGCCGCTGCGGAGCCGGCGGACCCCGAGCCCGGAGCTCCCGAGCCTGCGGCTTGCGGGCCTGCCGCTCCCGAGCCGGCCACCGCAGACCCAGCCACCCCGGCGCCCGCCGCCGAACGCCCCCCGTCCGCACCTCCGCCCTCCCCACCGGACACCCACCCCTGAAATCGGAGTACCTCCCATGAGCGATCCCCGGAAGCAGGAACCCTCCCTCGGTGGCCTGGTCGTCGCCACCGCCCTGCCGTACTACGAGAGCGCGTCCGCCCCGGCCGGTCTGGGTGTGGACTACGACCGGTACGCCGAGCACTGCCGTTGGCTGGTCGACAGCGGATGTCACGGCGTCGGACCCAACGGCTCGCTGGGTGAGTACTCGTCCCTGACCGACGACGAGCGCCGCAGGGTGGCCCGGACCGCCGTCGAGGCCGTCGGCGACCGCGGTGTCGTGGTCGTCGGCGTGCACGGAGTCGGCTCTCACCAGGCCCGGCACTGGGCCGAGCTGGCGGCCGAGGACGGCGCCGACGGCGTGCTGTGCCTGCCGCCGACCATGTACCGCGCCAACCGCGGTGAGATCCTGGCGCACTTCGAGGCCGTGGCGTCCGTCGGCCTGCCGGTGATGGTCTACAACAACCCCATCGACACCAAGGTCGACCTGACCCCGGACCTCCTCGCCGAGATCGCCCGGATCGACAATGTCGTGGCGGTCAAGGAGTTCTCCGGAGACGTCCGCCGGGTGCTGGAGATCAGGGAGCGGGCCCCGGGCCTCGACGTGATCAGCGGCGCCGACGACGTGGCGCTGGAGAGCCTCCTGATGGGCGCGACCGGCTGGTTCGCCGGCTTCCCCAACGTCTTCCCCGCGGAGTCGGCCCGCCTGTACGACCTGGCCCTCGCCGGCAAGCTCGAAGAGGCCCGGGCGCTGTACGAGCCCCTGGCCGCGGCCTTCCGCTGGGACTCGCGCACCGAGTTCGTCCAGGCGATCAAGCTCGGCATGGAGCAGGTCGGCCGGTACGGCGGCCCCTGCCGCCCGCCGCGCGGCCCGCTCGTGCCGCGTCTGCGCGAGCAGGTCGAGGCCGACATGGCCCGCGCGATCGCCTCGCTGACCGGGCGGGCCGGCTGATGCGCTCGGTCCGCACGATCAGCGCCGTCGACTCGCACACGGAGGGCATGCCCACCCGCGTGGTCACCGGCGGTGTGCCCGCCGTCCCGGGTGACACCATGGCCGAACGCCGGCGCCACGCCATGCGGCACCTGGACGAGCTGCGCCGCTTCCTCGTCGACGAGCCGCGCGGCCACTCCGCGATGAGCGGAGCCGTCCTGCAGCCACCGACCCGGCCCGACGCCGACTGGGGCGTGCTCTACATCGAGGTCAGCGGCTTCCTGCCGATGTGCGGGCACGGCACGATCGGGGTGGCCACCGTCCTGGTGGAGACCGGGATGGTCACGGTCACCGAGCCGGAGACGGTCGTACGGCTCGACACGCCCGCCGGACTGGTCGAAGCACGCGTGGAGGTCCGCGACGGCAGGGCGCACAGCGTCACCCTGCGCAACGTGGACGCCTTCGCGCTCGAACTGGACGCGACGGTGAAGGTGCCCGGCCTCGGCGACATCCGCTACGACATGGCGTACGGCGGCAACTTCTACGCCGTCGTCGAACTCGTCCGGCTCGGCCTGCCGTTCGACCGGGCGCACAAGGACGAGATCCTGGCCGCCGGACTCGCCGTCATGCGGGCGGTGAACGAACAGAGGCGGCCGGTGCACCCGGCCGACCCGCTCATCTCCGGTTGCAAGCATGTGCAGTTCCTGGCCCCGGACTCCACCGCCCGGCACTCCCGCAACGCCATGGCCATCCATCCGGGCTGGTTCGACCGCTCCCCGTGCGGTACGGGAACGTCCGCGCGGATGGCGCAGCTGCACGCGCGCGGCGAGCTGCCGCTGCACACCGAGTTCGTCAACGAGTCGTTCATCGGCACCCGGTTCACCGGGCGGCTGGTCGGCACGGCCGAGGTCGGCGGCAGGCCCGCGGTCGTCCCCGAGTTCACCGGCCGGGCCTGGATCACCGGCACCGCGAACTACCTGCTCGACCCCGACGACCCCTTCCCGCACGGTTTCGTCCTGTAGCGCACCGCGGGCCCGGCTGGTGCCCCCTCACTCGGTCACCCCGCCCACCCGGCGGGTCAGTTCGCGGGCGACCCGGCCCACCTCGTCCGCGATCCGCTGCCGCTGTGCCTCGTCGACCTCCCCGCCGGGGAACGTGACCGCCACCCCGGCGATCGGGTGGGCGCTGTGGTCCAGGACGGCGGCGGCCACGGAGGAGAAGCCGGTGGTGATCTCGTCCTCCTCGGTGGCGTAGCCGCGCCGGCGCACCTCCGTCAGCAGGTGGCGCAGCGCCGACAGCGAGGTCGGTCCGAGGTCGTTGCGGCGCACGAACGTCGAGGGGTCCGGGAACAGGGCGCGGACCTGGGCCTGCGGCAGCCGGGCCAGTACGGCGCGGCCGCTGGCCGTGAGGTGGGCGGGCAGCCGTACCCCGACCTCGGTGACCAGCGGCGGACGGCCGGGAGCACGCTCCTCGATCACATAGATCACCTCACGGCCGTGCAGCACCGCCAGATGCGCGTTGTGGCCGGTGCGGTCCACGAGCCGGGCGAGCGGCACCCTCGCCAGACGCTCGAACGGCGCCTGGCGGCTGTACCCGGAGCCCAGTTCGAAGGCGCTGACCCCGAGCCCGTAGCGCCGCTCCTCCGGCAGATGCACGACGAACCCCTCGCGGGCCAGCGTGTCGAGCAGGTGGTACGTGGTCGACCGCGGCACCCCGACGTCCCGGCTGATCGCCGCGGCGGGCACCGGACCGGCCTGCCCGGCGAGATAGCGGAGGATGGCGAGAACCTGTGCGGCGGCTGGTACGACGGACATGGCGCGAGCGTACGTCCGCCCGAGCCGTCCGGACGGCGCCGCTCCGCCATGTCTTGGATACGAGACCACATGCCCGCACCGGCCGTGGTGCCAAGGCTGTGACCTGCGGCTTGATGGCTGCCATGGAGCGAGCTGAGCGTGCTGCTCCGCTACCTGGAGAGCCCGGCGCCCGGCGTCGGGCCGCCGGGGCCCTCCGCGCCGTCGCTACCATGCGTGCATGGCCGACCACGAGACGGGAACAGCCGGCGAGGAGATCGCACCGCAGGTGCGGAGCATCTACGGCCCCGTGGACCTGAGCTCCGTGCCCGCGTTCGCGGGTGGTTTCATCAACTTCGGGGACTGGCAGGGCATTTCGCTGGACCGCGCCCCGACCACCGAGGACCGGATCCGCAGCGAGCGCAATCTGTACCGGCGCGTGCTGCGGGCGCTCGGGCCCGGGGCGGAGCGCGCTCGCGCGGTCGAGGTCGGCTGCGGGATCGGGCTCGGTGCGGCGCTGGCCCTCGCCGAGTTCTCCTTCGCCGCGGTGACCGGCGTGGACGTCCACCCTGACCAGCTGGAGCGCGCCCGCGAGGTGCACGCGGACCTGCTCGCGCGGGAGCCGGAGCGGCTGCGGTTCGTGCGCGGCGCGGCCGAGCGGATGCCGTTCGCCGGCGGTGAGTTCGACCGCCTGTACTCGGTCGAGGCCGCCCAGCACTTCCTTGATCTGACCGCGTTCGCCCGGGAGTCCGCGCGCGTGCTCGGGCCGGGCGGGCGGCTGGCCGTCACCAGCTTCTTCCTCCCCGACGACACCGGCGCCAAGGTCACGGCACTGGCCGAGCGCCTGGACAGTTTCGCGACCGGCCTGGACCGGCCGCACCCGCTGCCCGCGCTCCTGGACGCCCTGCGCGGCGCGGGCCTCACCGATGTCCGCGCCGAGTCGATCGGCGAGCACGTCTGGCCCGGCTACGACCACTTCCTCGCCCATGTCGAACTGCCCGTGACCTGGCCGCGCAACTTCCTCGGCGCCTACCGAGACGGCCTGCTCGACTACTACCTGATCACAGCCCGGCGCCCGGCCGGCTGAACGCGCGCGGCCCCGGCCCACCAGGACGGTGGGCCGGGGCCGGGGGCGGTGACCCCGCGCGGGTCAGGCCAGAGTGCCCACCGCGGCCTGTGCCCGGGACACGGCGGTGCCGGACGCCACGTAGCCGACGGTGGCCTCGATCTCGGGCGCCAGCCAGCGGTCGGGGCCGGGGCCGGCCACGAGCTCGCGCAGACCGTCGCGCACCGCGGCGGTGCCGGGCGCGGGGTCGAGCGGGGCACGCAGGTCCAGGGCGCGGGCGGCCGTGTACAGCTCGACCGCGAGGACCCGGGTGAGGCCGTCCACCGCGCGGCGCAGCTTGCGGGCGGCCGACCAGCCCATCGAGACGTGGTCCTCCTGCATGGCGCTGGAGGGGATCGAGTCGACCGAGGCCGGCGCGGCGAGCCGCTTCAGCTCCGAGACGATCGCGGCCTGCGTGTACTGGGCGATCATGTGCCCGGAGTCGACACCGGGGTCGTCGGCGAGGAACGCGTTCAGCCCGTGGTTGCGGGCCACGTCCAGGAACCGGTCCGTGCGCCGCTCGGAGATCGACGCGAGGTCCGCCACCGAGATGGCCAGGAAGTCGAGCACGGCGGCGACCGGCGCCCCGTGGAAGTTGCCGTTGGACTCCACACGCCCGTCGAGCGTGACGACGGGGTTGTCGACCGCGCTGGCGAGCTCACGGGAGGCGACGAGCTCGGCGTGCGCGAGGGTGTCCCGCACGGTGCCGTGCACCTGGGGCGAGCAGCGCAGCGAGTAGGCGTCCTGCACCCGGGTGCACTCCGGGCCCCGGTGGCTGGCCACGATGCCCGAACCGGCGAGCAGCGCCCGCAGGTTGGCGGCGCTGTCGGCCTGCCCCGGGTGCGGTCGCAGCGCCTGGAGGTCGGCGGCGAACACCGCGTCCGTACCGAGCTGGCCCTCGACGCTCATCGCGGCCGTGATGTCGGCGACCCGCACCAGGCCCCGCAGGTCGTGGCAGGCCAGTACGAGCATGCCGAGCATGCCGTCGGTGCCGTTGATAAGGGCGAGGCCCTCCTTCTCGCTGAGCACCACCGGGCTGATCCCGGCCTCGGCGAGCGCGTCGGCGGTCTCCCGCAGTTCGCCCCGCGCGTCGCGCACCCGGCCCTCACCCATCACGGCGAGCGCGCAGTGCGCGAGCGGCGCGAGGTCGCCGGAGCAGCCGAGCGAGCCGTACTCGTGCACCACCGGCGTGATCCCGGCGTTCAGCAGTGCCGCGTAGGTCTCGGCCACCTCGACCCGCACTCCGGTGCGGCCGGTCGCCAGCGTCGACAGACGCAGCAGCATCAGCGCGCGGACGACCTCGCGCTCGACCTCGGGCCCGGAGCCCGCCGCGTGCGAGCGGACCAGGCTGCGCTGGAGCTGGGCGCGCAGCGCGGTCGGGATGTGCCGGGTGGCCAGGGCCCCGAACCCGGTGGAGACGCCGTAGTGGGGGACCACGTCGTCCGCGAGGCCCTCGATGACCTCACGGCTGCGCGCGATCTCCTTGAGCGCGTCGGGGGCGAGCAGGACGGTCGCGTCGTGGCGGGCGACCGCGACGACGTCTTCGGGGGAGAGGGGGCCGACATTCACTTCCACGTTCATGACTCCATGAACTCCCATGTCAGTGCCTTGCCGCGATGGTCTCGGCGGAACCCGTGTCCGGTATCCCAGACGTTTCGCCCGCCACCGCGCCGGACACCGTGCCGGCCGCCCACGGAGTCGGCATGGACGTCGTGGAGCGGGTCTGCCCCCGCGTCGCCGCCAGCGGCAAGCCGGCGCTGTGCGACGTCGCCGAGCTGAACCCGGGACTCGACGCGGACGACCGCACGGCACGCGCCGGCGCCCGGCTGGTCCACACCGTGCTCACTACGGGGAAGGGCCCTCGGTCGTCACTTTGAGTGATGTTCGGGGGAATGATCTGCGGTGCGCGGAGGGATCCGAAGCGGTCTCGACGGGTCGCCGTTCGAAAGGGAAGAGGGGCCGGGCGGTGGGAGCGCCGCCCGGTCCTCCGTCTTTCGTCGCGACCACAACTGACCAGCTCTGGTCGAAAGTTGATGCTCTCGATCAGTCTGCGCGGCGGGCTTATCGGTCTGTAGTACGAGGCGTCATACCAGAGCGGGACGCTGTGCGTGGGACTTTGTCAACTGCCCACCGCACATGATGCGGTGCCGACTACTGTGAGTGTCCGTCGGGCGACACGGGCCCGACGGACCAGGACCCCAGTACGAGGACACCGATGTCTCACCTCCGCGCACCGGCCGCACGCGCAGACCGCCGTGAGGGCGGCGGGCGGCACGGGCGGCCGGCAGTCCGCACCCAACCCTCCCTCCCCGAGGCCCACATACGACCCCAGCTGCTGCGCCTCGCCGTCCTGCCGCCGACCGCCGTCGCCCTGAGCGCCTGCGCGGCCGTGCTGTTCACCGTCCGCACCTCGGGCCAGCGGCCCGGCCCCGCCCAGTGGGCCGTCCTGGCCGGCGCGGCCGCGGTCGCCCTCGCCGGCATCGTCATCGCCGCCGTGGCGGCCGACCGCACCGCACGGGCCGTCGGCGACCGGGTCGCCGCGCTGCGCCGCGGCACCGCGCGTGGCGAGGCCGACCTGCGGGCCCTGGTCGAGGCACTGCGCCGCGGCGAGGCCCCGCCCGCCCGCGCCCCGCGCCCCGCCCCCGCCGCCGACGCCGACGACCTCGAACTGCTCGCCGCCGACCTGGCCCGCGCCCACGACGCCGCCGTGGCCGCCGTCGTGCAGGCCGCGCAGCTGTCCAGCCAGACCGGCAGCGAGCAGAAACTGGAGGTCTTCGAGAACCTCGCCCGGCGGCTGCAGTCCCTGGTGCACCGGGAGATCTCCATCCTCGACGAGCTGGAGAACGAGATCGAGGACCCGGACCTGCTCAAGAGCCTCTTCCACGTCGACCATCTCGCCACCCGGGTCCGCCGCCACGCCGAGAACCTCGCCGTGCTCGGCGGCGCCGTCTCCCGCCGGCAGTGGAGCCACCCCGTCTCCATGACCGAGGTGCTGCGCTCGGCCATCGCCGAGGTCGAGCAGTACTCCCGGGTCAAACTGGTCCCGCCGATCGAGGGCACCGTGCGCGGGCACGCCGTCGCCGACGTCATCCACCTGCTCGCCGAACTCGCCGAGAACGCCACGGTGTTCTCCGCCCCACACACCCAGGTGCTGCTGCGCGCCAACCTCGTCACCTCCGGCCTCGCCGTCGAGGTCGAGGACCGCGGCCTCGGCATGCCCGTCGAGGAGCAGGACCGGATGAACCAACTGCTCGCCGACCCCGACCAGGTCAACGTCGCCCGGCTGCTCGCCGACGGCCGCATCGGGCTCTACGTCGTCTCCCAGCTGGCCCGCAGACACGGCATCCGGGTGCGGCTGCAGACCAACATCTACGGCGGCGTCCAGGCCGTCCTCGTCGTCCCGCAGGCCGTGCTCGGCACCGGCTTCGACGCCGTCCCGCCCGGCGCGGCCGCCCGGCACGACTCCGGCACCGGCGCACGGCACGTCGTCCCGCCGCAGGAGCCGTACGACACCGGCGCCCGGCCCGCAGTGCCGCCGCAGGAGCTGTACGACACCGGCGCCCGCGCCGCCGTCCCCCCGCAGCAGTCGTACGGCACCGGCGCCCACCTGCACGCCGTACCGGCGCGGGAGCCCCGGCCCGCGACGGGGGCCGCGCCGCACGCCGCTGTCCCGGACGGCGGCGGCACACCCGGCCGAGAGGTCCCTCCCGGCGCCGGCGCGTCCGACCGCGACGGGAGCGTTCCGCCGCTGCCCGTGCGCGGGCGCCGCGAGGAGCGGCCGACCCCGGCCGCCGCCGTCCCCGGCATCCGTGCCGAGGACCGGGCCGCCGTCGAGGACATCGCGGGCACCCCGCCCGTCCCGCGCACCGGAGCCGTCCGCGGCACCATGGGCAAGCCCCAACTGCCCCGGCGCCGCGCCCAGGAGCACATCGTCCCGCAGCTGCGGGGCGGCCCCCTGCCCCGCCCCGAGGACGACGCCGCCGGACCCGACCCGGGACTGATGGCCGCCTTCCAGCGCGGCATCGGCCTCGCCGAGGCCCAGCAGAGCCACGACACCCCGGCCGACCCCGGCTTCGACCCGCCGGCCGGTCTCCACCCGGCCCGCCCCGGTCTCGACCCGGCGGCCGGTCCCCGGCCGGAGCCGGTCACCGGGACGGGCGCCCTGCACCTGTCACCCCCGGACGGGTCGCGGCACCTCACCACCCGGCACGACGGGAGCGCACCGGCCGGATGACCACCCCCACCGCTCCCGCCCACCCCCGTACCCCAAGGAGTCGATCCACCATGGCGAGCGATGCGCCGACCGGCCAGGCAACCGACCTCGACTGGCTGTTGAGCGGCCTCGTCCAGCGCGTGCCCCACACCCACAGCGCCGTCCTGCTGTCCTGCGACGGCCTGGTGAAGTCCGTGCACGGACTCGACGTGGACAGCGCCGACCACATGGCCGCCCTGGCCTCCGGCCTGTACTCCCTCGGCCGCAGCGCCGGCGTCCGCTTCGGCGACGGCGGCGACGTCCGGCAGGTCGTCGTCGAACTCGACGCGACGCTGCTGTTCGTCACCACCGCCGGCTCCGGCACCTGTCTCGCCGTGCTCGCCGGCCGCGACGCGGACGCCGCCGTGCTCGGCTACGAGATGGCCATGCTGGTCAAGAGCGTCCGCCCCTATCTGGTGACCGCGCCCCGCCAGCAGTCCGCAGAACCCCCGGTGATGCGGCCTTGAGCGTGGCGGCGGCCGGGGACGGCCCCTGGCTCGACGACGCGGCAGGCCGGCTCGTGCGCCCCTTCCAGGTGAGCAACGGACGCACCCGGCCCAGCGTCGCACTCGACCTGATGTCACAGGTGATGGCCACCGGGGCGACCCCCCTCGGCTATCTCGGCCCCGAGCACGCACAGGCCCTGGACCTGTGCCGGGCACCCGTCTCGGTGGCCGAGATCGCCGCCCACCTGAAGCTGCCGGCGGCGGTCACCAAAGTGCTGCTGTCCGACCTAGTCGACACCGGGGCGCTCACCACCAAGCCCCCGGCGTATTCCCACCAACCCACCGACCGGGCCCTACTGGAGGCAGTGCTCGATGGACTACGACGACAGCTCTGAGACGGCCTGCGACCGCTCCGGCTACGGCGGCTATCCCGAGTACCGGCCCGGCGGTGAGGACCCCTTCCCGACCGCGCTGAAGATCCTCGTCGCGGGCGGCTTCGGGGTCGGCAAGACGACCTTCGTGGGCGCCGTCAGCGAGATCGCCCCGCTCAGCACCGAGGAACTGCTCACCACGGTCAGCGAGGCCACCGACAGCCTGGAGGGCATCGAGAACAAGATGGAGACCACGGTCGCCATGGACTTCGGCCGCATCACCCTCGACCCGCAACACGTGCTGTACCTGTTCGGCACGCCCGGCCAGGAGCGGTTCTGGTTCATGTGGGACGAGCTGTGCGAGGGCGCCCTGGGCGCGGTCATCCTCGCCGACACCCGGCGGCTGCAGGAGTGCTTCGCCGCCGTGGACTTCTTCGAGGAGCGCGGTCTGGGCTTCATCGTCGCCATCAACGAGTTCGACGGCGCCCACCGCTACGACCCCGAGGAGGTCCGCGCCGCCATCGACCTGGACCCGCGCATCCCCGTCGTGCGCTGCGACGCCCGGATCTCCGCGTCCGGCGTGCAGACCCTGCTCACCCTGGTCCGGCACCTCATCGCGCACGCCCCCGTCGCGCCCGCGCCCCTGCGGGGTCTGTGACCGTGACACCGGCCCCGCCCCCCGCCCCTTCGACCGCCCCCGGAGCTGACGCATGACCCACGCCCACGTCCCCGGAGCCCGGCCATGAGGTACGAGCCGCCGAGCTCCGCCGGCCGGCTGCTGCTCACCCCCGAGGACCGCGACGCACCCGCCCGCGCCCGGCGGCTGCACCTGCTCGGCCTGGGCGAGCGGCCCGAGCCCGCCCTCGACTCCTACGCGGCGCACCTCGCCGACCTCACCGACGCGTCGTACGGGATGGTCACCTTCCTCGGCGCGGACGGGCAGTTCTTCGCCGGGCTGCACGTGCCGCCCCCGCCGCCGACCGTGCCGGGCGAGCCGCCCCGACCCGTTCTCGGCAGGGCCCTGCCCCGCGACCACGGCTACTGCCCGCACGTCGCCGTGCGTCGCCGCGCGCTGGCCCTGGAGGACGTCGCCGACTACCCCCGCTTCGCCGGCAACCCCGTGGTCGACGAGTACGGCATCCGCTCCTACCTCGGTGCCCCGCTCATCGACTCCACCGGCACCGTGCTGGGCACCGTGTGCGTCGCCGACCACGCACCACGGACCTGGGGCAGGGCCGGCCTGGAGACGATCAAGTCGGCGGCGGCGGATCTCATGGACCGGCTGGAGCACGGGCTGGTGTGACGACTGGACCGAGGGCGTGAAGGAAAGCTGTGGCGCCGCTTAAGAAAAGCTCGATGGACCCCGGAGTGCGCTATACGGCAGATTGCTGATGCATTCCGGACTGCTGACGCATTCCCGGTTGCCGACGCATTTTCCACCCCTTCCCCCGCACGCGGGCTTCTTCGGCCTGCCCGCGCCCGGGCCCGAGCACCACAGGAGCCGTAGCGTTGAAGGCGCTGGTCAAGGAGAAGGCGGAGCCCGGACTGTGGCTCACGGACGTCCCGGAGCCGGCCATCGGCCCGGGTGACGTCCTGATCAAGGTGCTGCGCACCGGTATCTGCGGCACCGACCTGCACATCCGGGCCTGGGACGGGTGGGCGCAGCAGGCGATCAGCACCCCGCTGGTGGTCGGGCACGAGTTCGTCGGCGAGGTCGTCGAGACCGGCCGGGACGTCAGCGACATCGCCGTCGGCGACCGGGTCAGCGGTGAGGGCCACCTGGTGTGCGGCAAGTGCCGCAACTGCCTGGCCGGCCGCCGTCATCTGTGCCGGGCCACCGTCGGCCTCGGCGTCGGCCGTGACGGGGCGTTCGCCGAGTACGTCGCGCTGCCCGCGTCCAACGTGTGGGTGCACCGCGTGCCCGTCGACCTGGACGTGGCGGCGATCTTCGACCCGTTCGGCAACGCCGTGCACACGGCGCTGTCCTTCCCGCTCGTCAACGAGGACGTGCTCATCACCGGCGCCGGCCCGATCGGCCTGATGGCGGCCGCCGTGGCCAAGCACGCCGGCGCCCGCCACGTCGTCATCACCGACGTCAGCGAGGAGCGCCTGGAGCTGGCCCGCAAGATCGGCGTGAGCCTCGCCCTGAACGTGGCGCGCGAGCAGATCGCGGACGGCCAGCGGGAGTTGGGGCTGCGCGAGGGCTTCGACATCGGCCTGGAGATGTCCGGCCGGCCCGAGGCGCTGCGCGACATGATCGCCAACATGACGCACGGCGGCCGGATCGCCATGCTCGGCCTGCCCGCCGAGGAGTTCCCGGTCGACTGGGCGCGGATCGTCACCTCCATGATCACCATCAAGGGCATCTACGGCCGCGAGATGTTCGAGACCTGGTACGCGATGTCGGTGCTGCTGGAGGGCGGCCTCGACCTCGCCCCCGTGATCACCGGCCGCTACGGCTACCGCGACTTCGAGGCGGCGTTCGCCGACGCCGCCAGCGGCAAGGGCGGCAAGGTCATCCTCGACTGGACCGCGTAACTCCCGTACGACTTCAGGAGCTTCAGCCATGTTCGACTCCGTGCGCGACGACCTGCGCGCCACCCTCGACGAGATCCGCGCCGCCGGTCTGCACAAGCCCGAGCGCGTCATCGGCACCCCGCAGTCCGCGACGGTGAACGTCACCGCCGGCGGGCGCCCCGGCGAGGTCCTCAACTTCTGCGCCAACAACTACCTCGGCCTCGCCGACCACCCCGAGGTGGTCGCCGCCGCCCACGCGGCCCTGGACCGCTGGGGCTACGGCATGGCCTCCGTGCGCTTCATCTGCGGCACCCAGGAGGTGCACAAGGAGCTGGAGGCCCGGCTGTCGGCCTTCCTCGGCCAGGAGGACACGATCCTGTACTCCTCCTGCTTCGACGCCAACGGC
Organism: Streptomyces sp. Ru71; assembly: GCF_002920535.1. Classification (GTDB taxonomy): domain Bacteria; phylum Actinomycetota; class Actinomycetes; order Streptomycetales; family Streptomycetaceae; genus Streptomyces. The sequence continues at coordinate 4,836 of NZ_PQSS01000035.1, read as the reverse complement.
GGTGTCTTCGAGACGCTGCTCGGCGAGGAGGACGCGGTCATCTCCGACGCCCTCAACCACGCCTCCATCATCGACGGCATCCGGCTGTCCAAGGCCCGCCGCTTCCGGTACGCCAACCGCGACCTGGAGGACCTGGAGCGGCAGCTGAAGGAGGCGGCCGACGCGCGCCGCCGCCTCATCGTCACCGACGGCGTCTTCTCCATGGACGGCTATGTGGCCCCCCTCGCGGAGATCTGCGACCTCGCCGACCGCTACGACGCGATGGTCATGGTCGACGACTCGCACGCCGTCGGCTTCGTCGGCCCCTCCGGCCGCGGCACCCCCGAGCTGCACGGCGTCATGGACCGCGTCGACATCGTCACCGGCACCCTCGGCAAGGCGCTCGGCGGCGCCTCCGGCGGCTATGTCGCCGCCCGCGCCGAGATCGTCGCCCTGCTGCGCCAGCGCTCCCGGCCGTACCTGTTCTCCAACACGCTCGCCCCGGTGATCGCCGCCGCCTCCCTCAAGGTCCTGGACCTGCTGGAGTCGGCCGACGACCTGCGCGTCCGGCTCGCGGAGAACACCGCCCTGTTCCGCCGCCGGATGACGGAGGAGGGCTTCGACATCCTCCCCGGCGACCACGCCATCGCCCCCGTGATGATCGGTGACGCCGCCGTCGCCGGCCGGATGGCGGAGCTGCTGCTGGAGCGCGGCGTGTACGTGATCGGCTTCTCCTACCCGGTCGTCCCGCAGGGCCAGGCCCGCATCCGGGTCCAGCTGTCCGCCGCGCACTCCACCGAGGACGTCGACCGGGCCGTGGACGCCTTCGTCGCCGCGCGGGCGGAGCTGGCCGCCTGACCTGAGAGAATCGGTACGTGATCGAAGCGCGGCGGCTGCACATCCTCCGTGCGGTGGCGGACCACCGCACGGTGACGGCGGCTGCCGCCGCGCTGTACCTCACCCCGTCGGCGGTCTCCCAGCAGCTCACCGCCCTGGAGCAGGAGACCGGCCACCGCCTGGTCGAGCGCTCCGCCAAGGGCGTACGGCTCACCCCGGCCGGTGAGATCCTGCTCAGTCACACCAACGCGGTCCTCGCCCAGCTGGAGCGGGCCGAGGCCGAGCTCGCCGCCTACGGCTCCGGCCAGGCCGGCACGGTCACCGTCGCCGCCTTCGCCACCGGCATCGCCCTGGTCGTCGCCCCGGCGGTGGCCCGGCTCGCCGACACCGCCCCCGGCATACGCATCCGGGTGCAGGACGCCGAGGGCGACGCCAGCCTGCCGATGGTGCTGGACCGGCAGGTCGACGTCGCGGTCGCCGTCGAGTACCGCGGGGCCCCGCCCGCCGACGACCCCCGCCTCACGCACGTCCCGCTGTACGCGGAGCCCTTCGACGCGGTCGTACCGGTCAGCCACCGGCTGGCCGACTCCGTCGAGGTGCCCCTCGCGGACCTGGCCAAGGACCCGTGGATCGGCCCCTACCCCGGCAACCCCTGCCACGACGTCGTCGTCCTGGCCTGCGAGCACGCCGGGTTCCAGCCCCGCCTTGAGCACTCCTCGGACGACTTCCGCGCCGTCGTCGCCCTGGCCGCGGCCGGCGCCGGCGTGGCCCTGGTGCCGCGTTCCGCCCTGCGCGGCATGGACCTCACCGGCGTCGTCGTCCGCCCGGTGGACGGCGCCGCGCCGACCCGCCGCGTCTTCGCCGCGGTACGCCGGGGCGCGGAGGAGCATCCGCTGATCCGCCCCGTGCTGGAGGCGCTGGGCGCGGCGGCCCGGACGTGAGGCTTCCGTAACAGGGGTGTCTCATATCCGGGATAGCGTCCCGGATATGAGAGAAGAGGTCGCAGAGGTCGACATACGCCTGGGCGCCCGCCTGGCCGCGCTGCGGGCGGAGCACGGCTGGTCGCTGGGCGAGCTGGCCGAGCGCAGCGGGATCAGCCGCTCCACGCTGTCACGTGCCGAGCGCGCCGAGACCAGCCCCACCGCCGCGCTGCTGAACCGGCTCTGCCATGTCTACGGGCGGACCATGTCCCAGCTGCTCAGCGAGGTGGAGGCGGAGCCCGCCCCGCTGCTGCGGGCCGCCGAGCAGCCCGTGTGGGAGGACCGTGACTCCGGGTTCCTGCGGCGCTCGGTGTCGCCGCCGCACCCCGGGCTGCGCGGCGAACTCGTCGAGGGCAGGCTCACCGCCGGTGCGGACATCGCCTACGACCGCCCGCCCGTCGCCGGCCTGGAACAGCACATCTGGGTGCTGGACGGGGCGCTGGAGGTGACCGAGCGGGACGTCACACACCGGCTCGCGGCCGGCGACTGCCTGCGGATGCGCGTGTGGGGGCCGACGCGGTTCCGGTGCGCGGACGACACCGGCGTGCGCTATCTGCTGGCGGTGGTGCGGCCGTGAAGCGCCTCGACGCGCCCGAAGTCCTGCTGCTGGCCGAGGAGCTGGCCGAGCTGCTGGTCGACACGGTGGACGGGGGCGCCTCGGTCGGTTTCCTCGCGCCCCTGGACGCGGCCTGGGCCGCCGGGTGGTGGCGCGAGCGCGCCGAGGCCGTGGCCGCCGGACGGCTCCTGGTGTGGGCGGCGTACGACGACGGGCGGCCGGCCGGCACGGTGAGTCTCGCGCTGCCGGACAAGCCCAACAGCCGGCACCGCGGCGAGATCGTCAAGCTGATGGTGCACCGCCGCGCCCGAGGCCGCGGACTTGGCCGCGCCCTGCTGGACACCGCCGAGTCGGCGGCCGCCGCGTCCGGGATCACCCTGCTGCACCTGGACACCGAGACCGGCAGCCCGGCCGAGTCCCTGTACCGCTCGGCCGGCTGGACCCGCGCCGGGACGATCCCCGACTACGCGCTGAGCCCCGACGGCGTGCTCCGGCCGACGACCCTGTACTACAAGCGGCTCGGGGCCGCCGTCGACGGGTGACTGTCAGTGGCAGCGGCTACGGTGCCTGCCATGTCGGATGCCGAAGACGTACGCCGTGTCGCCCTGTCCCTGCCGGACACGACGGAGAAGATCGCCTGGAGCATGCCCACGTTCCGGGTGGCGGGGAAGATGTTCGCCACGCTGCCCGAGGACGAGACCTCCATGGCGGTGCGCTGCCCCAAGGAGGAGCGCGACGAACTCGTGCTGGCCGAACCGGAGAAGTTCTGGATCGCCGGCCACGAGGCGCAGTTCGCCTGGATCCGGGTCCGGCTCGGCGCGCTGGAGGACGAGCGGGAGCTGCGCGACATCCTCGCCGACTCCTGGCGCCAGGCGGCCCCGTCCCGACTGCTCGACGCCCACCCGGAGTTGGGACACCCGGCCGCGGGGTGAGAGCGGGGTGAAAATCCCTGCGGCGTTGTCAGTGGCACATGGCATGATCCGACCGCGGTGACGGAAGCCGGGGCCGGAGGGGGGCTCCGGCTGCCGGGGGAGGCCGGTGAGGGGAGGGCCCGGGGTGGGCGGCGCGGTGAACGGAGCGGTGAGCGGAGTGCCACCGGCACCGGTGTGGTCGCGGGACTTCGCGCTGTTCTTCGTTGCACGGGCCGTGGCCCGGCTCGGCGACACCATGCTGCCGGTCGCCCTCGCCGCGGGGCTGCTCCAGCACGGCTACGGCGCGGGCGCCGTAGGCCTGGCCATGGCGGCGACCGCGGCCGCCTTCGCCGGGCTCGTCGTCTTCGGCGGGGTGATCGCCGACCGCTTCTCCACCCGCAAGCTGATGATCGGCGCCGACCTCGTCCGGCTCGGCACCCAGGCGCTGGCCGCCGGACTGTTCTTCGCCGACCACGTGGTGCTGTGGGAGATCTGCGCGATCGGTTTTGCCAACGGTGTGGCGGGCGCGGTCTTCCAGCCGGGCGTGGCCAGTACCGTGCCCCGCCTCGCCGCCGACATCCAGGGCGCCAACGGCGCCATCCGCATCGCCGAGTCCGCCGCGCAGCTCGCCGGCCCCGCGCTCGCCGGTCTGCTCGTCGGCTTCGCCTCCCCGGGCGGGGTGTTCGCGGCGCACGCCGCCACCTACGCCGTCAGCGCGCTGTGTCTGCTGCTGATCCGCCTGCCCCCGCTCGCCCACGACGACCGCCCGCCGCGGCGCGGGGCGCGCGCGTTCCGGGCCGATCTCGTCGAGGGCTGGCGGGAGTTCCGGGCCCGCACCTGGCTGTGGGGCGTGATCGCCGTCTGGTGCCTGTACATGATCGCGGTATGGGCGCCGAGCGTGCCGCTGGTCGCCACCGAGGTGGTGCAGCACCACGGGCCGCGCGCCTACGGCCTGGTCAACTCCGCCCTCGGCGCCGGCACGGTCGTCGGCGGACTGCTCGCGCTGCGGCTGCGCCCGCGCCGCATGCTGCGCGCCGGGGCGATCGCCCTGTTCGGCTTCGTGGCCTTCCCGGCGAGCGTCGGTGCGGGGCTCGGCGTGGCCGCCATGGCGGCCGGGGCGGCGGTCGCCGGGGCCGCGATGTCGTTCTGGAGCGTGATGTGGGCGACCAGCGTGCAGACCCAGGTCCCCGCCGACGTCCTCAACCGCATCCACGCCTACGACGTCGCCGGCTCCTTGGCGATGATGCCCGTCGGCCAGGCCCTGGCCGGCCCGGCCGCCTCGGCCCTGGGCGCCGGCCATGTGCTCCTGGTCTCGGCGGCGGCGAGCGTCGTGGTGGCTCTCGCCCTGCTGGCGGTGCCGGCGATACGCGACCTGGTCCGCGCGGACACACCGGTGCGGGGCACCCCGACGACACGGCAACCCACGCCGACGGACCACGGCTGACACGGACACCCTGCCGGGCGGTACGACGGGGACTCCCTTGGGTGAGGTACGGGTGGCCTGGCGGCCTGGCGGCCTGGCGGCCTGCGGTCCGCCCGGCGGCCCGGTAACCCGGTAGCCGGCAGCGGGAGG
>NZ_PQSS01000034.1 GCF_002920535.1 Streptomyces sp. Ru71 | reverse complement strand
GATGCCGATGCTGTACATCTCGCTCGGCGCCCTCGCCGTCGTCCTGGCCCTCTTCACGCTCACCGCGCACAACAAGATCCTCGCGGCCGTCACGATCGCCCTGATCGGCGCGCTGGGCTTCGCCACCGTCCCCCCGCTGCAGAAGCGCGTGCTCGACCAGGCGCACGGGGCCCCCACGCTGGCCTCCGCCGTGAACATCGGCGCCTTCAACCTGGGCAACGCCCTGTCCGCCTGGCTCGGCGGGATCGTGATCTCGGCCGGGTTCGGTTACACCGCCCCCAACTGGGTCGGCGCCGCCCTCGCCGCGGCGGCCCTGTTCCTCGCCGTGCTCTCGGCCGCTCTGGAGCGCCGCGCCGGCGCCCCCAGCGCCGTGGTCGCCGGCTCGGTGCCCGTCGAGCAGCGCGCCCCCGTCCACCACTGACCCCTTCACGCGACACCCCCCAAAAAACCCCCAGCAAGGAGAACCCCCGTGAGCACCACCGCCACCGCCGTGGCCCCCCTGACCACCCAGGACGCCGAGATCCTCGTCGCCGCCGCCCGCCGGGCCGCCGAGGCCGCCGGAGTCACGGTGAGCATCACCGTGCTGGACGCCGGAGGACACCTGCTCGCCTTCCGACGGGACGACCGGGCGGTGCTGATCTCCGGGGAGACCAGCACCCGCAAGGCCTACACGGCCCTCCAGCTCGACGCCCCGACCGCGGATCTGGTCGACGCCGTGCAGCCCGGCGGGCTCTTCCACACCCTGCCCACCGCGCTCGACCGGCCGCTGCTGTTCATCGCGGGCGGCGTGCCCGTCCACCGCGACGGCCGTCTGATCGGTGCGATCGGTGTCGGCGGCGGCGCCCCGGAGCAGGACCACGCGTTCGCCACCGCGGCCGTCGCGGCGCTTGCCTGACGCTGCCCACAGCACGAGGCCGGTCCCCGTCGGGGACCGGCCTCGTCGTGTGCGTGCGGTGCGCGAACAGCCTGTGTGCGTGCGCGATCAGCCCGCAGCCTGTGTGCGCGATCAGCCCGCAGCCGGTGCGCGTGTGTGATCAGCCCGCCGCGACCGTCACCGGGGCGAACCGCCTGCGCCAGTCGCCGGGCAGCTCGGTGATCCCATGGGTCATGACGGCGTTGAACGCGACGGACGCCAGCCCATGGTCCTTCGCCCAGACCAGCAACTCCTCGTGCCGTACGTCGATGTCGGTGCGCAATGGCCGGTCGGTGTGCGCGGCGAGGGAGGCGATCAGCGCCTCGGCCGTCCGGGTGTCCTGAGCGATCAGCGGGCCGACCACATGGGTGTCCATGTTCGGCCAGGCGGCGGCGTAGCCGGTGATCCGGCCCCCCTTCTCGGCGACGCGCAACTGGTCGGCGAAGGCGGGCAGCCTGGTGACGATGTGGGTGCGATCGGTGCCGAACACCTCCTCGTCCAGGCGGAGGATGGCCGGCAGGTCCTCGGCCGTCGCCGCCCGTGTGGCCATGAAGGTCTCCGTGGCGTCCGGGACGAAGTGTCCGCGCAGCATCTCCGCTCGGCCGGTGACCTTGAAGCCCAGCTCCTCGTAGAGCGGCCGGCCGTTCGGCGTGGCGTGCAAAGTGAGCGGGGTGGTGCCCATCTCCTCGATGACATGCCGCATCATCCGGCGACCGATGCCCTGGCGGGCATGGCGCTCGGCGACCAGCACCATGCCGATGGCACCCAGAGCGGGGCGTTCACGCGGCCCGTAATCGGTGACGACGCAGGCGCCGACGAGCCCGCCTTCGGGGTCGTCGATGCCGTAGCCCCTTCCCGCGGTGAGGAGGAAACCCCACTTGTGTTCCTCCCGCGGCCAGCCGCGGTTCTCGGACAGGTCCGCGCAGGCGGTGAGATCGCGAAGCGTCAGACGGCGGATGGGCGCGGAGGTGAGGGAAACAGTCGGCACGCAGGTCAGGCTGTCCGACAGCGGGCCGTGTCGTCCACCTGTTTCACGGCAGACGTACGTGCTTTTGGCCATGTCGTGGTCCCGCGGACAGCTCCCGTCCAGCCGGACGACGTTTCACGTGAAACTGCCGAGAGGGGGCCGTCACCCCAGGTCGGGGGCGTGCATCGCGCGGACGCCCTCGATGTTTCCGTCCAGGTAGTGCCGCAGCGACAGTGGGACGAGATGCACGGAGGCGATGCCGACGCGGGTGAACGGCACACGGACGATCTCGTACTCGCCGGCCGGTGCGTCCACCTCGGGGCCGTGCCGCAGCGAGGGGTCCATGGACTCCAGGCGGCAGACGAAGAAGTGCTGCACCTTCACGCCGGTCGCGCCGCCGTCGTCGCCGATGTGCTCCACCGTGTCCACGAAGCAGGGCACCACATCGGTGATCTTGGCGCCGAGCTCCTCGTACACCTCGCGGTGCAGGGCATGGACGACGGTCGGGTCCTCCGGCTCCACCCCGCCGCCGGGTGTCACCCAGTAGGGATCCACGCCGGGCTTGGTGCGCTTGATCAGGACGAGGTCGTCTCCGTCCAGCAGGACGGCGCGGGCGGTGCGCTTGACCACGGGTCGGACGGTCATGGGAGAAATGTGGCCCGGCTCGTTCCGCATGAAACATCCCCGCTGGTTTCACGTGAAACATCGCGAAAGGTCACCAACCGACCCCGCTCCGTCAGGTCAGTTCCAGTCGGCGGCCGCTCGCTGGAGCCGCTCATGGGCGCGCGCGATGTGCGGCATGGCCAGGGTGCCGGTGCGCACGGCCAGGAAGTAGGTCCGCAGGGGAGGGACCGGCGGCTGGTGCAGCGCCATGACCTCCCCGCGCTCCAGGGCGGTCGCGCACAGATAGCGGGGCAGGACGGCGAGCCCCGCCCCCGCCGCCGTACAGGCGAGGACCGCGCGCAGGTCGGGGACGATGACCGCGCCGGAGGCCAGCGGGCGGGAGTCGAAGACGGAGGCCCAGTAGCGGGAGACGAAGGGGAGCGACTCGTGGACCTCGACAACGGGCAGGCCCTCCAGGGCCGAGGCGCCCTTGCAGCGCAGCTCGTCGGGGCCGGCCTGCTCGGCCCAGTGCGGGGCGGCGACCAGGATGTGCTCCTCGTCGCACAGCGCGGTGGCGGTGAGCAGGGGGCCCCGCGGCCGGGCGGTGCTGATGGCGAGGTCGTGGTGGCCGGCCGCCAGCCCGTCGAGCGTCTCCTCGGCAGTGCCGAAGGACGCGCGCAGGGCGAGGCCCTGTCCGTCCTCGCCCGTCATCTCCGTCAGCGCCGGCAGGGCCCGCTCGGCGGTGAACTCCGGGGGGCCGGCGAGATGGAGCGTCCGTAAGGACGACTCGTCGTCCAGTCCCGTCTCGGCGATCTCCACCAGGGCATCCAGGTGCGGGGCGGCCTTGTGCGCCAGCTCGTCGCCGATGGGCGTCGGGGTCACTCCACGCGCCTGGCGCAGGAAGAGGGGGCGGCCGAGCTGTCGCTCCAGGGTGCGGATCTGTGCGGTGACGGCCGGCTGGGACAGGCCCAGCAGGGCGGCTGCGCGGGTGAAGGAGCCGGCGCGATGCACGGTGACGAAGGTGCGCAGCAAGGCCAGATCCATGGCGTGCTCTCCCCTCTCGCCGCCCGTCTCGTGTCCCCCGCCGCGCGCCCAACTATAAATATGTCGATAGGCCTCTGTCGCTACCGTGATTGGACACTGACACACAGTCAACTAGCCTGGTTCGCGCGGTTCTTCGCACGTGGAACCGCGGACGGTCCGAGCCACGAGGGGGGAGGCTCGGACCGTCCGTCGCAGGTGGCCGGACCCCGCACGGGCGTCTGTGAGCCGGTCAGTCCGCCGACTCCTCCAGGGCACGCAGCACATCGGCCACCAGGTCCTCGGGATCCTCGGCCCCGACCGACAGCCGGATGAAGCCCTCCGGCACCGCGTCACCACCCCACCGGCCGCGCCGCTCGGCGGTGGAGCGCACCCCGCCGAAGCTCGTGGCGTCGTCCACCAGCCGCAGCGCCTCCAGGAAACGGTCGGCGCGCGTACGCGTGGGCAGCGTGAAGGACACCACGCATCCGAAGCGCCGCATCTGCTGGGAGGCGACCTTGTGGGACGGGTCGTCGGGCAGGCCCGGATAGCGCAGCCCGGTGACGTCCGGGTGCTTCCGCAGCACCTCGGCCACCCTCAGCGCGGTGGCGTTCTGCCGCTCGACGCGCAACTGGAGCGTGGCGAGGGACCGGTGCGCGAGCCAGGCCTCCATCGGACCGGGGATCGCCCCGACGATCTTGCGCCAGCGCCGCACCGCGCTCATCGGCTCACCGGCGCGGCCGACGACATATCCGAGCAGGATGTCGCCGTGCCCGGTGAGCTGCTTCGTGCCGCTGGCCACGGCGAAGTCGGCACCCAGCTCCAGCGGGCGCTGCCCGAGCGGGGTGGCGAGCGTGTTGTCGACGGCGACCAGGGCGCCACGCGCGTGCGCCGCCTCGACCAGCCGCCGGATGTCACACACGTCGAGCCCCGGGTTGGACGGCGACTCGATCCACAGCAGCCGGGCGCCGTCTAGCACCTCCAGCTGGGCGTCGCCGCCGGTCGGCGCGGTGCGCACCTCGACGCCGAACGCCTCCAGCTGGGCGCGGACCAGCGGCAGCGCCTGGTAGCCGTCGCTGGGCAGCACGACCGCGTCCCCGGCGCGCAGCTGGGAGAACAGCACCGCGGAGATCGCCGCCATCCCGGAGGCGAACACCAGCGCCTCCACACCGTCCGCCCCGGGCGCCTCCAGCTCACCGACGGCCCGCTCCAGCAGCGTCCAGGTGGGGTTCTCGTCACGGCCGTAGGTGTACGGCCCGGTGGGATCGCCCGGCAGATGGAAGTGGGCCGCGAAGACCGGCCCCGGCAGGGTCGGTTCGTGCTTGACCGGTTCGGGCAGCCCCGCCCGCACCGCGCGCGTGCCCTCGCCCGCAGTCCCGTCCGCGTCGTTCATGCCGCCTGTCCTTCCACCTGCTCGCGTACCGCGGCGAGCAGACCCTCGCTCGCCGCCTCCACCATCTCAAGGCACTCCTCGAAGCCGTCCATGCCCCCGTAGTACGGGTCCGGTACGTCGAGGTCGTCACCGGCGGCGGGGTCGAAGGAGCGCAGCAGCCGTACCTTCGCCGCGTCCTGTTCGGTGGGCGCCAGGCGGCGCAGCACCTTGAGGTGTCCGGCGTCCAGGGCGATCACCAGGTCGAGCCGGGCGAACCAGGACGGCTGGAACTGCCGGGCCGTGTGGTCGCTGCCGTAACCGGCCTCCCGCAGGACCGAGACGGTGCGCGGGTCCGCGCCGTCGCCCTCGTGCCAGCCGCCGGTGCCGGCGCTGTCGACCTCGACGAGGCCGTCGAGTCCCGCCTCCCCGACGCGGGCGCGGAAGACGGACTCGGCCATCGGGGAGCGGCAGATGTTTCCGGTGCAGACGAAACAGACGCGGTAGGTCATCGGCGCCTCAGTCCTCGTCGGGCAGGACGACGTGCAGCGCCCAGGAGACGATCGAGATGATCAGGCCGCCGAGGACGGCGGTCCAGAAGCCCTCGACATGGAAGCTCAGGTCGAGCTTGCCGGACACCCATGAGGTCAGCAGCAGCATCAGCGCGTTGACGATCAGGGTGAACAGTCCGAGCGTGAGGATGTACAGAGGGAAGGTCAGGACCTTCACCACCGGCTTGACCAGGAAGTTGACCAGGCCGAAGATCAGGGCGACGACGATCAGCGTGCCGGCCTTCTTGCCGGTGCTCGCCCCGGTCAGAGTGATCTTGTCAAGCAGCCACACGGCGACCAGCAGGGCGCCCGCGTTGGCGATCGTCTTGACTACGAAATTCTTCATGTGTCTGATCGTGGCAGACAAAATCGGCCAGCAGCAGAGGCGAGGGCGGACCGGCAAGATGAAGGCATTCCGGCTGGACGAACTGGAGACGGAACGCGCCGCCAACGAAGGCGCCTACCTGCAGTTCCTGCGCGAACGGAACATGTCCGTCGGCCTGTACGCGCTCAACGCGGGCGAGCACGACCCGCAGAAGCCGCACAACCAGGACGAGGTGTACGTCGTCGTCAGCGGCCGTGCCTCGCTCACCGTCGGTCTGGAGACCACGGAAGTGGCCCGCGGCAGCGTGGTGTACGTGCCCGCCGGGGTCGCCCACAAGTTCCACCACATCAGCGAGGACCTGCGGGTTCTCGTGGTGTTCTCCCCGCCGGAGGGCTGAGGCGGGCCTCCGGGTTCCCTAGGGGATCGGTCAGGGGAGGACAAGGGGTGCAAGGCCCCCGTCGGCGCCCCTCGCGGCCCTAGCATCGGGTGCAGGTCATCCAGATGGATCCGGCACCGGTCAACGGGCCGGAGAGGAAAGGGCGAAGGCGATGCGTGAGATTTTCGCGGGACTGCCGTGGTGGGTGAAGTGGGTCGCGGTGCCGGTCATCGCCCTCGTCGTGTTCGGCGGCGTGATCGCCACGGTCGTCGGCTTCGTGATCGGTCTGCTCTTCAAACTGCTGGTCTTCGTTGCCCTGGTCGGCGGCCTGATCTACGTCGTGCGGAAGTTCATGGCCGGGTCGTCCTCGCGCAGCGACTGGTGACGGGCGCCGGCGAGCGGTGATCGCCGGGGGCAGCGCGGTTCCCTCGGGGGAGGGAAGTTTTCCGGACGGCCATTCTGTCCGGGGCGGCGGACGGTTAGAGTCCGGAACCCGACGCGGGGCCGATCCCCCGCGCACGGCGGACACCCCCGCACCCGTGTTCCCCGCACGGGCTCCCCCTCGCGCTTCGGGAGTGACCCTTGGCCACGGTTGACAGCCCACCCGCAGAGCCGCACGCACCCCCCGCGCGGCCCCGCTCGACCACACCCCCGCTGCAGCGACCGGCCACCGCGGCCGACGCCGAGCAGCCGCACACCGCGACGACCCTGATCAGCTCGGTGCAGCGGGCGATGCGCCTGCTGGAAGCAGTCGCCGAACACCCTTACGGCGCCCCCGCCAAGCAACTGGCCCGCGAGACGGGCCTCGCCCTGCCCACCGCCTACCACCTGCTGCGCACGCTGGTGCACGAGGGCTATCTCCACCGGGAGAAGGGCCTGTTCTTCCTCGGTGAGTCGGCCGAACGGCTGGGCAGCAGCGGCGCGGAGCAGAAACGTCGCAGCACGATGGTGGACACCCTCGCGCAATGGCGCGATTCCATCGGTGTTCCCGTCTACTACGCCATGTACCGCGAGGGTGAGATCGAGGTCATGTGTGTCTCTGACACACCCGGCAATCCGGCCGTCGAGGAGTGGGCCGACTTCCGTGAGACCGGGCACGCGCACGCCATCGGACAGTGCCTGCTCTCCCAGCTCGACGAGAGCGCCCGCCGCGACCACCTCGCGCGCTATCCCGTGCAGTCCATCACCCCCTACACGGTGGGCGACAACCACACACTGCTGCGGCGCCTGGAGAGGCAGCGGCGGATGGAGCCGGTGGTCGAGCGGCAGGAGTACGCGCTGGGGACGGTGTGCGCGGCGGTGCCGATCACGGTGGGCACCACGGCCGCCACGATGGCCATCTCGCTACCGGCGCACCAGGCCGACCGGCTGCTGCCCGCCGCGCGCAGACTCCAGGACGAGATCGGACGGCTGCTGGGGTCGCTGGCCCTCTCTATCAGTATCTGAAAACTCACTCCTTGTGATCTCTCGTGCACGTTCAGCAAGATGCCTCCAGTGTCAAGGGGTTCATTCCCGGCCAGTCGACGGCAAGTGACGGGGTAGGCGAATGCGCGAGTCCGTGCAGGCAGTACAGGCAGAGGTCATGATGAGCTTTCTCGTCTCCGAGGAGCTCTCGTTCCGCATCCCGGTGGAACTGCGCTACGAGACCTGTGATCCCTATGCCGTGCGGTTGACCTTCCATCTGCCCGGGGACGCGCCGGTGACTTGGGCGTTCGGCCGTGAGCTGCTGCTCGACGGGGTGGGGAGGCCGTGTGGTGAGGGCGATGTCCGTATCGCGCCGGTCGAAGCCGACACCCTGGGTGAGGTGCTGATCCGGCTCCAGGTGGGCGGCGACCAGGCGCTGTTCCGTTCCTCGGCGCCGCCGCTCGTGGCGTTCCTGGACCGCACCGACAAGCTGGTGCCGCTCGGCCAGGAGGGCTCGCTCGCGGACTTCGACGCCAACCTTGAGGAGGCGCTGGACCGCATCCTCGCCGAGGAGCAGAGCGCGGGCTGACAGGTCACTGGGTTGGCGTAACGGTTCACCATCCGGCGGGAGTGTGCAGGAACGCTTCTGCAGCTCTGTGCTTGTGGCGAGCCGATGGCCCGCGGCTCAGTGCTTGCGGCGCCGCCCCCGGCCGCCACGGCTCGCGGGCACCGGGATCGATCCGGTGTCGGTGCCCCGCGCTCCGGCCGGCGTCGGCCGGCCCGGGCGGTCGGCGGACACCACCAGGGCCGCGAGCGCCGTGGTGACGGGCACCGAGGCGACCAGGCCGATGGAGCCCACCAGCGTGCGCACGATCTCCTCAGCGACCAGCTCGCTGTTGGCGACCGTGCCCACGCTGCTCTGCGCGATGGAGAAGAGCAGCAGCAGCGGCAGCGCGGCACCGGCGTACGCCAGGACCAGGGTGTTGACGACGGACGCGATGTGGTCGCGGCCGATGCGGATGCCCGCGCGGTAGAGCCCGCGCCAGCCCATCGACGGGTTGGCCTCGTGCAGCTCCCAGACGGCGGAGGTCTGGGTGACTGTCACATCGTCGAGCACGCCGAGCGACCCGATGATGACGCCGGCGAGCAGCAGACCGCTCATGTCGATGGACGGGTACAGGCCGTGGATCAGGCCGGTGTTGTCGTCCGTGTTGCCGGTCAGCGCGGCCCAGCCGATGAAAAGCGAACCGAGGACGCCGATCAGCAGAAGCGAGATCAGGGTGCCGAGTACCGCCACGGAAGTCCGTGCCGACAGGCCGTGGCACAGATACAGGGCGATGAGCATGATCGCGCTGGAGCCCACGACGGCCACGACCAGCGGGTTCGAGCCCTGCAGGATCGCGGGCAGGATGAACAGGTTCAGCACCAGGAAGCTGATGGCCAGTGCGACCAGCGCCATCACCCCGCGCAGCCGGCCCACGACCACGACGGCGAGCGCGAAGACGCCGGCCAGCAGGGCCGTGGGGAAGCGCCGGTTGACGTCGGTGACCGAGTACTGCAGGTCCTTGGGCGCCGAGGGCTCGTAGGCGACCACGACCTTCTCGCCCTGGTGCAGCTGCCGCGTCTGGTCCGGCTGCACGATCTCGGTGAAGGTGCGGCCCTTGTCCTTGCCCGTGTCGACCCGGACCGTCGCCTTCTTGCAGCTGCCGGTCGCCTGCTGCTGGGCGGAGGAGCCCTCCGCCGTGGACGTGTCGCCGGTCGGGGTGTCACCGGAGGCGTTGACGGACTTGCAGCTCACCTCGACCACCTGGGTGACCGTGGCCTGCTGGGTCTGGCGGTCGAAGCCGACACCGGTGCGCTGGTGGGGCGGGGCACCCCCGGGCCACAGCACGGCGAGACCGACGACCACCGCCGCGGCGAACGGGATCAGGATCGCCGCGATGACCTTGCGCAGATGCCGGGAGACCGGAGCGGCCGGACCGTGGCTGTGACTGTGCGAGTGCCCGTGGCCGTGTCCGTGCCCGTGCGTCTGCCCCTGCCCGGGCCCGTTTTCCTGCCCGTGCCCGGACCCGTGCCCATGCCCGTGCCCGTGGGCCTCCTCGGCGCCGGGAGCGTGGCCTCTGGCGCCCCGGCCGCGAGGGGGCTCGGACGGCGGAAACGGGGGCTGGTGTGTCGTGGTCACCGACCGATCATCGCAAGAACGGGAGGGGCCCCCTGTTCACCGCGCCCGAATTGACGCTAGCGTGGAGGCACCTTTGCACACGCGGGAGCTCGGAGCACCGGGCTGAGAGGGCGCTGACCTCCGTCTTCGCGATGTTTCACGTGGAACACGTGGTGTTCCACACGAAACGTCGGGCGACGGAAGCCGCTGCGTCGACCGCCGAACCTGTTACCGGGTAATGCCGGCGTAGGGAGTAGGTCTCATGACCAACAAGGACGTACGCACGCCTGCCTCCGCTCAGAGCGAGACGGCTCAGGAGGATGGGAAGTCCATCGGCTGGCACAAGGCATACGTCGAGGGTTCGCGCCCCGACCTGCGCGTGCCGGTCCGTCAGGTGCACCTCACCAACGGGAAGTCGGTCACGCTGTACGACACGTCCGGCCCGTACACCGATCCACTCGTCGATACCGATGTCCGCCGGGGCCTGGCGCCGCTGCGGGAGAACTGGATCATCGCCCGCGGCGACACCGAGGAGTACGCGGGCCGTCCCGTCCGTCCCGAGGACGACGGCATCAAGCACACCTCGCCGCGGGGCGGGCTGCGCAACCTCGACGCGGTCTTCCCCGGACGGCCGCGCCAGCCGCGCCGCGGCCGTGACGGCCAGGCGGTCACGCAGCTGGCGTACGCCCGACGGGGCGAGATCACGCCCGAGATGGAGTACGTGGCCATCCGGGAGAACGTCTCACCCGAGGTGGTCCGCGAGGAGATCGCGGCGGGCCGCGCCGTGCTGCCGGCCAACGTCAACCACCCAGAGATCGAGCCGATGATCATCGGCAAGCGGTTCCTGGTGAAGGTCAACGCCAACATCGGCAACTCCGCGGTGACCTCCTCCATCGAGGAGGAGGTCGAGAAGATGACCTGGGCGACCCGTTGGGGCGCCGACACGGTCATGGACCTGTCGACGGGCCGCAACATCCACACCACCCGCGAGTGGGTGCTGCGCAACTCCCCGGTGCCCATCGGCACGGTGCCGCTGTACCAGGCGCTGGAGAAGGTCGACGGCAAGGCCGAGGAGCTGACCTGGGAGATCTACAAGGACACGGTCATCGAGCAGGCCGAGCAGGGCGTGGACTACATGACGGTCCACGCGGGCGTGCGCCTGGCGTACGTGCCGCTCACCGCCAACCGCAAGACGGGCATCGTCTCGCGCGGTGGCTCGATCATGGCCGCGTGGTGCCTGGCCCACCACAAGGAGTCGTTCCTGTACGAGCACTTCGAGGAGCTGTGCGAGATCCTCGCCGCCTACGACGTGACGTACTCCCTCGGTGACGGTCTTCGGCCCGGCTCCATCGCGGACGCCAACGACGAGGCGCAGTTCGCGGAGTTGAGGACGCTCGGGGAACTCAACCAGATCGCCAAGCGTTTCAACGTACAGACCATGATCGAGGGCCCGGGACACGTCCCGATGCACAAGATCAAGGAGAACATTGACCTTCAGCAGGAGATCTGCGATGAAGCTCCGTTCTATACGCTCGGCCCGCTGACCACGGACATCGCGCCGGCGTACGACCACATCACCTCCGGCATCGGCGCCGCGATGATCGCCTGGTGGGGCACGGCCATGCTCTGCTACGTCACGCCCAAGGAGCACCTGGGCCTGCCCAACCGGGACGACGTCAAGACCGGCGTCATCACCTACAAGATCGCCGCCCACGCGGCCGATCTCGCCAAGGGGCACCCGGGTGCGCAGGAGTGGGACGACGCGCTGTCCGACGCCCGGTTCGAGTTCCGGTGGGAGGACCAGTTCAACCTCGCCCTGGACCCGGACACGGCTCGGGAGTTCCACGACGAGACGCTCCCGGCGGAGCCGGCCAAGACGGCCCACTTCTGCTCGATGTGCGGACCCAAGTTCTGCTCGATGAAGATCTCGCAGGACATCCGCCGTGAGCACGGTGGCAGCAAGGCCGAGATCGAGGCCGGCATGGCGGAGAAGTCCCGGGAGTTCGCGGCGGCGGGCAACCGCGTGTATCTGCCGATCGCGGACTGACGTCGGTCGCGGGCTGACGCCGGTCTCCGGCTGATGTGGACGGGCGGTGCTCCGGTGCGGGATGCGCACGGAGCACCGCTGCCGCGTCAGGAGGTGCAGGTGATCAGCCGCAGGGCCGGGGCGGAGACCACCTGGGTGTGCGGGACCCCGGGGAGCCGGGCGTTGACGAAGCCGCCCTCCAGGGTGAACTCGACGTCCTCGGCGCGGCCCACGGCGTGGCCGTCCGCGTCGACGAAGGCGTAGCCGGGCAGGAGCTCGATCGTGCCCGTGCGCCACTCCCGGCTCACGCGGCCACCTCCGGGAAGTCCAGGTCGGGCTGGGCGAGGTGGTTGAAGTAGTTCGACAGCGTGTTCAGCGCTATGTGGGCGACGATCTCGGCCAGTTCGGCGTCGTTCACCCCGGCTCGGCGGGCGTCGGCCAGCGCCGTGTCCGTGACCCGGCCGCCGGTGCGCATGATCTCCCGGGCGAGGCGCAGCACCGCGTCGGTGTGCGGGTCGGTGTCGTCGGCGGCCTCGCGGGTGCGGGCCAGTTCCTGGTCGGTCAGGCCCAGCTTGTGGCCGCGCAGGGTGTGGGCACTGACGCAGTAGGTGCAGTGGTTCTCCTGGGCGATCAGCAGCGCGAGCTGTTCGCGGACCCGGAGGGACAGCTCACCGCGGCCCAGGTGATCGCGCAGGGCCAGGTAACCGGCCAGGGCGGCAGGGCCGTTGGCGAGCGCCGCGTACAGGTTGGGCAGTCGGCCGAGCTGACGGCGGGTCTCGTCGAGAAGGCCCGTGGGGTCTTCGGTGAGCTGGGGCATGCGGGGCACGAGTCCTCCAGATGGTACCGATCGGTTCCGTCTTGTGGGCGAGACGGTACTGATCGGTTCCGTAATCCGTCAACAGCGGGATATCCTCGGGGACATGGCCACCCACGCACGTGATCGACTCCTCGACGCCGCCGAGCAGCTCTTCTACGCAGAAGGCATCCGCGCCGTGGGCGTCGAGCGCATCCTGGCCGAGTCCGGGGTGGGGCGTGCCTCCTTCTACCGGCACTTCGCCGCCAAGGACGACCTGGTGGTGGCCGTCCTGCAACGGCGGGACCAGGCGTGGCGTGCCTGGCTGGCCGAGCGGGTGGAGGCCCTCGGCGGACAGCCGCTGTCCGTCTTCGACGCACTGGCCGAGCGTTTCGCCAGGGCCGACTTCCGCGGCTGCGCCTTCATCAACACGATGGCCGAGACCGCGGACACCGGTAGTTCCGCGTACCGGGTCGCCGCCGAGCACAAGGAGCGCGTCACGGCGTACGTCGCGGAGCTGCTCGCCCGGAGCGGCCACCAGAACGCGGAGGCACTCGCCCGCCGGATCGTCCTGCTGATGGACGGAGCCATCGTGACCGCGCTGCGCGAGCGCACGACGGCACCGGCCGCGGAGGCGCGCGCGGTCGCCGCGGCTGTGCTGGACGGAGCGCGGTGACCTGCGGCACCGGGGGCAGGGCGCGGTGACCTGCGGCGCCGGTGACCTGGGCAGGGCGCGGTGAGCCGTCGCGTCCGTCAGGTGCCACGGCTCATGACGCCGTCCCCGTTCCCGTGACGGGCCGCCGGGCTATTCCGGCTGGTGTTCCGGGCCCCCGAAATCCGGGCTGGTGAAGTCCGGGCTCGTGAAGCTCGGGCGGGGGCCGGCGGCGGGACCGTCGTCGGGGCTGGTGAATCCCGGCCGGTCGTAGCCCAGGCGCGGGATGCGGCCGAGCGGCACCGACGGGGCCGGGTGCGCCGCGGTCGTACCGCGATCGACGAGGGCCTCGCGCAGAAACGGCACGATGCCGCGTTCCACGAGGGCCTCGCGCCAGGCGGCGTGGGCCTGTACCAGTTCCTCGGGCGGTTCGCCGTAGGAGCCGGTGTCCAGGGACGGACGGTTGCGCAGCGCGGTGAGCAGCAGTCCGACGGTGGCGACGAGGATCGCGGCAGCGGTCAGGGCGCCGAAGACCCAGCCGGCGGTCAGCATGGTCCGCGCGAACGCCGGCTCGGGGTCGAGCATCTTCAGGATGTAGCCCACGAGCAGGAAGATCGCGGCGGCGGTGCCGGCCAGGACGGGTGCGAGGACGGCGACGACGGCGACGGCGCCCGCGCCGGTGGTCTCGGCCATCTCCCCCACGCCGGCGGCGAGCCCCATCGGCGCGCTGCCGGGCTCGGCCGAGGTCGCGGCGGAGGTGCGCTCGGCCTCGGGGCCGGCCGGGACCGGGCGGCGCAGCTCCTCGCGGAGCTTGACGTAGTGCTGGTACTCGGTCGCGGCCGAGGCGGTGATGAGTGCGGTGGCGCCCAGCGCCATGGTGCGCAGCTGTTCGAGGTTGAGCCGTTGTCCGACGGCGGACAGTTCCGGACGGTGTGGTGCGGAGCGCAGCGCCTCATCGAGGATCCGCTCGTACTCCTGGCGGTCCTCGCTCAGCAGGTGCTGCGGAACGCTGTTCATGTGCATCCCCCGATGCTCCGTAGGGCTTGGGGCTCGCATGGCGACGAGCCGTCGGGCAGAAACGGAGGGGAGCCTGCTACGGATAAGCCGATGGTAGAGCGGCGACGGCTCGCGGTGACAGGGGGTTTGCACAAATTGCCGGTGTACCCGGCGCGTTGGGCCCGGCAGGGCACGGTGGCCCCGGGCGGGGGAGTACGGCCCGAGGGGCGGCGTGCGCGAACGCTCAGCCGCCCAGCGGCAGTTGCTGGACCAGCAGCTTTCCGGCCATCGTCACGCCGCCGTCCATCGCGATGGCGAGCCCGTCGGCGTAGACGTGCGGGCCCTCGACGACCGGGCCGGAGTTGTCCTCGCCGTCCTCGGATCCGACCTCGCCCAGCAGATACGGGATGGGGCTGTGCCCGTGAACGATGCGGGTGCCGCCGTACGTATCGAGCAGGGAGCGCACGGCGTCGGCGCCGCCCTCGTCACGGAAGGAGAAGCGCTTGGTGAACTTGCGGAACAGATCCCAGCACTCGTCCGCGTCGTTGCGGGTGAGCGTCTCGCGGACGGTGTCGTTGACCGCCTCGATCGAGTCGCCGTAGTCGAGGTAGGCGGTGGTGTCGGAGTGCACCAGCAGATAGCCGTCGACCTCCTCGACGGCGTCCAGGCGGGCCATCCACTGCAGGTGGTGGTCCTGGAGGCGGTCCATGTCGGTCTTCTGGCCGCCGTTGAGCAGCCAGGCCGCCTGGAAGGTGGCGGTGCCCGCCCCGGAGTTGACGGGGGTGTCGCCGAACCGTTTGGCGC
This sequence comes from Streptomyces sp. Ru71, assembly GCF_002920535.1. Taxonomy (GTDB): domain Bacteria; phylum Actinomycetota; class Actinomycetes; order Streptomycetales; family Streptomycetaceae; genus Streptomyces. The sequence goes on along the minus strand of NZ_PQSS01000034.1, from coordinate 64,248 downwards.
CGAGCAGCAGCAGCTCGTGGTTGCCCATCAGGGCCTTGCAGTAGCCGCCGGCCGCGGCGGCCTCGGCGGACAGCCGCATGACCAGGTCGATCACGCCGATGCCGTCGGGCCCCCGGTCGGTGAAGTCGCCGAGGAACCACAGCCGGGCGGTGCCGGCGCACCACTGGCCCGCCGCGTCGATCAGCCCCTGTGCCTGCAGGGCGGCGACCAGCTCGTCGAGGTAGCCGTGCACATCGCCGACGACGTAGAGCGGGCCGGGGCCGGCCGCGGGCTGCGCGGGGGCCGGGGCGGGCGCCGGGTCGAGGGTCACCTGAACGGTGTCACCGCGGTTGACGACGGGCAGGTCGCGCTGGGTGGGCGTGTAGCCCTCGGGCGGCTCCAGCGGGTCCTCGGCGGGCGGCAGGGCGGGCTCGCCGGGGTGGGTGCTGTGGGCGAACGGACCGGTCTCATGGACGTAAGCGGGCACCCGGAAGTCGCGCAACGTCGCCGTCCGCTGCACCTCGGGTCCCTGACCGGCCCCCTGAGTCATCGACCCCTCCACCATCGCGCCGCATCTGCACCGCTTCGGACTGCCTGGTCGCAGCGGCCCGCGGTGTCGTGGGCCCATCATAGGAATGCGGATCGTTCCGTGTGATGACCCAGGGGTGGTGAATCGGAGCAAGACTCCAGTTCACCGCGGCTTTCGCCCCCGTTTGGGAAGGGCTTTCCCCACCCGGCCGCTCGTTCCCGAGGCCGTCGCCCGGCCCGGAGGGGGCCCGGAGCCCCCCAGCAGTGGCCCGCCGGGCCCGGTCCTGCCCGCCGGGCCGCCCGCCGGGCACCGGGTGGCGACCCAGTGCGTCCCCAACGGGCTCCATACCGGCCGGACGGACCGCTCGCCCCTCGGGCCGCCCCCCTCGGGCCACCCCCCTCGGGCCACCCACTCGGACCGCACCCGGTCCCTCCCCCCGGGACCCCGGCTCTGCCGCGCGCGCCCGGGTGTTCCCCTACCCGTCCCCCTCGGGCGCCCGCGGCGGGCTGACCGTCGTCCGCTGCGGGCGGCGCTGCGAGGACGTACGGATGATCAGCTCCGTCGGTATCACCTGCTCGACCGGCTGGTCGGACTCCACGCCCTCGATGGCGTCGATGAGCAGCTGCACCACGGCCGTGCCGATGCGGCGCGGCTTGAGCGACAGGGTCGTGATGGGCGGCTCGGTGCTGGCGTAGACGGTGGACTCGCTGCAGCACACCAGCAGCAGGTCCTCCGGTACGCGCAGCCCGTAGCGGCGGGCGGCGGCGAGCAGGTCGGTGCCGTTGGGGTCGAACAGCCCGTAGACGGCGTCGGGGCGGTCGGGCCGGGCGAGCAGCCGGTCGGCGGCGACGGCGCCCGCGCACGGGTCGTGCGCCGGGTAGGCCTCGTAGACCGGGTCCTGCCCGACCCGCTCGCACCAGCGCAGATAGGCGGTGGTCGACAGGTGGGTGTAGGTGTCGGTCGAGGTCCCCGCCAGCAGGCCGATGCGGCGCGCGCCGGCGTCGGCGAGGTGGTCGAGGATGTTCAGGACGGCGGCCTCGTGGTCGTTGTCGACCCAGGCGGTGACGGGCAGCGAGCCGGCCGGGCGGCCGTCGGAGACCACCGGCAGACCCTGGCGGACCAGTTCCGTGACGACCGGGTCCTGGTCGGAGGGGTCGATGACGACCGTGCCGTCCAGGGCGACGTTGGACCACACGTCGTGGCGGGAGGTCGCGGGCAGGATGACCAGTGCGTAGCCGCGGGCGAGCGCGGCCGAGGTGGCGGCCCGGGCCATCTCGGCGAAGTAGGCGAACTCGGTGAAGGTGAAAGGTTCATCCCCGTACGTCGTCACGGTCAGACCGATGAGGCCCGACTTGCCGGTACGGAGGGTGCGGGCGGCGGCCGAGGGGCGGTAGCCCAGCCGGTCGGCGACCTCGCGGACGTGGCGCCGGGTCGCGTCCGGGAGCCGCCCCTTGCCGTTCAGGGCGTCGGAGACGGTCGTGATGGAGACTCCGGCGGCGGCGGCCACGTCCCTGATGCCCGCCCGGCCCGGCCGGCTGCCTCGGCGTGAGGTTTCCGCGCGGCTCACCTGGTGCTTCCCTGCTGCTGTCATGGCGAGGTGATAGTAGGGCTCATGCCGCGGGGTAGGGCGGACGCATATGCGCGCATTGACAGGCACGTTTCTGCATGGTCGCCAGGTGGCAAGTGCCTTGGAAAGCAAGGTAGTTGGGCGTTCTTCCGTCAGTACGTGATGCGTTGACGTGGATAGGCCTGCCGCGCCCCCGATGTCTCGAAGAGGTCTCAACTCACCTTGACGAGGGATGCGCGCCACGGCGCGAGCCACCGGCGCATAGATATATGTACGGAGCGCCCCCCTGCTTCACGCGCCACCACGGGCGGCCCGGGTGAGACGCCGCCGAGCGAGCCGGGTCGGGGGCAGGTGCCGTGGCACAGGCCCTACGCAGCGCGGCCCAATCCTCATAAGGTGAGCAGTATTGGAAGCCGGCGGCGGTGACGGGGCCGCCGGTGGTCGCGAGGAGGACTGCGGTGAGCGAGACGAGCCCGAAGCTGCGCGCCGAGCTGGAGGGTATCCCCACCTACAAGCCGGGCAAGCCCGCCGCGGCCGGCGGCCCGGTGGCCTACAAGCTGTCCTCCAACGAGAACCCCTATCCGCCGCTGCCCGGCGTGATGGAGCGCGTCACCGCGGCCGCCTGCAACTTCAACCGCTACCCGGACATGGCCTGCACCGGGCTGATGAACGAGCTGTCCGAGCGCTTCGGGGTGCCGCTGTCCCACGTGGCCACCGGCACCGGCTCGGTCGGGGTCGCGCAGCAGCTGATCCAGGCGACCTCCGGCCCCGGCGACGAGGTGATCTACGCCTGGCGCTCCTTCGAGGCGTACCCGATCATCACGCAGATCAGCGGGGCGCGCTCGGTGCAGGTCCCGCTGACCGAGGGTGATGTGCACGACCTGGACGCGATGGCGGACGCGATCACCGACCGGACGCGGCTGATCTTCGTGTGCAACCCGAACAACCCGACCGGCACGGTCGTACGGCGGGCCGAGCTGGAGCGCTTCCTGGACCGGGTGCCCAGCGATGTGCTGGTCGTGCTGGACGAGGCCTACCGGGAGTTCATCCGCGACCCCGAGGTGCCCGACGGCGTGGAGCTCTACCGCGAGCGGCCGAACGTGTGCGTGCTGCGCACCTTCTCCAAGGCGTACGGCCTCGCCGGGCTGCGGGTCGGCTTCGCCATCGCGCATGAGCCGGTCGCGGCGGCGCTGCGCAAGACGGCGGTGCCCTTCGGTGTGAGCCAGCTGGCGCAGGACGCGGCGGTCGCCTCGCTGCAGGCGGAGGACGAGCTGCTGGGCCGGGTCGGCTCGCTGGTGTGCGAGCGCACGCGGGTGGTCGACGCGCTGCGCGCGCAGGGCTGGACGGTGCCCGAGACGCAGGCCAACTTCGTGTGGCTGCGGCTGGGCGAGCGCACGGTCGCTTTCGCGGAAGCGTGCGAGCAGGCCGGCGTGGTCATCCGTCCGTTCCCGGGTGAGGGTGTGCGGGTCACGGTCGGGGAGGCCGAGGCCAACGACATCTTCGTGAAGGTGGCGGAGAACTTCCGCAAGGAGCTGTAGAGCTCCGTTTCAGCAGGTCACAGAGGTGGCGCCGCGGGTGCGGCCGCGGCTTGGGTGAGCTGTTTCGCTGTCGAGGGCCGGGTCGGCCGGTGGGCTGGGTCAGTCCTCGATCAGTTCCACGCGGACGGGGTCGCCGTCGCGCACCGTGGCGAGTGCGCGGGCGTCCCCGTCCAGGCGTCCCATCACATTGCACGGGCTGGCCAGGCGGCATTCGTCACCCCGGGAGATCGGCGTCGGCCCGTAGGGGAGGGCGAGGGCGTCGCCGTCCGTCCAGAAGGCCACGGTGCCGGGTTCGACGACCTGCTGGGCCGTGGTTTCACGTGAAACCGAGACCCCGGTGTCGAAGTAGACCTCCTCGCCCCAGGTGCGGGCGACGGAGGTGAGGGGCAGGGCCTTGGCGAGGGCCTGGGTGGTCGCGGTGTCGTCGAGGGTCGCGGTGAGGTGTCCCGCAGGCCAGGAGATCCGAATCCGAGTCGTGGTGCTGTGCGTCTGCATGGCGCGCAATTCAACACAATGTTGAACTCGCTGCCAAGAGTCTGCCGCGGCGGTCAAGGGGGGACCCCCCTTCGAAAGTCGAAAATCGGTGCGTCATAATGGCTTGTGAATGTGAATGCATTCACAAGCGTGTCCGGGTTGCTCCCGCGTTGCGTGTGACAAACAGGGGCAAACCGCAGCCGTAGCACGGCGAAGTAAGGAGACTGACGACGTGGACCTGGCTTTGGCGCCGGAGACACTGGCGCGCTGGCAGTTCGGCATCACCACCGTCTACCACTTCCTGTTCGTCCCGCTGACGATCTCTCTCGCCGCGCTCACGGCCGGGTTGCAGACCGCCTGGGTGCGCACGGAGAAGGAGAAGTACCTCAGGGCGACCAAGTTCTGGGGGAAGCTCTTCCTGATCAACATCGCGATGGGTGTCGTCACCGGCATCGTGCAGGAGTTCCAGTTCGGTATGAACTGGTCGGACTACTCCCGCTTCGTCGGCGACATCTTCGGCGCCCCCCTCGCCTTCGAGGCCCTCATCGCCTTCTTCTTCGAGTCGACCTTCATCGGTCTGTGGATCTTCGGCTGGGACAAGCTGCCCAAGAAGATCCACCTGGCCTGCATCTGGATGGTCTCGCTCGGCACGATCCTGTCGGCGTACTTCATCCTCGCCGCGAACTCGTGGATGCAGCACCCGGTCGGGTACCGGATCAACAAGGAGAAGGGCCGGGCCGAGCTGACGGACTTCTGGGCCGTGCTCACCCAGAACACCGCGGTCAGCCAGGCCTTCCACACCCTCTCCGCGGCCTTCCTGACCGGTGGCGCCTTCATGGTCGGCATCGCCGCCTTCCACCTGGCGCGCAAGAAGCACATCCGTGAGATGAAGACCTCGCTGCGGCTCGGTCTGATCACCGTGGTCATCGCCGGTCTGCTCACCGCGATCAGCGGCGACACCCTCGGCAAGGTCATGTACAAGCAGCAGCCGATGAAGATGGCCGCCGCCGAGGCCCTGTGGGACGGCCAGAAGCCGGCCCCGTTCTCCGTCTTCGCCTACGGCGACGTCGAGAAGGGCCACAACACCGTGGCCATCGAGATCCCCGGCCTGCTGTCCTTCCTGGCCAACGACGACTTCACCTCGTACGTCCCCGGCATCAACGACGTCAACAAGGCCGAGCAGCAGAAGTACGGGCCCGGCGACTACCGGCCCAACATCCCCGTCGCCTTCTGGGGCTTCCGCTGGATGATCGGCTTCGGCATGACGTCCTTCGCCATCGGCCTCGCGGGCCTGTGGCTGACGCGCAAGAAGTTCATGCTGCCGCAAGCGCTGAGGGTCGGCGAGGACGAGGTGCCGCACCTGGTCCTGTTCAAGAACAAGGCGCTCAGCCCGAAGCTCACCACCTGGTTCTGGCGCGTGGCGATCTGGACCCTGGCCTTCCCGCTGATCGCCAACTCCTGGGGCTGGATCTTCACCGAGATGGGCCGCCAGCCGTGGGTCGTCTACGGCGTGCTGCAGACCCGTGACGCGGTCTCCCCCGGCGTTTCCCAGGGCGAGGTCATCACCTCGATGTCCGTCTTCGGCGCCCTGTACGCGATCCTCGCCGTCGTCGAGGTGAAGCTGCTCGTCAAGTACGTCAAGGCCGGTCCGCCCGAGCTGACGGAATCCGACCTCAACCCGCCCACGAAGATCGGTGGCGACTCCCGGGACGCCGACAAGCCGATGGCCTTCTCGTACTAGGCCGAGGGAGCTGCACAGACATGGAACTGCACGACGTCTGGTTCGTCCTGATCGCCGTCCTGTGGACCGGCTACTTCTTCCTGGAGGGCTTCGACTTCGGAGTCGGCGTCCTCACCAAGCTGCTCGCCCGCAACCGGCCCGAGCGGCGGGTGCTGATCAACACCATCGGCCCCGTCTGGGACGGCAACGAGGTGTGGCTGCTGTCGGCGGGCGGCGCGACCTTCGCCGCCTTCCCCGAGTGGTACGCCACCCTGTTCTCCGGTTTCTACCTGCCGCTGCTGGTCATCCTGGTCTGCCTGATCGTGCGCGGTGTGGCCTTCGAATACCGCGCCAAGCGACCCGAGGAGCACTGGCAGCGCAACTGGGAGACGGCGATCTTCTGGTGCTCGCTGATCCCCGCGTTCCTGTGGGGCGTGGCCTTCGGCAACATCGCGCGCGGCGTGAAGATCGACCGGAACCTGGAGTACGTCGGAAGCCTCGGCGACCTGCTCAACCCCTACGCCCTGCTCGGCGGCCTGGTCACCCTGACCCTGTTCACCTTCCACGGTGCGGTGTTCACGGCCCTGAAGACCGTCGGCGACATCCGGGAGCGCGCGCGGAAGCTGGCCCTCAAGGTCGGCCTCGTCACCGCCGTCCTGGCGCTGGTCTTCCTGGGCTGGACGCAGCTCGACAACGGTGACGCCAAGAGCCTGGTCGCCCTGATCGTCGCGGTGGCCGCCCTCGTCGCGGCGCTGGTGGCCAACCAGGCCGGGCGTGAGGGATGGTCGTTCGCGCTGTCCGGCGTCACCATCGTGGCCGCGGTGGCCATGCTGTTCCTGACGCTGTTCCCGAACGTCATGCCGTCGACGCTGAACGCGGACTGGAGCCTGACGGTCACCAACGCCTCGTCGAGCCCCTACACCCTGAAGATCATGACCTGGTGCGCGGCGATCGCCACGCCGGTGGTGATGCTCTACCAGGGCTGGACCTACTGGGTCTTCCGCAAGCGGATCGGCACCCAGCACATCGCCGAACCCGCGCACTGAGGCCGACCCGCGCACTGAGGTGTGTTTCACGTGAAACCAATCGATCCGCGTCTGTTCCGGTACGCCCGGGCCACCCGCCGCTTCCTCGTGGCGGTGGTCGGCCTGGGCGCCGTGGGGGCGGTGCTGGTCATCGCCCAGGCGATGCTCATCGCCGAGACGGTCGTCGGCGCGTTCCAGCACGGCATGCCGGTGTCCGCGCTGCGCACTCCCCTGCTGTTGCTGGTGGCCGTCTCCGGCGGCCGAGCCCTGGTGGCCTGGCTCACCGAGCTCGCCGCTCACCGGGCGAGCGCGGCGGTGAAGTCGGAGCTGCGCGGCCGGCTGCTGGAGCGGGCCGCGCGACTCGGGCCGGGCTGGCTGAGCGGCCAGCGGACCGGATCGTTGGTCACTCTCGCCACGCGCGGCATCGACGCGCTGGACGACTACTTCTCGCGCTATCTGCCGCAGCTGGGACTCGCCGTGGCGGTGCCCGTGGCAGTGCTGGCGCGGATCGCCACGGAGGACTGGGTGTCGGCGGCCATCATCGTCGCCACCCTGCCGCTCATCCCCGTCTTCATGATGCTGATCGGCTGGGCCACCCAGGCCCGCATGGACCGCCAGTGGCGGCTGCTGTCCCGGCTGTCCGGCCACTTCCTCGACGTCGTCGCCGGCCTGCCCACCCTGAAGGTCTTCGGGCGGGCCAAGGCGCAGGCCGAGTCGATCCGGCGGATCACCGGCGAGTACCGCCTGGCGACCCTGCGCACCCTGCGCATCGCCTTCCTGTCCTCCTTCGCCCTGGAACTGCTGTCCACGCTCTCCGTCGCCCTGGTCGCGGTGACGATCGGCATGCGGCTCGTCCACGGCGAGATGACGCTCTACGACGGCCTGGTCGTCCTCGTCCTCGCCCCGGAGGCGTACCTGCCGCTGCGGCAGGTGGGTGCGCAGTACCACGCGGCAGCCGAGGGCCTCGCGGCGGCGGAGGAGATCTTCACCGTCCTGGAGACCCCGCTGCCGGAGTCGGGGACGGCAGCCGTGCCGGCCGGGGCGCTCGCCTTCGAGGACGTCACCGTCCGCTACCCCGGGCGCTCGGCGGACGCCGTGACCGACGTGTCCTTCACCGTCGAGCCGGGCGAGACCGTGGCGCTGGTCGGTCCCAGCGGGGCGGGCAAGTCGACGCTGCTGCACGTGCTGCTCGGCTTCGTACGGCCGGCCGCCGGCCGGGTGCGGATCGGGGGAGTCGATCTCACCGACGCCGACCTGGAGCAGTGGCGGTCGCGGATCGCCTGGGTGCCGCAACGGCCGCAGCTGTTCGCCGGGACGGTCGCCGACAACGTCCGGCTGGCCCGGCCGGACGCCGCCGACGGCGCCGTACGGCAGGCGCTGGCCGACGCGGGCGCGCTGGACTTCGTCGACGCGCTTCCCGACGGTCTGGGCACGCTGCTCGGCGAGGACGGGGCCGGGCTGTCCGCCGGGCAGCGGCAGCGGCTGGCGCTGGCCCGGGCGTTCCTCGCCGACCGGCCGGTGCTGCTGCTGGACGAGCCGACGGCCGCACTGGACGGCCGGACCGAGGCGGACGTCGTCGCGGCCGTGCGCCGCCTCGCCGTCGGCCGCACGGTACTGCTGGTCGTGCACCGCCCGGCCCTGCTGGAGGTCGCGGACCGGGTGGTGCGACTGGAGAGCGCCGTGGAGCCGGCCGCGCGGGCGGTAAGCGGCGGTGAGAGGGGCGCCGACGCGCTCGGGACCCCACACACGGCTGCCGAGACGTACCTAGTCGAGGCCGAAGCCCGATCCGAGGCCGATTTCCGATCCGCAGCCGATGCCCGACCCCATGCCGATGCCCGCCCCGACGCCGACGCCGACGCCGAACCCGGTGCCGCGACTCGCGGCAACGTGCTCGCCCGTGTCCGCGCGATGTCCGGTGCCCGGCGCGGTCGGCTGCTGCTCGCGCTGCTGCTCGGCAGCCTGGCGCTGGGCAGCGCCGTCGGTCTGATGGCCACCTCCGGCTGGCTGATCTCCCGGGCCTCGCAGCAGCCGCCCGTGCTGTACCTGATGGTCGCCGTCACGGCGACCCGGGCCTTCGGCATCGGCCGTGCGGTCTTCCGGTACGCCGAGCGGCTCGTGTCGCACGACGCGGTGCTGCGGATGCTCGCCGACACCCGGGTCGCGGTCTATCGGCGGCTGGAGCGGCTGGCGCCGGCCGGGCTGCGCGCCCGGCGCCGGGGCGACCTGCTGGCCCGGCTCGTCGGCGACGTCGACGCGCTGCAGGACTACTGGCTGCGCTGGCTGCTGCCCGCCGGGGCCGCCGTGCTCGTCTCGGCCGCGTCCGTCGGCTTCACCGCGTGGCTGCTGCCCGAGGCGGGCGCGGTGCTCGCCGCCGGTCTGCTCGCGGCCGGCGCGGGCGTGCCGCTGCTCACCGGCGCCGTCGCCCGCCGCGCCGAACGGCGCCTCGCCCCCGCACGCGGTGTCCTGGCCACCCGGGTCACCGACCTGCTCACCGGCACCGCGGAACTCACCGTGGCCGGCGCCCTGCCCGCCCGCACGGCCGAAGCCGCCCGGGCCGACCGGGAGCTCACCGGGATCGCCGCCCGCGCCGCCACCGCCACCGCGCTCGGCGACGGGCTCGGCGCTCTGCTGGCCGGCCTGACGGTCGCCGCGTCCGCCCTGGTGGGCGCCCAGGCGGTGGCCGCCGGACGCCTCGGCGGCGTCGCGATGGCCGTCGTCGTCCTCACCCCGCTGGCCGCGTTCGAGGCCGTCACGTCCCTGCCGCTCGCCGTGCAGTACCGCCAGCGGGTGCGCGAGAGCGCCGAGCGCGTGTACGACGTACTGGACTCCCCCGCGCCGGTACAGGAACCGGAGCGGCCGCTCGCGGCACCCGCGACGCCCTTCCCGGTCGTCGTGCGCGGTCTGACCGCCCGCCACTCCGGCCAGGTCCGGGACGCGCTCGCCGGTGTCGATCTCACCCTGATGCCTGGCCATCGCATCGCCGTGGTCGGGCCGTCCGGGTCCGGCAAGACGACCCTCGCTCAGGTGCTGCTGCGCTTCCTGGACCCGGCGGCGGGCACGTACACGCTCGCCGGTGCCGACGCCCGCGCGCTCGACGGAGACGACGTCCGCCGTTTCGTGGGGCTGTGCGCCCAGGACGCGCACCTCTTCGACAGCTCGGTGCGTGAGAACCTGCTGCTGGCGAAGAAGGACGCGACCGAGGCCGACCTGCGTGACGCGCTGGCCCGGGCCCGCCTGCTGACCTGGGCCGACAGCCTGCCGGACGGTCTGGACACGCTGATCGGGGAGCACGGTGCCCGGCTGTCGGGCGGGCAGCGGCAGCGGCTGGCGCTGGCCCGCGCCCTGCTCGCCGACTTCCCCGTCCTCGTGCTGGACGAGCCCGCCGAGCACCTGGACCTGCCGACCGCGGACGCCCTCACCGCCGACCTGCTGGCCGCGACCGAGGGCCGTACGACGCTGCTGGTCACGCACCGCCTCGCCGGCCTGGAAGCCGTCGACGAGGTGATCGTGCTGGACGGTGGGCGCGTGGTGCAGCGCGGCCCCTACGCGCGGCTGGCCACCGAGGAGGGGCCGCTGAAGCGCATGGCCGAGCGGGAGGCGGACGCGGAGCGGCTCGTGGCGGTCGTGTGACGACCTGCGGGGAGGACGAGACGACCTCCCGGGGAGGAGGACGACCGGAAGCACCGCAGTGATCGGGAGTCGGGCGTGCCGATCCGACGCGCCGCACTGAACCCGCGTCGGGCGTGCCGGCCCGACGCGCCGTCGCACGCCCGGCGCAACCCGTCCGCAGCAATCCGCTCCCCCAGACGTACGACGCGAGCGGCCCGCGCACCCGCCGCCGCGCGACCATCGCCGGCATGTCTTCATCTCTCCGCCGCCCGCTGCTCGTCGCGGTTCCGCTCTGCGCGTGGGCGGTGCTCGCGGCAGCGCCGCCCCTGCCGAGCCACGGCCAGCCCGTCGACGGCCCCGACGCCGCGGTCAGCGCGGAGGTCGCCCGGCTGTACCGGGACGCCGCCGTGGCGACCCAGCGGTACGAACAAGGCCGACGGGAGGCCGACGCGCGGCGCGCGCTGGCCGTGCGCGCCGAGGCCCTGCTGGACGGGCAGCGGCGGCGACTGGGCGTCCTGCACGAGGATCTGGGGCGGATCGCGCGGGCCCAGTACCGCACCGGTGGCAGCCTGCCGATGACGGCGCGGCTGCTGCTGGCCGACCACCCCGAGCGGCTGATCAGCGAGCAGCACGCGTTCGCCCGGACCCAGGCGACCGTCTCCCGGGCGATCGACCGGAGCCGGCGGGCCCAGGCCCGGCTGGTGGCCGACGAGGCGAAGGCGGCGGCGGACTGGCGGGCGCTGGAGAAGCGCACGACCGCGCTCGCCGCGCTGAGGAAGGACATCGAGGCGAAGCTGGAGGACGCACGGGGGCGTCTGCAGGGGCAGGCCGACGCGGCGGTCGCGGCGGGCAGCTGCCGCGGTGCCGTCCGGCTCGACCAGCCGCCGGCGGACGGCACGCGGGCGTGGGTCGCGCCGGTGGAGACGTACCGGCTGTCCGCGGGCTTCGGCAGCGACGGCTCGCACTGGGCGCACCGGCACACGGGGCAGGACTTCGCGGTGCCGATCGGCACACCGGTGCGTGCGGTGGGCGCGGGCCGGGTGGTGCGGGTGGCGTGCGGGGGAGCCTTCGGCATCGAGATCGTGGTCGGGCATCCGGGCGGCTACTACACGCAGTACGCCCATCTGGCCGCCGTGGCGGTCGAGCCGGGGCAGCGGGTGGTGCCGGGTCAGTGGATCGGCCAGTCCGGCACCTCGGGCAACTCCACCGGCCCGCACCTGCATTTCGAGGTGCGCATCACGCCCGACATGGGCTCGGCGCTGGACCCGCTGCCGTGGCTCGCGGAGCGCGGGGTGCCGGTGGGCTGACGCCACCCGCACCTCGCCGCCCTGCCGCCCGGCCCGCGGCCCCCTGCCCGCCGGACCGGCCCTAGAGGCACTCGGATCGCCCTGGACGCGCTCGGACCGGCCCTACCCCCGCTCGGACAGCAACTGCTCGATCACGACGGCCACTCCGTCGTCGTTGTTGGCGACCGTCCGCCCCGAGGCCGCGGCGACCACGTCGGGGTGGGCGTTGCCCATGGCGTACGACCGGCCGGCCCAGGTGAGCATCTCGACGTCGTTCGGCATGTCCCCGAAGGCCACGACCTCCTCGTGCGAGATGCCCCGCTCGGCGCAGCACAGGGCGAGCGTGCTGGCCTTGGAGACGCCGGGTCCGCTGATCTCCAGCAGGGCGCTGGGGCTGGACCGGGTGACGTTGGCGCGGTCGCCGAGCGCGAGCCGGGCGAGGGTGAGGAAGGCGTCCGGGTCGATCGAGGGGTGGTAGGCGAGGATCTTCAGCACCGGCTCGTCGGGCAGCGGACCGTCCGGTCCGAGCAGCTCCTCGGCGGACAGCAGGACGTCGGGGATCTCCATGTGCAGCTTGGGGTAGTCCGGCTCCTGGTTGAAGCCGTAGGTCTGCTCGATGGCGTAGACGGTGCCGGGTGCCGCGTCCCGCAGCAGCCGTACGGCGTCCAGCGCGTTGTCCCGGGCCAGCTCGCGCACCTTCACGAACCGGTGGGCGCCGGGGCCGCCGTGCAGATCGACCACGGCGGCGCCGTTGCCGCAGATCGCCAGGCCGTGGCCGTGGACGTGGTCGCTGACGACGTCCATCCAGCGGGCCGGGCGGCCGGTGACGAAGAAGACCTCGATGCCGGCCTCCTCGGCGGCGGCAAGGGCGGCCACTGTGCGCGGCGACACCGACTTGTCGTCGCGCAGCAGGGTGCCGTCGAGATCGGTGGCGATCAACCGCGGCGGGAGAGCGGAGGCCGGGGTCTCGGGCTGTCGGGTCGCTGAGGTCACCGAGCCATTGTCCCGCATATGCCCGCACGCCCGTGCGGCACTGTGCACATCTGAGGGCATCTGAGGGTTTCCCCTTGCCGGGGTCACGCCAGCTGGGCGAGGCCCTCCATGGCGATGTCCTCGAAGACCTTCTCGTCCGCCGCGAAGACCGAGTCGGGGATCGGCCAGTGCAGGACGATCTCCGTGAAGCCCAGCTCCTGGTGGCGTCCGGCGAAGTCCACGAAGGCGTCCAGCGACTCCAACGGGCGACCGCGGTCCGGGGTGAAGCCGGTGAGCAGGACCTTCTCCATGCCGGCCACGTCCCGCCCGATGGCCGCGCAGGCCGCGGAGAGCTTCTCCACCTGGCCGCGCAGGGCCTCCACCGACTGCTCGGGCGTGCCGGTCTCGTACAGCTTCGGGTCGCCGGTGGTCACCCAGGCCTGCCCGTGGCGGGCCGCGAGCTTCAGGCCGCGCGGGCCGGTCGCGGCCACCGCGAAGGGCAGCCGGGGACGCTGCACACAGCCGGGGATGTTGCGCGCCTCCTGCGCCGAGTAGAACGTGCCGTCCTGGGAGACCGAGTCCTCGGTCAGCAGCCGGTCGAGCAGCGGAACGAACTCGGCGAACCGGTCGGCACGCTCCCGGGGGGTCCAGGGCTCCTGGCCGCTGGGCAGCAGGGTGGTGGCGTCGAAGCCGTTCCCGCCCGCGCCGATGCCCAGGGTGATCCGGCCCCCGGAGATGTCGTCGAGGGAGATCAGCTCCTTGGCGAGGGTCACCGGGTGCCGGAAGTTCGGCGAGGTCACCAGGGTGCCCAGCCGCAGCCGCTCGGTGACCGAGGCGGCGGCGGTCAGGGTCGGGATCGCTCCGAACCACGGCCCGTCGCGGAAGCTGCGCCAGGAGAGGTGGTCGTAGGTGTACGCGGTGTGGAAGCCGAGCTGCTCCGCGCGGGTCCAGGCCGAACGGCCGCCCTCGTTCCAGCGGCGGTAGGGGAGGATCACGGTGCTCAGGCGCAGACTCATAGCCCCCGAGGGTAGGCGCTCCACGGTGTTTCACGTGAAACGATCACCGCACGGACGCCGGCGGCTGTCAGCGCCCCTGGGGAAAGCGCAGGTAGCGCGGCGGTACGGCCTGGGTCAGCCACACTCCGTTGGCGCTGACGTGGAAGACGTGTCCGTCGCGGTGCATGGCGCCGGCGTCGACCGCCAGCACGACGGGCCTGCCGCGGCGGGCGCCCACGCGCGTGGCCGTCTCCCGGTCGGCCGAGAGGTGCACGTCATGCCGGTTCATCGGCCGCAGGCCCTCGGCGCGGATCGACTCCAGGTGGCGCGCGACAGTGCCGTGGTAGAGGTACTGCGGAGGGGTCACCGGCGGCAGGCCCAGGTCCACGCCGACGCTGTGGCCCTGGCTGGCGCGGATGCGGCCGCCCTCGATCGCGAAGCGCTTCTTGTCGTTGACGGCGACGACGTGCTCCAGCTCCTCCCGGGTGATCGGGAAGCCATGCCCGGCCGCCGCTGCCAGAAGCGTGTCGATCTCCACCCAGCCGCCCGCATCCAGCACCAGTCCGATGTGCTCGGGCTGGTGCCGCAGATGCTTCGAGAGATACTTCGACACCCTCACGACGCGTCGGTCGTCCGTGTCGTTTTCGTTCATGTCGTCATGATGACGCGAGAGACGTGGATCACGCACATTTTTTGGCGCACAGGTTTGATCCACAACCAAGTGCGGTTATCCACAGGCCACTTGACGGTTCTGTGGACAACCGCACCAGAAAACAAGCCGATTGGTCAACTGACTTTGACGGAACGGCCAATGGTCAGGAGACGGGCGGCTCCACCCGCGCCAACGCCCTCAACGCGCCCGGCATGAAACGGGACATGGCGTGGAACACGCGAGCCTCCGGCGTCACCGGCAGCACGGCCGCGTCGCGGACCACGGCATCCAACACGGCGTCAGCCACCTTCTCGGGCGGGTAATTTCGCGCGCCGTACAGACGCGCCGTCTTCTTCTGCCGACGACGCTCCTCCTCCGCATCCACACCCGCGAAGCGCGCCGTGGAGGTGATGTTGGTGTTGACGAAGCCGGGGCAGATCGCGCTCACCCCGATGGACTGGCCCGCGAGTTCGGCCCGCAGGCACTCGCTGAGCATCAGCACGGCCGCCTTGGACGTGCTGTAGGCGGGCAGCGCGCGAGACGGCTGGTACGCGGCGGCGGACGCGACGTTGACGATATGGCCGCCCTGGCCGCGCTCGGCCATCTGCCGGCCGAAGAGACGGCAACCGTGAATGACCCCCCACAAGTTGACGTCGAGCACCTTGCGCCAGTCGTCCGGGGTGGTGTCGAAGAAGCTGCCGGACAGCCCGATTCCGGCGTTGTTCACCAGGACGTCCACCACGCCGTACTCGACGGCGACCTTCTCGGCGAGCTTCTCCATGGCCTGCTCGTCGGAGACGTCAACTGCCTCCGCCCAGGCGTCCGGTGCGCCGATCAGCCGGGACATCTCGGCCGTCCGGGCGGCCGCCTCGCCGTCCCGGTCGACGGCGACCACCCGCGCGCCGGCCTCCGCGAACGCGAACGCCGTGGCCCGGCCGATACCGCTGCCCGCCCCGGTGACCAGGATCAGCTGCCCGCCGAAGCGATCGGCGTGCCGGCCGGAGGCCTGCACCTGGTGCCGGCCGCCCTCGACCGAGGTGACGAACTCCGAGATCCAGGCCGCGAGATGGTCTGGACGGGTGCGCGGTATCCAGTGCCTGGCCGGGAGCGTGCGACGCGTCAACTGCGGAACCCACAGCTCCAGTTCGTCGTAGAGCCGCTCCGACAGGAACGCGTCCCGAAGGGGCGTGACGAGTTGCACGGGCGCGTGCGCGTACGCGTCCTGGCGCGGACGGCGCAGCCGGGCGCGGACGTTGTCGCGGTACAGCCAGGCACCGTGTGCCGCGTCGGTGGGCAGCGACGGCGTGGGGTAGTCGCCGTCCGGAGTGCGCTCGACGCGCCGCAGGATGCCGGGCCAGGCCTTGCCGAGCGGTCCCCGCCAGGCCAGTTCGGGCAGCTTCGGCGTGTGCAGCAGGTAGACGTACCACGACTTGGCGCCCTGGCCGAGGAGTTGACCGACCCGCCGGGGCGTGGGCTGCTTGAGCCGCTTGCTGATCCAGTGGCCGAAGTGGTCCAGGGACGGCCCCGACATGGAGGTGAAGGAGGCGATCCGTCCCTCGGTGCGCTTGACCGTCACGAACTCCCAGGACTGCACCGAGCCCCAGTCGTGCCCCACCAGGTGCACCGGCCGGCCGGGGCTCACCGCGTCCGCGACCGCCAGGAAGTCGTCCGTCAGCTTCTCCAGCGTGAACCCGCCGCGCAGCGGCTTCGGCGCGGTGGAGGCGCCGTGGCCCCGGACGTCGTACAGCACGACGTGGAAGCGGTCGGCGAGCCGGACGGCGACCTCGGACCAGACCTCCTTGCTGTCCGGATAGCCGTGCACCAGGATCACCGTCGGCTGGGCCGGATCACCCAGCTCGGCCACGCACAGCTCCACCCCGCCGGTGCGCACCCGGCGCTCGCGAGCACCCTCGATGGTCACTTGTCCTCCGCCCAGCGCCGCACGTGCGGCAGATCGTCGTCCAGCCAGAAGGCGCTCTCCTCGGGATCCGCGGAGTCGGTGACGACCAGGATCTCCTCGAACTTCGCGCCCGTGCCCCGGAAGCCCAGATGGGGTTCGACCGCCCACAGCCCCGGCTGCGGCGGGTGGTCGGAGAAGCGGTACGGCGACCACAGCGGCGACCAGCCCTCGCGGTGACCGTGCACGGCGTCGCTGAGCAGCCCCTTCAGCGACTGCGTGCCGAACCCGAACAGGCGTGGGGAGAAGCGGCGTTCACGCACCCGGTCCACCTTGTGCGCGATCACGCCGAACGGGTAGGCGCGGTGCCGGTTGGCATAGCCCTGGCGGACCATGAGCCGGTCCACGTCCTCGTAGATCTCGCGCAGCGAGCGCCGCTCGCGCACCTCGCGCAGGATCAGCTCGCGGTGCGCCTCCAGGTCCGCCATCAGCTTGTTCTGCACCGGGTTCAGGCCGAGCGAGCCCGAGTAGCCGATGTCCGCGGTGTAGCCCTCGTACACCGGGGCCATGTCCAGGATGAACGGCATCCCGGGCTCCAGGCGCCGGTTGGTGGGGAAGAACTGCAGCGGAACCTTGAAGTCCGTGAACGCCGTGCGGTCGCCGAACCAGGCGAACGGCATGTGGAACCAGTCGCGCACGCCCCGCTCGTGCAGCCACTCACGCTGCATCCGTGCCGCCTCGCGCTCGCTCACTCCTGGTTGCAGGCGGGCCGCGACGGCCTCGGCGCACTCGTAGGCCAGGCGCTGCACCCGCTGGAAACCTCGCAGCTCGGCGGAGATCTCGCGGGTCACTGCCGTCGTCATGCCAACGCCTCCCAGGGTCATCGTCGACTGCGCTACGTGCCCGTAACTTGACCTGAGCGAATCTGGCACTTGTTAGACGCGGAGTCAATAGGTGCGGAATCAAGGAGGGGCAGAGGGGGTGCCCGTAGCTCTCAGGCACCAGATCCCCTACGGGCCCGTACACCTGGAGTCTGATACCGGGACGGCTCTGCGGTCTGACGACGTCCGTGCTCTGGGTCACTACCTTCGACGTTGTGACTGTGATCGCGACCGAAAGCCTGAGCAAGCGGTTCCCGAGGGTGACCGCGCTCGACCGGCTGTCCGTGGACATCGGGCCCGGTGTGACCGGACTCGTCGGAGCCAACGGCGCCGGCAAGTCCACCCTGATCAAGATCCTGCTGGGTCTGTCCCCGGCCACGGAGGGGAGCGCCGCGGTGCTCGGCCTCGACGTCGCCACCCAGGGCGCCGCCATCCGCGAGCGCGTGGGCTACATGCCGGAGCACGACTGCCTGCCGCCCGACGTCTCGGCCACCGAGTTCGTCGTGCACATGGCCCGCATGTCCGGCCTGCCGCCCACCGCCGCCCGCGAACGCACCGCGGACACCCTGCGCCACGTCGGCCTCTACGAGGAGCGCTACCGCCCCATCGGCGGCTACTCCACCGGCATGAAGCAGCGCGTCAAGCTCGCCCAAGCGCTGGTGCACGACCCGCAGCTGGTCTTCCTCGACGAGCCGACCAACGGCCTCGACCCGGTCGGCCGCGACGAGATGCTCGGCCTGATCCGCCGCGTGCACACCGACTTCGGCATCTCGGTCCTGGTCACCTCCCACCTGCTGGGCGAGCTGGAACGCACCTGCGACCACGTCGTCGTCATCGACGGCGGCAAACTGCTGCGCTCCAGCTCCACCACCGACTTCACGCAGACCACCACCACCCTCGCCATCGAGGTCACCGACACCGACGAGCACCCCGACGGCACCCGCGCCGTGCGCGAGGCACTCAACGCGCGCGGGGTGACCACCCACGACGACGGCGGCGGACTGCCCGGCGCCGGCCACACCCTGCTGCTCACCGCGCAGGGCGAGGAGACCTACGACCTGATCCGGGACGTCGTCGCCGACCTCGGCCTCGGCCTGGTGCGGATGGAACAGCGCCGGCACCACATCTCGGAAGTGTTCACCAGCAGCGACGAGCAGCGGAAGGAGGCGACCGTCCATGGCGGTTGAGCACCCCCTGGTCACCAAAGCGGGCGACCAGAGCCGCATCCACGACATCGGCTACCGCGGTTACGACGGCCCCCGCCTCGGCCGCGCCTACGCCCGCCGCTCGCTGTACGCGCAGTCCCTGCGCGGCGCCTACGGCCTCGGCCGGTCGGCCAAGTCCAAGGTGTTGCCGATGCTGCTGTTCGTGGTGATGTGCGTGCCGGCCGCCATCATGGTCGCGGTCGCCGTCGCCACCAAGGCCAAGGACCTGCCCGTCGACTACACCCGCTACGCGATCATCATGCAGGCCGTCATCAGCCTGTACGTCGCCTCGCAGGCACCCCAGTCGGTCTCCCGCGACCTGCGCTTCAAGACCGTACCGCTGTACTTCTCACGGCCCATCGAAACGGCCGACTACGTCCGCGCCAAGTTCGCGGCGCTCGCCTCGGCGCTGTTCCTGCTGACGGCCACCCCGCTGCTCGTGCTCTACGTCGGCGCGCTGCTGGCCAAGCTGGACTTCGCCGACCAGACCAAGGGTTTCGCACAAGGACTCGTCTCCGTGGCACTGCTGTCGCTGCTCTTCGCCGGGATCGGCCTGGTCATCGCCTCCGTCACGCCCCGCCGCGGCTTCGGCATCGCGGCCGTCATCGCCGTCCTGACCATCTCCTACGGCGCCGTCTCCGTCGTCCAGGGCATCGCCTACGCCCAGGACAGCACCGGGGCCATCGCCTGGCTGGGGCTGTTCTCGCCGACCACGCTGATCGACGGCGTGCAGTCCGCGTTCCTCGGCGCGACGTCCGCCTTCCCCGGCGGCGACGGCCCGAGCCGCGCCCAGGGAGCCGTCTACGTCCTCGTCACCCTCGGCCTGATCGCCGCGAGCCACGGCCTGCTCATGCGCCGCTACAAGAAGGTGGGACTGTGACCACACTGAGCATCGATCACGTCTCCCGCTGGTTCGGCAACGTGGTCGCCGTCAACGACATCACCATGACCATCGGGCCCGGCGTGACCGGCCTGCTCGGCCCCAACGGTGCCGGCAAGTCCACCCTGATCAACATGATGGGCGGCTTCCTCGCCCCCTCCACCGGCACCGTCACCCTCGACGGGCAGCCGGTGTGGCGCAACGAGCAGATCTACCGGCACATCGGCATCGTCCCCGAGCGTGAGGCGATGTACGACTTCCTCACCGGCCGCGAGTTCGTCGTCGCCAACGCCGAACTGCACGGCCTCGGCGACAAGGAGGCTCAGCGGGCCCTCGCCACGGTCGAGATGGAGTACGCCCAGGACCGCAGGATCGCCACGTACTCCAAGGGCATGCGGCAGCGCGTGAAGATGGCCAGCGCGCTCGTCCACGACCCCTCGCTGCTGCTGCTCGACGAGCCGTTCAACGGCATGGACCCGCGCCAGCGCATGCAGCTGATGCAGCTGCTGCGGCGCATGGGCGACGAGGGCCGCACCGTGCTGTTCTCCTCCCACATCCTCGAAGAGGTGGAGCAGCTCGCCCGGCACATCGAGGTGATCGTCGCCGGACGCCACGCGGCCAGCGGTGACTTCCGCCGGATCCGGCGTCTGATGACCGACCGGCCGCACCGCTACCTGGTGCGCTCCAGCGACGACCGCGCCCTCGCGGCCGCGCTGATCTCCGACCCGTCCACCTCCGGCATCGAGGTCGACCACGCCGAGGGCGCGCTGCGCGTCCAGGCCGTCGACTTCGCCCGCTTCACGGCCCTGCTGCCCCGCGTCGCCCAGGCGAACGGCATCCGGCTGCTGACGGTCTCGCCGTCCGACGAGTCCCTTGAGTCCGTGTTCTCGTATCTGGTCGCGGCGTAGGAGGCCGAAGATGTACGACCCCACCGTCGCCCGGCTCACCTACCGGGCCCTGCTCGGCCGTCGCCGGGCCCTCATCCTCGGCGCGCTGCCGCTGCTGCTGATCGTGATCTCCGTCGCCGTGCGCGCGCTCACCGGAGCCGACGACCAGACCGCCTCCGACGTCCTCGGCGGGTTCGCGCTCGCCACCATGGTGCCGATCATCGGCGTCATCGCCGGCACCGGCGCGATCGGTCCCGAGATCGACGACGGCTCCGTGGTGTACCTGCTGTCCAAGCCCCTCAAGCGGCCCACGATCATCATCACCAAGCTGATCGTCGCGATCGCCGTGACCATGGTGTTCTCCGCCGTGCCGACGCTGATCGCGGGGCTGGTCCTCAACGGCAACGGCCAGCAGATCGCCGTCGCCTACACGGTGGCCGCGCTGGTCTCCTCCATCGCCTACGCGGCCGTGTTCCTGCTGCTGGGCACGGTGTCGCGGCACGCGGTGGTCTTCGGCCTGGTCTACGCCCTCGTCTGGGAGGCGCTGTTCGGCTCCCTGGTGCCGGGCGCCCGCACGCTCAGCATCCAGCAGTGGTCCCTGGCCGTGGCCCACAAGGTCGCCGGCGGCGACCTGGTCACCTCCGATGTCGGCCTGACGACGGCCACGGTGCTGCTCATCGCGGTCACGGCACTGGCCACGTGGTACGCCGGCCAGAAGCTGCGATCGCTCACACTGGCGGGCGAGGAGTGAGGCGGAGTCGAGGGGGGCGTCACAGCGGGCGGTGACTGCAACCCCGTGGGGGCGCGAGGAACCGCGCGACCGGCCAGCCACTCGTCCGCACCCGGCGACGGACACCGCACCCCCCACGGCGTCCCCCGTCAGCCCAGCATCCGCTCCAGTACCACCGCGATGCCGTCCTCCTCGTTGGAGGACGTCACCTCGTCGGCGACAGCCTTGAGCTCCTCATGGGCGTTGGCCATGGCCACACCCCGCGCTGCCCAGGCGAACATCGGGATGTCGTTCGGCATGTCGCCGAAGGCAACCGTGTCGGCCGCCTTCAGCTTCAGCCGGCGGGCCGCCAGCGACAGCCCCGTGGCCTTCGACAGGCCCAGCGGCAGCAGCTCCACGATGCCGGCGCCGGCCATCGCGACGCTGACGAAGCCGCCCGCGGCCCGCCGGGCCGCCTCGGCCAGCTCGTCGTCCGACAGCTCCGGATGCTGGATGTAGATCTTGTTCAGCGGGGCGCTCCACAGATCGGACGCGTCCGTGAACGGGGTCGCGGGCAGCGAGCCGGTCAGCGCGTACCCGGGGCCGACGAGCACCTCGCCGTCCAGGCCGTCGCGGCTGGCCGCCAGGTACAGCGGGCCGACCTCCGCCTCGATCTTCGCCAGCGCCACCCCGGCCAGCTGCCGGTCCAGGGTCACCGTGGTCAGCAGACGGTGCTCCCCGGCGTCGTACACCTGGGCGCCCTGGCCGCACACCGCGAGGCCCCGGTAGCCGAGGTCGTCGAGGATGTGCCGGGTCCAGGGGACCGCGCGGCCGGTGACGACGATGTGGGCCGCGCCCGCCGCGGTGGCCGCGGCGAGCGCGTCACGGGTGCGCCGCGAGATCGACTCGTCGGAGCGCAGCAGCGTTCCGTCGAGGTCGGTGGCGATCAGCCGGTACGGGAAGCCGGTCACTTGGCGACCGGCTCCAGGACCTCCCGGCCGCCCAGGTACGGGCGCAGCACCTCGGGCACACGGACCGAGCCGTCGGCCTGCTGGTGGTTCTCCAGGATCGCCACGATGGTGCGCGGAACGGCGCACAGCGTGCCGTTGAGCGTGGCCAGCGGGCGGACCTTCTTGTCCTCACGGACCCGGATGGACAGCCGGCGCGACTGGAACTCGGTGCAGTCCGAGGTCGAGGTCAGCTCGCGGTACTTGCCCTGGGTCGGGATCCAGGCCTCGCAGTCGAACTTGCGGGAGGCCGAGGCGCCCAGGTCGGCGGAGGCGACGTCGATCACGCGGAACGGCAGCTCCAGCGAGGTCAGCCACTGCTTCTCCCAGTCCAGCAAGCGCTGGTGCTCGGCCTGCGAGTCCTCGGGGAGGACGTAGGAGAACATCTCGACCTTGTCGAACTGGTGCACGCGGAAGATGCCGCGGGTGTCCTTGCCGTGCGAGCCGGCCTCGCGGCGGAAGCACGGTGAGAAGCCGGCGTAGCGCAGCGGCAGCTGGTCGGCGTCGAGGATCTCGTCCATGTGGTACGCCGCGAGCGGCACCTCGGACGTGCCGACCAGGTACAGGTCGTCCTTGTCGAGGTGGTAGACGTCCTGCGCGGCCTGGCCGAGGAAGCCGGTGCCGGCCATGGACTGCGGGCGCACCAGCGCCGGGGTGAGCATCGGGGTGAAGCCGGCCGCGGTGGCCTGGGCCAGCGCGGCGTTCACCAGGGCCAGCTCCAGCAGGGCGCCGACACCGGTGAGGAAGTAGAAGCGGGAGCCGGAGACCTTGGCGCCGCGCTCGACGTCGATGGCGCCGAGCAGCTGGCCGAGCTCCAGGTGGTCCTTGGGCTCGAAGCCCTCGGCGGCGAAGTCGCGGATCTCGCCGTGCGTCTCCAGCGTGACGAAGTCCTCCTCGCCGCCCACGGGAACCTCGGGGTGGACGAGGTTGCCGAGCTTGAGCAGCAGCTCCTGGGTCTCGGCGTCGGCAGCGTCACGCTCGGCGTCGGCGGCCTTGACGTCGGCGGCGAGCTGGCTCGCCCGCTTCAGCAGCTCGGCCTTCTCGTCGCCGGCGGCCTTGGGGATCAGCTTGCCGAGCTGCCTCTGCTGGGCGCGCAGCTCGTCGAAGCGGACGCCGGAGGACCTGCGCCGCTCGTCGGCAGACAGGAGAGCGTCGACGAGCGCGACGTCCTCTCCACGAGCGCGCTGAGAGGCGCGCACACGGTCGGGGTCCTCACGAAGCAGGCGAAGGTCAATCACGCGGTCAAGGCTACCGGTGCCGGGTGACGGCTCACGACTCTCTATTCCGGGACGCGCCGGAATAGTGGCTTACGAGGAGTTATGGGGTAATTGCGGACTGTGATCGAGCGGCGCCCGGCGACCGGACTCGCTTGCGGACGGCGGGACTTGAGACCCCCTGTCGTCCACAGAAATCCACAGCCGCCGAGAAGTTATCCACAGGGTGTGAGAAAGATCTGTGGACTTCTGAATTGATCACCGGGTGACCGCATCCGGACCTGAGGATTCCCGGTGCAAACCGCTTTTAGCCGCACTTTCGAGTGGAAAGTGTTCGCTCCAAAGGATTGATCAAAGGAAACAGGTGGACGAAGTGTGACCCATGCGCCTGTGGGCGCACTTGGGTCCTGTAGGCCGATTTGTCGACTGAGTGGCGCTTGCCTGTCGACTTGTCCCCAGGTCGAGAAGCCCACCTGTGGATAACTTCTGTGGATAACGAAGATATGCAGGTAGGACCGGCTCAGAACCGGCCGTCGAGGCAGCGCGCCACCCAGTCCGAAGCCGCCACGAACTCCTCGTCCGACGTTCCGGGAGGCGGAGTCCGGACGTCCCCGGGCTCGATGTCGGCCCGCGGATACGACCCGAGGAAGCGCACCTGCAGACAGATCCGCTTCAGTCCCATCAGGGCCTCGGCCATCCGCCGGTCGGAGATATGGCCCTCGGCGTCGACACAGAAGCAGTAGTTCCCGATGCCCGCCCCGGTGGGCCGGGACTGGAGCAGCATCAGGTTGATGCCCCGGGTGGCGAACTCGCCGAGCAGATCACGCAGCCCGCCGGGGTGGTCGTCGCGCTGCCACAGCACCACGGACGTCTTGTCGGCGCCGGTCGGCGCGGCGGGCCGGGCCGGGCGCCCCACCAGCACGAACCGGGTCTGCGCGGTCTCCGGGTAGTCGTGGATGCCGGTCTCCAGGGCCTCAAGGCCGTACCGGGCGGCGGCGAACTCGCCGGCGAAGGCGGCGTCGTAGCGGCCCTCCTGCACCAGGCGGGCGGCGTCCGCGTTCGAGGCGGCCGACTCCCAGGTGGCGTCCGGCAGATGCTCCTTGAGCCAGTTGCGCACCTGCGGCTGGGCCGCCGGGTGCGCGGAGACCGTCTTGATGTCGGACAGCTCGGTGCCGGGCCGCACCAGCAGCGCGAAGGTGATCGACAGCAGCACCTCGCGGTAGATCATCAGCGGGGCGCCCGCGACCAGTTCGTCCAGGGTGGTGGTGATGCCGCCCTCGACTGAGTTCTCGATCGGCACGAACGCCGCCTCGGCCTCGCCGCCGCGGACCGCGTCCAGCGCGGACTGCACGGACACGTAGGGGACGAGCTCCCGGGTCGCCGCCTCCGGAAGCGTGCGCAGGGCGACCTCGGTGAAGGTGCCCTCGGGGCCGAGATAGGCGTAGCTGGCTGGCATGACTTCACCCTAATGGCCGCGCGCACACCCGGCCGAGGCGTCTCATCACAACCACTCGACCGGGTGGTTTGAACGACCCGGAAGAGTCACACGGGCCTCGTGCGGCCCATTCGTCCCGGCAGAAGCCGCGCCTCGCCCCTCCCGAAGCCGCGCTTCACCCCTCCCGAGGCCCCGCTCACCCCTCCAGGAGCCGCTGTCCCACGTACTCCCCCTTCGCCGCGCCGCCCGGCACCGCGAACAGCCCGCTCGCCTCGTGCCGGATGAACCGCGACAGGGCGTCCCCCCGGTCCAGCTTGCGCTGCACCGGCACGAAGCCGCGCAGGGGGTCGGCCTGCCAGCAGATGAACAGCAGCCCCGCGTCCGGCACCCCGTGGGCGTCGAAGCCGTCGTGGTACGAGAACGGGCGCCGCAGCATCGCCGCACCGCCGTTGCGGTCGGGCCGGGTGATCCGCGCGTGTGCGTTGACCGGGACGACGTACTCGCCGTTCGCGTCGGTCTTCTCCAGGTCCATCTCGGTGGTCTCGGTGCCGCCCGACAGCGGCGCACCGTCGGACTTGCGCCGCCCGATCACCGCCTCCTGGTCCTTGACCGGCAGCTTCTCCCAGTCGTCCAGCAGCATGCGGATGCGGCGTACGACGGCGTAGGAGCCGTTCGCCATCCACGCGGGCTGCCCGTCCGACGGCACGAAGACGCGCCGCTCGAAGTCCGGGTCGGACGGCTTGGGGTTGCGGGTGCCGTCGACCTGGCCCATCAGGTTGCGGGCCGTCATCGGGTGGCCGGTGGCGCCCGGGGTGCGGTTGAAGCCGTTCATCTGCCAGCGCAGCCGGGCGGCCGAGCCCGCGTCCTTCTGCAGGGCGCGCAGCGCGTGGAAGGCGACCAGGGCGTCGTTGGCGCCGATCTGCACCCACAGGTCGCCGTCGCTGCGGGCCTTGTCGAGCTGGTCGGAGGAGAAGGCGGGCAGCGGGTCGAGGGCGACCGGCCGCTGCTTGTCCAGGCCGGTCCGGCCGAAGAAGGAGTACCCGAAGCCGAAGGTGATGGTCAGGGAGGACGGTCCGGCGTCGCGGGCCACATCGGTGTCGTCATGCGGCGCCGGTTCGCCCGCCATCAGCCGCTCGGCGGTCGCCGACCAGCGGCGCAGCAGCGCGGCGGCCTCCTTGCGGCCCGCGTCGGCGACCAGGTCGAAGGCGGCGAGGTGGCCGCGGGCCTGGAGGCCGTCGGTGATGCCGGGCTGATGTTTCCCGTGAAACATCGCGCGGTCGGCGCCGAGCGAGGTGAGCGGGGTGGCCTGCGCGGGGGCGGAGGCGTAGCCCACTCCCGCGCCGGCAGCGCCGAGCACGAGCCCGGTGGCCCCGGCGGTGCCGAGCAGCCGGCGGCGCGAGACGCCCGGCGCATCGACAGAGTCGGGCGCATCCACGGAGAGGGGGGACTGGTCAGGCATGGTGCTATCAGCCGATCTGCGCGTTCTTGGAGACGGTCACCTGGTCGATGTCGGAGGTCCGCACGGTCACGGCGACCTGCCAGTCGCCGGCCATGGGGATCTGCACGCCGTCCGCTGACCAGTGCCCGGTGGTGATGTGGTCCGGGACGACGGGCAGCGGCCCGATGTCCTTGGCGGTGAGGGTGAAGGCCAGCTTCAGCTCGGGCACGTCGAAGGCGCGGCCGTCCGGGCGGGTGACGTAGATGTGCAGCTCGTTGGCGCCGGTCCGGGCCGGGTCGACGTCGATGCTGACGACGCCCTTGCCGTCCTTGCCGCCGGTGTCGAACGGGATGTCCAGGGTGACGGCTCCCGTCCCGGTCACCGCGGCGGGCGAGGACGTGGCGGCACGGGCGGCCTCCTCGGTGCGGCCGGGCTCGGTGGAGGTGAGCACGGTGGTCACCGCGAGCAGGACGACGGCGACTGCGGCCTCGGCGAGGACGGAGCGGCGCAGCCCGAACCGGTTCGGGTCGGCGTCGCGCTGCTGCTTGCGGCGGGCGGTGTCCATCGCGGCGCGCTGCCGGGCGAGCTCGGCGGCCCGCCGGGAGTCACCGGCGGGCGTGGTGACGGGCTCGCGGGCGGCGGGCTCGCGCTCCTTCTTCTTCACCCGCCTGACCGCGGGGTCGGTCAGCCGGCCCGTCCAGCGCCGGGAGATCCAGGCGATGCCGACGAGCAGGGCCACGAGCCCGATCTTGACCAGCAGCAGCTGCCCGTAACCGGTGTCGGTGAAGGCCGACCACGAGCCGAGCTGCCGCCAGGACTGGTAGACACCGGTGGCGGCCAGGGTGGTCACGCTGCCGAGGGCGACGGTGGAGAAACGGCGGACGGCGGCGGCCTCGACCGGGGTGTCGGCGGGCGCGAAGTACAGCGAGACGAGCAGGGTGGCCAGCCCGCCGAGCCAGGCGGCGACGGCGAGCAGATGCACGACGTCGACCGGCATGGCCAGGGCCGCCTGGAGCCCGACGGAGGCGTGCTCGGCCATCGCCCAGCTCGCCGCGAGGCCGGCGGCCACGACCGTGCCGCCGAGCGCCAGCCCGAAGGTCAGGTCCCGCTGCTCGTCCTCGTCGCGTTTGTCGTAGGCGCCGAAGAGGACGGCGACGAACAGCGCCGCCGCGGCGAGCAGCAGCAGGCGGGAGACCAGCGCCGCGCCGGTCTTGGTCTGCAGGACCTGGCCGAGCAGGTCCAGGTCGAGGATGTCGCCGGCCTTGCCGGTGGTGGTGTAGGCGCCGCGCAGGAGGAGCAGGCCGAGGGTGGCCGCGGTCAGCGCGACCCAGCCGGAGACGATGAGCCGCTGCACGGCCGTCACCCCGGTGCCGCGCCGCCAGCAGGCCAGCACGAAGGCGGCGCCGCCGGTCAGCACGATGAACCCGGCGTACGACACGTACCGGCCGAACCCGTACAGCCCGCCGACGACACCGCCCCCGGCCGCCTGGCCGGCGGTCGAGACGGTGGTCTTGGACGGGGCGCCGATGGAGAAGGTGTAGGCGCCGGAGACGGGGTGGCTGTCCGCCGAGACGACCTGGTAGGTGACGGTGTAGGTGCCGTCGGGCAGCCCGCTGTGCAGGGCCACGGCGTAGGTGGTGCCGCTGACCTCGGACGGCTTGCCGTCGTCGACGCGCTCGCCCTTGGGATCGAGGACGCGCAGGGAGTCGTCGTTCAGCGCGACCTGCTCGGAGAAGGTCAGGGAGACCCGGGCGGGCGCCTGCTTGACCACCGTCCCCTGCTGGGGGTCGCTGCCGGTCAGCGCGGCGTGCGCGGAGGCCGGCGCGGCAGCGGCGAGCAGCGCGCCGAGCGCGGCCACGAGCAGCAGCACCAGGGTCCGCACGCGGGGGGCGATGGTCCGGTTCACGGTGGCTGCTCCCTCAGTGTCCGGTCGCGGGGTTGTACGTCGCGGCCTTCACCGGCATCCGGACCTCGACGGTGCCGGACTTCGCGAAGTGGAGTGCGACGGTGACGTTCTCGCCCTGCTTCGGCTTGCGCTTGAGCCGGTCGAACATCAGGTGGTTGCCGCCGCTCTCGAACACGACCCGGCCGTGTGCCGGCACGGGCAGGGAGGCCACCTCCCGCATCGCGCCGCCCGCGGTCTCGTGGACGGTGACGCTGCCCGCTATGTCGCTGGTGACGGAGGTCAGCTCGTCCTGGGCGCCACCCTTGTTGGCGATGGTCAGGAAGCCAGCCGCCATGTCCGAGACGGGCTGGGGCATGTACGCGGAGCCGACGGACAGCGCCGCCTTCCCCGACCCGGCCCCGGCCCCGGACCCCGACCCGGATTCCGACGAGCCGCAGCCGGTCAGCAGCAGCGCTCCGGTCAGCGCGGCGGCACCCATCGCGCAGGCCCTCACGGGTTCTCCCCCTTGACGATCTTGGGGAGGTCCTTGGTGTAGTCGTCGACGGTGGTGTCCTCGCCGTAGTACAGGTAGCCGCGGTCGGTCTTCGGGGAGAAGGCGAAGACCTGCGTGCCGTGCACCGAGACGAGCTTGCCGTTCTTGTCCTTCTTCGTCGGCTCGATGGAGATGCCGAGGGTGCGGGCGCCGGCCTGGATGGTGGCGAAGTCACCGGTGAGGCCGACGAACTGGCTGTCGATGCCGTTCAGCCACTTGCCCAGCTCGGCCGGGGTGTCCCGGCCGGGGTCGGTGGTGACGAACACGACGCGCAGCTTGTCCTGCTCGGCCTGGGGCAGCTGCTTCTTGGCGACGGCGATGTTGTTCATCGTCAGCGGGCACACGTCCGGGCAGTGCGTGTAGCCGAAGTAGATCAGCGTGGGCCGGCCCGCGGTCTCCTTGCGGAGGTCGTACTTCTTGCCGTGCGTGTCGGTCAGGACCAGGTCCGGCTTCTCGAACGGCTGGTCGAGGACGGTGCCGGCCCTGCCCGAGCCCGACTCCTCGGAGACGACGGAGACGGGGCTGCCGCTGTCGTCCCCGCTGCCGCAGGCGGTCAGGGTGAGGGCGGCGGTGGCGAGGAGGGCGGCCGCCGCGAAGGTCTTGGTGCGCATGGAGAAAGATCCCAAAGGTGTGAGCGCCGGGGCGCGCGCGGGGCCGTGGGAACGGACCCCGCGCACGCCCCGGAGGGGCGGTGATCAGGCGGCGGTGCGCCGGCGGCCGGCGAACACGCCGTACGCCACACCGGCCGCGCCGACGACGATGCCCACGATGCCGAGCACGCGGGCAGTGGTGTCGGTGCCGTCGCCGTCGGACGCCTGCGTGCCGGCGGCGGTCTTCTCGGCGTTCGACGCGCTGTCGTCGGAGGCACCGGCGGTGCCGTGGTCGTCGTCGGAGGCACCGGCGGTGCCGTGGTGGTCGTCGGAGGCGGCGGACAGCTCCAGCACGGGGGCGGGGTTCTCGGGCTCGGCCTGGCCGTCCTGCGGGATCTCGATCCAGCGCACGACCTCGTTGTTGGAGTAGGTCTGGATCGCCTTGAAGACCAGCTTGTCGGTGTCCTCGGGGAGCTGGCCGACCGAGAGCGGGAACTTCTGGAAGGTGCCCGGCTCGATGCCCTTGCCGGTGGCGGTCCAGGTCACCTTGGAGACCGCCTCGGTGATCTTCTTGCCGTGCACCGTGAGCGGCTTGGCCAGCGTGGCCTTGTCCACCTTCACGCTCCACCCGTCCACGGGCTGCGTCATCACGGAGGCCAGCGGGTGGTCGGTGGGCAGGTTGACCTCGACCTTCGTGGTCGAGGCGTTGTCGCGCTCGTTGGGCACCTTGAAGTCGACGACGGCGTAGCCGCCCTTGGCGGCGGTGCCCTCGGGCTGCACGGAGACGTGCGCGAAGGCGGGGGTCGACAGGACGGTCAGCCCGGCCACGGCGAGCACGGCGGGCACGGCAACACGGAAAGCCTTCATGGAAGGGTGCACTCCACTTCGAGTGAGTCCGTTGGATCACGGAGATCGACCGGTGATGCGGAGATCGACCGGTGGTGAGGAAGGGACGCACGCACACGTGCGTGCTGCGCCGCACGACGGCGGCGGCCCCTCGTGGATCTCTCGTGAATCCCGTGGAGTGGCGGTCGCGTCGCGCTAGGCGGCGAGGACGAGTGCGCCGGCGGCCGGCGGACCGCGGCGGATCACCGTGTGCTGGAGCGCGGTGGTGTGCGGGGCGGGCGGCGCGAGCAGCGCGGTGCGCGGCGGGCGCGGGCCCGTGGCGGACACCGTCGGCAGCCCGGCCAGCAGGGCGCGCACCAGCGCGAGCGCCGCGCGCAGGGAGCGGATGAGCGCCCCTTCCACGACCTCGTGCGCCGACAGCGCGGCCAGTTCCATCACCCGCAGCAGGGCCGTGTCGCCCCGGCGCAGCAGCCAGCCCGCGACGAGCGCCGCGAGGAGGTGTCCCAGCAGCATCGGCAGCGACGGCAGCAGGGCGGCGGGGGAGCCGGCCGCGCCGGACAGGGCGTCGGCCGGATGGTGGGCCGGGGCGCCCTGGACCCGCGCGGTCGCGAGGATCCGCTGGGCCTGGACCGGGCTGAGCGGAGCGGCACCGGCCCCGCACACCAGCCGCGCGGCCTGCGCCACCAGCGAGGCGTCGGAGGTGGCCGAGGAGGTGCCGGCCGTGTGCTGGCCCAGCCCGAAGAGGGTGTGCAGCACGGTCTGCCCGGCCCCGAGCAGCGCGACGATGCCCGGCAGGGCGCGTTCCCGGCCCGCCAGCGCCGCCGCGACGAGGAACACCCCGAGGAAGCCCGCACCCAGCGTCCACAGCGGAACCGTGGCGCAGGAGGCGAGCGCGTGCCCACCCGCGGCCAGCACGACGCAGACCGCGGCGAACACCGCGGCCCGCAGAAGCCGGACGTCGCATCCGGCGCGCGCCGTGCGCGGGTGAGGGGCAGTCATGGCGGGCCCATCATCGCACTGCCCTTACCGCCCCCATACGGCAGGTCCGCAAGATGCCGAATGCGCACTCAGGCCCCACATACACCGATTGCCACCGCCCGCACATCCCCCATATGGGCGGCATCACGTCAATTCCGGGCTTACATCGGGGCCGTGGCGGCAATACGTATCGGTATGTCGAGCCGCGGCCGGGAGGCTGGAGCATGAGCATCTGGTGGTCACTCCATCTGCGGCGCGAGGCCGCGAGCGTCCCCCTGGCCCGGCGCCTGCTGCTCGGCACCATGGAGACGGCGGGCGTCGACCCCGAGATCTCCTACGACCTGTCCGTCGCCCTGACCGAGGCCTGCGCCAACGCCGTGGAGCACGGCGGGGACGGACTCGACGCCTCCGCGGAGGCCTACCGCGTCACCGCCTACCTCGACGGGGAGCTGTGCCGGATCGAGGTCGCCGACGCCGGCCCGGGCTTCACCGCCGCCGAGGCGCCCCGGCGCGCGCACGACGACGCCGAGCACGGCCGTGGCCTGTTCCTCATCCGCGAACTCGCCGACCACGTCCACATCGGCGGCAGGCCCGGGCGCGGGGGCGCGGTGGTCAGCTTCGACAAGATCCTCAAATGGCGCGAGGACGCGCCGCTGGTGGCCGTATGACCCCGGCGGCACGCCCTCGCGGTGTGCTCAGCCCTTGATCTGCGCCATCCAGGACTCCACCTCGTCCGAGCGGCGCGGCAGCGCGGCGGACAGGTTCCGGTTGCCGTCCTCGGTGACCAGGATGTCGTCCTCGATGCGGACGCCGATGCCCCGGTACTCCTCCGGCACGGTCAGGTCGTCGGTCTGGAAGTACAGGCCCGGCTCGACCGTGAGCACCATGCCCGGCTCCAGCGTGCCGTCGACATAGGTCTCGGTGCGGGCGGCGGCGCAGTCGTGCACGTCCATGCCGAGCATGTGCCCGGTGCCGTGCAGCGTCCAGCGGCGCTGCAGACCGAGCTCCAGCACGCGCTCCACCGGGCCCTCGACCAGGCCCCACTCGACGAGCTTCTCGGTGAGCACTCGCTGCGCGGCGTCGTGGAAGTCGCGGAACTTGGCGCCCGGCTTGACCGCCGCGATGCCGGCCTCCTGGGCCTCGTACACGGCGTCGTAGATCTTCTTCTGGATCTCCGAGAAACGGCCGTCGATCGGCAGCGTGCGCGTGACGTCGGCGGTGTAGTACGTGTGCGTCTCCACACCCGCGTCCAGCAGCAGCAGGTCGCCGGCGCGGACCGGGCCGTCGTTGCGGACCCAGTGCAGCGTGCAGGCGTGCGGGCCGGCCGCGGCGATGGTGCCGTAGCCGACGTCGTTGCCCTCGACGCGCGCGCGGAGGAAGAAGGTGCCCTCGATGTAGCGCTCGGAGGTGGCCTGCGCCTTGTCGAGGACCTTCACGACGTCCTCGAAGCCGCGCACGGTGGAGTCGACGGCCTTCTGCAGCTCGCCGATCTCGAAGTCGTCCTTGACCAGCCGCAGCTCGGAGAGGAAGACCCGCAGCTCCTCGTCGCGCTCGGCGGTGACCTTGTCGGTCAGGGCGGCCTCGATGCCGGCGTCGTGGCCGCGTACGACGCGGACCGGGCCGGTGGCCTCGCGCAGGGCGCCGGCCAGCTCGCGCACGTCCGCGACCGGGATGCCGTACAGCGCCTCGGACTCGGTCAGGGAGTGGCGGCGGCCGACCCACAGCTCGCCCTGGCCGGAGAGCCAGAACTCGCCGTTCTCGCGGTCGGAGCGCGGCAGCAGGTAGAGCGTGGCCTGGTGGCCCTCGTCCCGGGGCTCCAGGACCAGGACGCCGTCCTCGGTCTGGTTGCCGGTCAGGTAGGCGTACTCGACGGAGGCGCGGAAGGGGTATTCCGTGTCGTTGGAGCGGACCTTCAGGTTGCCCGCGGGGATGACGAGGCGCTCGCCGGGGAAGCGGGCGGACAGCTTCGCGCGGCGGGCGGCGGTCTCGGCGGCCTGGGCGATCGGCGCGAGGTCGCGCAGCTCGGTGTCGGCCCAGCCGGTCTTCATGTTCTCGGCCAGCTCGTCGGACACGCCCCGGGACAGTCCGTTCTTGCGCTGCTTGATCTGCTCTTCTTCGGCAGTCTCCGGGCCCGCTGCGGTAGCAGCATCATTGGGCGCGGACGGGAGCTCCTCCGCCACGGTCTTCCTCCTTGGGTACGGCACTGGACCGCCTCCATCGTACGGGCGTACGGAAGGGGGCTCAGGGGCGTAGGAGCCATTACCTGGAGGTGCGGCGTACCCCGTGCGCCGGGCGCTACTCGAAGCGCGCCGCCAGCAGGACGACGTCCTCCTCGCTGTCCTGCCGGTCCAGGCCGTCGGGCAGAACCGTCCGCAGCACATGGTCCGCGAGCGCGTCCGGGTCGTGGCGCAGCGCCCGCGGCACCCCGGCGGCCGCCGCGTGCAGCCGGGCGAAGGCCCGGTCCACCGGATCGCCGGTACGGTGCAGCAGACCGTCGGTGTAGAGCAGCACCGTCTCCCCGGGCTCGGCCTGCAGCTCCACGCTGGGCGCCTCCCAGCAGGCCAGCATCCCGAGCGGCGCGGAGACGGACGTCTCGACGAACTCGGTGCGCCGGTGGCCGACCAGCAGCGGCGGGCAGTGCCCGGCACCGGCCAGGGTGATCTTGCGCAGCGCGGGCTCGCAGTAGGCGAACAGGGCGGTGGCCGAACGGGCCGGCTCGGTCAGCCGCAGCAGCAGCTCCAGGTCGGACAGGACGGCGACCGGGTCCTCGCCCTCCATCACGGCGTACGCCCGCAGGCTGGCCCGCAGCCGGCCCATCGCGGCGACGGCGCTCGGCCCGGAGCCGGTGACCGAGCCGACGGCGAGCCCGAGGGCGGCGTCGGGCAGCGGCAGCGCGTCGTACCAGTCGCCGCCGCCGCGCGGACCGGTGCGGTGCCGGGCGGCGAGCTGGACACCGGCGACCCGGGGGAGGCGGGCCGGCAGGAGTTCCTCGGAGATGGTCGCCATGCACGCGCGCGTGCGCTCCACCTCCAGCAGCCGGGCGAGGTGTTCGGCGGCGTAGCGGGCGTAGAGGCCGACCAGATGGCGCTGGCGTTCGACCGGTTCGGCGGGTTCGTCGTACAGCCAGACGGCGGCGCCGAGGCGGCCGGCGGCCTCGGCGGACAGGGGGAGGGCGTAGCTGGCGGCGTATCCGAGGCGGGCGGCCACCTCGCGGTGGCGGGGGTCGAGGCCGTCCTCGGCGAACAGGTCGGGCTCGGCGATCTCCCGGTCGCCGCCGGGCAGTCCGTCGAGGATGCGGCCGAGCGGGGTGGCGCTGCGCGGCACGGTCTCGATGTGGCCGAGATCGGCGCGGCCCAGACCGAGGCCGACGCTGGTGTCCGGGCCCCGCCCGTCGGCCGGTTCCAGGGCGACGAGCCCGCGCCGGGCGCCGACCAGACAGGCCCCGGCACGCAGCAGTTCGTGCAGGGCGTCGTTCAGGGTGCCGGTGCGGGCCAGGCGCTCGGTCAGCTCGTGCAGGGTCGTCAGGTCCGACACCCAGCCGGCGAGCCGGTCCTGGAGCAGGGCGCCGGGGGCGTGCGGCGGCGGGACCGGCGCGGTGGCCGCAGCGGCGGGCGCGGCAGTGTGCGCGGGGGCCGGAACCGTTGAATCGATTCCAGCCACTTTCTGCGGATGAGGGGCGTTCATGGCAACCGGCTTTCCGACCGGTGCGTACTGCTGAAAAGCATCGCAAACCCCCATGTCTTCTGCGCCGCTAGCAGTGTCTCCACATGTACACGCACTCGTGAGGGGATGTCCAGCATTGTCCTGCTGGGATTCCTGGTGTCCGTGGTGTTCACGGGCTTTGCGGGGCTCCTTGCGGTAACCCCTTGCGCAATAGCGAAGTTGGCTGAAAACTGCCTCGGGTATCGGGTGATTGCGGTCGACTGGCCTTGCTCCACGGAGCGTCACAGTGGTCGTGATGGGTACGTACTCGGTATGGGCCGGGGT
This sequence comes from Streptomyces sp. Ru71, assembly GCF_002920535.1. Lineage (GTDB taxonomy): Bacteria > Actinomycetota > Actinomycetes > Streptomycetales > Streptomycetaceae > Streptomyces. The sequence goes on along the minus strand of NZ_PQSS01000034.1, from coordinate 29,510 downwards.
GGCGGGGAGGCCGCCCGGAACCTGGTGTCCGGATCGGGCGTCCTATCCACCGACGACCCAGCCCCATCCTCCCGTGGCGGCGGCGAAGCGAAAGACGCGGGACGGCAAACGCCACACTTCGCCACCCCGCGCCACGCCATGCTGGTGCCGAACACTGAACACGGCATGGACGTCAGCGGCCGCACGTAGCCGCCGAAGCTCGGCCCACAGGGGTTCCCCGTGCGTGAGGCCGGGGTGTGATGCGCCAACAGGTACGCAGAGTGCAGAGATCGACACATGGTGTGATGAGGTCCTCGGTGTTGCCAGGCGTGCAACGGAAAGGAACGAGCGCTCATGCGCGAGATCCCCGGAAGGCGACGCAGGCTCCTGTCCCGACTGCCCCGTCTGTCCCGGCGGAGGAGCGGGAGGCCTGAGCTGATCGGCGCGGCCCTGACCTTCGCCACCGAGTGGCGCTGGCCCGTGCTGCCGGGCGTGGCGGCGGACCCCGAGGGCCGCTCGCGCTGCGGCTGCCCCGACCCGGACTGCACGGTCCCCGGCGCGCACCCCTTCGACCCCGGACTGCTCGCCGCCACCACCGACGAACGCATGGTGCGCTGGTGGTGGACCAACCGGCCCACCGCGCCGATCGTCCTGGCCACCGGCGGCCGCGCGCCCTGCGCGGTCTCGCTGCCCGCGCTGCCCGCCGCCCGCGCGCTGGCCGCGCTGGACCGCGACGGCATGCGCCTGGGCCCGGTGGTCGCCACCGATACCCGCTGGTGGATCCTCGTCCGCCCCTACTCCCTGGAGCAGTTGGGCGAGCTGCTCTACGCCAAGGACTACGTGCCCGGCTCGCTGCGCTTCCACGGCGAGGGCGGCTACCTCGCGCTGCCCCCCTCCGAGACCGGCCGTGGCACGGTCCGCTGGGAGCGGGCCCCGCTGCCCGGCTCGGCCGCCCCTTGGGTGCCGGACGTGGAGGCCGTGGTGGACGCGGTGGTCGACGCCCTCACTCGTACGGGTGTGAGCGCGCCCGAGTTGTAGGGGTGTCGGCCGTGACCTGATCGCGTGCCCGCCCCCGGTCGTTATCGTCCCCCTCATGAACCTCCGCCTGGCCGCCCTCGCGGGCGTCGTGGCGTGCGCGGTCGCCCTGCCGCTGGCCGTGGCGTCCGCGGGCGACGTGAACGACGCGGAACACTCGGTCGTACGGTCGCCGACGTACTCGGGTGCCACCTACGACGACGAGAAGCCCGACGGCGCCGGCGCGGACGGCGCCGGCTCCCCAGAGCACGCGTCGCCGCCCGGCGAGCACGAGGCGCCGCCCGACGGGGACGGCCGCTCGCCGCTGCTGCTGGGCCTCGGCCTGGCCACCGCCGCCCGCTGCGGTCCCGAACTCACCTCGCCGGACGGCATCGAGGCGCAGACCTGTGTCCTCACCCAGGGCACGCAGACCTGGGCCCGCACCTACTACCGCAACACCACCGGCCGGGCCCTGTCGGCGGCGCTGAGCCTGATGCGGCCGGACGGACACACGGTGCAACTGAGCTGCGCGCTGGGCGCCGACGACGAGCCGGGAACCTGCGAGACGCCCCGGGAGGCCACCGTCGGCTCGCCGGGCGCCTACGCGGCGGTCGCGGAGTTCGCACGGGCGGGGGGTGGGGGGCCGCTGCTGCTGCGGGCCGGGAGTAACTCACCGGAGCAGACGGGCAGTTGACGCATCACGCCGGACTATGGACGGCGTCGCGTATGGAAAGACCCGGTTGCTGGCGACGGGGGATGCACCAGCAACCGGGCTACGGAGACGGTAACAAGAGATCGGCGCCAAGCAAATTCGATCTCTAGTTTTCCCTCGCGAATTCGGACACCCGCGGAAACGCCGTGACCGGGCCAATCGGACATCCCGGCGGCCCGGCGGCGTCATCCGCTGTGACGGGCGTCACCCCTCGCGGGGTGCGGGTGTCAACTGAGCGTGACCTGCCGGTTGGTCAGCCCGCCGCGCGCCCGGCGCTCCTGCGCGGTCAGCGGCTCCTTGACGGCCAGTGCCTCGGCGAGACGCTCGGCGAACTCGGCGGCGGGCTTCTCCACGTCCGAAGCGGTGACCGAAGTCGGCAGGTCCCAGACCGGCACGGTCAGCCCGTGCGCCCGGAAGGAACCGACCAGACGCGTGCCCTCGCCCAGGCCGGAGCGACCGGCCGCGTGCAGCCGGGCCAGCGCGTCCAGAAGCTGCTCCTCCGGGTGCGGCATGACCCAGCGCAGGTGGTTCTTGTCCGGCGTCTCGCACCAGTACGCCGCGTCCACACCGGTCAGCCGCACGGTCGGGATCGCCGCGGCGTTCGCCCGCTCCAGGGAGGCGGTGACCTCCGGGGAGGCGTTCTCCGCGTCCGGCACCCAGAACTCGAAGCCGCTGTGCACGACCGGCTCGAAAGCGCCCTCGGGGTCGAGCAGGTCCTGCAGTCGCGGCCCGTCGGCCGGGGCGCGGCGGCCCTGCACGGGGTTGCCCGGCTTCGCCTCCAGGGCGCGCAGCAGCGTGTCGGCCAGGTCGCGGCTGATGTCGCCGGACGCCGTGTCGTTCTGCAGGCCGAGCATGACCGCGCCGTCGTCGCGGCGCAGCGCGGGCCACGCCATCGGCAGCACGGTGGCCAGCGTGACGGAGGGGACGCCCTCGGGCAGGCCGTCCCTCAGGGTCAGCTCGACGGTGGCCGCCGGCACCAGTTCGCGCAGCGCCACCCAGTCGCACTCGCCGGGCAGCCCCTCGAACGGGCGGTGCACCAGCTCCGTCACCGCCTGCGCGGCGGCCCGGCCGTGGCAGGCCTTGTAGCGGCGGCCGCTGCCGCAGGGGCAGGGCTCACGGGCGCCCACCACCGGGATCTCCTGGTCGCTCAGCTGAGGGCGCGCGGCCTTCGTCTGGGGTCGCTTCTTGGCCATGGTGGGTGTCTCCCGGATACGGCTCGTCTGGTACGGCGCGAGCCTAGCCGTTCAGGCCATGACCGACGCCGACCTGTGGACGACGACCCGTCGGCGCCGACCGTGGCGCAGGCCGCGCGGGACGACCGCGGACGGCTCCGCGGCCGGGGTCAGCCCAGGTCGTCGAAGGCGTCCGCGAAGTCCAGGTCGACCATCGCGGCCACCGGAGGTGCGGCAACGCGCGAGGCGAAGTCGTCGCGCCGACGTCCGGCGTCCGGGTCGTACACGTCGTCCTGGACGACGACCCACACCGTGACCTCGCCGCGCACGTCGTCCCGGACGCCCCAGTCGTCGGCCAGCGCGGTGATGATGTTCAGGCCGCGTCCGCCGTGCGCGGTCACCGAGGGGGTGGCCGGGGCCGGGCGGGTCGGGCCGCCGCCGTCGGTCACCTCGACGACGAGCCGGCCGTCGGGGTCCACCCGCCACGCGGCCCGTACGTCCCCGTCCCCGGCGAGCGCGTCGCCCAAGGGGCGGCCGTGTTTACACGCGTTGCTCAAGAGTTCGGAAAGAATCAGAACGGCATCATCGATGACCGATTCGGCCACACCGCTGCTGCGCAACTGATCACGCATGCGGTGTCTCGCCTTCCCCACGCCCGCAGGGCCATGGGGTACGGCCATGCTCGACGACGTGGGCACCTCCTGTGCCACCACCAACGCCACCCCCGAGACCTCCTTCGCCCCACGCCACGGTGTGTTTGCCCCATTGGCCTGTACCGGAAACCGGCCAATCCGCGTCCTTGGACGCATTCACCGCCGTCGAACACGGACCGAACGCGCCGGAGCACTCCCCGTAGTCATGTGGCTGGATTTCATCGGTGTGACCGATAGGGGAGGATGGGGCAGCAAGCGCCCGAGGGTCAAGAGACCTGTAGGGCTGATGTGACCGAAGTGACTGCCGCCGGGCCGTCGGTGGCCTCTCGCGCTCAGCGCCCCAATTGCCGCAGCACCGCTGCCGGGCGGTTGGTGATGATGGCGTCCACGCCCAGCCGGGCGCACAGCTCCACGTCCTCCGGCTCGTTCACCGTCCACACGTGCACCTGCCGGCCGGCCCGCTTCAGCCGCTCCACGTATCCGGGGTGGCCGCGCACGATCCGGATCGAGGGTCCCGCGATCCGCACGCCCGCGGGCAGCCGGCCGTCGCGCAGCCGGGGCGAGACGAACTGCATCAGATAGACCGTCGGCAAGGTCGGGGAGGCCGTGCGCACCCGGTGCAGCGAGCGCGCCGAGAAGCTCATCACGCGCACCCGCGACTCCTCGGGCGAGTCCGGCGCGTCCAGCCCGAACCGCTTCAGCAGGTGCAGCAGCCGCTCCTCGACCTGCCCGGCCCAGCGGGTGGGGTGCTTGGTCTCGATGGCCAGCTCCACGCGCCGATCGGCGTCGGCCACCAGCTCCAGCAGCCGCTCCAGGGTCAGCACCGAGGTGGCCTCGCGGTCCTCCGGCCGGAACTCCCAGTCCGGTTCCTCGTCCCGCCCGCGCCAGGCGTCCCGCGTCTTCCAGGAGCCGAAGTCCAGCGCGGCCAGATCGGCGAGCTCCAGGGCGGAGACCGCGCCGCGGCCGTTGGACGTACGGTTGACGCGGCGGTCGTGCACGCAGACGAGGTGTCCGTCGGCGGTCAGCCGGACATCGCACTCCAGCGCGTCCGCGCCGTCCTCGATGGCCTTGCGGTAGGCGGCGAGGGTGTGCTCCGGCGCGTCCTCGGAGGCTCCGCGGTGGGCGACGACTTGGATGTGGTGCGGTCGTGCGTGGGTCACCGCGTCATGGTGCCACCGGGACGGGGTAGACGGGGGACCGCGGGTGGGCGGAAGCGCGGGAGACGTTCCAGTGGTACGCACCTTTAGTCCGACAGGTCCTATATAAAGGATGGTCAGGAACCCACAGCCACCGCTTACGGCCCCCTGACGGCAGGTGGGAAAAGCTGGCGGCATACAAATGCACATGCATCGGGGCCGCGCGTGCCCGAAGACGGTCGACCTGTGACCCGTCGACCTGTGACCCTGTGTTTCGACAACGACAGCCGTGGATCGAGGAGAAGAGCTGTGAGCACCGAGAACGAGGGCACTGAGGTACCCCCGGCCCCGTCTGCACCTCCCGTGCCGGTGGACTCTCCCGCAGCCTCCGCGCAGCCGCCCGCGCCCCAGGGCCAGGCACCCGCGCCCCAGGGCCAGGCACCGGTGACCCCGTCCACGGCGCCCCCGCAGCAGCCGCCGGCCCAGCCGGCCACGAGCCCCGCGGCCGACGCCCCGCAGCAGGCGGCCCACCCGGGCACCGCCGGCTCCGCCCCCGAGGCCGGCTGGCCGCCCCCGCCGCCTGCGACCCCGGCGTACGCCGTGGGCGAGCCGACGTACGGCGACGGCACGACCGGTGGCGGCGTGGCAGGTGGTGGTGCGGCCGGTGGCGGCACGGGCCACGGCTGGGGCGTGCCGTACGCGCAGCAGCCCGCGCCGAAGCCGAAGTCGGGGCGCGGCGGTCTGCTCGCCGCCGTCCTGGTGGCCGCGCTGGTCGCCGGCGGCCTGGGCGGCGGCCTCGGCTACACGCTGGCCAAGGACAACGACAGCACCGGCTCCACCACCGTCTCCGCGGCCACCAGCGGCGGGGATGTCAAGCGCGACCCCGGCACGGTGGCAGGGGTGGCGGCCAAGGCGCTGCCGAGCACGGTGACCATCGAGGCGGAGTCCACCAACGGCGAGGGCGGCACCGGCACCGGCTTCGTCTTCGACACCCAGGGCCACATCGTCACCAACAACCACGTGGTGGCGGACGCGGTGGACGGCGGCAAGCTGACGGCGACCTTCCCGGACGGCAAGAAGTACGACGCCGAGGTGGTGGGCCACGCCCAGGGCTACGACGTCGCCGTCATCAAGCTCAAGAACGCCCCGTCGAACCTCAAGCCGCTCCCCCTCGGCAACTCCGACCAGGTGGCGGTCGGCGACGCGACCATCGCGATCGGTGCGCCCTTCGGCCTGTCCAACACGGTGACCACGGGCATCATCAGCGCCAAGAACCGCCCCGTGGCCTCCAGCGACGGCTCCGGCAGCCAGGCGTCCTACATGAGCGCCCTGCAGACGGACGCCTCGATCAACCCGGGCAACTCCGGCGGCCCGCTGCTGGACGCGCACGGCAACGTCATCGGCATCAACTCCGCGATCCAGTCCACCGGCAGCGGCGGGATGGGCGGCTCCGGCCAGTCCGGCTCGATCGGCCTGGGCTTCGCCATCCCGGTCAACCAGGCCAAGTACGTCGCCCAGCAGCTGATCAAGACGGGCAAGCCGGTCTACGCCAAGATCGGCGCGTCGGTCTCGCTGGACGAGTCCGCCAACGGCGCGACGATCACCCCGCAGGGCGCGGGCGGCTCCGCCTCCGTCGAACCGGGCGGCCCCGCGGCCAAGGCCGGCCTCAAGCCCGGCGACGTCATCACCAAGCTGGACGACCACGTGATCGACTCCGGCCCCACGCTGATCGGCGAGATCTGGACCCACCAGCCCGGCGACAAGGTGACGATCACCTACGAGCGCGACGGCACGTCCCACACGGTCGAACTGACCCTGGGCTCCCGCGTCGGCGACAGCTGACCGGCCCACGGCGCCTGCCGACCCGTTAGTCTTGTCCCGCGCCGCCCTGACCGGCGGCGCGGGGAGGCGTGCCCGAGCGGCCGAAGGGAACGGTCTTGAAAACCGTCGTGGCAGCGATGTCACCGTGGGTTCAAATCCCACCGCCTCCGCAGCGCAAGAGCCTCTGACCAGCCAAAAGGTCAGGGGCTCTCGCCCGTTCCCACTTCCCGTGATCACCCGCGGTTCCCCATGATTTCCCGTCAGTTCGGGCACGTGAGGGGCACGCCTTCCCCCCTTTGCGCGGCGACCATGCCCCGACAGAGGTGCCGCTGATATGTGTGACACGTAGCGATAGCTGGCCATTCCTGGGGATAATTGGCCTTAGCCACCCGGCCTTGGAGGTTCGAGGCCAGATGAATGCACCCCCTCCGCCGCAATCCTGGCGCCCCGACGAGGAAGACTCCCTGAAGTGGGTTAAGGGGATCCTCGGCGCTCTGTCCCTGCTCGTCGGACCCTTTGGGCCGCTGCTCGTCGCTGGTGGCGAATACCTCTACCGCCGACGCCACCTCATCTTCAGCCCCAATGGACAGCCGCTACAGGCTGTCAGGCTGGTGGGGGACCCGCCCCCTGTCACGGACGGACAGTGGGCTCACCTCGATGCTGCTGAGACACTCGGCGGGCCCGGCGTGCCGCAACAGGTGATCTCCGTTGTCCCCCAGCTGGATTCTCCGGCGCGCGGGTCAGGGCTGCGCGATGGTGACCCAGTCTCCCTGCTTCTGGCTGGCCGCACCGGACCGGCGCAGCGCGACGGCCTGGTGATTCCCGCCCGAATCGGGCAGCAGCTCGACGTCACCGTGCCGAGTGGCGAGTACGCGATTGCTGGCATGGGGGCGAGCCGCGACGCACTGTTCACTGCACGTGACCCCGTCAGGGCGGCAGGCGGGCTTTGGCTGCCGGCGGGCACCCACCCCACCGCACCACTTGCGTTGCAGGCCCGTTCGGCCCTTCCGCCGCCCACGGGGCAACTGCCGGAGTGCCGCTATTGCCATCGCCCGGTCGCGGACGCGATTGGCCACCCAATTCTCTGCCCGAGCCGCTCGCTCCCGTATCGCTGCGACATCTGCGGCAAGGCCTTCGGCAACCAGTATCCGTACCTAAGGCACCAGCTTGAGGAACATGCTCCTACCGGAACCGGACAAAGAAACTGCCCGGACTGTGGCAGCGCAATCGCACCCATCGGCAGCGCAATCACGTCCATCGCCCTGCACAAGTTGAGCGGCACGTGTTCGGGCTAGCGATGTTGGTTCTCGACGGTCTGCGTTGGTGAGTGGATAACCAGCCACAGTAACCACCACTCTCCTCAGCTCCCATCCCGTCCGCCGTCGACCCACACACCGTGGAGCGGGCGTGGTCCATGGCGTCCAGGTGGAGCGCGCCACTGTACGAACGACCTGGACGCCATGGGCCGCGTCTGCTCGGCTTCGCCTGGGTCGACGGTGGACGGGATGGGAGCTCCCCGCGCACGCCACATCGGACCCGCGGTCGGCGACGGCGCCCCCTCCATCCCGGTGCCGGCCGATCCCCCGCCGGAGGCATTGTTCTGACAGGGGCCGCGCAATGCGGTGATCCCCTCATGGCCACCGGTCCTATCCACATGTGGGCGCGCGTCGGCGCAGCGTGCGCGGAGCGGGCCGAAGGCAGGAGCGCAGCGCGCAGCGGAGCCGGGAAGCGCGCCCGGCGGAGCGGAGCGGAGCCGGGTGCCTTGATGAGGTAGAGAAACCTGTAACAGGTGCCTGCCCCCGAGCCCGGGAACGCCTAGGCCGCCGGTGCCTCGGGAGTCGTGCCGTGCTCCAGGTAGATGGGTGCAGCGTCATCGCGAGCCTGAGCGGCGCTCCGGATACGGCGGGCCAACCGGGGAATCGTCCGCTTCTCGATGTCCGCCAGCGGCACGAAGTGGAAGGCTCGCAGCTCGTCGGCTCCCAGCGCGACCTGGTCGAGTAGTTCCGGCGGGAGCTGCCCGCCATCGAACAGGTACAGGACCTTGTCACCCTCCGCGTCGTTGGGTGCCCAATCGACCGCCAGCAACCGCCCCAGCGAGACGGAGATCCCGAGTTCCTCTCGCACCTCTCGAACGGCGGCTTGCAGCGGCGATTCCCCCACCTCGACGTAGCCCCCGGGCACGTCCCAGTAGTCCTTGTAGGTGGGCTCGACCATGAGGACTCGGCCGTCGGAGTCAAAGAAAAGCGCACCCGCGGCCATGCGCGGCTGCGCCGTCTTCGCTTCATGCTCGTTAGGTGCCATGCGGGGGAGGGTACTTGCGCCGGGCAGTGGATCGGCACCTGCTGCAGTGCTACCCCTGGCGAACGAACACTCGACGAGCCTGCAGCTCAGGCGTCGAAGTCGTACTCCAGGATGTAGGAGGCGGCATCGAGCGTCATTTCGTTGATCTCGACGGGGCGCCCCTCGTCTGCGAACGCGGTCCGGCAGATGAGGATGACCGGCGTACCTGCGGAGATGCTCAGTTGATCCGCTTCGCCCTTCGTAGGCATGCGCGAGCGGATCTCTTCGCGGAAGTGGACGGGCTTGTAACCGAGTTCGGCGAGTCGGGCGTACGTTCCGCCAGGACCCGTGTCCTCCTGCATGATCGCGGAACCCGCGACCACCGAGGTGGGCAGATAACTGGTCGCCAAGAGGACTGGCTTCCCGTCCAGGACGAATCGCCGCCGCCGCACGCACACGGTATCCCCGTCCCCGAGCTCCAGGACGGCCCCGATCCCTTCAGGTGCCTCTTCCTCCGACACCGTGACCTGATCGACCGTGAGGGTGCGGTTCTCAATGTCGGCAGACCAGATCGAGCGCCCGCTGCCCCACTGCTCCTGTGAAAGCCGCTGGATACCTCGGCGCCTCAACGGGCGAAAGGCTCGGACGAAGACGCCGGCACCCTTTCGGGACTCGGCTACCCCTTCGTCCTTGAGCACGCTGAGTGCCTGACGAGCGGTCATGCGTGCCACGCCATGCGTGGCCATCAATTCGTTCTCCCCTGGAAGCCGGTCACCGGGACCGTACGTGCCGGACCGGATCGCTTCCCGTAGAGAGTCCGCGATCCGTTGGTACTTCGGCCGACGGTCGTTGTCGGTGCTGGCCATCCCGGAGTCCTCCCTTCTTCTCTAGACATCCCACTCTAGGGCAACAGATGTTGCCCTGCCTCTTGCGTGTAACCCTCACCCGCGCCAGAGAACCTCTCTAGACATCTTTCTTGACATCTCTAGAGATGTGAGTTCTCCTAGAGATGTCTAGAGAGGTCGCAGCGGGCGACCTCCTTTGAACGAGGGATGGGTACATGCCGTCTTTCAAGATCGACACTTCGACCGCAGTGGTGTTCGTGGCGACCCCGCCGGTGCCGAAGATGGCGAACGCCAAGACCGGGGAACGGGCCATCGACCGGGAGACCGGTGCCGGCCTCTCGACGGTGGGCCTGCTGGTCTCCGACGAGGGCGAGGGCAACCTGTACCAGGTGACCATCCCGGAGACGGGTTACCCGGAGGGTCTGGCGCCGGGCATGCCGGTCAAGGTGATCGGGCTCAAGGCCCGGGACTGGGAGAAGGAGTTCAACGGGCAGAAGCGGCACGGGATCTCGTTCCGCGCGGTCGCGATCACCCCGGTGGCCTGACATGGCCGATGTGACGACGTGGCTGGAGACCACGGGAGCCTTAGCCGGTGCCGGTGGGCTCGGATATGCGAAGGTCCACGCCCCGCGCGTGTACTGGTCGCTGCTCGGGGCACCGCTCACCTGGGGCCGGTTCACCTTCTCGTACCGCTCCACGATGGACGTGTGCGGGCTGACGGTTCAGCCGTCCGGCCTGCGGGCGTTCGTCACCCGCAACGTCGCCCGCCGCGAGGTGCAGCCGGTCCCGCCGAAGATCCGCCGGGTGCGGGCCACGCCCACTGGCTTGCGGGTCACCCTGCGCCTGCCCGCCGGCCTCGAACCGGCGGACGTGAAGGCGTCCTCGGAGCGGCTGCGTCACGCCTGGGGCGTGCACTCGGTGACCGTGGTGGAGACCAAGCCCGGATACGTCGAGTTGCGCATGACCGGCTATGACGTGCTCGGCCGGGTGCGGATGCCGCGCAAGGCACGGCCGCACGACATGGTGGTGCCGGTCGCGCTGCGGGAGGACGGGACCGCGTTCGTGCGGGACTACCGCAAGGCCCCCATGGCCCTGACGCTGGGCGCGAACCACTCGGGCAAGTCGATGTATCAGCGCAACCTCATCAAGGGCCTCGCTCAGCTTCCGGTCGCGCTGGTGGGGATCGACTGCAAGCGCGGGGTGGAACAGTCCGCCTTCGCGCCTCGATTCTCGGCCCTGGTCACCACTCCAGACGATGCCACCTCGCTGCTGGATGTGCTGGTGGCGGAGATGGAAGACCGGTTCGACCTGCTGAGCCTGCACGGTGCCTCCGACATCTGGGACCTGCCCGACACCGTGCGGCCCGTGCCGGTCGTCGTCCTGGTCGACGAGGTGGCCGAGCTGTTCCTGATCTCCTCGCGCAAGGACGAGGAACGCCGGGAGCGGATCGTGACCGCGCTGATCCGGCTGGCGCAGATGGCCCGCGCGGTCGGCATCTACCTGGAGATCTGCGCTCAGCGCTTCGGCTCCGAGCTGGGCAAGGGCGCCACGATGCTCCGCGCCCAGCTCACCGGCCGCGTGGTGCACCGGGTCAACGACAAGCAGACCGCAGAGATGGGCCTTGCCGACGTCGCTCCGGACGCGGTGCCGGTCGCCAGCCTAATCCCGATGGAGCGCCCCGGTACCGCTGTGGCGGCGGACTCTACGGGCGGCTGGTCGAAGATCCGCACCCCGCACACCTCTCGGGATGAAGTGGTCGCCGTCTGCCGGGAGTTCGCCCACCTGGTCCCAGACCTCCCCGCGCTGGAGCCCTTCCGCCCGTTCGTGCCCGCCGAGGCGCCGGCGCCCGGCCCGTCGCTGGTCAAGCCCCGCCCGGGCACCGACTGACGCCCGAAGGGAGGTGTCATGCCTCGCTCGATTCGCCCGGACGCCGTGCTCATCCAGGCCGTCATCGCCGGAGCTCTGTCCTTCGCCCACCTCCACGACCTCGCCGCAGCCGCGGGCCAGTCCGGCTGGAAGGCCTGGGCCTACCCGGTCTCGGTCGACCTGCTGTTGGTCGCCGCCTGGCGGCGGCTGCGCACGGCCCGCCGTGACCGTTCGGCCTGGACCTGGTTCGTCATCGCCCTGGCCGCCTCACTCGGCGCGAACGTCGCCACTGCCGGGCTGCTCGACCTGGAGCACGTGCCCGCCTGGCTGCGCATCCTCGTCGCCGGATGGCCGGCACTGGCCTTCCTCGGCGGAACCCTCCTCGTCCACACCCCGGCCGTACCCGCACAGCCCGAGGACGACGAACCGGCTGCGTCGGAAGTCGAGATGCACCGCGCCGACACGGCCGAAACGGCCCCGGCTCCGGACCCGACGCCCGAACTGGCCCCAGCTTCGCCCTCGGCCCCGCCGCAGCCCACGCCTGCGCCCGCGTCTCCGTCGGTCCCGGCCGCGCTGCTGGACCACGCCCGGAAGCTCGCCGACGCCCACCAGGCGTCCACCGGCTCCCCGATGCCCGCCGACGCGCTCTCGGCCCGGCTCGGACTGCCCGCGCCGATGGTCGACGCCATCGCCGCCCAACTCCAACTCGCCTAACTCCCAAGGGAGATCGCTCGTGGCTGTGTACCGCAACTTCCGCGACCGCATCCGCATCGGCCCCGTTCAGGTCGCCACCTATTACGACGGCCGGGGCCGCGACAAGCACACCGCCGCCTGCACTGCCCCCGGCTGCGGCTTCTCCGCCGACTACCCCGACCGCTCCGCCGCCGAACTCGCCGCCCGCACCCACCGGTGCCAGGCCTAGGAGACCACCTGCCATGGACGTTCCGCTCTGGCTCGCCCTCCTCGTCGTCGGCTACCTCGGCGTCAAGCTCGTCCGCCCGCCCTGGTGGCTCGTGATCGTGCTCCTCCTCGGCGGCTACCTCGTCGCCGACAGCTTCCTCAGCCCCGTCATCGGCACCGCCCTCAACAAGTGACCTGAAGGGAGAACCACCGTGCTCACCCCGAAGTACCCGCCCCAGGACACCGCCCCGCCCCCGGCCGACCTGGCGCCGCAGTCCAGTACCCCGGCGCCCGCCGTCCCGGCCGCCGCTCCGGTGGTCCCGGCCTCGAACCGGCCCGCCGTGCAGCTCACCCCGGGCAGCGCGCTGGCCCTCGCCGCCGGCGGTGGCGCCGTGGTCCTGGTCGTCGGCGCGGTCCTGGTTTCCATGCTCCTCGCGGTTGCCATCACCGGCGTCTCCGTTGCCGTCGTCGCCGTCGTCCTCCGCCTCCTCGTCAAGGACCTCCAGAAGGGGCGGTGACCAGCATGGACACCCACGTCATAGCCGCCGGGTTACCGGCCCTGGGCTGGGCCCTGCACGGCGGACTGCTCACCCGCCGCCTCTCGACCGCCCGCCGCGACCGGCTCACCGGCCTGCACACCCGCGCCGGATGGACCACCCGCGCCGAACACCTGCTGGCCAAGCACCCGAACGCCCTCGTGGTCCTGGTCGACCTGGACGACTTCAAGGCCATCAACGACACCCATGGCCACGCCGCCGGCGACACGGCCCTGATGGCGACCGCCCGCCGCCTCGCCGACTGGTGTGGACGCCACGGCATCGCCGCCCGCCTCGGCGGAGACGAATTCGCCGCCCTCGTCACCGACCCCACTCAAACCGCCGGCCTCTACGCGCTCCAGCTCGCGCTGGACCAGCCGGTGACGCACAACGGCTGCGTCCTGCCGGTGGCGGCCTCGGTCGGCCACTGCCACCGCGTACACCTGCCGGTGCCGACTCTCACCGACGCCCTGACCGCCGCCGACGCCGCGATGTACGCGGCCAAAGGCCACGGCAGGCGCAACACACGCTAAGCGGCCCCCGGAGCGGCCTCGGTCGCCAAACTTCGTCCGCTCCGGGCGCCTGAACCCCTTCCGAACCCAACGGACCCGAAAAGGGAGCCTCATCATGCCCCAGCACACCCCCAACCGGCGGATCTGCCGCGACTGCGACGGCTTCGCCACCGCCGCCATCACCACCGGCACCCGCCACCCGGACGGCACCCGCGCCACGCTCCGCGTCAACTGCCCCAGCTGCAAGGGCACCGGCCACCAGCTCCTCGCCGCCACGCTCGCCCGCGTCGGGAGGTGACCAGTTGACCGACACCGCCACCATGGCGGGCCTGGACCCGGCCACCCTCAAGGACGTGCTGAGGCTGGCCGGGTCTGACGGCTTCGACCGCATCCAAGACCAGATCCGCCGGACCGGCGGCTGCTCCGACCCCATCCACCTGCAAGGATCCGTCGTCGTCCGGGACAAGCAAACGCGGCAGGTCCTGCACTCCTACACGTCCGACAATGAGCCCGGTGGACGGCTCCGGATCGCGTGCGGCAACCGCCGGGCCTCCCGCTGCCCCGCCTGTGCCTGGACCTACGCCGGGGACACCTACCACCTCATCCGCGCCGGTCTCGTCGGTGACCCCGCCAAGGGCACCCCCGACACCATCCGGGACCATCCCCGCGTGTTCGCCACGCTGACCGCGCCGTCGTTCGGCCCGGTCCACAACCGGCCCGGCAACCGGCCCTGCCGCTGCGGCACTCGCCACCCGGAGGACGCCCCAGAGCTGGGCACCCCGCTCGACCCGGAGTCCTACGACTACGCAGGCGCCGTGCTGTGGAACAACCACGCCTCCGAGCTGTGGCGCTACTTCACGATCTATCTGCGCCGCGAGATCGCCCGCCGCGCCGGCCTCACCCAGAAGGCCGCCCACGAACAGTCCCGGGTCTCCTTCGGCAAGGTCGCCGAGTACCAAAAGCGTGGAGCCGTCCACTTCCATGCCGTGATCCGCTTCGACGGCCCCGAGGGACCCGACACCCCGCCCCCGGCCTGGGCCACCCTCGACCTGCTCACCGACGCCATCCGCGCTGCAGCCGCCCGCGTCGCCGTGGACGTGCCTTCGGCTCGGTATCAGCCGGACCCCGATCAACCGGCAAGGACCGCGCCTGCCCGCACGCTGCGCTGGGGCGCGCAGCTCGACGTGCGCCCGATCAAGGCCTTCGGCGACGGCCAGGACATCACCGAACAGGCCGTGGCCTCGTACGTCGCGAAGTACGCCACCAAGGCGGCCGAGACCACAGGCACCGTCGACCGCCGCATCGGCAACAAGGAGGCCTTGGCCCTGCTCGGCGTGCCCGACCACCCGGCCCGGCTCATCGCCGCCTGCCTCGACCTGCACCTGCTCTACCCCGACCGCAAGCTGCGCGACTGGGCCCACATGCTCGGCTTCCGCGGCCACTTCTCCACTAAGTCTCGCCGCTACTCGACCACCCACGGCGCCCTGCGCCAGGTCCGCGCCGACTACCGCGCCGCCCAGCAACGCCAAGCCCTCGGCCTGCCCGACCCCGACGACCAGGAGGCCACCACCCTGACCCTCGCCCACTGGACCTACGCCGGCCACGGCCACACCCCCGGCGAATCATGGCTCGCCGCCAACATCCGCCGCGACATCCAGCAAGGTCGCGAACTCGCACGTGAAGCGCTCGCCGACAGCCGTTCGGAAGGAGACGACTAGTGACCACGGACCGACTGCTCACTGTGCAGGAAGTCGCCGAACGCCTCGGCACGGGCGTGCGGTTCCCTCGCCGACTCATCGAAGAGCGGCGGATCACCTTTGTGAAGGTCGGTCGGCATGTGCGCATCCCTGAGAGTGCTGTGGAGGCGTTCGTGGCCGCCAACACCGTGGAACCGGTCATCCTGCGCCCCATGGCTCTGCGGGGTGCTGCCTGATGGCGCCGAAGCGCAGGTCTCGCCGGACGTTCGGCCGTGTGCGCAAGCTGCCGTCCGGCCGCTTCCAAGCCCGCTACCCCGGCCCGGACGGTGTGCTGCGGCCTGCGGATCGGACGTTCGCCACGTCGACGGATGCCGACCGGTGGCTCATGCGGAAGCGCATCGAGATCGAGGAAGGCCGCTGGCTCGACCCCGCCGAGGGACAGACGACCGTGCGGGACTGGGCCGCTCGCTGGCTTGCTGCCGTCGCTCCGCAGCTCAAGCACAAGACACAGGCGTCCTACAGGTCCCTGATCAACTCGCGGATCAATCCGGCGCTCGGTGATCGCGAGCTGTCGAGTTTGCGGCCGATCACGGTCACTGAGTGGGTGGCTGCGATGCGCACTGAGGGGCTGAGCCCCTCACGTATCCGCCAGGCGTACCGAGTGTTGTCGCAGATCATGGCGTCGGCAGTGGACAACGATCTGATCCCGCAGACCCCGTGCCGTGGTGTACGCCTCCCACGCATGCCGCAGACCGAGCCGCACATCGTCACCCCGCTGGAAGCCTCACGCATCGTCCGCAGTGCTGCGAAGCCGCATGACTTGCTGATTGCGTTGCTCGCCTTCGCGGGCCTCCGGGTGGGGGAGGCGTTCGCCCTTCGGCGCTCGGACGTCGACGTGGCCGGCGGCTTCCTCCTGGTCGACGAGAACCTCGCCGAAGCGAACGGCGCTCTGGTCTTCGACACCCCGAAGTCCCATCAGAAGCGGCTTCTGCGCCTGGCACCCTCACTGGTGAAGCGGCTCGGGTCCTACCTCGAAGTGCTGCCCGGGGGTGAGGACGCTCTGTTGTTCACCACTCCTGCAGGCAAGCCGCTGCGCTACAACCAGTGGCGTAAGGCGTACTTCGACCCTGCCGTGACGGCGGCCGGGCTCACCGACGTCACTCCGCACGACCTCCGGGCTTCGCATGGAACCTGGGTTGCCGACCGGTATGGCGTCATGACCGCCGCCCATCGGCTCGGGCACTCGAATGCGAGCGTGACGACCCGGCACTACGCCCGCCCGGTGGCCGGCCGTGACGACCAGGTCGCCGAGGCTTCTGATGCGTGGTTCAGCGGACACGACGAAGCCAAAGGGGCACGTAGGGGGCACGATGATGACGACGACGGCTCTGCGGGAGTGCTCGCACGCGTCTGACCTGCGGTGCAGCGGCTAGGGGTCGTGACTGTGGAAAGGTCTTGAAAACCGTCGTGGCAGCGATGTCACCGTGGGTTCAAATCCCACCGCCTCCGCACCACTTGTGGACACCACAGGTCTGAAGGGGTGTCTCCCGCGGGAGACACCCCTTTGTCGTTCCTCGTCACGGGCTGCCCGTGTCGTTCCTCGTCACGGGCCCCGGGGGAGTCGTCCTCCCGGCGTCCGCATCGTGTGGTGTTCGGACGGCCAGGAGGGCGACGTCGTCGATGCCGGGGGGCTGGACGCGGCGCAGGAGTTCGTCCGTGAAGGAGGCCAGGGGGCGGTGGGCCAGGGCGGCGGCGTGCTGGCGGAGGCGGTCGAGGCCGTCGTCCAGGGTGCGGCCGGGTGCTTCGATGAGGCCGTCGGTGTACAGCAGCAGGGTGGATCCGGGCGGCAGCGCGGCGGTGGCGTCGGGGCGTGATCCGCGCACACCGGTGCCCAGCAGCAGACCATGGCCGCCCGTGAGGTAGCGGGCCAGCCCGTTGCGGGTGATGAGCAGGGGCGGGGGGTGCCCGGCGTTGGTCCAGGACAGCTGCCAGCGGCCGTCGTCGGTCCGGGTGACCCGGGCGAAGACGAGGGTGGCCATGGAGACGTCGGTGATGGGCATGATCGCCTCGTCGAGGCGTTCCACGATGCGGCTGGGGGGTTCCTGCCGGGACCAGCCGTAGGCGCGCAGCATGTTGCGCAGCTGGGCCATGCCGGCGGCGGCCTCCAGGTCGTGGCCGACGACGTCTCCGACGGCCAGGGCGGTGGCGCCGTCGGGCAGCGTGAAGGCGTCGTACCAGTCGCCGCCCACCTGTGAGTCGTCGGGGGCGGGCAGATAGCGGACGGCCATCTGCAGGCCGGGCACGCTCGGCATCTGCGGCAGCAGATGGTTCTGCATGGTCTCGGCGACCGCGCGCTGGCGCTGGTACAGCCGGGCGTTGTCCAGGGCGATACCGGCGCGGCGCGCGATGTCCTCCAGCAGCGGAAGGTCGGCGACGGTGAAGTCGCCCGCCTTCTTGGCGCGGCCCAGGGTGATGGCGCCCAGGACTTCACGGGTGCCGCGAAGGGGTGCGATGGCCGCCGAGTGGATGCCGGTGGCGTCGAACAGGCGGCGCTGCTCCACGGCGATCCCGGAATCCGGGGCGACCCGGTAGGTCTCGGGCCCCGCCAGGGTGGAGGCGACGCCGCGCAGGGCCCGGGAGAGGGGCATCGGGGACTCCTCGGGAACTGGCGGCATGGGCCCCTGCAACTCCTCGTGGTGCACCAGCGTGTCGCCGTCGGCCTGGACCACGGCGGTGCGCCACACCTCGTCGCGTTCGGTGATCAGGTCGATCACGACCCAGTCCGCCAGCCGGGGCACCACCAGGGCGATGAGGCGGCGCAGTGCCTCGTCGACGTCGAAGGTGGAGGTCAGCTGGGACGTGGTCTCGGCCAGCAGGGCCAGCCGTTCGAGGTCGCTGAGCCGCTCGGCGGCTTGCTCCGGACGCGGCCCGGTGGCGGGCGCCGGCTCGGGGGTGTGGAAGATCACGAGTGTGCCGGGCTCCGAGCCGTCCATGGCGTAGGGGGCGATCAGCCAGGAGATGCGCAGGACGGAGCCGTCGGCGCGGGCGAAGTAGTCCTCCGCCGCCTGCGCGGGGTGTCCGGCGTGGAAGGCCTGCCGCATGCAGCACTGCGTGGCGGGCAGTGGCTGGCCCTGGGGCCCGCGGTGCAGCAGCTCGTGCGCGTCCCTGCCGATCATGTCCTCGGCGGGCCGGTCCAGCAGGCGCTCGGCGAGGGAGTTGGCGGCGACGATACGGCCCTGCTCGTCGACCAGGTAGGCGCCGGCCCCGATGGCCTCCAGCGCGTCCTGGAGCCGGGCGCCGGGGACGCCCGCCGGCCGGTCATGGCCGGTCTCGGCGGTTTCCCTGTCCGTCATGTCCTCGCCCCCCTGAAGATCGAGTGTGCGTTCCGGTTGCCGCGGCACGAGTGTCGCGCGATCTCCTCACGCCGCCTCTCCCGTATGCCCGCGCCATGGAGAAACCCAACCCGGACGCGGTGCGACGGCGCCGGCCCGGCGCCGCGACCCGTTCGGCCTTGTGCGGATGCAGCCGCCACCAGGGGCGACGACCGTTGACGTACCGCTGCTCGGCCTGGGTGCGCAGGGCACCCGTGGCGCCGAGGGAGAGACATCGAGGTGGAGCGCTGATGAGGGTGCTGCTGACTGTCCAGATGGACACCGACAGGGCGAACAAGGCGATCAAGGACCAGACGCTGCCGGACATCATGAAGTCGACGCTGGAGCGGCTGAACCCGGAGGCGGCGTTCTTCGGGGCGAAGGACGGCATGCGGACCGGGTTCATCGTTTTCGATCTTCAGGATCCCGCCAAGATCCCGACCATCGCGGAGCCGTTCTTCCAGGAGCTCGGCGCCAGGATCGAGTTCCTTCCGGTGATGAACATCGACGAGGTCCAGGCCGGCCTGCGCGAGTACGGCTCCGGCTGAGGCCGGCGGGGGACGCGGCTCGTCGCCGACGATCACGCCGAGGGCCTGCCGGCGGGTCGTCGGCGGCCCGCGCCGAGCCCTCACGGCCGATGTCTGGCCGGCCCGCGTGAGCCCTCACGGCCGATGTCTGGCCGGCCCGCGTGAGCCGTCAAGGCCGATGCCCGGTCAGCCGTGCCGCCGACGCGATCGTCGCCCTGGCCTCGTGTTCCGTCAGACCCGTGTCGAGGGCCGCGTCGACGAGCGAGGTGAGCAGGGCGGGGCCGATGCCGTTCTCGTAGGCGCGGCAGGCGGCCCAGAACAGGCGGGTGTTGCGCTGGCCCCGGTGGGCGGCCAGCACGAAGTGGACCAGGCCCTGGCCGTGGGCGCCGGCCGAGGTGCGCCGGTGGTGCGGGGCGGGCAGCAGCAGCCGGAGCAGGGCCGGGGGGCAGGGGGCCGGGGCGAGGTGGGCGCTGCCGGGGGCGACGGTGTACTCGCCGTGCCGGGTGCGGGAGCCGGGGCCGACCAGGTAGCCGCCGGCGCCGCGGACGTCGATGCCCGGGGCGAGCCGGCTCGCGGAGTTGGGGACGGCGGTGTCCGGGGGGCCGGTGAGCCAGAGGTGGCGGCCGCCGGAGGGGGTCAGGACGACGACCGTCGGCGGGATCGTGAACAGATGGCGAAGGGCCAGCTCGCGCAGGGCGGTGGAGGAGTCCGTGCCGGACTTGGTGTCCAGGTCGATGCCGATCAGGTGGTGCGGGGGCAGCCCGCAGGCGATGCCGTAGCCGGTGGCCCAGGGCGCGGCGGCGAACAGGGCGCGGATCCGTTCGGGATCGGTGGTGGCGTCGTACACGCCGTGGCCGAAGCGGCCGCACTCGCCGTGGCAGGGCGGGGCGCCGGCGGGGTCGTCGTGGTGGGGGGAGCGCAGGGCCGGGAGCTTGGTGCGGGACAGGGGGATGACCGCCAGGCCGCGTTCGGCGGCTGACAGCGCGTGGGCGAGGGCCAGCGTCCTGGCCTGCCGGTCGGTGGGGGCCATGCGTCTATGTTCGTACGCATGTTCGAGTAAGGGAAGAGCGGTTTCGGGTCGGTGCGGGCCGACACGCCGTGGGGCGGCGGAACGGCGGGAACCGCGCCGGAACGGTTCACCCCTTGCGGTGCTTGGGGTGGTCCGGCCCGAGGTGTCCGACCTGTGGTTGAACGGCCGGTGAAAGGTGGTGAAAGGGGTTTATCGACTTGTCATCACGCTTGAGGGCGAATCGCGCCTTCCGGGATGGTTCGCCGGGGATTCGGTGGGCAACTCTGGTCTCGCGACGTCGTACAGATCACCCGGGGCGGACGGCCAACTGCCCCGCGATGGAACGTAGTTGACGCGTGACCGGCCGACCCGGCCGGCGCGTGAACGGGTCCTGATGGAGGAACTCACATGGCAAGCATCCGTACCGCCCGCGTTCTCGCCGCCGTCTCCGCCCTCCCGCTGGCCGCCGCTCTCTTCGCCGGCGTCGCGACGGCCGACAACGGCGCCATCGCGGACGACGGATCGAGTGCGGCCGTCACCAGCGCGATCCAGGGCATCGTCGGCAGTGGGGTCGGTGGCGACAACAACGGCAACTCGTCGACCACACAGCAGCAGGCGACCGGCTCCGGTGCCTCCAACCAGAGCAATACCGCCCAGGTGAACGGCTCGGCCTTCACCGCGATCAACCAGGGCAACGAGAACGTCGCCGTCAGCTTCTCCCCGCTGTGGTGGTGAGCTGAGGGGGCCGGCGCGAACGGCGCCGGCCCCCTCGGTGCCCGCTCGAAGTGTGCTCTGTGGGGTGGTTCACAAGGTCGCGCGGCGGTGCTCCGGCACCGCCGCGCAGCTGTGTTGACACAGCATCAGATCTGACGGACAGTCAGGAATGGCTCGTCGGACATGACCCGGACGTTCAGGGGGGTGCTGTGGTGACGGATCCGCTGGGGGCACGGCTCAAGGCCTACGAGGGGCGGACCGCCGCCGCCGGTACGGCGGGCAAGGACCCCGTCAACCTCCCCATGATCCGGCACTGGTGCGAAGCCGTCGGCGACCGCAACCCCGCCTACACCGGCCCGGACGCCGTGGCACCGCCCGCGATGCTCCAGGTGTGGACCATGGGCGGCCTGAGCGGTCACGGCGGCCGCTCCGCCGCGTACGAGGAACTGCTCGCCCTGCTCGACGAGGCGGGCTGCACCGCCGTCGTCGCCACCGACTGCGAGCAGGAGTACCTGCGCCCCCTGCGCCCCGGCGACGAGATCACCTTCGACTCGGTGATCGAGTCGGTCTCCGAGCGCAAGACGACCAAGCTCGGCAGCGGCCACTTCGTGACGACCCGGACCGACATCCGGGTACGCGGCGAACTCGCCGGGACCCACCGCTTCCGCATCCTCAAGTACGCGCCCGCACGCCGGCGCCCGCCGCGGCCCCGGCCCGTCGTCAACCGCGACAACGCCGGCTTCTGGGAGGGCGTGCGCGCACACCGGCTGCTGATCCAGCGGTGCGGCGCCTGCGGCACCCTGCGCTTCCCGTGGCTGCCCGGCTGCCACGCCTGCGGCTCGCCTCGGTGGGACACCGTCGAGGCGCGCGGCGAGGGCACGGTCCACTCCTACGTCGTGATGCACCATCCCCCCTTCCCGGCCTTCGACCCGCCGTACGCCGTCGTCCTCGTCGAACTCGCCGAGGGCGTGCGGATCGTCGGCAACGTGGAGGGCGTGCCGTACGACAAAGTGCGCATCGGGATGCCGGTGCGGCTGGACTTCCGGCGGTACGACGACGACCTCGTGCTGCCCGTGTTCCTGGAGGTACGCCAGTGAAACCGATGTCCTCGCCCGTGCTCCGGCCCGGGGACGAACTTCCCCGGCTCACCGTCGAGATCACCCGCACCCTGATCGTCGCCGGGGCCCTCGCCTCCCGCGACTTCCAGGACGTGCACCACGACCCGGAGCTCGCCCGGGACAAGGGCGCCCCGGACGTCTTCATGAACATCCTGACGACGAACGGCCTGGTCGGCAGGTACGTCACCGACCACCTCGGCCCGACGGCGGTGCTGCGGAAGATCGCCATCCGGCTCGGCGCACCCAACCACCCCGGCGACACGATGGTGCTCCGGGGCAGGCTGCGGGACGTCACCGGCGACAGCGCCGTCGTCGAGGTCACCGGCGACAACGGCCTCGGCCGGCACGTCACCGGCACCGTCACCGTCACCTGGGAGGGGCCGTGATCGGCGGCCGGGCCGCGATCGCCGGGATCGGGGCGACGGAGTTCTCCAAGGACTCGGGCCGCAGCGAACTGGCGCTGGCGGCGGAGGCGGTGCGGGCGGCGCTGGCCGACGCGGGGCTCACGCCCGGCGACGTCGACGGGCTGGTGACGTTCACGATGGACACCAGCCCGGAGATCACCGTGGCGCAGGCCTGCGGGATGGGCGAGCTGTCCTTCTTCTCCCGCGTCCACTACGGCGGTGGCGCGGCCTGCGCGACCGTGCTGCAGGCGGCGCTCGCCGTCGCCTCCGGCCTCGCCGAGGTGGTGGTCTGCTACCGGGCCTTCAACGAGCGCTCGGGCCGCCGCTTCGGCTCCGGTGTCACCCACCGGGAACCGACCGCCGAGGGCGTGGCGCTGGGCTGGGTGATGCCGTTCGGGCTGCTCACACCGGCGTCCTGGGTGGCGATGGCGGCCCAGCGGTACCTGTATGCGCACGGGCTGACCCCGCAGGCGTTCGGGCCGGTGGCGGTGACGGCACGCCGGCACGCGGCGACCAATCCTGCGGCGTACTTCCACGGCCGGCCCATCACCCTCGCCGACCACGCCGCCTCCCGCTGGATCGCCGAGCCGCTCAGGCTGCTGGACTGCTGCCAGGAGACCGACGGCGGCCAGGCGGTCGTCGTCACCTCGGTCGAACGCGCCCGCGACCTGCGCCGTCCGCCCGCCGTGATCGCGGCCGCCGCGCAGGGCGCCGGCCGGGCGCAGGAGCAGATGACCGGCTTCAACCGGCACGACCTGACGGGCCTGCCCGAGATGGGCGTGGTCGCACGGCAGCTGTGGCGGGCCGGCGGCCTGGCGCCGGCCGACATCGACGTGGCGATCCTGTACGACCACTTCACCCCGTTCGTGCTGATGCAGCTGGAGGAGTTCGGGTTCTGCGGGCCCGGGGAGGCCTCGGCCTTCGTGGCGGAGGACCGGCTGCCGCTGAACACCCACGGGGGCCAGCTCGGGGAGGCGTATCTGCACGGCATGAACGGGATAGCCGAGGCGGTACGGCAGCTGCGCGGCACGTCCGTGAACCAGGTGCCGGGGGCCGAGCTGACCCTGGTGACGGCGGGCACCGGGGTGCCGACATCGGGCCTGGTCCTGGCCGTGGACCGGTGAGGCCCCCAGGGGTCATCCCGCAGGGAGGTCCCCCCCGGCTCCACCTCTGGGAGGTGGGGCGAGCCCCACCCCTACAACCTGAGGGGGACTCCGCTTCGGGACCTGCGGGCGATCCGCGACGACGCCCGAGGCTCCTAGCGTGGAGCCATGACCACACCCGTCTGCACCAGCGCTTCGAAGGCCGCGACGTGGACGCCGTCGTACACGTCCTTCTCGTCGTACGTCAGGGCCCGCCAGTCGGCGCTGCTGCGTACCGCCCGCTCGCTCACCGCGAACCCGAGCGACGCGGAGGACCTGTTGCAGACCGCGCTCGCCAAGACGTACGCCGCCTGGGAGCGCATCGAGGACCACCGGGCGGTCGACGGCTATGTGCGGCGCGCGCTGGTGAACACCCGCACCTCCCAGTGGCGCAAGCGCAAGGTCGACGAGTTCGCCACCGACGAGCTGCCCGAGCCGGAGCCGGTGCCCGGCGACGACGACCCGGCCGAGCGGCAGGCGCTGCACGACGCGATGTGGCGGGCGATCATGAAGCTGCCGGCGCGACAGCGGGCGATGGTCGTGCTGAGGTACTACGAGGACCTCAGCGAGGCCCAGACGGCCGAGGTGCTCGGCGTGTCGGTCGGCACGGTGAAGTCGGCGGTGTCGCGGGCGTTGGGCAAGCTGCGCGAGGACCCGGAGCTGATACCGGCGGGCTGAGGGCGCGAGTCGTCGCTCACAGCCGTTTCGTGACCTACGGCGCAGTGATCGATCGCCGCTCCCTAGTGACATACCGCGCGGTATGTGCGCAGAATCAGCGCAACCCGTTACCACCGCGTAGGCAACGTCGCCCGGGAGGACGCCGTGCAGAGCACGATGCAGGACGTACCGCTGCTGATCTCCAGGATCCTGACCCACGGGTCGACCGTCCACGGCACCTCGCAGGTGACCACCTGGACCGGCGAGGGCGCACCGCAGCGCCGCTCCTACGCCGAGATCGGCGCCCGCGCCGCCCAGCTGGCGCACGCCCTGCGCGAGGACCTGGGTGTACGCGACGACGACCGCGTGGCCACGCTCATGTGGAACAACGCCGAGCACGTCGAGGCGTACTTCGCGATCCCCTCCATGGGCGCGATCCTGCACACGCTCAACCTGCGCCTGCCCGCCGAGCAGCTGACCTGGATCGTCGGCCACGCCGCCGACAAGGTCGTCGTGGTCAACGGCTCCCTGCTGCCGCTGCTCGCCCCGCTGCTGCCGCAGCTGAAGACCGTCGAGCACGTCGTGGTCAGCGGCCCCGGTGACCGCTCGCTGCTCGCGGACGCCACCGCGCGGGTCCACGAGTACGAGGAGCTGCTCGCCGGGAAGCCGACCACCTATGACTGGCCGGAGCTGGACGAGCGGCAGGCCGCCTCCATGTGCTACACCTCCGGCACCACCGGCGACCCCAAGGGCGTGGTCTACAGCCACCGCTCGATCTACCTGCACTCCATGCAGGTCAACATGGCCCAGTCGATGGGCCTGACCGACCAGGACACGTCCCTGGTCGTGGTGCCCCAGTTCCATGTGAACGCCTGGGGCCTGCCGCACGCCACCTTCATGACCGGCGTCAACCTGCTGATGCCGGACCGCT
Source organism: Streptomyces sp. Ru71 (assembly GCF_002920535.1). Taxonomy (GTDB): domain Bacteria; phylum Actinomycetota; class Actinomycetes; order Streptomycetales; family Streptomycetaceae; genus Streptomyces. Next base: position 4,514 of record NZ_PQSS01000034.1, on the reverse strand, counting down.
TCCTGCAGCCGGCGCCGCTCGCCGAGATGATCGAGGGCGAGAAGCCGACCCACGCCGCCGCCGTCCCCACCATCTGGCAGGGCCTGCTCGCCGAGCTCACCGCGCGGCCGCGTGACGTCTCCTCGCTGCACCAGGTCACCATCGGCGGCTCGGCCTGTCCGCCCTCCCTGATGGAGGCCTTCGACAAGCTCGGCATGCGGGTCTGCCACGCCTGGGGCATGACGGAGACCTCCCCGCTCGGCACGGTGGCCCGCCCGCCGGCCCACGCGGTCGGCACCGAGGAGGAGTTCGGCTACCGCCTGACCCAGGGCCGCTTCCCCGCCTCCGTCGAGGCCCGCCTCACCGGCCCCGGCGGCGAACGCCTGCCCTGGGACGGGGAGTCGGCGGGCGAGCTGGAGGTGCGCGGCCCGTGGATCGCCGGCGCGTACTACAACGGCCCCGACGCCGAAGCCCTGCGCCCCGCCGACAAGTTCAGCGAGGACGGCTGGCTGAAGACCGGCGACGTCGGCACCATCTCCCCCGACGGCTTCCTCACCCTCACCGACCGGGCCAAGGACGTCATCAAGTCCGGCGGCGAGTGGATCTCCTCCGTCGAGCTGGAGAACGCGCTGATGTCCCACCCGGACGTCGCCGAGGCGGCCGTCGTCGCCGTCCCCGACGACAAGTGGGGCGAGCGGCCCCTGGCCACGGTCGTTCTCAAGGAGGGCGCCACCGCCGACTTCGAGACCCTGCGCGCCTTCCTGGCCGACGAGGGGCACATCGCCCGCTGGCAGCTCCCGGAGCGCTGGACGATCGTCGAGGCGGTCCCGAAGACGAGCGTCGGCAAGTTCGACAAGAAGGTGCTCCGCAGGCAGTACGCGGAGGGCGAGCTGGAGATCACCAAGCTCTAGTCACACCACGGGGCGCCACCGCCGCGATGCGGTGACGCCCTGCGCGGGTACGCCCGGTGCCCGTCGCACGAGCGTGTGCGGCGCTCGGCCGACGGACACACGCGGTGTCCGTCGCGCGGGCCGTCACCGTCGTACGGCGGTGACGGCCCGCGCGGGTTGGCGGGGCGGCGCCGCCCCGCGTGGACCCGGGCGGGGCGGCGCCCCGCACTGGCCCGGGCGGCCCCGCCGCCCCGGCTGGCCGGCGGCCCGGCCTGCCCGGCCGCCCCGGACGGCGGGGGCGGCATACGCCGTGGCCAGGAGCCGTCCCGGCGTACGCCGTGGTCAGGAGCTGTCCCGGCGTAAGGCCGTGGCCCGGGGCCGCCGTGCGGCCGTGGCCGGGGGCCCACCGTCGTGCGGCCGTGGCCCCGGGCCATCACCGGCGTGCGGCCGTGGCTCCCCAGCCGATCAGCAGCCAGGTCGCCGCCACCGCGCACACGCCGCCCCAGCCGAAGTGGCCGAAGGCCGGGCCGGCCAGGGCGGAGGCGAGGGCGCCGCCCGCGAAGCCGCTCACCACGTACGCGGTGTTGGCGGTGGCCGGGGTGGTCGTGGTGGTCAGGGCCAGGGTCTGGTTGGCCACGTGCGAGGCCACCAGGGCGGCGTGGATCGCGATCGCGGCCGCGAAGAGCGCGGCGACGACATGCCCGCCGAGCCAGAACAGCGGTACCGACACGGCCGCGACCAGGTAGGCCCGGCGCACGACCTTCGCCGCGCCGAACCGGTCCACCAGGCCGCCCGCCAGCGGCGCCACCACGCTGGCCGCGAGCCCGAACAGGCCGAACAGCCCGGCCGTCGCCGTGGACATGCCGTAGCGCGGACCGGTCAGCAGCAGCGCGAGCGAGGTCCACAGGGCGCTCCACGCCCCGAACATCCCGGCCTGCCGCACGCACGCCCGCCACAGGTCGGGCGAGCGGCGCAGCAGCCCGGGCAGCGCGGCGATCCCGGCGAAGAAGCCGGCGCCGCCCCGCCGGGTGGAGGGCAGCACCAGCGCGGTCGCCAGGCCCAGCGTCAGCGTGAGCACGCCCGAGCCCGCGAACACCCAGCGCCAGCCGAAGGCCTGCCCGGCGAGCCCTCCGACCACCCGGGCGGCGACGATGCCCGCGAACAGCCCGGAGATGACGGCCGCGACATGGAAGGCCCGGCGGTCGGCGGGCGCCCGCTCGGCGACCAGCGGCACCAGCAGCTGCGGGATGACGGTCGCCGCGGAGGCGACGAACACCGCGCCCGCGAGCGCCCCGGTGCCGGGGGCGGCGGCACTGGCGGCCAGCGCCACCGTGGTGACGACGGTGAGCACGGTGACCAGGCGGCGCCGGTTGGCGCTGTCGCCCAGCGGGGCGAAGAACAGCAGGCCGACCGCGTAGCCGAGCTGGGCGACGGAGGCGATCCAGGCGATCGCGGAGGGCGCCGAGCCGAAGTCGCGGGCGATCAGCGGGAGCAGCGGCGCGGCCAGGTAGATGTTGGCGGCCGTGACCGCGGAGCAGACGGCGATGAGGGTCAGGAAGAGCCCCGAGGAGGTGGTGCGGGGGCCGCGGTCGCGCACCGGGGGACGGTGGCGGACGCCGGTGGTGGTGGCGGGCATGGGGAGGGTCTCCTTCGAGCCTGCTCTAACAACTAACTGGTTGGTTGGACGCTGGGTGAACAGTCTGGAGTCCCGCTCGATTCCCTGTCAACCAACCAGTTGGTTACCCGAGGGGCTAAGCTGTGCCCCATGGCAGCAAGGGACCCCGAGGCCACCAGGGCCCGGATCTTCGAGGCGGCCGTCGCCGAGTTCGCCCGGTACGGCATCGCGGGCGCCCGCATCGACCGCATCGCGAGCGAGGCGAAGGCCAACAAGCAGCTGATCTACGCCTACTTCGGCAACAAGTCGGAGCTGTTCTCCCAGGTCCTGGGCCGCCGCATGGTCGACCTCGCCGCCGCGGTGCCGGTCGACCCGGACGACATCGAGGGCTGGCTGGACCGGCTCATGGACTACCACGCCGCCCACCCCGAACTGCTGCGCCTCCTCTACTGGGAGGGCATCGAGTACGGCACCGCCGAACTGCCCGACGAGGCCGAGCGCCAGGACCACTACGCCGCCAAGGTCGCCGCGATCCGCGACGGCCAGGAACGCGGCGTGATCAGCGACGCCATCCCGGCCGCCGACCTGCTGCTTCTGCTGATCGCCCTGGCCAACTGGGTCACCGTCGTCCCGCAGATGAGCCGCATCCTGGTCGGCGCCGACGACCCCGACCGCGCCCGCCTGCGCGCCTCGGTCAAGGAAGCGGCGCGCAGGCTGATCGCGCGATGAGCTAGTTCGTGCCGATCCGGGCCAGCAGGTCGACGATCCGTGTCTGGACCTCCGCGCTGGTGGACCGCTCCGCCAGGAACAGCACCGTCTCGCCGGACGCCAGCCGCGGCAGGTCGGCCGGGTCGACGGCGGCCGTGTAGACGACCAGCGGGGTGCGGGTGAGCTGCCCGTTCGCGCGCAGCCAGTCCACGATCCCGGCCCGCCGCCGGTGCACCTGCATCAGGTCCATCACGACCAGGTTCGGCCGGAACTGCCCCGCCAGCGCCACCGCGTCCGCGTCGCTCGCGGCCCGCGCGACCTGCATCCCGCGCCGCTCCAGCGTCGCGGTCAGCGCCAGCGCTATCTCCGCGTGCTCCTCGATCAGCATCACCCGCGGCGGGTGCTGCTCGCTGTCCCGCGGCGCCAGCGCCTTGAGCAGTACGGCGGGGTCGGCGCCGTACGCCGCCTCCCGCGAGGCCTGCCCGAGGCCCGCCGTCACCATCACCGGCACCTCGGCGGCCACGGCGGCCTGTCGCAGCTGCTGCAGCGCGGTCCGGGTGATCGGCCCGGTCAGCGGGTCCACGAACAGCGCGGCCGGGAACGCCGCGATCTGCGCGTCGACCTCCTCGCGCGAGTGCACGATCACCGGCCGGTAGCCGCGGTCGCTCAGCGCCTGCTCGGTGGACACGTCCGGGGCCGGCCACACCAGCAGCCGGCGCGGGTTGTCCAGCGGCTCGGGCGGCAGCTCGTCGTCCATCGGCCGCGGCGGGGGCGCGTCGGCGACCTCCACGGCTCCGCCGGGCCCGTCGAGCGGCTCGGGACCCTCGGCGGCGTTCTCGTCCGGCGCCCCTATGGCGTACGACCGCCCGGCACCCTCGGTACCCGGCTGCACCGGCCGCGCCTGCCCGGCGAGCGAGGGGTGCGCCACGGGTGCGCCGGGCGCCGGCTGCTGCCCGGCCGGACCGGCTCCGGGAGTCGGGTGGGCGGGCTGCGGCGGCTGCTGGCGAGCCGCCCCGGGCGCGGGCCGCTGCCCGGTGGCTCCGGGAGCTCCGGTGGCTCCGGCGGCCCCGCCGGCCGTCTGGTCGGCGGTGCGGGTGGCGGGATCGGGCGGGGTGCCCAGCTTCCGGCGCCGTCCGCTGCCTCCGGGCGCGTGCGGCGCCGGGGTGGCCGACGCGGGGTGCGGCGCCTGCGGGGCGCCGGGGGCGGGGGCGGCCTGACGGGTGAACGGCACGCCCTGCCCCAGCGTGCGCACGCTGATCGACCGGCCCTGCGTGGAGTTCGGGTCCACGGGCCCGGCGGCCTCGGCGGGAAGCGGCTGAGCA
>NZ_PQSS01000033.1 GCF_002920535.1 Streptomyces sp. Ru71 | reverse complement strand
CCTTCTCGTCGCCGGCCATGTGGTGGGCGACGCCGGAGGCGGTGTTGTGGGTGCGGGCGCCGCCGAGTTCCTCGAAGCCGACGTCTTCGCCGGTGACGGTCTTGATGACGTCGGGGCCGGTGATGAACATGTGGCTGGTCTGGTCGACCATGACGGTGAAGTCGGTGATGGCGGGGGAGTAGACCGCGCCGCCCGCGCAGGGCCCGACCACCAGGGAGATCTGCGGGATGACGCCGGAGGCGTGGGTGTTGCGGCGGAAGATCTCGCCGTAGGCGCCGAGCGAGGCGACGCCTTCCTGGATGCGGGCGCCGCCGGAGTCGTTGATGCCGATGACCGGGCAGCCGGTCTTCAGGGCGAAGTCCATGACCTTGCAGATCTTCTGGCCGTAGACCTCGCCGAGGGCGCCGCCGAAGACGGTGAAGTCCTGGGAGAAGACGGCGACGGGGCGGCCGTCGACGGTGCCGTAGCCGGTGACGACGCCGTCGCCGTAGGGGCGGTTGGCGTCCAGGCCGAAGTTCGTGGAGCGGTGCCGGGCGAACTCGTCCAGTTCCACGAAGGAGCCCTCGTCCAGCAGCAGCTCGATGCGCTCACGGGCCGTCAGTTTGCCCTTGGCGTGCTGCTTTTCCACGGCGCGTGCGGAGCCGGCGTGCGTCGCCTCCTCGATGCGGCGCTTGAGATCCGCGAGCTTGCCCGCGGTCGTGTGAATGTCGATGTCGTTCACTTCTCGCTCCACCAGGACTCTCTCTCGCTCCACCGGGACTTCGCTGATCAGAAGGTGTCGTGCGGGACGTGCACGCCCCAGACGTCGCGCAGGGCGTGGGACACCTCGCCCACGGTGGCGCGCTGCCGCAGCGCCTTGCGCATCGGGGGCAGCACGTTGTCCGTGCCCCGGGCGGCGGCCCGCACCTCGTCGAGGGCGCGCTCGACGGCGTCCTTGTCGCGCTCCTCGCGCAGCACCGCGAGGCGCTCGCACTGGTCGATCTCGATCTGCGGGTCGACGCGGAGCGGCTCGTAGGGCTCCTCCTCGTCCAGCACGTACTTGTTGACCCCGACGACCGTGCGCTCCTGGTGGTCGATCTCCAGGGCGATGCGGTACGCGGACTTCTCGATCTCGGACTTCTGGAAGCCCTGCTCGATCGCGGCGACGGCGCCTCCGCGGTCCTCCACGGCCTGGATCAGCTCCATGGCGGCCGCCTCGATGTCGTCCGTCATCGACTCCATGACGTACGACCCGGCGAACGGGTCCACCGTCTTGGTCACATCGGTCTCGTAGGCGATGACCTGCTGGGTGCGCAGGGCGAGGCGGGCCGCCTTCTGCGTGGGCAGGGCGATGGCCTCGTCGTAGGAGTTGGTGTGCAGGGACTGGGTGCCGCCGAGGACCGCGCCGAGGCCCTGCAGCGCGACCCGGACGAGGTTGACCTCGGGCTGCTGGGCGGTGAGCTGCACACCGGCGGTCTGGGTGTGGAAGCGCAGCATCTGCGACTTGGGGTTCTTCGCGCCGAACTCGTCACGCATGATCCGCGCCCAGATGCGGCGGGCGGCGCGGAACTTCGCGATCTCCTCCAGCAGCGTGGTCCGGGCGACGAAGAAGAACGACAGGCGCGGTGCGAAGTCGTCGACGTCCAGGCCGGCGGCGATCGCGGCGCGCACGTACTCCTTGGCGTTGGCCAGGGTGAAGGCGATCTCTTGCACGGGCGTCGCGCCGGCCTCGGCCATGTGGTAGCCGGAGATGGAGATGGTGTTCCAGCGCGGCAGTTCCTTGTGGCAGTAGGCGAAGATGTCGCTGATCAGCCGCAGGGACTGCTTGGGCGGGAAGATGTAGGTGCCGCGGGCGATGTACTCCTTGAGCACGTCGTTCTGGATCGTGCCGGTCAGCTGGTCGCCGGGCACGCCCTGTTCGGCCGCGACGAGCTGGTACAGCAGGAGCAGCGTGGAGGCCGGGGCGTTGATCGTCATCGACGTCGACACCTTGCCCAGCGGCAGGCCCTGGAACAGGGTGCGCATGTCGTCGATCGAGTCGATGGCCACGCCGACCTTGCCGACCTCGCCGCGGGCGATCGCCTCGTCGGAGTCGTAGCCCATCTGCGTCGGCAGGTCGAAGGCGACGCTCAGACCGCCGGTGCCGGCGGCCACCAGCTCGTGGTAGCGCTCGTTGGACTCCTTCGCCGTGCCGAACCCGGCGTACTGGCGCATGGTCCACGGGCGGCCCGTGTACATCGTCGGATACACGCCCCGGGTGAACGGGAACCGGCCCGGCGCCCCCAGCTTGGCGTCCGCGTCGAAGCCGGTGAGCGCTCCGCCGTCGTACAGCGGCTGGATCGGCAGCCCGGACTCGCTCTGTGCCACCACACGGACCTCCCTTGGTACTGGATCTACAATTAACGGTACTCAGTACCGTTGCCGGGGGCAAGAGCTGTCCGGGGGCTGGGTCGGGAGAGGATGGGGGCCATGAGCAAGCCAGCCGCGCGGATCCGACTCGCGGACGCCGCCTTCGCCCTCTTCGACGAGCGCGGATACGAGCAGACCACCGTCGACGACATCGCCGAACGGGCCGGGGTGGGACGTACGACCTTCTTCCGGCACTACCGGTCCAAGGAAGCCGTGATCTTCCCCGACCACGACCGGCTGCTCGACCTGATCCGGGACCGGCTGGCCACCTCCAGCCACAGCACGGCCCTGGTCGCCGTCTCGGACGCGGTCCGGCTGGTGCTGCTGCACTACATCGAGGAGGGCGACCTCGCGCGCCGGCGCTACGCCCTGACCAGCAAGGTCTCCGCGCTGCGCGACCGTGAGATCGCCAGCGTGGCGCGCTACCAGCGGCTGTTCCGCGAGTTCATCGCCGACTGGATGGGCGATCCCACGACGGCCGCGTCGCTGCGGGCCGAGCTCATGGCCGCGTCCGTGGTCGCGGCCCACAACCATGTGCTGCGCCGCTGGCTGCGCGGCGAGTCCGCCGACCCCGTCGCCGAGATCGACGAGGCGATGCGCGAGGTGCTCGCCCTGTTCCCGGCGCCGTCCGCGCACGAGGGGCAGAGCGGTACGACCGTGGTCGCCTTCCGCAGCGGTCAGGACCTCGACGCGCTGCTGCCCGCCCTGCGCCGCCTCGTGGACGGCGGACCCGTGAGCTGACCTGGACGGCGCTTGTAGGACAGGAACCGACCTAGAAGGCGGCTAGCGTCACCACCCCGATGGAACGAGTCGCAACGGGAGGCAGCCAGATGTCCGTCAAACCGGTTCCCGAGGGCTATCACACCGTGACGCCGTGGATCATCTCCCGCGACACGATGCGGCTGATCGACTTCCTGAAGAGGGCGTTCGACGCGGAGGAACTCGCCTGCCTCGCCGGCAAGGACGGGAGCATCGAGCACGCGGAGGTGCGGATCGGTGACTCGGTGGTGATGATGTTCGACGCACGGCCGGAGTGGCCGCCGACCCCCGGCTTCCTCCGCCTCTACGTCGAGGACGCCGACGCGGTGCACCGGCAGGCCGTCGCGGCCGGCGCCACCTCGGTCACCGAGGTCACCCACCTGTTCTTCGGGGAGCGGGTCGGGCGGGTGCGTGATCCGCTGGGCAACCTGTACTGGATCCAGACCCGCGTGGAGGAGCTGAGCCCGCAGGAGATGGAACGCCGGCTCGGCGACCCGGAGTTCACCGCGGCGATGGAATACGTCCAGAGCGCCGACTTCTTCCCGGGCCGCGCGGCCGGGCTCGGTTAGATCTGCGCGCTGCGGTGCGTCGGGCGGCCGTCCAGCACCGTCAGTACCACCGGCAGCTCCGGAAGGTCCGTGGCGGCCGTGGTGAGCGGGCTGTCGGTGAAGACGGTCAGGTCGGCGCGGTGGCCCACGGCGATCCGGCCGGCCCGGTCCTCCTCGCCGGCCGCGTAGGCGGCGTTGACCGTCATCGCCTGGAGTGCCTCCAGGGCGGTCAGCGCCTGCTCCGGGGCGTGCGGCGGCTGGGTGAGGTCGCGGGTGGGGCGGCGGTGGCGGGCGCCGGCCATCACGGTCAGCGGGGGATAGGGGGCGATGGGCCAGTCCGAGCCGAGGACGACCCGGGCGCCGGCGTCCCACAGGTCGCGGCAGCGCCAGGCGCGGGCGGCACGCTCCTCGCCGAGCCGGCGGGACCAGTTGTCGGTGTGGTCGGCGCGCGTGAAGTCGCAGCAGTGGGTGGGCTGCATGGAGGCGATGACACCCAGTTCGGCGAAGCGGCGCACGGTGTCGTCCGGGACCGTCTCGATGTGCTCGATCCGGTGGCGTACCGCGGTACCGCCGGCGGTGCGCGCCTTGTCGACGGCGTCCAGAACGTGCCGTACGGCCGCGTCGCCGATGGCGTGGGTGGCGACGGGCACCCCGGCGCGGTGCAGCTCGCCCACGACACGGGTGTAAACGGCGGGATCCGGCCAGAAGGCGTGCGTGGACTCGCCGTGGCAGTCGGGCTGCTCCAGCCAGGCCGTGCCGTTGTCGATGGTGCCGTCCATGAAGATCTTGACGCCGTCGACCCGCCACAGCCGGCCCCCGGTGCCCTGCTGCGCGATCAGCGCGCGCACCCCGTCCTCGTCCGTGCCGGGCTGGCACCAGGGCGCCACCCGCAGCCGCAGCGGCAGTTCGCCGGACGCGTCGAGCTCCCGGTACAGGTCCAGGCTGTCGCCGTTGGCGTCCATCGCGTGGCCGCCGGTCAGGCCGGTCGCGGCCATCGCGCGCAGGGCGTCCGCGAGGCGGGCGCGGCGCTCCTCGCGGGTGGGCCGCGGCGCGGCGCGCTCCACGAGTTCGCAGGCCGCGTCCTCCAGCAGCAGGCCGGTGGGATGACCCTGCTCGTCGCAGACGACCTCGGAGGCCTGGTCGAAGGTGCGCGGCCCGTCGACGCCCGCGAGCTCCAGCGCGCGCCGGCTGGCCAGCGCGGAGTGGGCGTCGAAGAGCAGCAGCAGGGCGGGCACGCCGTCGAGCACCGGGTCGAGGGCGGCGGACTCGACGGGGCGGTCGCCGAAGACGTTGGGGTCGAGCCCCCAGGCGTGCAGCCACGCCCCGGGCGTGAGGGTGGCCACCTCGCGGGCCAGGGCCGCGCGCACCTCGGTCAAATCGGTGCAGCCGGACAGGTCCAGGCCATGGGTGAGTTCGGCGCCGGAGACCGGGTGCAGATGGCCGTCGGTGAGGCCGGGCGTGACCACGGCGCCCTTGAGGTCGATCACCGTGGTGGCGGGGTCCGCGAGCGCGCGGATCTCCCGGTCGTCACCCAGGGCGGTGATGCGCCCGTCGGCCGCCGCGAGCGCGGTCTGCGGCAGGAAGGTGCCGGTGACCGGGTCGAGCAGACGACCGGAGAGCAGGACGAGGGACGTGCGCACAGCGGCTCCAGACAGGGGCGGGTGGGACTGAGAGGGGACCGGGGTCAGCTCAACGTGCCGGGGGGCAGGCCGAGTTCGCGTTCGGCGGTGGCGGCGGGCAGGCGCTGGATCGCGGCGGGCCGGTCGGGTGTGTCGGTGTTGGCGTGGACGCCCATGCCGTCCAGCACGATCAGGATCTGAATGGCCGTCACCAGCGGGTCGTCCGTGCGGAATTCCGCCGCCCGCACGCCCTCCTGGATGAGCCCGGCCAGCCGTTCGCGCCAGGCGGCCTCCTGCACCGCGACCCGTTCGCGCAGCACCGGGCGGTAGCGGCTGAGGTGCCGGGCGTTGATCCACAGGCGGCTGATCGCGTCGTAGGCCTCGCCGGTGGTCCGGGAGAAGAAGCCTCGCAGCCGCTCGGTGGGGGTGCCGCCCTCCGCGCCCTCCTGCGGCCCGTCGGGCAGCAGCGCGTCCAGCTCGCCGGTCGCGGCGCTGGCGAACGCCTCCGCGACCAGGTCCTCGACGGCGGGGAAGTAGTGGCTGATCAGCCCCGGCCGGACGTCGAGATCCTCGGCGATCCGGCGCAGGGTGACGATCTCCAGGCCCTCGGCCAGGGCGACCTCGGCGGCCGCAGCGACGATCTCCGCGCGCCGGGCGGCGGGGTCCTTGCGAACTCGTTTGCGCTGAACGCTTGACGGCATATCCCGGATGCTATTGAGTGTGCGACCAATAAGCAAGCGGGTGGCTCCGAGCAGGCCCCCGCCCCTTTCCGAGCGGCCCCCGCACCCGCGAGCGAGCCGTTTCCCGGCCCGCCCGGCGGGCACCCGCAACCAGCACGTGGAGTGACCTGATGGCCCCAACTACTCCGGAACCCGCCACGGACACGGGCGACCGCCACGGCGATCCGGCACCGCCTACCGCTCGCGTCGAGGCACACGGCGTCGACCACATCCCCGACAGCGAACGCCACGGCCGCCCGCGCCGGCTGTTCTCCGTGTGGGCCGCGGCCAACGTCAACTATCTGAGCCTGCTGGTCGGCGGCGCCCTGGTGCTCATGGGCCTGACGCTGTGGCAGGCCCTCGCCGTGATCGTGATCGGGAATTTGTTCTGGCTGCTCACGGGGTTGCTGGCGGTCTCCGGGCCGGCCGCCGGCGCCCCCAGCGAGGTCATCACCCGCGCCCTCTTCGGCGTCCTCGGCAACCGCGTCAACAACGCGGTCACCGGGTGGATGATCTCGGTCTGCTACTTCGCCCTGAACCTGTCCTCCGCCGCCGTGGCCGCCTTCGCGCTCATCGAGAAGGCCGGGATCACCGCGAACACCCCCGTCAAGATCGTGACCGTGGTCGTCATCGCCGCGCTCACGCTCGCCATCAGCATCTACGGCCACGCCTTCATCCTGAGGGTGTACCTGCCGATCACCCTGGCGCTCACCGCCGTCTTCGCCGTGGTGGCCGTCGGCGTCGTCCGGCACACCGACTTCTCCTACACGCCGCAGCAGCCCCTGAGCGGCACCGCCCTGTGGGCCACCCTCATCGGCGGTGTCACGATCATCGCCGCGGGCCCGCTGTCGTACACCACCAGCGCCGACTTCTCCCGCTACCTGCCCCGCGCCACCTCGCCGCGGGCCGTCGCCGGCTGGACCGCGCTCGGCGGCTTCGTGCCCAGCGTCGCGGTCTGCTCCCTCGGCGCGTTCGCCGCGACCGCCGTCGACATGACCGACCCGCAGACCGGTCTGGAGCAGGTGCTGCCGGGCTGGTTCACGCCGGTCTTCCTGCTCGCCCTGGTCCTCGGCACCATCGCCATCAACGCCCTGACCGGCTACAGCGCCGGCCTCGCCCTGCAGGCGGTCGGCCTGCGCATCCGACGCACCATCAGCGTGCTGTTCGACGGCACCGCCGCCGTCGCCCTCACGCTGTACGCGCTGCTGGTATCCGACTTCCTCGACACCGTCAGTCAGGTGCTCCAGCTGACCGTGATCCTGCTCGGCCCCAGCATGGCCGTCTACGCCACCGACATCGTCCTGCGCCGCAACCGCTACGACGGACTCGCGCTCATGGACGAGACCCCCCGCAGCCCCTTCTGGTACACGGGCGGCGTCAACTGGGCCGGCGCGGGCGCGCTCGCCGCCGGCATCACCGCCGGGGCGGTGTGCGTCAACACCCTCTACACCGGCCCCGTGGCCGGCGCGCTCGGCGGGATCGACCTGTCCCTGCCGGCCGGGATGGTCGTCGCCGCGGCCGTGTACGGGCTCACCATGCGCCGCAGCGCCGGCGTGCGCGCGGTCCGGGAGGCGGCGTGAACCGCCCCGGCATCCTGAACATCGGCGGGGACACCCCCAAGCGGCGCGGATACGACCGCGGACGCCAAGCCCGCGCCGGGATCGCCCGCTCCTGGGCCGTATACGACCGGCTGTTCACCACCCTCGCCGCCCAGCACCGGCGGACGATCGACGTCCCCGAGCTCGCCGAACGCTCGGTCGCGGCGACCCGGGCCTGGGCGCCCGCACTCGTCGAGGAGATGGAAGGCGTCGCCGAGGGCGCCGGGGTGCCGCTGTGGACCGTCGCCGCGCTCAACGCGCGCACCGAGATCCTGGCCGAGGCCGGCGCCCCGCGCACCGGCGAGTGCTCCACCGTCGTGCGCGTCGGTGCCCCCACGGCCGGCGGCCAGTGCTGGGACTGGCACGAGGAGCTGGCCGACGCCTGGCACATCCAGACCGTCACCGGAGGCGCGCGGAGCTTCGCCGGCATCACCGAGCACGGCATCCTCGCCAAGATCGGCGTGAATGACGCCGGGGTCGGCGTGCTGTTCAACATCCTCGGCCACCGCGACGACGGGGCCGGCGGGGTGCCCGTCCACCTGGTCGCCCGTCAGGTGCTGGGCGAGGCGGGCTCCTTCGAGCAGGCGCTCGCCCTGCTCGCCGACGCCCCCGTGTCCGCGTCCACGGTCCTCACCGTGGTGACCGCGGACCGGGCGGCGTCGGTCGAGCTGAGCGCGGCCGGAAGCGCGGTCGTCGAGCCCGGCGCCGAGGGATGGCTGGTGCGCACCAACCACTTCCTCGCCCCCGGCCTCGCCGCCGGGGAACTGCGCGGCCGACGGGAGCCGGAGACGTACGAACGCCACCGCCTGCTCAGCCGGCGCGTGCTCGGCCGCGGCGCCCCCGCCGGTCCCGGCGAACTGGCGGACCTGCTCACCGCACACGGAGACGAGGACGGCGCCCAGGTGTGCTGCCACGCCCCGGACGGCGGTGACCTGGGCACCCGCTGGGCGACGCTGGCCACGGTCGCGCTCGACGCCACCGAGCGGCACCTGACGGTCCACAAGGGCAGCCCGTGCACGGCAGGCCCGACCACGTGGACGACGACCAGGGCGCCGGTGCGCTGACCCAACTGCCGCCCCTGTCGGCGGGGGGGGGGGCGTGGCAGGCCGCGCATCCCGTGGGCCGGTGGGCAGGGAAGGGCCACCGGGCGAAGCCGATCCGACGCTCGCGGGGTGGTGTGCACCCCGAGGGCGAGGCAACCGGGCGGCGCACCTCGCCCGAGCCGGTGGTTCGCCCCAGCGGCCCGGGGTTGCTCGGGACACGCCCCCGGACGGGCGAAACCGGGGGAGTGTGGGCCAGTCGGTCATACCGTGCCATATATGATGAAACGCCACTTCTCCTACCTGGCATGCACCGCCGTGCTGGCCGGTGCGGGCATCGGGGCGGCGCCGCCCGTGCAGCCGCACACGCTCGTCGTGCATCCCGGGCAGTCGATCCAGAAGGCCGTGGACGCCGCACGTCCCGGCGATACCGTGCTCGTCGCCCCCGGCACCTACCACGAGAGCGTGAAGGTGACGACCCCCAACCTGACCCTGCGCGGCAAGGGCCGGGACACGGTGATCAAGCCGGGCACCGACAAGAAGGCGAACGCCTGCGCCCAGAACGGCAACGGCGTCTGCGTGGTCGGCACCAAGGGCCACACCCTCAAGGGCGTCACCATCGCCTCCCTCACCGTCACCGGCTTCCCCAACTCCGGCGTGTTCGCCCTGGCCACCGACGGCCTGACGGTGCGCCGGGTGAGCGCCGTGAAGAACGGGGTGTGGGGCATCGCCCAGGAACGCTCCGTGCGCGGCGTGTTCGTGCACAACACCGCCCGGGGCAACGGGGACGCCGGCCTGTTCCTCGCCAACGCCATCAAGGCCGAAGCGGGCGCGACGAACACCCAGGGCACGGTCGTCGAGTACAACCGGCTGCAGGACAACCGGATCGGCGTCACCGTGCGCCGGCTGCGCAACCTGACCGTCGCCCACAACGGCGTCACCGGCAACTGCGCGGGCGTCTTCGTCGTCGGCGACGAGAACAAGCCCAAGGCCGGCGACCTCACCGTCGCGGACAACCGCATCACGCAGAACAACAAGTCCTGCCCCAAGACCGAGCGGCTGCCCGCCCTGCAGGGCTCCGGCATCGTGCTGACCGGCGCCGAGAAGGTCCTCGTGACCGGCAACGAGATCACCGGCAACGCCGGCACCTCGCCGCTGTCCGGCGGCATCGTGCTGTACAAGAGCATGGTCGGCGCCACCAGCGAGCGGAACACGATCCGGGACAACAGGCTGTCCGCCAACTCCCCGGCCGACCTGGTCAACGGCGAGACCGCCAAGACCAACACCTTCACCGGCAACGCCTGCGCGGCCTCCCGGCCCGCCGGCCTGTGCTGACCCCCGGACCCGACGTCCGGTGAACCCGGACAGGAAGGAAGGCGGCGCATGACGACCGCACAGACCGCCCCACCGCCGCCCATGCGGCTCAGGGAGCTCGTGTTCGGGGCGGCGTGCGCCGCCGCCCTCCGCGCGGCCGCCCGGCTGGGCGTCGCCGACGCCCTCGGTGAATCCCCCATGGCCGTGGAGGACCTCGCGGCCGCCGTGAAGACCGAACCCAAGCCGCTGCGGCGGCTGCTGCGCGCCCTGACCTGCTACGGCGTCTTCGCCGAGCAGGCGGACGGCACGTTCGCGCACACCGATATGTCCCGGCTGCTGCGCGAGGACGACCCGCACAGCCTGCGCGCCATCACCCTGTGGTGCACCGAGCCGTGGACCTGGGACGCCTGGCCCCGCCTCGACGAGGCCGTACGCACCGGCCGCAACGTCGTCGAGGACCTCTACGGCAAGGAGTTCTTCACCTATCTCCACGAGGACGCCCCCGAGTCGGCGGCCGTCTTCAACCAGGCCATGACGACCTCCAGCCGTCAGTCGGCGCGGGACGTCACCGAGCTGCTCGATCTTTCGGGGAGCTCGTCGGTGGCCGACATCGGCGGCGGCCAGGGGCATGTGGTCGCCGGCTTCCTGGAGAAGTACCCGGAGATGCGGGGCACCCTGCTCGACCTGCCCGGCGTGGTGGAGAACGCCGACCCGCGCCTGCGCCCGGGCGGCTCCCTCGCCGACCGGGTGAGCATCGTCCCCGGCGACTGCCGGGTGGCGATCCCGGTGAAGGCGGACGTCTACATCATCAAGAACATCCTGGAGTGGGACGACGAGAGCACCGCCCGGTGCCTGCGCAACGTCGTCGAGGCGGGCGGTCCGGGCACCCGGGTCGTCGTGATCGAGAACCTCGTCGACGACACCCCGTCGATGCGGTTCAGCACGGCCATGGACCTGCTCCTGCTGATGAACGTCGGCGGCGCCAAGCACACCACCGACAGCATGGTGAGCCGGCTGACGGCAGCCGGGCTCGTCATCGACGACATCAGCCCGGTCAACCCCTATCTGCACGCGTTCGACTGCACCGTGCCCCGCTGACCGGCGGGCCACCCAAGGCACGACGGAGGCGGGACCGCTCGGGTCCCGCCTCCGTCGTGTGCGTCGGGTCGCGTCACTCCTCGGGGGAGCAGCGGTCCGTGATCGGCTCCATCCGGGCCAGCGCCACGACCTTCCGCAGGTCCACGCCGTCGGACACGGCGCCCTCGCCGTCCAGCAGCGTGGTCAGATCGGCCACCTGCCGCGCGTCCGTCAGACCCAGCACCCGCCCGGCGTCGGCCTCCAGACCGCCACGCACGTCGAGCAGCCGTACGACGATCTCGTCGCGCTGGAAGATCGTGCTGCGCAGGACCGGGTTGCGCGGGTCCTCCGCCGCCGCCTCGTCGCGCTGCGCGAGCAGCTGGGCCAGGCGCATGCCCTCACCGGGCCGGGCCGGGTAGTACAGCGCGTGCCGTTCTCCTTCGGCGCCCTGCCCCTGGTCCGTCGTCACATGGTGGACGGCCGGCAGCGCGGCGCGCGTGAAGAACACCCGGGCGGAGTCCGGGTCGTCCAGGTCCCGGTCCTGCTCCAGATGCGGGTTGATGGCCTCCTCGACAGCCCGCACCTGCGGCTGGCGTGCCACGTGGCGCAGGGCCGCGAGCAGGTCGCCGCGCACCTCGATGGCCCGTACGAC
Source organism: Streptomyces sp. Ru71 (assembly GCF_002920535.1). GTDB lineage: Bacteria > Actinomycetota > Actinomycetes > Streptomycetales > Streptomycetaceae > Streptomyces. The sequence continues at coordinate 68,585 of NZ_PQSS01000033.1, read as the reverse complement.
CCGGTTGCCGTGCATGAACAGGGAGGTGCGGCACAGCCGGGTGGTGTCGTCGACGTGCGGCTCGGGCGAGGCGTAGTCGGCGAGGATCTTCGCCACGGCCTGCTCGCTGCCCGGCTTGACCGTGAAGGTCAGCGCGTGCCGGATGATGCCGTCGCCGATCCGGGGGGAGGCCTGGAGCTGCCCGGCGGTGCCCGGCGCCTCCCCGCTGGTCTCGCGCACCACGTGGAAGCGCAGCGAGCGGGTGTCACGGACGCAGCCGTGCAGCGGCCGCACCATCCGCACGTGCTCCTCGCTGTTGACCCAGGCGAGGAACGGCGGGGCGCTCTCCCACTCGCTCGTGATGAGCCACTGGGAAGGGTTCTCGATCGACTGGCACAGCTGGTCGCTGACGTGTCCGGGGACGGACGCGACATGGTGGCACAGCTGCTCGTAGGCCTCCAGGAACTGCTGCTGGGCGCCGTCGTTGACGTCCACCAGCAGGACGACCCGCAGCCTGGAGCCGTCGAACACGGACTGGGAGACCCGCTGCGACACCTGCCGCGCCGGCGGTCGTTCTGAGGTGGTGGTCATCTGGCGCACGTCTCCTTCACGGGACAGCGGAACACGAGGAGGGGAACGGGGAACGGGGAGGAACGGACAGCGCTGACGCCGGCACAGCCGGCCTGCGTCCGATCCTGGGCCGCTCCCCGCACCGCCGCGACTCGTGCGGACCACGCGGGTGAGTTCCGGGCGGTGGCGGCGGCGGTTCAGACGATGTGCCGGCCGCCGTCCACGGTGAGGACGTCACCGGTCGTGTACGCGGCCCGGGTCAGGTCCAGCACGGCCTCGGCGACGTCCTCGGGGCCGCCGACGCGGCGCAGCGGCGTGTTCGCGGTGATCCAGTCGCGGGAGTCCTCCCAGAACCGCTCGGCCTCGTCGTACCAGGGCGTGCCGATGAGGCCCGGCGCGACGGCGTTGACCCGGATGCGGGGGCCGAGCTGGGCGGCGAGCAGCCGGGTGAGATGGTTCAGCGCCGCCTTGCTCACCGCGCAGGGGACGGAGCTGCCCAGCGCGCGGGTGGCCGAGAGTTCCGCCGACGGGATGAAGCGGGTGGTGCCCGCGTTGTTGACGAGGATGTCCAGCCGCCCGCAGGCGTCGGCGGCGCTCCGCACGATCCGCGGGCGTCCGCCGGGTCGGCCACGTCGCCCTGGATATAGACGGCGCTGGGCAGTTCCCCTGTGGCTGGTCGATGCGGCGACCCTAGTATGCCGTGATGCGAAATCTAAATTCTGCTATACGGAAGTGATGGCGAGGGGGAGTGAGGGTACTCGCCGCCCGTCCCACCCGCCCGGCGGAGGTACACCGTGTCCCGACCGAACGACCGCATCCAGGACCCCTGGGGAGCCCGGACCCCCTACGCGCCCGGCACCCCCTGGCCGGAACGCGTCGACCAGCGCCTGGCCGACGGCGTCACCGAGGACGACATCGAGCGCTGGGTGCCCGCCGCGTCCGTGCTGCACTCCAACGGCGACGCCATGGACATCGCCGTGGCCCAGGGCCGGATCGCCGGCGTGCGGGGCCGGCCCGGCGACCGGGTCAACCGGGGCCGCCTCGGCCCCAAGGACCTGTACGGCTGGCAGGCCAACCACTCGGCCGACCGGCTCACCCGGCCCCTGGTGCGCCGGGACGGGCGGCTCGTCGAGTGCGACTGGGACACCGCCATGGACCGCCTCGCCACCCGCAGCCGGGAACTCCTCGACACCAAAGGCCCCGGCTCGATCGGCTTCTACACCACCGGCCAGCTGTTCCTGGAGGAGTACTACACCCTCGCCGTGCTGGCCAAGGCCGGCATCGGCACCAACCACCTCGACGGCAACACCCGGCTGTGCACCGCCACCGCCGCCGAGGCGCTCAAGGAGACCTTCGGCTGCGACGGGCAGCCCGGGTCGTACGAGGACTTCGACCACGCCGACACCATCGCCCTGTTCGGGCACAACATGGCCGAGACGCAGACCGTGCTGTGGGCGCGCGTCCTGGACCGGCTGGAGGGACCGACGCCGCCCCGCCTGGTCTGCGTCGACCCCCGGCACACGGCGGTGGCCCGCCGGGCCGAGGTCCACCTCGCCCCGCGCCCCGGCACCAACGTGGCCCTGCTCAACGCCCTGTTGCACGAGATCATCCGCACCGGCCGCGTCGACCGCGACTACATCGAGCGCAACACCGTCGGCTTCGAGGAACTGGCCGCCATGGTGGAGCCGTGCACCCCGCGCTGGGCCGCCGGCATCTGCGACGTCCCGGCCGCCGCCATCCAGGGCGCGGCCGAGATCCTCGGCGGCGCCGAGCGGCTGACCTCCACCGTCCTGCAGGGCGTCTACCAGTCCCACCAGGCCACCGCGGCCGCCGTCCAGGTGAACAACCTCCACCTGATCCGCGGCATGCTCGGCCGGCCGGGCTGCGGCCTGCTGCAGATGAACGGCCAGCCCAGCGCCGAGAACACCCGCGAGTGCGGTGCCGACGGCGACCTGCCGGGCTTCCGCAACTGGCAGAACGACGAGCACGTCGAGGAACTGGCGCGCATCTGGAACGTCACCCCCGAGAAGATCCCGCACCACGGCCCGCCCACGCACGCCATGCAGATGTTCCGCTACGCCGAACAGGGCTCCCTCCGCATGCTGTGGATCTCCGGCACCAACCCCGCCGTCTCCCTGCCCGAGCTGTCCCGCATCCGCTCGATCCTCGCCCAGGAGCGGCTGTTCGTCGTCGTGCAGGACCTGTTCCTCACCGAGACCGCCCAGCTCGCCGACGTCGTCCTGCCCGCGGCCACCTGGGGCGAGAAGACCGGCACCCTCACCAACGCCGACCGCACCGTGCACCTCGCGGAAAAGGCCGTCGAACCGCCCGGCGAGGCCCGCCCCGACCTCGACATCTTCCTGGAGTACGCCCGCCGGATGGATTTCCGCGACAAGGACGGCGGCCCGCTGATCACCTGGCACGACCCCGAGTCGGCCTTCGAGGCCTGGCAGCGCTGCAGCGCGGGCCGGCTGTGCGACTACACCGGCCTGAGCTACGACAAGCTGCGCGACGGCGGCATCCAGTGGCCGTGCACCCCGGACAGCCCCGAGGGCACCGCCCGCCTCTATACCGACGGCTTCCCCTTCGCCCACCCCGACGCCTGTGAGAGCTACGGCAAGGACCTGGTCACCGGCGCCACCGTGGAACCCGTCGAGTACCGCTCCCTCAACCCGGACGGCAAGGCGGTCCTCAGGGCCGCCGAGTACGTCCCGCCGCACGAGGGCACCTCACCGGAGCACCCGCTGCTGCTGATCACCGGCCGCACGGTGTACCACTTCCACACCCGCACCAAGACCGGCCGCGCCCCGGAGCTGAACGCCGCCGCCCCCGACGTGTGGGCCGAGATGTCCCCCGAGGAGGCCTCCCGGCAGGGCCTGGCCGACGGCGACCTGGTCCAGGTCACCACCCCGCGCGGCGCGATCCGGGCCCGGCTGCGCACCACCGCCATGCGCGACGGCACCGTCTTCGTGCCCTTCCACTACGGCTACTGGGACACCCCGCAGGGCCACCGCCCGCCCGACGACGGCCCCGGCCGCGCCGCCAACGAGACGACGATCACCGACTGGGACCCCGTCTCCAAGCAGCCGCTGTTCAAGACCGCCGCGGCCCGCGTCACCCTCGTCGCCCGCCGCGACACCGCCACACGCGCCCGCACCGAGGCAGGGAGCAGGACATGACCGGCATCACCACGACGCTGCGCACCCTGCACAACGGGGAGCGCGACCTGGAGGAGGCCCTGCTGGCCGCCGCCGAACGCCACCGCACCGACCACGAGTTCCACCACGTGGCCATCGACTGCGCCCGCTGGTCGCGCGAGCACAGCGCCCGCCTGGCCGCCGTCGGCCACCACTACGGCCTCGACCTGCCCGGCCCCCACGACCACCCCACGCCCGGCGCCCTCGCCATGCTGCGCGAGAAGGCCGCCGAGGCGCTCGGCCGGCGCCCCGAGACCGGGCTGCTGCTCCTGCACGACCTGCGCGACCTGCACCTGGCCGCCGCCCGCAACTCCGTCCACTGGGAGATGCTCGCCCAGGCCGCACAGGCCTCCCGCGACGAGCGCCTGCTGGAACTGGTCTCCTCCTGCCACCCCCAGACCCTGCGTCAGATGCGCTGGACCAACACGATGATCAAGGTGCTGTCCCCGCAGCTGCTGCTGAGCGTGTAGAGGGCCGGCGGCGTCGTTCTCCCGGACGCCCCGGCCCGTGTGGGCCCGCGTGCCACGTCAGCCGGCGGCCACGGTGGTGCTGCCGGTGATCTCCACGCCGTGGCGCGGTGGCTTCTTCGGCTTCTTCCTGACGGCGTCGACCTGGACCTGGGCGTCGTGCTGCGTCAGGGACGCGGCGACCTCCAGCGCTGCCGGCGCGGCCAGCGCGCCGCAGAGTGCGAGACCGCACACGGCGACGGCGGTGCGGCTGCGAAGTGCGGCTTCCATGGGTGCCTCACCTGGTTTCGGCGCTTGTTCCCTACGCCTTCCACGCTCCTCCCCGGCGCCCGAAGGCGTCAACATACAGGGGAAACTTCCGGCGTAAAGTCGCTTGCCGCTTCAACCTCCGAGAGAGGTCCAGGGCGCTCAGCCGCACCCGGTGCGGGTGAAGGTCTCCCCGGTCTGGCGGGAGCGCAGCTCCTCCAACGTGCGCTGCTGCCGGGCGGCGCGCTCCAGCAGTTCGTCCAGCCGGGCCGCGTCCAGGCGGGGTTCGACGTCGGTGAGCCGGCGCAGCGACTGCCAGCCGGACGCCTTGCCCTCCACCGCCATCCGCAGCAGCTCCAGCTCCAGCAGCGTGCTCAGCGGGGAACGGCGCACCAGGCGGCCGTTGGTCTTCAGCCGGCCCGCCTTCTCGCCGAGCCAGCCCGCGTACGCCTTGTACCTGCGCACCGGCACGTCCACGGCCCGCATGATGTCCACCAGGCTCCTGCGGTCCTGGTCGATCTCGGCGGCCACCGGACGCAGGGCCGCCCCCAGCTCGGTGCCCCGCTGCGAGCGCGTCAGGTGCCGTACCCGCTCCACGCCCGCGGTGGCGCCGGCGAGATGGTCGTTGAGGTAGATGCCCAGCAGGTCCGCGTCCACGGCCCCGGGCGAGCGGTCGTTCATCGTTCCTCCCTCCGGCTAGCCGTCGCCGTGCCCCGGCTCGGCCATCCTGCGGTGGAGCGCGGCCTTGGCCGCGTCGGGCAGGACCTTGTCGGCCACGCCCTGCGCCTTCGTCTTCAGCGACCCGGTGACCACCTTCCCGCGGCCCTTCATCACCGCCTCGAACGCCTGCTCGGCGACCTGTGCGGGATCGTCCTTCTCCGCGCTGCCGACCCGCGTGTCCTCCATGCCGGCCCGGCGGAAGAAGTCCGTCTCCGTCGGGCCGGGCATGAACGAGGTGACGGTGACGCCGGTGTCCTTCAGCTCCTCGCGCAGGGCCTGCGCGAAGGACTGCACGAACGACTTCGACGCGTTGTACACCGGCTGGAAGGAGCCGGGCATCATCGCCGCGACCGACGACGTGAACAGCATCCGGCCCACCCCGCGCGCCACCATCTGCCGCAGCAGCGGCTTGGCCAGCCGGACCGTCGAGGTGACGTTCAGGTCGATCACCGCCTGGTCGTCGGTCAGATCGGTGTCCACGAACGCCCCGCCCCGGCCCACCCCGGCGTTGAGCGCGGCCACGTCCACCTGCAGGCCGGTCGTGGCGGCGACCAGCGTGTCGACGCCCGCCGGATCCCGCAGATCGGCCCGGACGGCCCGCACCGAGGCGCCCGTCTCCTCCCGCAGCCGCTGCGCGGCGTGTTCGAGCCGGTCGTCCTCGGCGTTCACCAGCAGGTCGAAGCCGGCCTGTGCGAACTGCCGGGCCAGTTCGAATCCGATGCCGCTGGAGGCCCCGGTCACCAGGGCGAGCGGCCGTGTCTCAGTCATGCCGACCAAGTAACCGCGCCCCGCCCCGCCAACCGTCCGGCACCCCGTGCCCGTCCAGCGGTCCCACCGTCCAGCCCGCCGCCCGGCAGTCGGCCACCAGCTCCGGGAGCGCGGCGAGCGCGGCACGCCAGCAGCCCGGGGCCGAGGTGACGTCGGAGTCGTGCAGCAGGACCGTGCCCCCGCCGCGCAGATCGGCGGCCACCGACGCCCGTACGGAGGCGGCCGTGGCGTCGGCCGTCCAGTCCCGGCCCCAGGCACTCCACAGCACCGGCCGCAGCCCGGCGGCACGGGCGGCCGCCCAGCGCCCCGAGGTGAGGATGCCGTAGGGCGGGCGGTACCAGCGCGGACGGCGTCCGGTCAGCTCCCGCACCACCGAGACGGCCGCCCGCACGTCCCGGGCGTCACGCGCAGGCGAGGGCCGCCACGGGCGCTCGTGCGCCCAGCCGTGCACGGCGACCTCGTGCCCCCGGCGGGCCGTCTCCCGCAGTACGGCGGGATGCCCGGTGGCGCGCGCGCCGAGCACGAAGAACGTCGCCCGCACGCCCAGTTCGTCCAGCACGTCCAGGAAGCGCGGCGTGGACACCGGATCGGGGCCGTCGTCGAAGGTGAGGGCGACATGACCGGTACGGCCCACACCGGCCAGTCCCGGCAGCAGGCGGCGCCGCGGCCCGGGCAGCCAGGTGGCGGCCGGCCCGATGTGGGCCAGCGACAGGCCCGCGGCGCCCCACAGGGCCGTACGGCACAGGGGGCCGGGATTCATCGCACGTCCGCCTCCTCCTCGGGCCGGCGGGGCGCGTCCCAGGCGCCCGAGACCGACGGCGCCCGCGCCAGGCCCACACTGCCCAGACCGATCAGCGTCACCCCGATCAGCTCGGGCACGATCCGCACGCCGAGCACGATGTGCTCCTGGAACAGGGCCCAGCCCAGCGCCACGCTGGTCAGCGCGTCGCCCAGGGTCAGCGCCGGCTGCGACGCCGCCAGCGTGCCCGCCCGCAGCGAGCCCTGCAACAGCGCGAACGCCACCAGACCGGCCGCGACCGTCGCATACGGCGGCCACTGCGCCGGCACGGCGCCCACCCCCTGCGACAGCCGGCCCATCACCTCCTTCAACAGGGCGGCCGTACAGGCGAACGACACGGCCGACGCCAGCCCGAGCAGGGCGGCGCGCGGTGCGCCCCGCACCGTCCGGGCCACCAGCACCAGCCCCGCCACCACCCCGGCGGCCACCGCCCCGGCCAGCAGCCAGCGGCCCGGCGAGGCCGTGGTGCGGGCCCCGGACGGCGCGGCCGTGCCCAGGAACAGCGCCAGCCCGGCCGCGAGCGCAGTGAACGCCAGCCAGGTGCGCCGGTCGGGCCGGTGCCCGAAGACCACACTGCCCACGGCCAGGGTGAACAACAGCTCCGCGGTCAGCAGCGGCTGCACCAGCGACAGGCTGCCCTCGGCCAGCGCCGCCGCCTGCAGCACCGTGGACGCGAGCAGCAGCAGCGCGCCGGCCAGCCAGTACGGCCGGCGCAGCAGACGGGCGAACAGGCGCAACGCGCCACGGGCCCCGTCGCCGTCCGCGGGCTCCGCCGCAGCGGCCCGCCGCTGGAACACGGACGCGGAGGCGTTCGACAGCGCCGCCAGCAACGCGAGGACGACGATGAGCGCGGTCACCCGGGAACCGGCCCTCTCCGCCGCCCGTGCTGCGGGCTCATCCGAACCGTGCGGCCAGCCGCCGGTACAGACCCGGAGCCATGCCGTGCACCCGTACGGGCAGCCGCAGCCAGCCCGGCACGTACACCTCGTCCAGATCCCGGCGCACCGCCCGCCACACGGCGTCCGCCACCCGCTCCGGCGGGACGGGCCGGGGCCGCGCGCGCCGGTAGGGCTCGCCCCGACGCTCGAAGAACGGGGTGTCCACCACGCCGGGCACCACATGGCTGACCCGCACCCCGCTGCCGTGCAGCTCGTAGCGCAGCGCGTCGGCGAACACGCCCAGCGCCGCCTTCGCGGCCGAGTAGACCGCCTCACCGCGCACCCCGACGGCGCCCGCCAGGGAACCGACCAGCACCACCCGTCCCGAGCCCGCCCGGACCATGTGCGGCACCAACTGCCGCACCAGGCCGATGGTCGCGGTCAGATCGAGGTCGATCACGTCCTGGATGGCGCGCGGCGGCATGGTGCGGAAGTCACCGGCCCAGCCGATGCCCGCGCCCGCCACCAGCAGGTCCACCCGCCCGGTGCGGTCCAGCACGAAGTCGGTCAGCCGCCGGTCGGTGCCGGGGCTGGTCAGGTCGGCAGGGAAGACGGCGGCGGAAGCCTGTCCGGCGACCCGTTCCAGGCGCAGCACGTCGCGGCCGTTGAGCACCAGATACCAGCCCCCCGCGGCGGCCAGCCGCCGTGCGACGGCCGCCCCGATGCCGGAGGACGCGCCGGTCACCACCGCCACCCCCCGGTGCGCGGGCCGGCCGTCGGCGCCGAGCAGACCCGGGTCGGCGACCCGCTCCGGCACGCTCCCGGGCGGTTGATCGGCGTGTCGGGCGCTGAGCGGGGCACGGGTCATGGGGCGGCCTTCGGGGTGCGACGGAGAACGCCGGAGAGGAGTATCCCGTCATGAGCCCGTCGAAACGCCTGGCCCGCCGCCGCTCGGGTGGTCGCCGGCCGGGGGGAGAAGCGCACGACGTGAACACCACCTTTCTGCTCGTCAGTGCCAGTATGGGCGCCGGACACGACACCGTCGCCCGGGAACTGGCCCGCCGGGCGCACGAGCGGGGACAGCGGGCCGAGGTCGTGGACGTCCTCGACCTGCTGCCCCGCCCGCTGGGCGCGGCCCTGCGCCACGGCTACCGCTCCGCGGTGCTGCACGCCCCCTGGACGTACGCCGCCGTCTACCGCGCCCTGCTGCGGCGCGGCGGCGGACCGCGCCCCAGCGGGGTCCCGCTGGCCCGGCTCGCCGCCGGGCCGCTGACCGAGCGGGTGGAGGCCGGCGGCGCCGACGTGGTCGTGCCCGTGTTCCACCTCGCCGCCCAGCTCACCGGCCATCTGCGGGCGCGCGGGCTGCTGCGGGTGCCGAGCACGGTGTGCCTGGTGGACTTCGCGGTCCACCGGCAGTGGCTGCACCCCGGCAACGACCGCTACTTCTGCCTCACCGAGGAGGCGGCGCGTGCCGTGCGCGCGGACACCGGCACACCGGCCGAGGCCACCGGCCCGGTCGTGGCCCCCGGTTTCCTCGCCGCCCCGGACGGCCGGGCCGCCCACTGGCGGGACCGGTTCGCTCGCCATCCGCACGGCGACCGGCCCGTGGTGCTCTCCTCGGGTGCCTGGGGCGCCGCCTTCGGGATGCCCGCCACCGCCCGGGCGCTCGCGCACGCCGGATTCCTGCCGGTCGTGCTGTGCGGCCGCAACGAGCGCCTGCGCGCCCGGCTTCACGAGGTGCCGGGCGTGCTGGCCCTCGGCTGGGTCGACGACATGCCGGGACTGCTGCACGCGGCCCGCGCGCTCGTCGACAACGCGGCCGGCCAGACCGCCGTACAGGCCCTCGCCGCGGGGCTGCCGGTCGTCGGCCACCGTCCGATGCCGGGCCACGGCGCGGAGGGCGTGGCCCGGATGGCGGCGCTCGGCATATCCGACGCGGCGGCCGACACCACCGCCCTGCTCGCCTCACTCGAACGGCTCACCGCCGACGGCCCCGAGCGCACCGGCCGCATCGCGCGGGGCCGCGCGCTGTTCCGGCAGGACGTCCTGAGCCGGGCGGCGGAAGCGGCCCGGGCGGTCGGTGTGTGAGCCGGGCGGCTGAAACCGCCCGGCCGGTACCCGTGTGATCGCCGGTACGGGTGTTCCGCACAGGGCGCTGGGCACCCGCCGGCCATGGACGTCACCCATCGCCCCCGGCTCGACCGTTCCCTCACCGCCCTCGCCCAGGGCTACACCTGGCTGCCCGGCCTGCTCCGCCACGCCCCTGGCGACGCGGTGGCCACCCGGGTGCTGGGCAAGCCGGCCCTCGCGCTGCGCGGACCGGAGGCGGTGCGGTTCTTCTACGACGAGCAGCACGTGCACCGCTCCGGCGCGCTCCCCGGCCCCGTGCTGAGCACCCTGTTCGGGCACGGCGCCGTGCACACCCTCGACGGGGACGCCCACCGCGCCCGCAAGGAGCTGTTCCTGCCCCTGCTGCACGCCGACCGGATCGCCGCCCTCGTCGAACACACCATCCCGGCCTGGGACGACGCCGTACGCGACTGGAGTACGGCCGAGCAGGTGGTGCTGTTCGACGCGGCGAGCGAGGTGCTCACCCGGGGCGTGTGCCGCTGGGCCGGGATCCCGCTCGACGAAGAGGGCGGCGAGGTCACCGGGCTCGCCCGGGACCTGGTCGCGATGGTCGACGGCTTCGCCACGGCCGGGCCCCGGCACTGGCGGGCCCGCCGCGCCCGCAGCCGTCAGGAGCGGCGGTTCGCCCGGCTGGTGGAGGACGTGCGCGCCGGAGTCGCCGAGGCCCCCGACGGCAGCGTCCTCGCCGCCGTGTGCCGCCACCGCGAGGCCACCGGGGAGGAGCCGGACACCCATACGGCCGCCGTCGAGCTGCTGAACGTCGTCCGCCCCACGGTCGCCCTGTGCTGGTTCGTGGCCTATGCGGCGCACGCCCTGCACCGGTGGCCCGAGCACCGCGAGCGGCTGCGCGCCGGCGACATGGCGTACGCCGCCGCGTTCACCCACGAGGTGCGCCGCTTCTACCCCTTCGTGCCCTACCTCGGCGGCCTGGCCGCCGAGGACCTGACCTGGCGCGGCGTGACGGTGCCGGCCGGCGGGCTGGTCCTGCTCGACGTCTTCGGCCAGAACCACGACGCCGGGCTGTGGGGCGATCCCTACACCTTCCGGCCCGAGCGGTTCCTGGAGCACGTCGTCGACCGCGACGAGCTGATCCCGCAGGGCGGCGGCGACCCCCGCACCGGCCACCGCTGCCCCGGCGAGGGCCTGACCATCGGAGTGCTCGAAGCGCTCGCGCTGCGCCTGGCCGGTCTCGACTACACGGTGCCGGCCCAGGACCTGCGGATCTCCCTGCGGCGCATCCCGGCCCAGGTGGCCGACGGATTCGTGCTGCGGGACGTGCGCGTGCCGGCCGGGCACAGGGCCCACGCCGCCTGAACTCTCGTACTGCGTGACAAGTCGTCCACGGACACGTACCCCCTGATCAGTCGTCCACGGACAGCTGCCGGGGCCCGTCGGCAACCGCAACCCGCACCTCGAACCCTCCGCGCCCGTCGAACCGCACGTCGTACACGGCGTCGAAGCCGTCGGCGGGCGCGGGCCGGCGCAGCCGCCGCAAGGTGGCGTGCACACCGACGTCGGGGACGCGCTCGCGGCCCGGACGGTCGGCGTTGCGGCGCAGCGAGCCCGCCAGGTCCGGCGGGAACCAGTACGCGGTGACCCGCGCCCCGTGCGCCCGGCCCGCCGCCACCAGCGGAGCCCACTCCTCGGGCGAGGGATTGGTGTTGTCCACCGTCACCGACAGCCCCGCCGCCAGCGCCTCCTCGACCAGCCGCATCTGGCGGGCCTGCTTGTGCCGGGCCGAGCGGGGGAAGCGGTCCTTGCTCACCAGCACGTGACGGCCGCTCAGGCACCGCTCGTGGAAGGTCGTCTTCCCGGACGCCTGCAACCCCACCAGCACCGCCAGTTCCGCCACCGCGCTCAGCCCTCGGCGCTCGACTGCGCCCACGTCCAGGCGTACTGCAGCCAGTCCGCCGCCGTCAGCGCGGTCAGCCCCGCGCACACCAGCCGGGTGCCCCGGGGCGTGACCGCGTAGGAGCCCACCAGCGCACCCGCCACCCAGGCCGCGACGCAGAACGGGCAGGACACCAGGTCGCCCACCGCGCGCTGGGCACCGCTGCCGCGCGGCGCGTCCATCACCTCGCTGCCGTCGCCCTCCTCGGCCCGCCGGGTGAACGGCGCCCGCAGAAAGCTGGTGATCTTGTCCTTCGACAGCAGCCGGGACGCCTTGAACACCGCCGTGCCCATCAGGGCGACGTCCCACGGGGGCACCCGCTCGGGCGGCCGTACGCCCCGGCGGTGCGCCACCGCGGTGAACAGCGCGGCGCCCGCGGTGAAGGTCGCGGCGAGCGCGGCGTAACCGCCCAGGGGCGCCTCGTCCTCGTCGGCGTAGCGGGGTGCCGTCATGAAAACCTCCCTGATCGGCCGGTCCGGCCCGGGGGCCGGGTGCCCCACCGCGCGCGCGGCCACACGCGACCGCACACTGAACACATCGCCCGTGCCGTCGGGGAACCCGTCCGCAGGGTGTTTTCCCCCCGCGGCGCAGGCAACCCGGTGCCGACGTACGAACCGCGCGTGCCGGGGTCCGTCCCCGCCGTCGCGCCCGAGGAGGTCCGGATGACCATCATCGAGCCCTCGCCGCCCGGCCGGGGCCCACGCATCGGCGTGCTCGGCTCCTACGGCGGTTTCAACACCGGCGACGAAGCCATTCTCACCTGTGTGCTGAGCTGTCTGCGCGCCCACCGGCCGCAGGCCCGGCTCGTCGTGTTCAGCCGGGACTCCGCGCACACCCGCGTCCACCAGAGCGAGGCCGACGAGGTCGTCGACTGGGAGAACGTGCCGCAGAAGCCGGTGCTCGACGTGCTCTCCGGCCTGGACCTGCTGGTGCTCGGCGGCGGCGGCATCCTCTACGACGGCGAGGCCCGCCGCTATCTCCGCCTGGTCGGAGCAGCCCAGGCCAGGGGTGTGCCCACGTTCGCCTACGCGGTCGGCGCCGGGCCGCTGCGGGAGGCCGACGACCGGGCGGCGGTGCGGGCGGTGCTGCCGGCCATGGACGAGGTCGTGGTGCGCGACGAGGAGTCCCGGCTCGTCCTGGAGGAGGTCGGCATCGACCGCGACCTCTCCGTCACCGCCGACCCCGCCCTGCTGCTGCCCCCGGAGCCGTTCACCGAGCAGATGATGCGCCAGGAGGGCGTCCCGGCCGGGGTGCGGCTGGTGGGCATGTCGGTGCGCGAGCCGGGCCGGGCGGCGGAGAAGCTCGACGAGGGCGACTACCACGCGCTCCTCGCCGACGTCGCCGACTTCCTGGTCCGCCGGCTGGACGCGCACGTGGTCTTCGTGCCGATGGAGCGGCAGGACGTCCGCCACGCGCACGGCGTGCTGTCCCGGATGACCGCGCCCGACCGCGGACGGATCCTGCACAACGCCTACAGCCCAGGCCAGGTCCTCGGTTTCATGAGCCATCTGGACCTGGTGGTCGGCATGCGTCTGCACTTCCTGATCTTCGCGGCGCTGTCCGGGCTGCCGGTGCTGCCGCTGCCGTACTCCGGGAAGGTCTTCGACTTCGCCCGCCGGATGGGCGCCCCGGCGCTGGTCGGCGTGGCCCGGGAGCAGGCGGGGCTGCTGCTGGCCGAGGTGGACCGGCTGTGGGACGAGTTCCCGCAGCGGCGCGGGGACTTCGACGAGCGGGTCCGGCAGCTGCGGGAACGCTCCCGGGAGACCTGTGTACGGCTCGGCGCCCTCCTCGACACCCTCCCGGCCTTCCCGGCCGACCCGGTCGACGTCACCGGCGTCGACCAGCTGAAGGCGGGCGATCCGCCGGCACGGGCCCAGTCGCCGTTCCCGGTCTGAGGCACGAGGGAGCCGCCACCGACAGCCCCGTCCGGCGACCGGACCAGCCGACGGGAAGAAGCAGCCGACCGGAACCAGCCGACGGGAAGAAGCCGACGGGAAGAAGCCGACGGGAAGAAGCCATGCCCCTCCTGGAGCCGCCACGAGAACCCCGCACCGTCACCCTGCCCGCGCGCCCGGCACGGCACGGGGGCCGCACGGACGTCCTGGTCGTCGGCGGCGGACCGGCCGGCACCGCGGCGGCGCACTCCGCCGCCGAGGCCGGCGCCGACGTCGTCCTGGTGGAGCGCTACGGATTCCTCGGCGGCAACGCCACCGCCGCCCTGGTGATGCCGCTGATGTCGTTCCACAACGAGCAGAAACAGGCCGTCTTCGACGACGCCGGCCAGGACGGCCGGCTGCTGCCCTCCGACCACGGCGAGGGCGAGGCGGTCGTGGCCGGGTTCCTGTGGCAGCTGCTGGACCGGCTCACCGCGCGCGGCGGCTGTGTCCCGCCCTCCCTGGACACCGGCTACACCGTGCCCTTCGACCCCGAGATCTTCAAACTGGTCCTCCTCGACCTGCTCGACGAGGCCGGCGTACGGCTGCTGCTGCACTCCTTCGCCTCCACCGCGCTGCCCCTGGACGACGGCTGGCGGGTGGTGTTCGAGACCAAGTCGGGGCCGGTGGTGATCGACGCCTCCGTGGTCGTGGACGGCACCGGGGACGGCGACGTGGCGGCCGCGGCGGGGGCGCCGTTCGAGGTGGGCCGGCCCGAGGACGGGCGGGTGCAGCCGATGACCCTGATGTTCCGCGTCGCCGACTTCGACCCGGAGGGCTTCGCCGGATACGTGCACGCGCACCCCGACCAGTGGCGCGGAGTGCACGGCCTGTGGGACCTGGTGGAGGAGGCCACCAAGGCGGGCGAACTGCGCCTGGCCCGCGAGGACATGCTGTTCTTCGGCACCCCGCACCCGCACGAGCTGAGCGTCAACAGCACCCGGGTGACCAGGGCCCTCGGCATCGACGTCTGGGACCTCACCCGGGCCGAGGTCGTCGCCCGCCGCCAGCTGGAGCAGATCGACCGCTTCCTGCGCACCCGGGTGCCGGGCTTCGAGCAGGCGTACGCCGTGCAGAGCGGCACCCAGATCGGCGTCCGCGAGACCCGCCGCATCCTCGGCGACTACCACCTCACCGGCCACGACATCCTCGGCGCCCGCTCTTTCCCGGACGTCGTCGCGCACGGCGCCTACCCGGTGGACATCCACAACCCGCGCGGCACCGGCACGGTCCTCAAGCGCGTGCCGCGCGGCCGGTTCTACGACATCCCGCTGCGCTGTCTGCTGCCCCAGGGCACCGAACGCCTCCTGGTCGCCGGCCGGTGCATCTCCGGCTCCCACGTGGCGCACTCCTCCTACCGGGTCATGCCCATCGCCATGGCCACGGGCCAGGCCGCCGGCGTCTGCGCCGCCCTTGCCGTACGCCTCGGCCGCACCCCCCGCAAGGTCCCCGTCGACCTGGTCCAGCAGGAGTTGCTGCGCCAGGGCGCCCGCCTTCAGCGACCGCACGAGGGACGGGTTCAGGCGGCGGGGGGCTGACCCCTCAGCCCAGCAGGGCGCCTCTCACGCTCTCACGCGTCGTTGTCCCGCCAGCGCCCGCCCTGCGGCGCGGTGTCGTAGCGGGTCGAGCGGTCGGCGTTGCCGGTGAAGTCGTTGTCGGTGACCCGGCCGCCCTCCCAGCGGCCGTCGGAGGTGATCCACAGGGCGTGGGTCTGGGTGCGCGGGTCCTGGTCGTCCCAGAACCGGTTGCCGTGCACATGCGGGCGGGTCAGCGGGGCCGCCACCGTGAGCCCGGCGCGCGGACCGGGCGAGTCCGGCAGCCGGTAGGCGGAGCCCGGCGGGGGAGTGCCGTCGCTCCAGGCCGTGCCGGCGCCGGGACGGCACGGCGCCAGCGTCAGCTCGGTGGCCGTGTTGCGCAGGACCAGGGCGCTCTGTCCGGCGACCGTCACCCGCTTGCCGCGGTGACCGTCGGCCGGCCAGCCGGCGTTCTCGTCGATCACCGAACGCGGCAGGTACCGCACCCCGTCACCGCCGCCGGCCGCCGCGGGCGCGGCCCGTCGCCCGTTGTCGCGGAACCGGTTCCCGAGGAACGCCGGCTCCCGCAGCGGCGCGTCCACCCGCACCCCGTCGAGCGCGTTGCCGCGGATGTCGTTGGACTCCAGCACCACATCGGCGGCCGGCTCCTGGTCGCCGCCCGCCAGATTGTGCTCCCAGTACCCGTACCGCCCGTTGTCGCTGATCCGGTTGCCGCGGAAGGCGTACGGCCCCGGCGTGTTGCCGAACCCGATCCCGTCGCGCACGTTGCCGTCGATGACGCACCCGGTGACGATCCCGCCCCGGCCGCCGATCCCCGAGGTGCCCTGCGAGGACACGTCGAACCCGGCCTCGTGGTTGCCGAGCATCGTGCAGTTGGCCACCAGCAGCCCGTCCGCGCCCCAGTCGGAGATGCCGAACCGGTTGTCCTCCGCGTGGCAGGCGGTGATCCGGATGCCCCGCGGCGGCGTCCACTCGGCCTGCTGCAGCTCCAGGAAGATCCCGTTCGTGCCGTTGCCGGTCGCCGTGCACGCCGTCACCGTCAGCCGCTCCACGTCCCCCCAGCCGCCGACGCCGATCCCGATGCCGGCGCCGCCCATCTTCTCCCCGGGGTCCTGCGCCCCGCACCGCTCGGCGAGCACCCCCTCCACGACCGTGTCCTGCAGGAAGTCGCAGCCGAATCCGGTGGCGGCGGAGTCGTGCACGTACAGGTCGTGGAAGCGGCCGCGCAGCACGTACTGCAGCCCGAGGCCCTTGGCCAGCGGCTGGTACTGCGTGGTGCGCACGCCCGAGGCGTCGATCTCGAAGTGCGCGAAGGTGATGTCGGCCAGATGGTTCTCCGGGCCCGCCCGGTGCTGCTGCGAGGTGAACCACGCGAGCGGCACCGGATCGGCGGGCCGGCCCGGGTTGCGCAGCACGAAACAGGTCGCGCCCCGCCCGGCGCCGATCAGCGACACCCCGCTGCGCCACACCACCGGCTCGTCCAGGATCAGATAGCGGCCCGGCGGCACGAGGATGCGGCGCGGCAGCCCGTCCGCCGCACGAGCCGCGCCCAGTTCGTCCACCAGGGCGGCCAGGGCCGGCCGGTCGTCGGTGGTGCCGTCGCCGGCCAGCCCGTGGGCGCGCGCGTCGACCGTCAGGGGCGTGGACATCGGCTCCTCCTCTCGCCGCGGACGCGGGACGAGTACCGGGGTTGCGCACCCCGCATGCGTGCCCTCGCAGCGGTTCGTCCGGGGAGCGCCGGGTACCCGTGCGGCCTGGACAGCAGGACGGAGCGGGAGGAGCGAACGATGCCTCCGCAGGCACCAACGGCCCCTTCGGGCGGCACCCGCCGCGACGGCCGGGGCTCCGCCCGCACGTCACGGCGCCGCGATCCCGTCGGCGGGCTCGACGACGAACCGGATCTGCTCGGCCAGTACCTGGCGCAGATCGCGGCCACCCCGCTCCTGGACGCCGAGCAGGAGGTGTGGCTCGCCCAGCGCATCGAAGCCGGCGTCCAGGCCCTTGAGGAGCTGGAGCAGGCCGAGGCCGGCGAGCGCGGGCTCACCCCGGCCCGGCGCCGCGAACTGGAGGCGGCCGCGCGCGACGGTCAGGCGGCCAAGGACCACATGGTGCGGGCCAATCTGCGGCTGGTGGTGGCGATGGCCAAGCGCCACGCCCACCGGGGGCTGCCGCTGCTGGACGTGATCCAGGAGGGCAACCTGGGTCTGATCCGGGCGGTGGAGAAGTTCGACCACACCAGGGGCTTCAAGTTCTCCACGTACGCCACCTGGTGGATCCGCCAGGCCATCGAGCGGGGCCTGGCCAACCACGCGCGCACGGTACGGCTGCCGATGCACGTGGTGGAGCAGCTGCACAAGCTCGCCAAGGTCGAGCGGCGCCTGCAACTGGCCCTCGACCGCGAACCGACCCCGGAGGAGGTCGCCCGGGAGGGCAAGATCGCCGAGGACAAGGTGGTCTGGCTGCGCCGGGTGGGACGGCACGCCGTCAGCCTGGACACCCCTGTGGACGACACCGGCGAGACCGTCGTCGGCGACCTCATCCCCGACACGGAAGTACTGCAGGCCCCCGAGGTCGCCGAGTACCAGGCGCTGGCGGAGGAACTGCGCGACGCCGTCGGCACCCTCGCGCCCCGCGAGGCGATGATCCTCAGCCTGCGCTACGGCCTGCACGACGGCCGTCCGCGCACCCTGGAGGAGGTGGCCCGGCACGTCGGCCTGACCCGCGAGCGGGTCCGCCAGCTGGAGAAGCAGTCGCTGGTCCTGCTGCGGGAGCGCGAAACGGGCGAACGCCTTATGGCATGGGCGAGTTGACCTCCTGTCCCAGCCGAATTCTCACGGGACGATCACACTTCCCCCATCTCCTTGCCTAAGTCAATCAATTGTCCTACCTTCGTGGGCCGTATCGATGCGCGCTGCCCTCACGGAGGCCCGACAGCATGTCCCACGCACACCCCCGGCCCGCCGAGGAGGTGGCCGCTCCCGCGCGGACCAACCTCGTCGTGGCGGTGCTGGCCTTCGGCGGGATCGTCGTCTCGCTGATGCAGACCCTGGTCATCCCGATCGTGCCGGAGCTGCCGAGGCTGCTGGACGCTCCCGCGTCCGACGCGGCGTGGGCGGTCACGGCGACGCTGCTGGCGGCGGCGGTGGCCACCCCGGTGATGGGCCGGCTCGGTGACATGTACGGCAAGCGGCGCCTGCTGCTGGTGAGCGTGGTGCTGCTGGTGGCGGGTTCGGTCACGGCGGCGCTCAGCGACAGCCTGGTGCCGATGATCGTGGGCCGGGCGCTGCAGGGCCTGGCCTCCGGGGTGATCCCGCTGGGCATCAGCATCATGCGCGACGAGCTGCCCGCCGAGCGGCTGGGCTCGGCCACCGCGCTGATGAGCGCCTCTCTCGGCGTGGGCGGTGCGCTCGGTCTTCCGGCGGCGGCCCTGATCGCGGACCACTTCGACTGGCACGTGCTGTTCTGGACCTCGGCCGTCCTCGGCGCGGTGGCCTTCCTGCTGGTCCTGGCGCTGGTGCCGGAGTCGGCGGTGCGCACGGGCGGCCGGTTCGACGTGGTGGGCGCCCTCGGCATGGCCGCCGGCCTGGTCTGTCTGCTGCTGGGCATCTCCAAGGGCGCGGACTGGGGCTGGGGGAGCGGCACCACGCTGGGCCTGTTCGCCGCCGCGGTGGTGGTCCTGCTGCTGTGGGGCGCCTACGAACTGCGCGCGAAGGAGCCGCTGGTCGACCTGCGCACGACCGCCCGTCGGCAGGTGCTAGTCACCAACCTGGCCTCGATCGCCTTCGGCTTCTCGATGTTCGCGATGTCCCTGGTGCTGCCGCAACTGCTCCAGCTGCCCGAGGCGACCGGCTACGGCCTCGGCAGGTCGATGCTCGACGCCGGTCTGGTCCTCGCGCCGACGGGCCTGGTGATGATGACGACGGCCCCGCTGTCCGCCGCGATCTCCCGGGCGCGGGGGCCCAAGGTGACCCTGATGCTCGGAGCGGTTGTCGTCGCGGCGGGCTACGGCCTGAACATCTGGCTGATGAACGCCGTCTGGCAGCTCGTCCTCGTCTCCTGTGTCATCGGCGCCGGCGTCGGCTTCGCCTACGGTGCCATGCCCGCCCTGATCATGGGCGCCGTCGAGCCGTCCGAGACGGCGGCGGCGAACAGCCTCAACACCCTGATGCGGTCCATCGGAACCTCCGTGGCCAGCGCGGTGTCCGGGGTCCTTCTCGCCCATCTCACGACGGACTTCGGGTCCCTCGCGCTGCCCTCCGAGAACGGGTTCAAGGTGGTGATGGCGACCGGCGCCGGTGCGGCCGTCGTGGCCCTGCTGGTCGCCGCGTTCATCCCGGGCCGCCGCCCGGCCGCGACGCCCGCCGCCGAGAAGGCGAGCGAGGGACCCCTCGGTGCGGAGCCTCTCGCTGCGGAACCCGTAGGCGAGGAGGCCGTGGGCGCGGCGGTCGCCGTACCGCTGGCCCGGGCGGTCGCGGAGCTGGTGGCCGCGGTGCCCGGACTGTCCGGTGACGGGCCGGCGTCCGGCGGTGCCGAGGTGCGGGGCCAGGTGCGCGGCGCCGAGTCCGCGCCGCTGCCGGGGGCCGCGCTCACCCTGATCTCCCTGGAGGGGCGGCAGTTGGGCCGCGCGGTCGCGCTGGCCGACGGCTCCTACACCCTGTCCGCGCCCGGGCCGGGGACGTATGTGCTGATCGCCGCCGCGGACGGCTGCCGCCCGCAGGCCACCACCCTGGTCGTCACCGGCCGGGAGGTCTGTCACGACGTGCTGCTCGACGGCACCGGCGGGCTGACCGGCGTGGTGCGCTCCGCGGACGGCGGGGCGCCGGTCGCCGACGCGGTCGTCATCGTCACCGACGTCCGCGGCGACGTCCTGGCCACCGGACGGACCAGCTCCCTGGGCGAGTTCACCGTCACGGACCTGGTGCCCGGCCCGGTCACCGTCGCCGTCAACGCCCCCAAGCACCGGCCGCTGGCGCTGCCCGCCGAGATATCCGGCACCGGCGTCACGCGCCTCGACGTCGAGCTCACCGCGGGCGCGTACGTGCGCGGCACCGTGCTCGGCGCCGGCGCACCGCTCGGCGACGCGCGGGTCACCCTGGTGGACGCGGCCGGCAACGTCGTCGCCACGACCACGACCGGCGCCGACGGGGCCTACGCCTTCTCCGACCTCGACGGCGGCGCGTACACGGTGATCGCGACCGGCTACCCGCCCAGGGCGACCGGCATCACCGTCGCGGGCGGGGGACTGGGCGAACACGACATAGAGCTCGCCCATCCCGCGACGTAGCCGGCGTCACTCACGGTCCGCCGCCACCGCCACCTCCCGTGCCCAGCGGTAGTCCGCCTTGCCGCTCGGGGAGCGGTGGACCGACTCGGTGATCACCAGCTGGCGCGGGATCTTGTACCCGGCGAGCCGGGTGCGGCAGTGGGTCTGGATGTCCCGCAGGGTGGGCCGGGGTGCGCCCGAGCGCAGCTGGACGACGGCCGCCACATGGTGGCCCCAGCGGGCGTCCGGCACCCCGGCCACCAGGGCGTCGTAGACGTCGGGATGCGCCTTCAGCGCCTGCTCGACCTCCTCCGGGTACACCTTCTCGCCGCCGGTGTTGATGCACTGCGAGCCGCGTCCGAGGACGGTGACCACGCCGTCCTCGTCGACGGTCGCCATGTCCCCGAGCAGCACCCACCGCACCCCGTCCCGCTCGAAGAAGGTCTCGGCGGTTTTCTTCGGGTCGTTGTAGTAGCCGAGCGGCACGTGCCCGCACTGCGCGACCCGGCCCACCTCGCCCGGCCGGACCGGTTCCCGGGTCGCCGGGTCCACCACCCGGGTGCGGGCGTTGACGCGGATGCGGAAACCCCGCTCGGCCCCGGCGTCCTCGGTCGCGGTGCCGTTGAAGCCGGACTCGGAGGAGCCGAAGTTGTTGAGCAGCATCACGTTCGGGACCAGCCGCAGGAACTCCCGGCGCACGGTCTCCGACATGATCGCCCCGGAGCTGGAGACGCTGAACAGCGAGGAGCAGTCGGTGCCCTTCAGCGGTCCGGCGAGCGCGTCGATGAGGGGCCGCAGCATCGCGTCGCCGACCAGGGACACACTGGTCACCCTCTCCTTCTCGATGGTCCGCAGCACCTCCTCGGGCACGAACCGCCGGTGCAGCACCACCCGCTGCCCGAAGTGGAAGCCGATGAACGCGGTGAGGGTCGAGGTGCCGTGCATCAGCGGCGGGGTCGGGAAGAAGGTGATCCCCGTCCCGCCGGCCGCCACCCGCTCGGCCAGCTCCTGCGGCCGGCTCACCGGCACCCCGGTCGGCGCCCCGCCGCCGAGGCCTGCGAAGAACAGGTCCTCCTGGCGCCACATCACCCCCTTCGGCAGCCCGGTGGTGCCGCCGGTGTAGACGATGAACTGGTCGTCACCGGAGCGCGCCGGGAAACCGCGGCCGGGGGAGGCCTGCGCCTCCGCCTCGCCGAAGGCGACCGCGGCCACCCGCACGGCGTCCGGCTCGCCCACCCGCACCAGATGCCGCAGCCGCGGGCACCGCGGCAGCGCGGCCGCCACCCGCCCCTCGAACTCCGCGTCGAAGACCAGGGCCGAAAGATCGGCGTCCCGGTAGAGATAGGCCAGCTCCTCCTCGACGTACCGGTAGTTGACGTTCACCGGCACGATCCGTGCCTTGAGGCAGCCGAGCACCGTCTGCAGGTACTCCACCCCGTTGTACAGATGCAGCCCCAGATGCTCCCCGGGCCGGATGCCGCTGTCGGCCAGATGGTGGGCGACGCGGTTCGCCGCCGCGTCCAGCTGCGCGTAGGTGAGCCGGCGCTCGGCGCCGGTGCCCGGGTGGTCGACGTACACCAGGGCCTCGCGCCGCGGGACGACGTCGACGACCGACTCGAACAGGTCGGCAAGGTTGTACTCCACCGCTCCTCCTGACCTTCGACGGGCCCGGCCGGCGACGCCGGTCCGCCGTCATCAGAGCAAACGGCGCGAGCGGTGGGAAGAGCCCGCGCGACAGAAATCTGACTGACTGTCAGAAAACCCTTGAAGTGCCCAGGCGTCTCCTGCAACCTGTTCTCGTTCCGAGAGAGCCGACAGCAGGGGAGACGGGCCATGTCCGGAACGGAACACCTCACCGTGCGGCGCGAGGGCGCCACCCTCGTGCTCACCCTCAACCGGCCCGAGGCCAAGAACGCGCTCTCGCTGCCCATGCTCGTCGGCCTCCACGACGGCTGGATCGAGGCCGACGAGGACGACACCGTCCGCTCCGTCGTCCTCACCGGAGCCGGCGGCGACTTCTGCGCCGGCATGGACCTCAAGGCGCTCGCCGACGGCGGGGGACTGGCCGGAGAGGGCCACCGGGAACGGCTCAAGGCCGACCCCGACCTGCACTGGAAGGCGATGCTGCGCCACCACCGCCCGCGCAAGCCCGTCATCGCCGCCGTCGAGGGCCACTGCGTCGCGGGCGGCACGGAGATCCTCCAGGGCACCGACATCCGCGTGGCGGGCGCCTCCGCCACCTTCGGGCTGTTCGAGGTGCGGCGCGGCCTGTTCCCGATCGGCGGCTCCACCGTGCGCCTGCCCCGGCAGATCCCCCGCACCCACGCCCTGGAGATGCTGCTCACCGGCCGGCCGTACAGCGCCCGCGAAGCCGCGGACATCGGCCTGATCGGCCACGTCGTCCCCGACGGCACCGCGCTCGACAAGGCCCTGGAGATCGCCGAGCTGGTCAACGCCTGCGGCCCCCTCGCCGTCGAGGCGGTCAAGGCGTCCGTCTACGACAGCGCGGACCTGACCGAGACCGAGGGCCTGGCCGCCGAACTGAAGCGGGGCTGGCCCGTGTTCGGCACCGACGACGCCAAGGAAGGCGCCCGCGCCTTCGCCGAGAAACGCCCGCCCGACTTCAAGCGGGCCTGACCAGGGAGTCACCGTGCCCGAAGTGCTCACCGCCCCGCTGGTCGTCGAGTTCCCCTTCACCCGCTCCCTCGGCCCCGTGCAGAGCGCCTTCCTCACCGGACTGCGCGAACGCGTCGTGCTCGGCGTGCGCACCGCCGACGACCGCGTCCTCGTCCCGCCCGTCGAGTACGACCCGGTCACCGCCGACGAGCTGAGCGAGCTCGTCGAGGTCGCCGCCACCGGCACCGTCACCACCTGGGCCTGGAACCCGGCCCCGCGCCGCGGCCAGCCCCTGACCACACCGTTCGCCTGGGCCCTGATCCGCCTCGACGGCGCCGACACCGCCCTGCTGCACGCCCTCGACGCCCCCGGCCCCGACGCCGTGCACACCGGCATGCGGGTCCGCGTCCGCTGGGCCGGGGAACGCCGCGGCGCCATCACCGACATCGCCTGCTTCGAGCCGTACGACGGCGACCCCGGCCATCTCACCGGCCACAGCGGCGCGTTCGCCGACCCGGTCACCGGCATCGTCGCCCCCGCGCGCCTGGACTACACCTACTCGCCCGGCCGCGCCCAGTCCGCCTACCTCCACGCCCTCGCCGGGCACCGCACCGTCGGCGAACGCTGCCCGGTCTGCCGCAAGGTCTACGTCCCGCCCCGCGGCGCCTGCCCCACCTGCGGGGTCGCCACCACCGAGCAGGTCGAGGTCGGGCCGCGCGGCACCGTCACCACCTTCTGCATCGTCAACATCAAGGCGAAGAACCTGGACATCGAGGTCCCCTACGTCTACGCCCACATCGCCCTGGACGGCGCCGGCCTCGCCCTGCACGGCCGCATCGCCGGCATCCCCTACGACCAGGTCCGCATGGGACTGCGCGTGGAGCCCGTGTGGACCGAGGGCACCCGCTACCCCGACCACTACCGGCCCACCGGCGAACCCGACGCGGAGTACGACACCTACAAGGAGCTGCTGTGAGGCGTGACATCGCGGTCGTGGCCTTCGCCCAGACCGACCACCGGCGCACCAGCGACGAGCAGTCCGAGGTGGAGCTGCTCATGCCGGTGCTGCACGAGGTGCTGGAGCGCACCGGCCTGCGGACCGCCGACATCGGCTTCACCTGTTCCGGGTCCTGCGACTACCTCGCCGGCCGCGCCTTCTCCTTCACCCTCGCACTCGACGGCGTCGGCGCCTGGCCGCCGATCTCCGAGTCGCACGTCGAGACGGACGGCGCCTGGGCCCTGTACGAGGCCTGGACCAAGCTGCTCACCGGCGACGCCGACACCGCCCTGGTGTACGCCTACGGCAAGTCGTCGCCCGGCCCGCTGCGCGACGTCCTCACCCGCCAGCTCGACCCGTACTACGTCGCCCCGCTGTGGCCCGACTCCGTCGCCCTCGCCGCCCTCCAGGCACAGGCGCTCCTCGACGCCGGCCTGACCGGCGAGGGCGAGCTCGCCGCCGTCGCCGCCCGCAGCCGCGAGGCCGCGACCGCCAACCCGCACGCCCAGCTCGCCGGGCCCGTCCCGCACGGCGACCACGTCGTGGCCCCGCTGCGCACCGGCGACTGCCCGCCGATCGGCGACGGCGCCGCCGCCGTGATCCTCGCCGCCGGGGAGCGGGCCCGCGAGCTGTGCGACCGGCCCGCCTGGATCCGCGGCATGGACCACCGCACCGAGGCGCACGGTCTCGGCGTACGCGACCTGACCGACTCGCCCTCCACGCGGCTGGCCGCCGAGAAAGCGGGAGCCTTCCAAGCACCCGTGGACACCGCCGAGTTGCACGCCCCCTTCACCTCCCAGGAGGTGATCCTGCGCCGCGCGCTGCGGCTCGGGGACGAGGTGTGCGTCAACCCCTCCGGCGGCGCGCTCGCCGCCAACCCCGTCATGGCCGCCGGCCTGATCCGCATCGGCGAGGCCGCCGCCCGCATCCACCGCGGCGCCTCCGACCGCGCCCTCGCCCACGCCACCTCCGGGCCCTGTCTGCAGCAGAACCTGGTCGCCGTCCTCGAAGGGGAGCCCCGATGAGCAAGGAGCCCGTGGCCGTCGTCGGCATCGGCCAGACCAAGCACGTCGCGGCCCGCCGGGACGTCTCCCTCGCCGGGCTCGTCCGCGAGGCAGCCCGACGCGCCCTGGACGACGCCGAGCTGACCTGGGCCGACGTCGAGGCCGTCGTCATCGGCAAGGCGCCCGACTTCTTCGAGGGCGTGATGATGCCCGAGCTGTACCTCGCCGACGCCCTCGGCGCGGTCGGCAAACCCCTGCTGCGCGTCCACACCGCCGGCTCCGTCGGCGGCTCCACCGCCCTCGTCGCGGCGAACCTGATCGCGGCCCGCGTGCACGGCACCGTGCTGACCGTGGCGTTCGAGAAGCAGTCCGAGTCCAACGCCATGTGGGGACTGTCCCTGCCGGTCCCCTTCCAGCAGCCGCTGCTCGCGGGCGCCGGCGGCTTCTTCGCCCCGCACGTGCGCGCCTACATGCGGCGCAGCCAGGCGCCCGACACCATCGGCGCGCTCGTCGCCCACAAGGACCGGCGCAACGCGCTGAAGAACCCCTTTGCCCACCTCCACGAACACGACATCACGCTGGAGAAGGTGATGGCCTCGCCCATGCTGTGGGACCCCATCCGCTACTCCGAGACCTGCCCCTCCTCCGACGGCGCCTGCGCCATGGTCCTCACCGACCGCGCCGGGGCCGCCCGGGCCCCCAGGCCGCCCGCCTGGATGCTCGGCGGGGCCATGCGCAGCGAACCCACACTCTTCGCCGGCAAGGACTTCGTCTCCCCGCGGGCCGGCCGGGACTGCGCCGCCGACGTCTACCGGCAGGCCGGCATCACCGACCCGCGCCGGCAGATCGACGCGGCCGAGATCTATGTGCCCTTCTCCTGGTACGAGCCCATGTGGCTGGAGAACCTCGGCTTCGCCGACGAGGGCGAGGGCTGGAAGCTGACCGAGTCCGGCGTCACCGAACTGGACGGTGAGCTGCCCGTCAACATGTCCGGCGGGGTGCTGTCCTCCAACCCCATCGGCGCCTCCGGCATGATCCGCTTCGCCGAGGCCGCCCTCCAGGTGCGCGGCCAGGCCGGGGAGCACCAGGTCGCCGGCGCCCGGCGGGTCCTCGGCCACGCCTACGGCGGCGGCTCGCAGTTCTTCTCCATGTGGCTGGTGGGATCCGAACCCCCCACGTCCTGAAGGAGCGCCAAAGGTCCCCCTCACGTGGCCTGTTGGGGGCACCGGTCGATCGCTAGGCTGGCCGCGGACGACAAGTCGGGAGGAGCACGGACGTGGCCGAGAGCACCATCCAGCAGCAGCCGCTCGCGAGCTGGGACAAGCCGGAGCTGGACCTCAGCAACGCCCAGTGGCAGTCGACCAGCCGGGGCCTGGGGGATGTCCAGATCGCCTTCGTCGAAGGGTTCATCGCGATGCGCAACAGCGGCCGGCCCGAGAGCCCGTCCCTGATCTTCACCCCCGCGGAGTGGGGCGCCTTCGTCTCCGGCGCCCGGGAGGGCGAGTTCGACCTGACCTGAGCCGCATACGATGCCGCGGTGACGATCACCTATGAGTGGCGGGGCGACTTCACCGACGGCGAAGTGGACGGCCTGCACGCGGAGAGCTTCGGTCACCCGCCCCTCGGAGAGAAGTGGCGGGCCCGGCTCCACCGCCACAGCCTGGGCTGGGTCTGCGCCCGGCGCGGCGGCGTGCTGGTCGGCTTCGTGAACCTCGCCTGGGACGGCGGCGCCCACGCCTTCGTCCTGGACACCATGGTGGCCGGGGCCGAGCGCGGGGCCGGCGTCGGCGCCGCCCTCGTCGCCGAAGCGGCCCAAGGTGCCCGCGCGGCGGGCTGCGCCTGGCTCCACGTCGACTACGAGCGGGAGCTGGAGCCCTTCTACCTGGGCGCATGCGGCTTCAAGCCGACCGCCGCCGGACTGCTCGCGCTCTGACCCTCGCGGGAGTACCAGCCCCTCTCCTTTTTCAGTTTTTCCGGCCTTTTCCGGACACGCGACCACGGAAGCACCTCCGGCGACCGCTCCTGCGCCAGGCTGGCCCCAGGATCAGGAAGGTCGTACTCCGGAGGTGAGGGACGCATGAGCACCCTGCCGGTCATCGCGGCGGTCGACGGCTCCGAGGACAGCCTGCGCGCCCTGGACTGGGCCGCCGACGCGGCCCGCAGGCGCTCGGCACCCCTGCGGGCGGTCCATGTGCGGCAGTACGTCGCCTGGGCCCAGCCCGGCGCCCCCGTGGTCGTCCCGCCACCGCCGGAGGAGGACCCGGTGCTCACCGAGGTCCGCGCCCGCCTCGCCGACCGCCCCGGGCTGCCGGCGACGGAGTACGTCGGCATCGACGGCGCACCGGGTGCCGCCCTGCCGGAACTGGCCGCGGACGCCCAGCTGCTCGTGCTCGGCTCGCGCGGCCGGGGCGGCTTCGCGAGCCTGCTGCTCGGCTCCAACGGTCTGACCGCCGCGCGCGACGCCGAGTGCCCGGTCGTGATCGTGCCCCGACCCGACCGCACGGCCGAGGACACCGTCCCTGTCGAACCGGGGCCCCGGGTGGTGGTCGGCCTCAACGCGGACGGTCCCGACGAGGCAACCCTGGAGTTCGCCTTCGCGGAGGCCGCCCTGCGCGAGGCCCGGCTCCAGGTGGTCGCCGCCTACCCGTGGCCCGCCCAGAGCTGGACGACGCCGGGCGAGTTCCTGCCGCCGGCCATCGACCAGGCGGCCGTCGAGGCCGAGACGCGCGTCCTGACCGACGGGTTCCTCGCGCCGCACCGGGAACGCCACCCCGAGGTGACGGCCGAACCGTCCGTCGTCCCCGGCGACGCGGCGGGCAACCTCGTCGCCGCCTCCCGGGGCGCAGACCTGGTCGTCGTCGGCCGCCACCGCCGCCGGCTCCTCGCCCCCACGCGTCTGCTGGGCTCCGTCACGCACGCGGTGCTGCTGCACGCGGTGTGCCCGATCGCGGTCGTACCGCCACAGCCGGCGGAGGAGTGACATACGGCGGCGCGGGACGGACCCGGTCCGGGTGGCCGCCGGACCGGCTGCCCCTGAAGGAGGGCGGCCTATCATCGGCCGCATGCAGGACCCGATCAGCACGGACGCCCGGCTCGCTCTCGATCTCGCGCTGACCGTACGGCACGACGGCCACGGCGGGGTCGCCGACGACCTCGCCGACACCACCGGGCTGGCCGCCTGGGTACGGGCCCACCCGGAGCTGACGCCGGACGGGATCGACAGCGGCGTGCCCGCGGCCCCGGCCGTCGACGATCACCTGCCCACTGCCGTGGTGGACGAGACCACCCTCGCCGCCGTGCGGGAGCTGCGCGCCGCCGTCCGGGCCCTCTTCGCCCATGCCGTACGCCCCGCCGCGCCCAGCTCCGCCGACGCCGCCCGGCTGATGCCCGTGCCCGAGGCGCTGGAGCGGCTCAACGCGGCGGCCGCCCGCCGGCCCGTGGTGCCGGTGCTGAGCTGGGCCGGGGCGGAGGGCGCCGAGCCCGTGCGGGTGCACCGCCCGGCCGCCGGCCCCGACGATCTCGCGGCCCGCCTCGCCCGCGCCGCCATCGCCTTCCTCGCCGGCCCCGAGCGGCACCGGCTGCGGGCCTGCCACGCCCCGCGCTGTGTGCGCTACTTCCTCAAGGAGCACCCCCGGCAGGAGTGGTGCAGACCGTCCTGCGGCAACCGGGCCCGCGTCGCCCGCCACCACGAACGCCACCGCAAGATCACCTAGCCGGCGGCCCGCACGACGCCGAGCGGCCCCGGGCACGTACCATTGGCCGCATGTCGTTCCTCCGTCGCCGCAGCGCCACCCCCGCCGGCCCCGACTTCGACGTGCTGGCCATGGACCCGGGCGACTGGCCCGGAAACCTGGGCGCCGGCCTGCTGCCCGCCCCCGACGGCACCTGCCAGGGCGTCTACCTGCGCTACGACCTCTTCGGCGGCCGTGGCCCCGCGATGATCATCGGCAACCTCCCCGAGGGCTCCCCGGCCCGTGAGGTCGCCGAGGGCGAGGTCCCCTTCGAGGTGGCCCAGCTGCTGCTGGCGCTGGAGAACGACGAGGAGGTGACCGTCGTCGGCACCGAGGACGTGCCCGTCCTGCAGGGCGACAACCTCCTCATCGTGCGCCGGCTGAAGCTGTCGGAGTCCCGGATCTCCTGCGTGCAGTTCGACCGCAGCGACAACGTCCTGGTCACCATCGCCGCCTGGGACCGGCCCATCACCGACGACCTGTACGCCCTGCTGAAGCCGCTCCCGGCGGAGCTGTTCCAGCAGGGCTGAGGCCCGCCGCTGCTACCCGGCCGACTGCGACACCTGCACGTCGGCCGCCCGGACGAACGCCACGCGGTGGCCGTACTGGATCTCGTAGTACAGGTCCTTGCCGACGACGACCCGGTGCGAGGCCTCGTCGAAGGTCACCGCGTAGTAGTACTCGCCCGGCACCTTGTCCCCGGCCACATAGCTCTGGCTCGCGAGCACCTTGTACGGCAGCGCGGACACCGACTGCGCGGGGACGCCCGCCGGATAGGCGGAGGCCTCCGGGTAGGCCCTGCCGTACACCGGGATGCTCGCCGCGCCCGCCTTCGGGGTCACCACCAGGCCCGCCGCCGGGACGGCCGCCGGGCTGCCCTTGGGGTTCTTGAACCAGGCCTTCTGGCCCAGGTACCAGATCGCCGTCCAGTCCCCGTCCTGCCCGGCCACCGCGAACTGCTGGCCGGTGGAGACCCGCGAGGACAGGTCGTTCACCCCGGTCGTCGGGGTGGTGCCCAGGCCGATGTCCTTGATCAGCGCGGAGTTCTCGTCCGGCTGCGAGTACAGCCTCACCTCGCTGGAGCCGTGCGCCGGGCACGGCTGGCCCTTCGCCGTGCAGCCCGTGTACACCGGCTGGTTCGCGGCGTAGTCCGGCCGGATCGTCACCAGGCCGCCGCCGCCCCGCGCGGTCCGCTTCACCGGATGACCGAGCAGCTCGAAGTAGTGCCGCCAGTCCCAGTACGGGCCGGGGTCGGTGTGCATGCCCGGGATCGTGCCGGTCGTGGGGCCGGGCACCGTGTCGTGGCCCAGGATGTGCTGCCGGTCCAGCGGGATGCCGTACCGGTCCGCCAGGTACTTCACCAGCCGGGCGGAGGAACGGTACATCGCCTCCGTGTACCAGGCGTCGGGGTTCGCCAGGAAGCCCTCGTGCTCCAGGCCGACCGACGCGCCGTTGATGTACCAGTTGCCCGCGTGCCAGGCCACGTCCTTGGCCTTCACATGCTGGGCGATGTGCCCGTCGGTGGAGCGCAGGGTGTAGTTCCACGACACATAGGTCGGGTCCTTGATCAGGTTGAGGACGCCCTCCCAGCCGCCCTCGGTGTCATGCACCACGATGTACCGGATGCGCTGCGAGGCCGGCCGGTCGCCCACGTCGTGGTTGCCGTAGTCGTTGTCCCCGAACTCCTCGTACGGCGCGGGCACCCACTCGCACGACACCGACGTCGGGCACTCGGTGCCGGCGGCCGACGACCTGCGCAGCCCCGCCCGGTCCAGCTGCGCGGTGTCGGGGGTCACGCCCGGCTGCGCCGCGAGCGCCACCCGCTGGCCGGAGTCCGTGAAACGTTCCTGCCCGGTGCGGATCACCTCGTACACGTCGTTGGCGTACGCCGCCGCCGTCGCGGTGTCGTCGGCGCCCGAGAAGCGGGCCACCGCGCCGTACCATTCGGCCGGGTCCGAGCTGAGCGGTGCGCCCAGGTCCTTCTGTGCGGCGGCCAGCAGCGCGGCGCCGCCCGCGATGTTCGCCGACTCCTCGGAGCGCAGCTCCTCGGCCGGGATGCCGGTCAGCTCGGCGGCCTTCGGCAGGGTCGTCAGCCGCGCGGGCAGCGCCGCGTCCTCGGGGACCTTGGGGGCGGGACGCAGCGGCGGGCGGGCCTCGTCGCCGCGCGCGTCCTCGGTGCCGTCGCCGTGGTGCGTGTCCGCGGCGAGGGCGGTGCGGGCGTCGGTGAGATGCATGGGGCCGTAGCCGCCGGTCACGCTCGGGGCGCCGGCGTGCCCGTCCCAGCGGGACTGCAGATAGGAGACGCCCAGCAGCACGCTCTGCGGCACGTGGTACTCGGCCGCCGCGACGGCGAAGGCCCGCTGCAGCGCACCCGCCGAGTCCTCGGCGTGGGAGGGGCCGGCGCCCAGCAGCGGCAGCAGCAGCGCGCCGGAGGCCACCGCGACGGCGCCCCGGCGGGCGAGACGTCTGTGACCGGGGGAGTGGTGGGGGTCGGTGACGGAACCGCGCAAAGCTGCCTCCAGAGACGGGCGGTCATGACGGGGCGTGCGGGGCCGAACCCGGTCAGTGGTACCGGCTCGCCGACGATCCGTCAATCATGCGGTCATACGGGAGACTTCCCACGTCACACCGTGGGTGGGGCGGGTTTCGGGGCGGGTGGTTCACCCGCCTGCGCGGCATCAGTGGCCCAAACCAATGACCCCGGGCCCCACGAAGGGGCCCGGGGCCGGGTGGACGGCGTCCGGAGTCAGCGGGTTCCTACCGCTGCGCGTACCGCGCGGCGGACCAGCTGGCAGTCGTCGTGCAGCCGCCGCAGCAGCAGCCGCAGCTCCTCCCCGGACGGGGTGGTGCCCGGGTGGGCGGCGGCCGGGGCCGCCGGGGCCGCGTCGTGCATCGAACGCTGCACGGCCGTCTCGTAGGTGCGGATCTCCCGGGTGAGCACCAGCATCAGGTTGACCAGGAACGCGTCCCGCGCCGCCGGTCCCGCCTGCTGCGCGAGCTGGCTGATCTGCCGCCGGGCCACCGGCGCGTCCCCGAGCACCGACCACAGCGTGGCCAGGTCGTACCCCGGCAGGTACCAGCCCGCGTGCTCCCAGTCCACCAGCACTGGACCGGCCGGTGACAGCAGGAGGTTCGACAGCAGGGCGTCGCCGTGGCAGAACTGGCCCATGCCGCCCCGGCCCGCCGCGTGCGCGATCCCGTGCAGCAGCTTCTGCAGATCGCCCAGGTCGCGGTCGGTGAGCAGACCCAGCTCGTGGTAGCGGTTGATACGGGCCGCGTAGTTCAGCGGGGCGTCGAAGGTGCCGGCCGGCGGCCGCCAGGCGTTCAGCCGGCAGATCGCGGCCAGCGCCGCCCGTACGTCGGCCCGCGGCGGCGCCTCCACCGGATGCCGCTGGAGTGCCGCGACCCGTCCAGGCATCCGCTCGACGATCAGCGTGCAGTTGTCCGGATCCGCCGCGATCAGCCTCGGCACCCGCACCGGGGGGCGGTGCCGGACGAACGTGCGGTATGCGGCTATTTCATGCCGGTACCGCTCGGCCCACTCGGGGGAGTGATCCAGTAAACACTTGGCGACGGCCGTGCTGCGACCGGTCGTGCCGACCAGGAGCACGGAGCGCCCGCTGCGGCGCAGCACCTGCACCGGGGCGAACTCCGGGCAGATCCGGTGCACCGACGCGAGGGCCGTGCGCAGCTGCGCGCCCTGGGGGCCGGACAAGTCGAGTCTCCCGCTGAGCGGTTGTGTGCCGGCCCCCGGACCGCGGCGGCCGCGGCCCGCGCCGAGCACGGGCGCCGCTCCTCGCGCGGGGGCCAGGTAGGGGCCGGTGCCGCCCGCCGCGGGGCGGGGGAGCAGCGGCCGGGGCGGGGCGGACACGGAGGACGATGCTGCGTACATGGGCGAGACAGATCCCTTCGTGTGCCTGCGACGTCAATGCGCCCTCCGGCCCGGCCGCCATGGTGCACCCTGGGGGAATGCGCCCGTCGGGACGGGTGGCGACCGGGTCGGGGTGGCGCATATCTACCTGACACCCGATGGCCACTGGCACACCATCTGGCGGACCCTGGCGAACCCTGGCGAATAGTCGCCCGGCACCTTTCCCGGGGCTAGTGTCAACTCAGCCGAGAACCTGGGGGCTTGAGTGAGCGGACAACCCAACACCCGACTTGCGGACCTGTTCGGCCTGGCCGGCTGGTCCAAGGGAGAACTCGCGAGGCTGGTCAACAAGCAGGCGGCGGCCATGGGCCACCCCCAGCTGTCGACCGACACCTCCCGGGTGCGGCGTTGGATCGAGACGGGCGAGATCCCGCGCGATCCGGTGCCGAGGGTGCTGGCGGCCCTGTTCACCGAGCGTCTCGGCCGTGTCGTGACCATCGAGGACCTCGGTCTGGTCAGGCGCGGGCGCGCGGGGAAACGGCAGGGCGACGGGAGCGTGGAGCATCCCGACGGTGTGCCGTGGGCGCCCGAGCGGACCGCGGCGGTCCTCACCGAATTCACGGGAATGGACCTCATGCTCAACCGACGCGGCTTGGTGGGCGCGGGTGCCGCGCTCGCCGCGGGATCCGCACTCAGCGGCGCCATGCACGACTGGCTGCACACCGATCCGACCCTTAGCCCCGACGCTCCCCACATCGACCACCCCCTGCACGCCGACCCCGCTGGGTACGACCGCTACGAGGCCGCCCCCATCGGGACGCAGGAGATCGAGGAACTCGAACGCTCGGTCGAGGTCTTCCGCGCCTGGGACGCCGCTCGTGGCGGCGGCCTGCAGCGCAAGGCCGTGGTGGGCCAGCTCAACGAGGTGGGCGGCATCCTCGCCTACCACCACTCCACGGACATCCAGCGCCGCCTGTGGGGCGTCGCCGCCAACCTCGCCGTCCTGGCCGGCTGGATGTCGCACGACGTGGGCCTGGAGCCCACGGCGCAGAAGTACTTCGTCATCGCCGCCCACGCCGCCCGTGAGGGCGGGGACCGGCCGCGCGCCGGGGAGGCACTGTCCCGGGCGGCACGGCAGATGGTGCACCTGGGCCGGCCCGACGACGCGCTGGACCTGATGAAGCTCGCCCAGTCCGGTGCGGGCGAACAGCTGCTGCCGAGAACCAAGGCGATGTTCCACACCATCGAGGCCTGGGCACAGGCGTCCATGGGCAAGGGCCAGGCGATGCGGCGCACCCTGGGCCGGGCCGAGGACCTGTTCGTCTCCGACAAGAACACCGAGGAGACGCCGGACTGGATGCAGACCTTCAAGGACGAGGATCTGTACGGCATGCAGGCGCTCGCCTACCGCACCCTGGCGGAGTTCGACCCGGGCGCCGCCGTGCACGCGCAGTACTACGCGCAGAAGGCGCTGGAACTGCGGATCGACGGCCGCGAGCGGTCGAAGATCTTCGACCACCTGTCCATGGCCTCGGCCTGCTTCATCGCCGACGACCCCGAACAGGCCGACCGCTACGCCCGCCTGGCCCTGATGTCGATGGGGTCGAACTCCTCCCGCCGCACCTGGGACAGGCTGCGCCAGATGTACCGGCTCACCGCCGAGTACGCCGGCTACCCGAAGATCCAGGAGCTGCGCGAGGAGATCATGCAGGCCCTGCCGAAGGGCAGGCAGGGCAAGGCCGGGGGCGCCGCACCGGCGTAGGCGGCGCCCGCCACGGCACTACGACTCCACGCGGGCCACCAGCACGCACGCGTCGCCCTGGCGCTCCAGGGCGCCGAACTCCGCCACGACCGCGCGCACGCAGTCCTGTGCGTCGGCGGCTCCCGCGATCCGGGGAGCCAGGTCGAGCAGGGGGTCGGAACCGTCCGTTGCCGCAGGCCCGGGCACCAGTCCGTCGGTGTGCAGCAGGAGCAGGTCACCCACCAGAAGGGTCTCCTCGGCCTGGCCGAAGGAGGCGGTCGGAGTGGCGCCCAGCAGAATGCCGTCCGGGGGCGGCAGCCTGCGTGCCGTCCCGGCGCGGTACAGCACGGGGGCGGGGTGTCCGGCCTGCGCCCACACCAGGGTGCGGTCGGCCGGCCGGTAGCGGCAGCAGACGGCACTGCCCAGCGCCGGCCGGCCGCTGGTGTCCAGTAACTGGTTCAGCAGCGCCATCAGCTGCCCGGGCTGGGCGCCGGCCATCGCCATGCCGCGCACGGCGCCGAGCAGCATCGCCATGGTGGACGTCACGGCCGGTCCGTGGCCGGTGAGGTCTCCGACGCCCAGCAGGCTCTCACCGGTGGGCAGTTCCAGGGCGTCGTACCAGTCGCCGCCGATCAGTTCGCTCGCGGGGGCGGGCAGGTAGTGGGCGGCGATGTCGAGGGAGCCGGTGCCCCGGTGCGGGAGCCGCAGGGAGCCGTGCCACGGGGGGAGCACGGCCTCCTGCAGCTCGACCGCGACCCGGTGCTCGGTCTGTGCCTGCTGCTGCCGGCGCCGGAGCGAGTCACGGGTCTCGCTCACCGCCTGCTCGCTGCGGCGCAGTTCACTGACGTCGCGCAGTACCGCCCACATGGAGGCGGTGCTGCCGTCGGTGTCGAGCACCGGCTCGCCCATCATGTGCACCGTGCGGACCTCGCGGTCCGGGCGCACGATGCGGAACTCGCCGTCGATCGGCTTGGCGTCGATCAGGCAGTCCGTGACCATCGCCGTCAGCTTGGGCCGGTCCTCCTCCAGTACCAGGGAGGGAAGTTCGTCGAGGGTGAGCGCGGGGCCCGCCGGGTCGCGGCCGAGGATGCGGTACAGCTCTGCGGACCAGGTGGCCTCGTCCGTCAGCAGGTTCCACTCGGCGCTGCCGACCCGGCTGAGCAGGGAACCGCTCGGGGCCTCGCCCCTCTCGACGGCCGCTTCCCCGGACGCGGGGGGCTGCGGGCCGTCCCGCAGCTGCGCCAAGTGCTCGTCGAGGTCGTCGAGTTGGTGCAGGGCGAGGTCGTACAGGGCGCGCTGCCAGCGCTCCCGGGGGTCGCTGCCGTCGCCCTGGACATCGCGCCGTACGGCGTCGACGTCGCCCTTGAGCCGCCGTGTCTGCGATATGAGCGCCTCCACCGAGCCGCGCGAGGGCGGCTGGGCGAAGGGGCGGTCCGCGGAGACATGGGACGGCATGACGCACTCCGATGCGGGGACGGTACGGCCAGGCGGACGGGTGGGACCGGTTACGACTGTTGCACAGCCCGCGATGCCGTGTAAGGGATTTGGCACCACACGATACGGTGGTGCTCCTGGCATATGCCACAGTCTTCCCGGAGTGACCTCGCGGTGCGATCGGCGTAGGTCACCACCGAGGGCAAATCGTAGTACGCGTAAGCAACTTGACGGACCGTCGGGCGCTGCGCGCAGACACTCAAGCGCGTGTTCGACGCGCAGGTGTTCGCACGCGCTGGACGACCGCCGTTCACGTCCCGATCACCGCATGAGTATGGACCCCGACGACCGCCGAGTGCACCCTTGCGCGCGGTGTGCCGCTGGGGCACTCCCGTGACGAGGACGGTGGGCATGACACCGATCAGCCGAAGAGGTTTCGTGGGCCTGGGCGCCTCCGCGGCGGCGGGCCTGGCGACGGGCGCCGCGGCCCGGCCCGCGGCCGCGGCGGGTTCCGCGGCGACCGGCACCCTCTCCGACGTACGGCACGTGGTGATCCTCATGCAGGAGAACCGCAGCTTCGCCCGGCACCCGCCCGGCCCTACCAGCCCAACGCCTACCTGGACCGGCTGGAGTTCGGGGCGAGCGGCAAGATCCTCGCCTGGTTCACCCTGGCCAGCCAGGGCACGCCCGCCACCCGCGCCGCCCACTTCTCGATCCACCCCAACGCCTACCGGGACACCACGCCCTGGCAGTACACGGTCTCTCCCGGCGCCACCGCCACCGACTCCTTCGGCATCGGCACCGGGTACGGCGACGGGAAGTACGACTTCACCGTGGTCGGCCCCAACCGCTTCCTGCGCCGCGTCACCGGCGACGCCACCAAGGCCGGAAAGGCGGCCGAGGCCGGCAGCCGTTACGCGGTGGAACCGGGGACCGGCAAGCTCGCGCTCTATCTGAGGATGGCCAACACGGGCGCGTCCGCCGTGACCTTCACCGTCACCGCGAACCGCTACCGCGGCGACGGCCCCTGGACCTACCGCGTCGACGCGAACTCCTCGGCCGAGGACTTCTTCAACGCCGTCGCCTACAGCGACGGCTGGTACGACGTCACGGTCACGGTCGACTCCGACGCGACCTGGTCGCGCCGGTTCACCGGCCACCTGGAGACGGGCACGCCCAGCGTCAGCGGCTGACCGGCCCGTACAGCGGCGGGCGCGGGGCGAGTTCGACGCTCACCCGCCCGCCGTGCTCCAGCGAGCGCACCCCGGCCTCGGCGACCACGGAGGCGGTATAGCCGTCCCAGGCGCCGGGGCCGGTGACCCGGCCCCGGCGGATGGCGTCGACCCAGGCCTGCACCTCACGGTCGTAGGCGTCCGCGAACCGCACCAGGTAGTCCTGCGGCACCTCGACCCCCGCGCCGCCCCGCGCGGTGACCGCCATGCCGTGCTCCTCGCCGATCCGCGCGCTGCCCGCCTCGCAGACGGCCTCGCAGCGCACCTGGTAGCCGAAGCCGCAGTTGACGAACACCTCGACGTCGACCAGGGCGCCCCGCTCGGTCTCGAACAGCACGAACTGCGGGTCGACCAGCCCCTCGGGGGCGGCCGCCGAGGAGCGCGGGCGCAGCACGGTCACCGCGGTCAGCTCCTGCCCCAGCAGCCAGCGCGCCGCGTCGATCTCGTGCGAGAGAGAGCTGTTGACCAGCATGGCGCTGGTGAAACCGGGCGGCGAGGAGACGTTGCGGTGGACGCAGTGCAGCATCAGCGGCCGGCCCAGCGAGCCGCCGTCCAGCAGGGACTTCAGGTGCTGGTACCCGGCGTCGTAGCGGCGCATGAAGCCGATCTGCGCCAGGCGCCGGCCGAGCCGCGCCTCCGCCTCCACCACCCGCAGCGCACCGGCGGAGTCCGGCACCATCGGCTTCTCGCACAGCACCGGCAGCCCGCGCGCGAACGCCGCCCGCAGGGCCTCCTCGTGCGCCGGGCCGGGGGAGGCGATCAGCACCGCCGCCACGCCCGGGGCGTCCATTGCGGCCTCGGCCTCCGCGTGCACGCTCACCTGGTCGATCCCGGCGGCCGCTTCCTTCGCCCGCCCGGTGTCCGGGTCGGCCACGGCGGCGACCCGCGCCCCGCTCACCACCCGGTCCAGACGGCGTATGTGGTCGGCCCCCATGTGCCCCGCGCCCAGTACGGCCACACCCAACGGCTCTGCCACGTATCCCACGGCTCCTTCCCCGGTCGCGTGCGCACGGCCCGGCGGCGCACGCGACCCAGGGTGCCACGGCCGTCAAGGCGGCCCGGGAGGCGAACCCGGCGGCTCAGAACCGCAGGACGCCCGCGATGCCCTCCGCGTCGCCCAGCGAGCCGTCGGGGACGAACCGCACGTCCGCGCCGGTCTCCAGGCACTGCTCGACGATCTCGTCGACGATGTCCTCGCGGGCGTCGAGTTCGCCGTCCGCCGCGGGCTCCAGGTGGTCGCCGGCATCGACGACCGTCACCCGGTAGTTCTCCTCGACGGCGAGCAGCCGCACCCGGGCCTCACGGGCGCTGCGCCAGATCTCGTCCAGGCCGGCCGCGAACGCCCGCCGCCCGCGGGCCGCTTCGAGCTCCTGCGCGACGGAGTCGGCCGTCTTGCGCTGCTGCTCCACGACGACCGGCCGTACGGCCTGCCACACCGCCTCGGGCGAGGCGTGCGCCAGTCCGCCGTGCCGGATGTGCACCGCGCACTTGGCGACCGTGCCGACATCGTCGAACAGGGACAGCGCGGCCTGCTCGCCGGTGACGTACACCGGCCGGGGGTCGTCGCGCAGCACCTCGGCCATCGCGGTGTCGGCCTCCCGCAGGAACTGGCGGGTGCCCTCGTCGCGGATCCGGGCGTCGCCGACCTGCTCCTGGCGCTCGGCGTCGAAGTTCTGCCGGTCGCGGGTGCGCGGGAAGCCGCCGGAGCGGTCCTCGGCGACCCGGTCGTGGCCGCCGCTCCACAGTGCGACGCGGTCGGCGGAGACCGACAGCACCCAGAACGGCCGGTCGGCGGCCTGGGCGGAGACCAGGTTGCGGGTGAGGAAGGTGTCCGACAGCACCACCCGCTCGGGCACCGGGCGGGCCAGCGACCACACCTGGTGCTCACCGGGAGCGGCGAAGATCACCAGCCCGTCCTCGGCGTGGGTCAGGTCCACCTCGGCCAGTGCCCGGTCCAGCTCGCGCGCGACCTCGGCGCGGCGCTCCCGGCTGACCGCCGGATCGGCCTCCAGCCGGCGCTTGGCCTCGGCCACGACATTGCGCAGCCGGACCCGGTCCTGGGCGTTGTCGGGTTCCCGGCGGTGCGTCGGCGTCAGCACGGACACCGCCGGATACGGGCGCGGTCGGCGCAGTTCGGCGAGAGTTGCAGGGCTGAGTGCGTGCTCCATGACAGCACCATAGGGCCGATTCGCGTATCGGGCATTTGGGGTAACGGGGACGGGTCCGGACGAGAGCGCCGGCTCGACGGCGGTGACGTGCGCCGGGCGTACAGCTAGGCTACTCGCCAGTAACCGGACTGCTCGCAGGAGACTCCCATGCCGCAGCTAGAGGTCGACGGCGCCACACTCACGTACGACGACGAGGGGCCCCGCGACGGCGCCGCGCCCCTGGTGTTCGTGCACGGCTGGACGGCCGACCGGCACCGCTGGGACCACCAGCTCGGCCACTTCGCCGAGCGGCGCCGGGTGATCCGCCTCGACCTGCGCGGACACGGCGAGAGCAGCGGCGCGGGCGTGGGCACCATCGCGGAGCTGGCCGCGGACGTGCTCGCGCTGCTCGACCACCTCCAGGTGCGGCGGTGCGTGCTCGTCGGCCACTCCATGGGCGGGATGATCGCGCAGACCATCGCCCTGTCCCAGCCCGAGCGCGTCGAGCGGATGGTGCTCGTGAACTCCATCAGCCGCATGACCTACAGCCGGGCCAGGGGCCTGCTGATGGCGGCGTCCACGCTCGTGCCCTACCGGCTCTTCGTCGCCGCCAACATCCAGCGGGCCTTCGCGCCCGGCCACCCGCGCGAGGAGATCCGCCGGTACGTCGAGGCCTCCGCCGCGATACCGCGCGAGGTCGTCATGACCCTCTACGGCGCCATGCGCGCCTTCGACGTCCTCGACCGGGTCGGCGAGATCCGCACACCCACCCTGCTCGTACACGGCAGCCACGACGTCCAGCTGCCGGTCGCGCAGATGCTGCGCATGGCGACGGCCTACCCGGACGCCGTGGTCCGCCTCGTCGACGCCGGGCACGAACTCCCCGTGGAGAAGCCGCACATACTGACGAGGCTGATCGACGGGTTCGTCACCGGGCACGCCGCCTGAGCGGCAGCGGCCGCGGTGCTCAGTCGTCCTCGTCCCGCCCGCACGAGCTGCCGCTGGCCGGCAGCGAGCCGTACAGCAGGAAGTCGTCGACCTTGCGGTGCACACACTTGGACGACGCGTAGCCGGTGTGCCCGTCACCCCGGTTGTCCAGCACCACCGCCGAGGAGCCCAGCCGCTCGGCGGTCTCCGTCGTCCAGCGGTACGGCGTGGCCGGGTCGCCCCGGGTCCCGACGAGCAGCATCCTCGGCGTGTGCAGGTCCTTGACCTTCTCGCGCACGAAGTCGGTGCCCTTGGGGCGGCCGTAGCACATCAGCACCTGCGCCAGCCGGAACCGGCCGAACACGGGGGAGGCCTGCTCGTAGGCGGCGCGCAGCCGGCCCAGGTCCGCGGTGAGCCGTTCGGCGGAGGGGCGGTCCGGGTCGTCGGCGCAGTTGATCGCCATCAGCGCCGCGGGCAGGTTGTCCAGCGGCACGTCCTCGGCGTCCGTCAGCCCACCGCCGCCCCGGTCGCCCGGGTCGCGCCGGACCGGCGGCGCGAAGCCGCCCGAGGTGAAGCCCATGACGCCGCTGGTGTCGCCGTCCTCGACCAGCTCCGCCAGCGCCCGCTCCAGCGACGGCCACAGCTGTGTGCTGTACAGCGCCTGCCCGATCGCGCCCACCAGGTCCTGGCCGGAGAACGGCTTGCCGAAGTCGCTCGGCACCGGGTCCTCGTCCATCGAGCGGACCAGCTTCACGACCTGCTCGCGGGCCGAGCGCGCGTCCTGCCCGAGCGGGCACGCGATGTCCTTGACGCACCAGTCGACGAAATCCTCCAGCGCCACCTGCTGTCCCTGCGCCCCCGCGATGCCCTGCTGGGCCAGCGGCTCGGTCAGGGTGTCCACGCCGTCCAGCGCCATCCGGCCCACCTTGTCGGGGAACTGCGTCGCGTACACCGCGCCGAGCCGGGTGCCGTAGGAGAAGCCGAGGTAGTTGAGCTTGTCGTCGCCCAGTGCCGCGCGCATCACGTCCAGGTCCCGGGACGCGTCGACCGTGCCGATGTGCCGCAGCACCGGCCCCGAGTGCCGGGCGCAGGCCGCGGCCGCCCGGCGCAGCTGCTCCAGTGCGGCGCGCGGGTCGGCCAGGCCGTCGTCGCCTGCCGCCGCGGCGAACGCGTCGTCCTCGCCCTCGCCGCAGCTGACCGGGGAGGAGCGGCCGACGCCGCGGGGGTCGAACGTCACCACGTCGTAGCCGTTGGTGAGCCCCATGAAGTCCTTGCCGCTCTCGGCGAGCTGAGGCACACCCGCTCCGCCGGGCCCGCCGAAGTTCAGCACCACCGAGCCGCGCCGATGCCCCGTCGCGCGATAGCGGGCGAGGGCCAGGTCGAGCTTGCCCGCACCGGGGCGGGCGTAGTCGAGCGGGACAGTGATCTTCCCGCACTGCAGATCCCTGGGCATGCCGTCGCCCTGGCATCTGCCCCAGGTGATCTTCTGTTCGTAGAAACGGCTCAGATCGGGCTCGGGACCGGCGTGCGCCACCGGCACTCCGGAGCCCAGCAGGGCGAGCCCCAGGGCTCCGGAGAGCGCGCAGCGGCGTATCGCCGCGGACCGCGTCGATACCTCGGACAGCATCCATGCCTCCCAGGGCGCCCCGTCGCGGACCGGGATCGGCGCCCTCGCCCACCATAAGCGGGCCTCGCGCGCCCCGCCCGTCGTGCCATGGAGGGCAAGGAGCCGGGCGTCTTTACCGCTTGTTCGACAAACAGGACGCTCGATGGGGTGAAGAAACAATGAACGTCCGATACGCCATAACCAGGACCCTTCGTCTGCGTTTCAGTCGGTGCGGGCGAGCGCCCGCACCCACGTCTGGAAGGCAGGGAACCTATGAAACGGGTTACCCGAAACGGTCTGATCGCCGTCGCCGCCGCCTCGGGCGCGATGGCCGTGGCGGGAGCGGCGTACGCCGACTCCGGGGCGGACGGCACCGCCGCCGGCTCACCCGGGCTGGTCTCCGGCAACACCCTCCAGCTCCCGGTGCACGTGCCGGTGAACGTGTGCGGGAACACGGTGAGCGTGGCCGGCGTGCTCAACCCGGCGGCGGGCAACAGCTGCGCGAACACCTCCGACTCCGGCTCCCCGGGCCCGGGCCCGGGCTCCGGCGCCTCGGGCGCCTCCCGCTCCGGTACGGCCGGCGGCGCGCGGGCCGGCGCGGACACGGCCGGCTCCCCGGGCGTGCTCTCCGGCAACGGCGTCCAGCTGCCCGTGCACCTGCCGGTGAACGTCAGCGGCAACAGTGTGAACGTCGTCGGCGTCGGCAACCCCGCCACCGGGAACACGTCCGTGAACCACTCAGGCGGCCATCCGTCGCCCGGCGTCGAACACCCCACCCCGCGGCCGTCGACGCC
Organism: Streptomyces sp. Ru71; assembly: GCF_002920535.1. GTDB lineage: Bacteria > Actinomycetota > Actinomycetes > Streptomycetales > Streptomycetaceae > Streptomyces. The sequence continues at coordinate 26,108 of NZ_PQSS01000033.1, read as the reverse complement.
CCCGAAGCAGCGCCCCGCGCCGCACACCCCGCCGCGGCACACCGTGACGTCCCTCGCCCACACCGGCTCGGACCTCGATCTGCCGGCCGCCGTCGGGAGCGCGGCTCTGGTCCTCGGCGGCGCCGCCCTCTACCGGCGCTTCCGCCCGCGCACCGGCCGCTGACGGACCGACCGGCCCCACCACGGCAGCCGGGCCACCGGCCACCGGCGGCCACCGCAGCGCCCAGGCGTGCGCGGCGGCGCACCGGGGGCAGTGCTCGCCGCAGGTGTTCCGCGCGAAACCCCGTTGCCGCCGGCTGTCCCCGGATGCTGGGGTGGCCGCATGGAAACGGATCACCTCACCCTGCGCGCGCACTACGACCGTCAGATGCGCCGTGACGCCCGGCCCGACGGTCGCGGCGCCCGGATCGAGCGGACCGGGAACGTGGTGCGCCAGGTCGCGCCCGCCCACGGATGGAACGGCGTCCTGTGGTCCGCCCTCGACGCGGCCGGCGCCGAGGCCGCGATCGCCGAGCAGATCGCCCACTACACCGCGCTCGGCCGCGAGTTCGAGTGGAAGCTGTACGGGCACGACGAGCCGGCCGGCCTCGGCGCTCTGCTCATGGCGGCGGGGTTCACCCCGGAGGCCGAGGAGACGCTGATGGTCGCCGAGACGGCCGCCGTGGCGCAGTACGTCGACCCGCCCGACGGCATCCACCTGCGGACCGTCACCGACGCGGCGGGCGTGGACCTGGTGGCCGAGGTGCACGAGAAGGCGTTCGGCACGGACGCCTCGCGGCTGCGGCAGCAGATGCTCGACCGGCTCGCCGACGCGCCGGACACCGTCGTGGCCGTCGTCGCGCTCGCCGGCGACGTCCCGGTGAGCGCGGCCCGGATGGAGGTGGTGCCGGGGACGGACTTCGCCGGCCTGTGGGGCGGCGGAACCGTCGAGGGCTGGCGCGGACGGGGCATCTACCGGGCGCTCGTCGCACGACGCGCCCGCGCCGCCGCCGCTCTCGGCCACCGCTACCTCCAGGTCGACGCCTCCGACCAGAGCCGTCCCATCCTGCGCCGCCTCGGCTTCGTGCCGCTGACCACGACGACGCCCTATCTGTACGCCGGATGAGTGACGGCGGGCGGCGTCCGGTCTGTTCACCGGGCCGTCATGCCATGTACCTTTCAACTGTCTCCACGCGTGTAGAACACTCCCGCTCGACCCGTTCTCTACGCGCGCAGAATCGGCGCCCGCACCGCCTTCTCTCCCCCCTCACCCGGAGGTTCGCCGGATGCCCGGAACGACCAGACCCCGCCGCACGGTCACCACCGTCCTCGCCGCCCTCGGCCTGTGCCTGACCGGAGCCGCGCTGCAGACCGCGGCGACGCCCACCCCCGCGCACGCGGCCACCCCCCACCGCGTCCTGTTCGACAACGCGCACGCCGAGACCGCCGGGAACGCGGACTGGATCATCTCCACCAGCCAGCCCGACCCGCTCGGCCAGGACGCCACCCCGTCCACCGAGACGGACTGGACCGGTGCCCTGTCCTCCTGGGGCGTGGCGCTGCAGAAGACCGGCGAGTACAGCCTGAAGACGCTGCCCTCGGGTTCGAGTCTGAGCTACGGCGGCACCTCGGCCACGGACCTGTCGAAGTTCGACACCCTGGTCCTGCCCGAGCCCAACACCCTCTTCTCCAGCGCCGAGAAGACGGCGATCATGAACTTCGTCAAGAACGGCGGCGGACTGTTCATGATCTCGGACCACACCGGGGCCGACCGCAACAACGACGGCCAGGACGCGGTCGAGATCCTCAACGACCTGATGACGAACAACAGCGTCGACTCCACCGACCCGTTCGGCTTCTCCATCGACGCGCTCAGCATCAGCTCCGACCACCCGGCCGCCGTCAGCGACCCCGCCGACCCCGTGCTGCACGGCTCCTTCGGCACCGTCACCAAGAGCCTCATCGCCAGCGGTACGACGGCCACGCTCAAGCCCGCCGACAACCCGAACGTCAAGGGCCTGCTCTACCGCACCGGTTACTCCGGCAACACCGGCGCGTTCTTCGCCACGTCGACCTTCGGCAGCGGCCGGGTGGCCTTCTGGGGCGACAGCTCGCCCGTCGACGACGGCACCGGGCAGAGCGGCAACACGCTGTACGACGGCTGGAACGACACCAGCGCCACCAACGCAGCGCTCGGCCTGAACGCCACCGCCTGGCTCGCCGGCGCGAGCACCGGCACCGGGGGCGGCGGAAGCGGCGGCACCTGCACCGCGGGCCAGTTGCTGGCCAACCCCGGCTTCGAGTCGGGCGCCACCTACTGGACCGCCTCCAGCGGTGTGATCACCAACGACACCGGCGAAGCCGCCCGCACCGGCTCCTACAAGGCCTGGCTGAACGGCTACGGCTCGGCCCACACCGACACGCTCGCGCAGTCGGTGACCGTCCCCGCCGGGTGCACCACGGCCACGCTGAGCTTCTACCTGCACGTCGACACCGCCGAGACGACCACGACGACGGCGTACGACACGCTCAAGGCGCAGGTCCTCAACAGCAGCGGCACGGTGCTGTCGACGCTCGCCACCTACTCGAACCTGAACGCGTCGAGCGGCTACGTGCAGCGCAGCTTCAACCTGGCGGGCTACGCGGGCCAGACCGTCACGATCAAGTTCACCGGCACGGAGGGCTCCACCCTCCAGACCTCGTTCGTCATCGACGACACGGCGCTCAGCGTGAGCTGAACGCCCGCGGGCGGTGGAGGAGGTCCCGGCCGGGCCTCGTCCACCGCCGGCGGCCGGGCGCCCACCCGCGGTGAGGCGCCCGGGCCTCAGAGCGCGGCGAGGCTCGTGGCGTCCGCCTGCCGCGGGGCGTCGGCAGCGGTGGGCTCGTCCTGCGGGTCGTCGTCCGGCTGCGGGGCGGGTGCCGGCGTCCGGTCGAGCCACGAGCCGATCCGGCCGTCCGGCCGCAGCACGATGTGCAGGCCGTTGTGCTCGCCGTACGCGGCGCGACCGTCGGCGACCAGGGTGCCCATGCGGACGCCGTGGGCGTAGATGTCGGCCTCGTGGTGGTGGGCGGTCACCTTGTAGATCCGGGCGGTGGACACGCCGTCGGCCAGCGGTGCGGAGGCCACCAGCACCCGCTTGACGACCGGCTTCGGCTTGGCGCGCTCGACCCAGGAGGTGACCGTGCCGTTCGGCCGCAGGGTGACGTGGAGGCCGTTGCTGCGGCCGTGCGCGGGCTTGCCGTGCGCGACGAGGGTGCCGTACTTGACGCCCTTGGCCCAGATCTCCGCCTCGTAGCGGTGCTTGCCGGTCCTGAAGACCTTCGCCAGGGAGACCTTGTCCGCGAGCTTCACCGTCTTGACGTACACGCGCTCGGCCGGGTGCGGGCTGTGCGCGGGCGCGGCCGGCGCGGCGGCCTGGGCGGCGGGCGCCGGCGGGGCGGCGAAGGCACCGGCGGCCGACGCGCCCAGGGCGGCGGTGACGCCGGCGGCGACGAGGGCGGTACGCAGGGTCCGAGGGGCACGCATCACAGAGCTTTCCTTCGGTGGGGGATCGCAATCACCGCGAAACGGTCACCATCGCTCTGACCTGCTTTTTTCCGGCTGGGGCGCACGAAGGGCCGGCCCGTGTCGTGCGGGCCGGCCCGTGTTTCCTTCACCTTCTTCTCCTGCGGTGCCTCACCTCATGGTTCAGGGTTGCGGCCTCCAGGGTCACGGCCGCGGCGTCATGCCCTCGCCGTAGGTCCTCGGCGTGCTCCTCGCCGCGGTGCCGGCGCACATCATGCCCAGGACCAGCGCCAGCGCGCCGATGATGACGTTGTTCACCACCACACCCGTGTCGGGGCTGCTGCCGACGACCCACGGGGCGATGATCATCCAGATGCCCAGCGCGCACATGGCCCAGCTCAGGCCGTACATGCGCTCGGGGGCGCGGGTGAATCCGAGGGCCAGGAGGCCGATCGCGATGCCGATGATCAGGTTGTGCGTCACGAGCGGGGGCTGGCTGGTCGTGTAGTGGACGATCCACGGGGACACGGCGCAGTACAGACCGAGCAGGAACACCGGTCCGTCCACGAGCGCCACATCGCGACCGCCGAGCATGCGGGCGTAACGTGCCTGCATTTCGGAGACATCCGGGTGAGTGGTGATGTCACCCCTGCCGTGCGAGAGGTTGGCCATGACTCGTCTCCTTTGACTTGCTGGCCGACCGCGTCAGGTGCGGTGAGCGGTAAGCGCCGCTTTGTCTTATTCTGCGCTTATTCAATCCTTATGTGTAGAGGTCACAGGGGTCGGCAGCAGCTTGACGGTTCTCGGACACGGCTGAGACGATCAACGGCATGACGATGCGACTGGACCTCACGCGGCGACGCCACGTCGACCTCGCGCGTGTCTCCAGCTCCTCCTGTCGCCTCGCGGCCTGACCCCGCGCCGCGTCTCTTCCTCCCCCGGCCGCCCGGTTCGGCTCCCTGCCGCCTGCCTTGATTCCGGCGTGCCCGCCTTCCCTTCTCCCCGCGCCCGTATCGCGCCTCATCCGTGCCGCCGCTCACCCGCGCCGCACCTCGACGGCGCACGCTCGCCCCCGCGCACCCTCCGCAACGGGGTTCCGCAAGAAAGAGGACACCCATGGCCACCGTCCTGTCCGTCTCCGGCAGCCCCTCCGCCTCCTCGCGCACCGCCCGCCTGCTGCGCCACCTCGACCAGCGGCTGACCGCACAGGGCCACGACGTCGTCCCGCTCGACGTACGCACCATCCCCGCCGAGGCACTCCTCGGCGCCGACTTCCGCCACCCCGCGATCGTCGAGGCGACCGAACTCTTCGCCCGCGCCGACGGCGTCGTCGTCGCCACCCCCGTCTACAAGGCGGCGTACTCCGGCGTGCTCAAGGCGCTGCTGGACCTGCTCCCGCAGTACGCCCTCACCGGCAGGACCGTGCTGCCGCTGGCCACCGGCGGCAGCACCGCGCACGTACTCGCCCTCGACTACGCCCTGCGCCCGGTGCTCAACTCCATGGGCGCCGCCCACATCGTCCCGGGCTGGTTCACCCTCGACAAGGACATCACCGTCCGCGAGGACGGCTCCGTGACCGTCGCCCCGGCCACCGCCGAGGCCCTCGGCCAGGTCGTCGACCAGTTCGCGGCGGCCCTGCACCGCAGCCCGGTCCTGGCCGCGGCGAGCTGAGCACGCCCACCGAAGCGATCCGATCGGAGACCCCGCGTGTCCCTCACCTTCCACTGGTTCCTGCCCACCAACGGCGACAGCCGCCATGTCGTCGGCGGCGGCCACGGCACACCGGCGACCGCCTTCGGACGGGACCGGCCGCCCACGGTCGCCTATCTGAGCCAGATCGCGCGCGCCGCCGAGGACCTCGGCTTCACCGGCGCGCTCACCCCGACCGGGGCCTGGTGCGAGGACGCGTGGCTGACCACCGCGATGGTCAGCCGCCACACCGAGCGCCTGAAGTTCCTCGTCGCCTTCCGGCCCGGCTTCGTCTCGCCGACGCTCGCCGCGCAGATGGCGTCCACCTTCCAGCGGCACTCCGGCGGACGGCTGCTGCTCAACGTCGTCACCGGCGGCGAGAGCCACGAGCAGCGCGCCTACGGCGACTTCCTCGACAAGGACGCCCGCTACCGCCGTACCGGCGAATTCCTCCAGATCGTGCGGGAGCTGTGGGCGGGCAAGAGCGTCGATCTGGACGGCGAGCACCTGCGGGTCGAGGACGCGACGCTCGCCCGGCTGCCCGACCCCGTCCCCGAGGTGTACTTCGGCGGCTCCTCGCCCGTCGCCGGCGAGATCGCCGCCCGCCACGCCGACGTCTACCTCACCTGGGGCGAGCCTCCCGCCCAGGTCGCCGAGAAGATCGCCTGGATCAGCGGGCTCGCCGCCGGGCACGGCCGCACCCTGCGCTTCGGCATCCGGCTGCACGTCATCACCCGCGACACCGCCGCCGAGGCCTGGGCGGAGGCGGACCGGCTGCTCAAGGGGTTCGACCCGCAGACCGTGCGGGCCGTCCAGGAGGGCCTCGCCCGCAGCGAGTCGGAGGGCCAGCGGCGCATGCTCGCCCTGCACGGCGGCAACCGGGACGGCCTGGAGATCCACCCCAACCTGTGGGCCGGCATCGGCCTGGTGCGCGGCGGCGCGGGCACCGCCCTGGTCGGCAGCCACGACGAGGTCGCCGAACGCATCAAGGAGTACGCGGCGCTGGGCATCGAGGAGTTCGTGCTGTCCGGCTATCCGCACCTGGAGGAGGCGTACTGGTTCGGCGAGGGCGTACTGCCCCGGCTGGCCGAACAGGGCCTGTGGCGGCACCCCTTCGCCGCGGAGGCGAACCCGGCCGCTCAGGTGCCCTTCGCGGGATGAGCCAGGGCGTCCAGATGCGCCCGGCGTGTCAGCGGCGTCTGGCCCTGCACCAGCAGGAACATCGCCTCCCTGGCCAGCCGCTGCGCCCGGCTGCCGAGCGCCAGCGACCGCCCGCCACCGGCCACCACCGCCGCGGTGGTGGCCGCCCGCATCACTTCCTGCGCCTCGGTGCGCAACGCCAGCCGCTCCTCCAGGTGTTCGTGCGGCAGCGGATGGTCCGCCAGCGCGTAGGCCCGGCGCCGCACCTCGGCCAGGCGCCGCCGAAACGGCCCCGCGGTGCCGTCGTCCAGCAGGCGCAGCGCCGCCTCGGCGACGCCGAACACCGCCGGTGAGGCGCTCACCGTCTTCACCCGGTCGCCCTGCGCCCACCGCGCGTACGGCATCCGCAGCACCACGGCGTCCTCGCCCACCCACAGCCCGTCCAGCTCCAGGGACACCGTCCGCGAGGCGGTCAGCGCCGCCAGCCGCATCGGCTCCGACGCCCGCAGCCCGGGCTGCTCGCGCGCCTCGGTGAACGCGAACAGCGCCTCGTCGTCCTCGCTGATCCCGGCGAGCAGCATCACGTCGTTCAGGCCCCACCCGGTGTACCAGGGCACGGTCCCGTCAAAGCGCCGCCCGCCGCGCTCCCGTGTCACCCGGACCGGGGTGCGCGGATGCGCCCGCAGATGCGCGTAGGCCACACCCGCGAGCAGTTCCCCGCGCGCCAGCGGGCCCAGCAGCCGCTCCCGCACCGGCGCGTCGCTCCCGGCGAGCGTCTGCACCGGCGTGTGGTGCTGCGTCTGCACGAACCAGGTCGCGCAGCACGCCCCGGCGAGGATCTCCGCCGTCTCCCGCGCCACCGCACCCGGCGCCGCCGCCCCGCCGTACTCCGCCGGCGCGTTCACCCCGAGCAGCCCCGAGCGTTTCACCGCCTCGATGTGGCTCGCGGGCACCCCCGTCCTGGTCGACGCGTTCGGCGTGCGGGGCGAGGACGTCGTCCGCGAGCTGCCGGGCGCGGGCGACGAGGGGGTGTGCGGCGATGGTCATGCCGAAGATTTTTCCCGATCTGCCCGGCCCGGGTGTCGATCCCGGGCGTCGTCGTTCGTGTAGGAGGTGACACAACCCCACGAGGCCGAGGAGGCCGTCATGAAGCACTACCTGCTCAGCGTGATGCAGCCGGTCGGCGAGCCGCCCGCCCCCGAGGTGCTCGCCGGGATCGGCAGGAACCTGGAGGTCTTCCACCGGGAACTGCGCCAGGCCGGGGCCTGGGTGTTCGCCGGGGGGCTGCACGGACCGGAGTCCTCCACCGTGCTGCGCCCCGAGGGCGGCGAGGTGCTGATCACCGACGGGCCGTACGCGGAGGGCAAGGAGCACCTCGGCGGCATCTGCCTGATCAAGGCGCCCGACCTGGACGCGGCCCTGGAATGGGGCCGCAAGGCCGCCCTCGCCACCACCCTGCCGATCGAGGTACGGCCCTTCATGGGCGAAGCGGACTGATGACAGCGGACGTCGAGTCGGTCTTCCGCGCGGAGTACGGCCGTGCGGTCGCCGTCCTGGTGCGCTTCCTCGGCGACATCGACCTCGCCGAGGAAGCGGTGCAGGACGCCTTCACGGTGGCCGTGCGGACCTGGCCGGACAAGGGCGTCCCGCCGAGCCCCGCCGGGTGGATCATCACCACCGCCCGCAACCGTGCCATCGACCGGCTGCGCCGCGAGGCCGGCCGCGACGCCCGGCACGCCGAGGCGGCCCGGCTGTACGCCGCCGATCCGCCCGCCGAGGAGGGACCCGTGCGCGACGACCGGCTCCGCCTGATCTTCACCTGCTGCCACCCCGCGCTGGCCGTCCCGGCTCAGGTCGCCCTCACCCTGCGGCTGCTCGGCGGGCTCGGCACCGCGCAGATCGCCCGCGCCTTCCTCGTCCCCGAACCGACCATGGCCCAGCGCCTGGTGCGTGCCAAGGCGAAGATCCGCAACGCCGGCATCCCCTACCGCGTCCCCCGGGACGCCGATCTGCCGGACCGGCTGCGCGGAGTGCTGGCCGTCGTCTACCTGATCTACAACGAGGGATACGACGGTGATCCGGGCCTGTGCGCCGAGGCCGTGCGCCTGGCCCGGCTGCTGGCCGAACTGATGCCCGACGAACCCGAGGTCACCGGCCTGCTCGCGCTGCTGCTGCTCACCGAGTCCCGCCGCCCGGCCCGCACCGACGCCGACGGCGCCCTCGTCCCGCTGCCCGAGCAGGACCGCTCCCGCTGGGACCGGACGCTGATCGCCGAGGGACAGGACCTGGTCCGCCGCTGCCTGCGCCGCGGCCGGCCCGGCCCGTACCAGATCCAGGCCGCGATCAACGCCGTCCACAGTGACGCGCCGAGCGCCGAGGCCACCGACTGGGGCCAGATCCGGCAGCTGTACGACCAGCTCATGGCCCTCGCGCCGAGCCCCGTCGTCGCCCTCAACCGCGCGGTCGCCGTGGCCGAGACCGAGGGCGCCGAGCCGGCCCTCGCCCTCGTCGACGCCCTGGACCTGGACGGCTACCACGTCTTCCACGCGGTACACGCCGACCTGCTGCGCCGGCTGGGGCGCACGGCCGAGGCCCTGGACGCCTACGACCGGGCGCTGGCACTGGCCCCCGGACCGGCCGAGCGCCGGTATCTGGAGCGGCGCCGGCGGGAGCTGGTCACGTGAGCCCGCGGCGCCGGTGTGGGCCGGCGACGTGAGTTCGGAGCGGCGATGCGGGACGGGCACGTGAGGCCGATCACTGTGCCGGCCTCTGGGAATTCATTTCGGTACCTGAAAGGTTGGCAACTGCACCTACCGAGGAGGCATCGTGAACCAGACCCCCGAGCAGATCACCGGCACCGTCGCCCGGCTGCGCGCCACGTTCCGCACCGGCCGCACCAAGCCCGTCGCATGGCGCACCGCCCAGCTGCGCGCCCTGCGCGCGATGCTCACCGACCAGGGCGCCGAGCTGGCCGCCGCCCTCCACACCGACCTCGGCAAGAGCGAGGCGGAGGCCTACCGCACGGAGATCGACTTCACGATCCGGGAGATCGACCACACCCTCGACCACCTCGACACCTGGCTGCGCCCGGAGCCCGCCCCCGTCCCGCCCCACCTCGGCACCGACGCCACCGCCTGGACGCAGTACGACCCGCTCGGCGTCGTCCTCGTCATCGCGCCCTGGAACTACCCCGCCCAGCTCCTGCTCGCCCCGCTGGTGGGCGCCCTCGCCGCCGGCAACGCCGTGATCGTCAAGCCCAGCGAGCTGGCACCGGCCACCTCCGCCGCACTGGCCCGGCTGCTGCCCGCCCACCTCGACACCGACGCCGTCGCCGTCGTCGAGGGCGGCGTCGCGGAGACCACGGCCCTGCTCGCCGAGCGGTTCGACCACATCTTCTACACCGGCAACGGCGCCGTCGGCCGTATCGTCATGCGGGCCGCCGCCGAGCACCTCACCCCGGTCACCCTCGAACTGGGCGGCAAGTCCCCGGCATTCGTCGACGCGGGCGTCGACCTCGACGTCGTCGCCGACCGGCTGGTACGCGGCAAGTTCCTCAACGCCGGCCAGACCTGCGTCGCCCCCGACTACGTGCTGACCGACCCGGCCACGGCCGCCGCCCTCGAACCGGCGCTCGCCGCCGCCGTCGAGAAGGCCTACGGCGCCGACCCGCGCAGCGCCCCGCACTACAGCCGCATCGTCAACGAGCGCCACTTCGACCGGCTCTCCGCCCTGCTCGACTCCGGCCGCGTGGTCACCGGCGGCGCCGGCGACCGGGCCGAGAAGTACATCGCGCCGACCGTCCTGGCCGACGTCGACCCCGAGGCGCCGGTGATGCAGGAGGAGATCTTCGGACCGATCCTGCCGATCGTCACCGTCGCGGGCCTGGACGAGGCCGTCGACTTCATCAACGACCGGGACAAGCCGCTCGCCCTGTACGTCTTCTCCGACTCCGACGACACCCGCCGGCGCATCGCCGCCGAGACCTCCTCCGGCGGACTGGGCCACGGCCTGCCGCTCGCCCATCTCACCGTCTCCGACCTGCCGTTCGGCGGCGTCGGCGAGAGCGGCATGGGCAGCTACCACGGCCGCTACTCGCTGGAGACCTTCAGCCACCGCAAGGCCGTCCTGAGCAAGCCGCTCTGACGCCTGCCGCACGGATAGGATCCGCCGATGACCACGGAAACGATCACCGCAGACCACGCGGGCACCTGGACACTCGGCGATCTCACCGTCAGCCGCGTCGGCTTCGGCGCGATGCGGCTGACGGGCAGCGCCGCCTTCCACCACGGCACCCCGAGCGACCGGAACCGGTCCATAGCCGTCCTGCGCAAGGCGATCGAGCTCGGCGTCGACCACATCGACACGGCCGCCTTCTACTTCTCCTCGCTGCGCTCCGCCAACGAGATCATCAACAGCGCGCTGTCGCCGTATCGCGAGAACCTGGTGATCGCCACCAAGGTCGGCCCGTTCCGCACCTACACGGGGGAGTGGGGAACCTCCGCCCGCCCCGACGAACTGCGCGGTCACGTCGAGGAGAACCTGCGCCAGCTCGGCCGCGACCACCTCGACCTCGTCTATCTGCGCCGCATGCGGCAGGAGTCGATCAGCGAGCACTTCGGCGCCCTGGCCGAGCTGCGCGAAGCCGGCCTGGTCCGCCACCTGGGCATCTCCAACGTCTCGCCCCGCCATCTCGCCGAGGCGCAGGCCATCGCGCCGGTCGTGTCCGTGCAGAACCGCTACGGACTCGACCACCGCACCCCCGAGAGCGAGGAACTGCTGCGCCTGTGCGGCGAGGCGGGCATCGCCTTCGTGCCGTTCTACGCCGTCGCCGGTGAGGCCGGCGAGCAGGGCGCCACGTCCGCGCACGACGCCGAGGTGCTCGCCGTCGCCCGCGCCCACGGCGCGAGCCCGGCACAGGTCCGCCTCGCCTGGACGCTGCACCAGGGCCCGCACGTGCTCGCCATCCCCGGCACCGGCAACCCCGACCACCTGGCCGAGAACGTGGCGGCGGGCGCCCTGCGCCTGACGGACGACGAGCTGTCCCGGCTCGACGGCCTGTACCGGGCCGACTCCTAGCCGGCGTACCCAGTCACCGGGTAGTGGTCGGAGAGGTTGGTGTAGGTGTAGTCGGTGCCCCAGCTGGACACCGTCCAGGGCGCCGACTGCTCCTTGACCACCTCGTTCCGCCACACCGCCGGGCGGGCGTGACCCGCGCGGAAGAGCACGTGGTCCAGGTCCTCGCGCGGGTCACTGGGGTAGCGGTAGCGGGCGATCGAGTTCTCCTGCGTGTCGAAGGAGTACGGGTGCCCGGTGCGGGCGTCGGCCCCGACCAGCCCCGCGTCGGTGAGCATCGAGCCGTACTCGGCGCTGCGCGAGTCGACGTTCATGTCGCCGGCGATCAGTACCTCCTCGTTCGCCGGGATGTTCTTCGCGTCGAGGAAGGCGTCGATCGCCTTGAACTGCCGGCTGCGCATCGCCGCGGCCTCACCCGCGTCGCAGCCCGGGTCGGTCGACTGCGCGTGCGTGCCGACGACATGCACCTTGGTGCCGTTGACGTTCAACACGACGTACGCGAAGCCCTTGTTGGACCACCAGTCCGCCCCGCAGGCGTCCTGGTAGACGTACTGCTCCTTGCGCAGGACGGGCCACTTGCTCAGCACGGTCACGCCGCCGTCCTCCGGCGTCGTCGCCGAGTACGCGCCGCCGGTCGCGTCCCAGCCGTCCTTGCTCCGCCCGACCACCGGTGTCTGGTACGGGTACTCGCTCGCGGCGGCGCTCTTCAGCGCGTCGGAGGCGGAGTTGTCGAAGGCCTCCTGCAGCACCACGACGTCGTTGCCGTGGAAGAAGGGCGCCTTCGGGATCTCGGCGGCCCGGTGGTCCTGGCCCCAGTTCGGGTACAGGTTCTTGCTCATCAGGAAGGTGTTGTACGTCAGCACCCTGAGCGCCGGGGCGGGATCGGCCGCGGCCGCGGGCGCCGCGCCGGCCAGTGCGGCGGCGGGCAGGGCGAGGGCGAGCACGACGGCGCCAAGGGTGCGGCGCGGTGCGGGAAGCGTCACTGGATCTCCCTGTGGGTGAAGGGGCGTGAGGCAGCGGCGCCGGACATCAAACCACCGGGAATTACCACTGGGTAACCCTCAGGAGGGCACCGTGTGACGCGGGGGCGGCTAGATCACCCACACCCCGTCGCGCATCACCTGCCGCTCCCGCAGTTCGTGTGTGCCCCGCCACGCCTGGACCGCGACCGGCCGCACCCGGAAGAAGGCGTACGACGCGCTGTCGCGCCGGGGATCCCAGCCCGTCCGCCGTATGAACGCCTCGGCCGCCGCGGCCGGCACCTCGGCGGCGCCGTAGGGCTCCACCTCCCCGTCAATGAGCACCACGTCCTGCGTGTCCCCGAGCGCCAGCCGGGTGCGCCGGCCGTCCCGCAGATTGCGGCCGGTCGGGTTGGTGAGCCGGGTCGACAGCCACAGCGAGTCGTCGTGCCAGACGAACCACAGGGCCACCAGGCACGGCAGGCCCGCGGAGTCCGCCGTCGCCACCCACACGTCCCGCTCACGGCCCAGGCGTGCCAGGACATCCCGCTTGCGCTGCCCGGCGTCGCGGGGCTCCTTGGTGATCTTCATGACGGGGACGGTAGCCGTCGGCTTCGGCCGGCACCTGGGGCTGTGGTCGGGGGCGGACCGGGCCTCTCGTCCTAGGTCCGCCCCGACGCGGCTGGCGCCCGCGACGTTTTACGTATAACCTCTCCCGCTAATCGCCCGCACGGAAGGTTCCGATGAGACGCATCGCCCTGGTCACCCTCGTCGTCGACGACTACGACGAGGCGATCCGCTTCTACACCGAGGCCCTCGGCTTCCGGCTCGCCGAGGACGCCCCGCGCCCCGACGGCTCGCGCTGGGTCGTCGTGGAGCCCGGTGCCGGCACCTCGGGGACCGGCCTGCTGCTGGCCCGGGCCAAGGGTGAGACCCAGGCGGCCCGCGTCGGCGACCAGACCGGTGGGCGTGTCGGCTTCTTCCTGCACACCGACGACTTCGCCCGCGACCACGCCCGTATGACGGCGGCCGGCGTGACCTTCCTGGAGGAGCCGCGGCATGAGCCGTACGGCACCGTCGCGGTCTTCCAGGACCTGTACGGCAACCGCTGGGACCTGCTGCAGCCCGCCGGCTGAGTCCGGCCCCGCCCTTTTGGAACCTCCCCGCTCAAGGAAAGACCCGCCATGAACGCTACGCGCGTAGACAGCGATGTGATCCGCCGCCTCCCCAAGGCCGTCCTGCACGACCACCTCGACGGCGGCCTGCGCCCCGCCACCGTCGTGGAGCTGGCCGCCGAGGTCGGCCACACGCTGCCCACCACCGACCCCGACGAGCTGGCCGCCTGGTACTACGAGGCCGCCAACTCCGGTGACCTGGTCCGTTACATCGCCACCTTCGAGCACACCCTCGCCGTGATGCAGACCCGTGAGGGCCTGCTGCGCACCGCCGAGGAGTACGTCCTCGACCTCGCCGCCGACGGCGTCGTCTACGCCGAGGTCCGCTACGCCCCCGAGCTGAACACCCGGGGCGGGCTGGCCATGAGCGAGGTCGTGGAGACGGTCCAGGAGGGCCTCGCCGCCGGTATGGCCAAGGCGGCCGCCGCCGGAACGCCGGTCCGCGTCGGCACCCTGCTGTGCGGCATGCGCATGTTCGACCGGGTCCGCGAGGCCGCCGACCTGGCCGTCGCCTACCGCGACGCCGGTGTCGTCGGCTTCGACATCGCCGGCGCCGAGGACGGCTTCCCGCCCGCCGACCACCTCGCCGCCTTCGAGCACCTGCGCCGCGAGAGCGTGCCGTTCACCATCCACGCCGGTGAGGCGCACGGCCTGCCCAGCATCCACCAGGCCCTGCAGGTGTGCGGCGCGCAGCGCATCGGGCACGGTGTGCGGCTCACCGAGGACATCGTCGACGGCAAGCTGGGCCGCCTCGCCTCCTGGGTCCGCGACCGGCGGATCGCGCTGGAGATGTGCCCGACCTCCAACCTGCAGACGGGCTGCGCCGCCTCCATAGCCGAGCACCCGATCACCGCCCTGAAGGACCTCGGCTTCCGCGTCACGCTCAACACCGACAACCGCCTGGTGTCCGGGACGACGATGACCCGCGAGATGTCCCTGCTGGTGGAACAGGCCGGCTGGACCGTCGAGGACCTGCGCACCGTCACGGTCAACGCCGTCAAGAGCGCGTTCATCCCGTTCGACGAGCGCAAGGCCCTCATCGAGGACGTGATCCTGCCGGGCTACGCGCTCTGAAGCAGCCCCCGGACGTAGGCGGCCTGTCCGACGTGCTGGAGATCGTCGGACAGGACGCTGACCAGGCGCACGCCGAGGGTGACCGGCGGGTCCCAGCGCTCGTCCACGACGCGTTCCAGGTCCTTGGCGGCCAGCGAGCGCAGGGCCGTGAGCGTCTGCTCGTGCACGGCGTCGTAGTAGCCGGTGAGCAGCTCGGGGCTCTCGACCCGGACCTTGGCGACCTTCGCGGAGGTGTGCCCGTACCCGGTGTCCCGGCGGGGCAGGTCGAGGCCGAACCGTTTCTCCCAGTCCTGGGCCAGCCACACCTGGTCCAGGTCGAAGGCGTCGGCGATGTGGTCGTCCTGGACCCGGGTGAGATGCCAGATCAGCCAGGCGACGGAGTTGGCGTCGGCGGAGGGGCGGGCGGTGAGGTCCTGCGGACCCAGCCCCTCGACGGCGGCATGGACTTCTTCCTGGATGCGGCCGTAGCCGTCGATGAGGATGTCCTTCGCATGCATGGGTCCACCATCGCGCAGTCCGCGCGCGGCCGCTCCCCGTTCCCGGAGGTTCCCGGGCGCCTCGGCGGCGCCCGCGCTCACGCCCGGCGGATCTCGCCCAGCGCGACCAGCGCCCGCGCTCACGCTCCCCGGATCTCGCCCAGCGCGACCAGCGCCCGCGCTCACGCTCCCCGGATCTCGCCCAGCGCGACCAGCGCCCGCGCTCACGCCCCCCGGATCTCGCCCAGCGCCATCAGCGCCCGTGCCGCCGGGCTGGTGGACTGGGCGGGCGGCAGCAGGGCCACCGTCTCGTAGGCCGGGCGGTCCGCGCCCTTGACCGGCAGCGCGGTCAGCGACGGCCGTTTGTGGCGGAAGTGGCGCGGTACGACGGCGATGCCGAGGTTCTCGTCGACCAGGTCCAGCAGGCTGTGCACGTCGTTCACCTCCAGCGCGACCGTGCGCCGTACGCCCGCGGCGGCGAACGCGGCGTCGGTGGCGCGGCGCGGCCCCCAGTCGGGGTGGAAGTCGACGAAGACCTCGCCGTCCAGGTCGTCGAGCGTGACCGGGGCGCCGGCCTCGGCCAGCCGGTGCGTGGGATGGCACAGCACCGTCGTCGGCTCGCCGGCCAGCGCGACCGAGCGCAGCTGGTCGGTGTCGGCCTGGGTGCGGTAGGCGAAGGCGCAGTCCAGCCGCCCGGCCGCGACCTCCTCGGCCAGCGCGCCCGAGCCGGTCTGCCGCAGCCGGATCTCGACGTCCGGATGCCGCCGCCGGAAGGCCGCCAGCAGCCCGGCCACGTTCACCCCGGCGATGCACTGCTCGGTGCCCAGCGACAGCGTGCCGCGCAGCACGCCCTGCACCGCGGCGACCGCCTCGTGCGCGGCCCGCACGCCGGCCAGGATGCGCTCCGCCTCCCGCAGCAGCGCCCGCCCGGCCTCGGTCAGGGTGACCCGGCGGGTGGTGCGCACGAACAGCGGGGTCTGCAACTCCCGCTCCAGGGCGCGGATCGAGGCCGAGAGCCCGGACTGGGACACCAGCAGGCGTTCGGCCGCCCGGGTGAAGTGCTGGTCCTCGGCGACCGCCACGAAGTGCTGGAGATGGCGCAGTTCCATGATTGAGCAGCGTAGCCGCTGAATCCCATCGGATTCTTCTGTTGGACCACTGCCCCCAGGTCAGGCCAGAGTGGGTAGCGGTTTCCACGAACCGGATCCGTGCCTCACCCCTCATGGAGTCGCGTTGTACACCGCACACCCCGACCGCTACGCGGACATGCCCTACCGGCGCACCGGACGCAGCGGCCTGAAACTCCCGGCGCTGTCGCTCGGACTGTGGCACAACTTCGGCCCGGACCGCCCGGTCGAGACCCAGCGGGCCATCCTGCGCACCGCCTTCGACCTGGGCGTCACCCACTTCGACCTGGCCAACAACTACGGACCGCCGCCCGGCGCCGCCGAGCTGGCCCTGGGTGAGGCGCTGAGGGACGACTTCGCGGCCTACCGGGACGAGCTGGTGATCTCCACCAAGGCCGGCTATCTGATGTGGCCGGGCCCGTACGGCGAGTGGGGCTCGCGCAAGTACCTGCTGTCCTCGCTGGACCAGAGCCTGAAGCGGATGGGCCTGGAGTACGTCGACATCTTCTACTCGCACCGGCCCGATCCGGAGACTCCGCTGGAGGAGACGATGGGCGCGCTGCACTCGGCCGTCCAGCAGGGCAAGGCCCTGTACGTCGGCGTCTCCAACTACTCGGCGGAGCAGACCCGCGAGGCGGCCCGGATCCTGGCCGACCTCGGCACGCCGCTGCTGATCCACCAGCCGCGCTACTCGATGCTGGACCGCCGCCCCGAGGAGGGCGGTCTGCTGGACGCCCTCGACGAGCTCCAGGTCGGCTCCATCGCCTACTCGCCGCTGGAGCAGGGCCTGCTCACCGCCCGTTACCTGGACGGCATCCCGGAGGACTCCCGGGCGGCGAGCGACAGCCCCTTCCTGCAGCGCGACGCGGTCACCGCGGACCTGGTGGCGTCCCTGCGCGAGCTGGACGGCATCGCCAAGTCCCGTGGCCAGTCGCTGGCCCAGATGGCGCTGGCCTGGGTGCTGCGCGGCGGCCGGGTCACCTCGGCGCTGGTCGGCGCGAGCAGCCCGGAGCAGCTGCGCGACAGCGTGGCCGCGACCGGCAACCTCGACTTCGACGCCGAGGAACTGGCCCGGATCGACGCGGCGATCAAAGGCTGAGCCGATTTCCCGGGCGGTGCGCAGGCGGCTGAGGCGGCTGTTCAGCGCCCGAGCCGCTCGGTGAGCCGGACGGTCACCGTGTCGCCCGCCTCCTTGCCGATGGCCCGGCGGACCTCGGCCTTGACGGGGAGCTTGTGGGTGCCGTCCCCGAGCGCCATGAAGGAGCTCTCGAACGGGTGGCCGTCGACGGTCCCGCGGACCTTCACCAGTCCGCGGGTGCCGAAGAAGCCGACGGAATCGGGCCAGACCAGATAGGTCCAGCCGCCCTGGGCGGGGCTCTTGCGCAGGACGGCGGTGAACTCGGCGTCCAGTGCGGTGTGCGTCGTCATGATGTCCTCCGGCGGTCGGTGGCCTCGCGGTGCAGACCCCCGGCCGCCGGAGAACTCATCGCCGCCCCCGGCTCAGGCCCCGGCCGCCGGAGAACTCGTCGGCGCTCTTGCTCAGGCCCCGGCCGGCACCCGGTCCAGGAAGCCGAGCACCGCGCGGATGCGGCCCTCGGCGTCCAGCGTGATCACGTCGAAGCCGGCCACCGGCGCCGAACCGTCCGCCTCGCTCACCAGCTCCCAGGAGAAGCGGGCCGTGTCGTGGTGCCCGTCGACCGCGCCGGTGAGCCGGAAGGCGAACCCCGGGAACTGCTCGCGGGCCCCGGTGATGAGCGCGGCGATGCCGTCGTGGCCGCGGACGTCGGCGAGGGGGTCGGTGTAGGAGCCGTCGGCCGTCCAGGCGGCGGCGACCGCCTTGGCACGCGCCTCGGCGTCGGCGGCGTTCCAGGCCTCGAAGTAGCGGGCGACGGCGGAGTCGTAGCGGTCGGTGGTCACGGACATGGGGAATCACCCTCCACGAGGTCATACGTCCTGGTCGGAAGCCGGATCGGGGATCGGTGCGATCCGGTGACTCCACGGTGCCCGAGCGCGTCGGCGGGGTCGATTACCCGCGAGGTAAGGGCGCCCGTGACCGTCGGCGCCGGATTTCGGCCAAGGACGGCCGTGAATATGCCAGGAGAGTGGCCGGAAAGTCGTGGTGACAGTGATTCAGCCGTGAACATACTCGAACACGGGCGGTAGTGCACCGCCTACGAGCCGCACCGAAAGCGAGGCCCGGCGCGCGAGCGACCGACGGGGGAGTGGGACGGTGCACGACGAATTCCTGTGCCATGTCACGGCGTACGGCGTCTGCGACGGACGGCGTATCGGGGTACCGCTCGGCACCTACCGGGCGCCCACGCTGGCGCTCGCCCTGTGGTGGCTGCGCGACCGGGCCTCCTGGATCGCCGAGCGGCTGGACCCGAGCCCGCAGAGCGCGGCGTATCCGGCGAGCGCGCTGGTGCCGGTCGCCGACACCGTGCCGGACGTGCCCGCCGTGCTGCGTGCCTGGTGCGCGGACGTGGGGCGGCAGGAGCAGGTGGCCGACGCGCTGGCCGCCGGGCGGCTGGTGCGCATCGCCGCCAGCGACGACACCACCGAGTACGAACTGCTCGCCGAGTCGGTCGACGCGCTGCGCATGCAGCGGGCCGCCCCGGTGCTGGTGGCCCCGGTCGCCTGACCCGGCCGTCGCACCCGGGATTTCCCATTCGAACGGCGCATAACAGTGCCAATCGATAGAATCCTGGCATGGCGGAGCGCCCCGTCGCCTCGACCGCGCCCGAGCTCGTCCTGGAGACCGACTCGGGTACGACGGTGATGACCCCCGGCCGCGACTACCACGTCGGCAGGGACCCGCTGTGCGACATCGTCCTCGACGACGCCCGGGTCTCCTGGCACCACGCGGTGCTCCACCCGGACTCCGACCACTGGACGCTCCACGACGACCACAGCACCAACGGCACCTGGGCCGACGGGCGGCGCGTCCACCAGTGGGGCGTGGGCCCCGGCAGCGTCATCCGGTTCGGCAACCCCGCCGACGGCCCGTGCGTCGTGCTGGTCAGCCCGCCCGCCGCCGCTCCCGCGCCCGAGCGGCCCTCCGGTGTGTCGATGCCCGCCCTCACCGGCACCTTCGCCCGGCCCACCACCGTCCGGCCGCTGCCCACCCGCACCGTGCGCATCGGCCGCGCCGCCGACAACGACCTCGTCCTCGACGACCTGGTCGTCTCCCGCCGCCACGCCGAACTGCGCCATCTGCCGGACGGCAGCTACGAGATCGCCGACCTCGGCAGCCACAACGGCACGTTCCTCAACGGCCGCCCGATCGACGTCGCCACCATCGGCCAGGGCGACATCGTCGGCATCGGCCACTTCGCGTTCAGCCTGGTCGGCGACCAGCTGCAGGAGTACGTCGACACCGGCGAGGTCTCCCTCGACGTCCAGGACCTCATGGTCGCCGTCGACCGGGGCCGCAAGACGCTGCTGGACCACGTGTCCTTCCCGGTCGGGCAGAAGTGCCTGCTCGCCGTCGTCGGCCCGAGCGGCGCCGGCAAGTCCACCCTGCTGGGCGCCCTGACCGGACAGCGCCCCGCCGGCCACGGCACCGTCCTCTACGACGGCCGCGACCTCTACCGGGACTACGCCGAGCTGCGCCAGCGCATCGGACTCGTCCCGCAGGACGACATCCTGCACCCCCAGCTGACCGTCCGCGCCGCCCTGTCCTACGCCGCCGAACTGCGCTTCCCGCAGGACACCGCGAAGGCCGAGCGGCGGGCCCGCGTCGAGGAGGTCATCCGCGAACTGGGCCTGGAACAGCGCGCCGGCCAGCCCGTGCACAGCCTGTCCGGCGGCCAGCGCAAGCGGGTCAGCGTCGCGCTGGAGCTGCTGACCAAGCCGTCGCTGCTCTTCCTCGACGAGCCGACCTCCGGACTCGACCCCGGCATGGACCGCTCGGTGATGCACATGCTGCGCGGCCTCGCCGACGACGGCCGGACCGTCATCGTCGTCACCCACAGCGTGCTCAGCCTCGACGTGTGCGACCGGCTCCTCGTCCTCGCGCCCGGCGGCAAGGTCGCCTACTACGGACCGCCCGACGAGGCCCTGCCCTTCTTCGGCTACGAGCAGTGGCCGGAGGCCTTCGAGGCCTTCGAACGCGAACAGGACCGCGACTGGGCGGGGGAGTACCGCACCTCGCCCCAGCACCGCCGCTACGTCGTCGACGCCGGAGCCCAGCCGCGGGTCCCCCGCGAGGGCCCCGTCATCATGGAGCCGCCGTCCCCGCCGCGCAGCTGGGGCGCACAGCTCGGCACGCTGATCCGCCGCTACACGGCCGCGCTCAGCGCCGACCGCACCTTCCTCGCCATCATGATCGCGCTACCGTTCGTGATGGGCGCCATGGCCCGCGCCCTGGCCGGGAGCCACCTCACCCGGGACACCGCGATGAACGCGCTGCTCATCCTGTGCGTCGGCGGCGTCCTGACCGGCGCGGCCAACGCCGTGCGCGAACTGGTCAAGGAACGGGTGATCTACCAGCGGGAGAGAGCCGTCGGCCTGTCCAGATCGGCGTATCTGATGTCCAAGGTCGTCGTCCTCGGCACCGTCACGATCCTCCAGGCGGTCGTGCTGACCCTGGTCGCGCTGCTCGGCGTCGACCTGAACGCGCCCGGCGGCAAGGGCGTGCTGCTGCCGCCGCTGGTCGAGATCACCGTGGCCGTGGCGCTGCTGGCGTTCACCGCGATGATGCTCGGGCTGCTGGTGTCGGCGCTGGTACGCAAGGAAGAGGTCACCATGCCGCTGCTGGTGCTGCTCGCCATCGTGCAGGTGGTGTTCTGCGGCGCCCTGCTCAAGCTGCACGGCGTGCCCGGTCTGGAGCAGCTGTCCTGGCTGGTGCCCTCGCGGTGGGCGCTCGGCGCGATGGCCGGCACGGTGGGGCTCGCCCGGATCGTGCCCGGCACCCTCACCTCCGACCCGCTGTTCAGGCACTCGGCGGGCGTGTGGCTGCTCGACATCGCCATGCTGCTCGTGCTGTCGGCGCTCTACGGCTGGGCCGTGGCCCGCCTGCTGCGCCGGCACGAACCCGTCGTGATGCGCAAGTAGGCCCCCGAACCGTGATGCGGAAGCAGGCAACCCGAACCGTGATCGTGACGCCGAAGCAGGCACCCCGATGACCACGCCGGTACCGGGCTTCGCGCCCACCCATGTCGTGCCCCGGGGCGGCATGCCGGCCTGGGAGGCGCCCGACCCGGCCCGGCCGACCGTCGCCCTGGACGCACTGCTGCCGGTGCAGCTGACGGAGCGGCGCGGCGACTGGGCCCATGTGCTGTGCTCCAACGGCTGGTCCGCCTGGGTGGACGGCCGACTCCTCGTCGCCGTGCCCCAGGACCCGCCCCGGGCGGGCGCACCCGCCGCTGTCACGGCCGACCCGCGCCCGCTGCTCGCCGGCGTGGAGGCGGCCCTCACCCGCTACCGCGGCGCCGTCGAGGAGCTGAGCGCCGGCACGCTGGACGGCGAGACGTTCCGCCGGCGCACGCACGGCACCCGCATCGGCGTCGTCGTCGACGGCGAGGACGTCTGGCTGTTCGACGCCGCGCACGAGCGGTGGGTGTACGCGGACGGGACCCGGCTGAGCACCTACGCCGTCGACGCGGAACCCCGGGCGGACCGCCCGCCCGCCGACGCCGCCGATGACGCGCAACGGGCCGGCCCCTCGCCGGCGGCCCACGCCCCCACCCGGGTGGTGAGACGCGATGAGCCGTGACACCAGCCTGTTCTCGGGCCGCCCCGCCGAGCTGATCGGCCGCCAGATCGCGGGCTACCGCATCGAGCAGGAGATCGGCCGCGGCGGCATGGCCGTCGTCTACCGCGCCCACGACCTGCGGCTGGACCGCACCGTCGCGCTGAAGCTGCTCGCGCCGGAACTCGCCCGCAACGACACCTTCCGGGGGCGCTTCACCCACGAGTCGCGGGTGGCCGCCGCGATCGACCACCCGCACATCGTGCCGATCTTCGAGGCCGGCGAGACCGACGGCGTGCTGTACATCGCCATGCGCTTCGTCGCCGGCAGCGACCTGCGCCACCTCCTCGACCGGCAGGGCCCGCTGCCGGTCGACACCGCCGTGCGCATCGCCGCCCAGGTCGCCTCCGCGCTCGACGCCGCCCACGAGCACGGTCTGGTCCACCGGGACGTCAAACCCGGCAACATCCTCGTCGCCCGCGGCACCGACAGCGAACACCCCGAACACGCGTACCTCACCGACTTCGGGCTGACCAAGAAGTCGCTGTCCCTGACCGGATTCACCACCGTCGGCCAGTTCGTCGGCACCCTCGACTACGTGGCGCCGGAGCAGATCTCCGGCCGTCCGGTCGACGGCCGCTGCGACGTCTACGGCTTCGCCTGCGTCGTCCACGAGGCCCTCGCCGGCCGCCCGCCGTTCCGCCGCGACGACGACATGGCCCTGCTGTGGGCCCACCAGTACGACGACCCGGACCCGCTCACCGAGGCCCGCCCCGACCTGCCCGCCGCCCTCGACGCCGTCTTCGCCCGCGCCCTGGCCAAGAGCCCCGACGACCGCCACCCCACCTGCCTCGCCTTCGTCGCCGACCTGCGCGCGGCGGCCGCGGGCGGCACCGCCGGCGGTCACCCGCCGACCGAGGTGGACCTCAGCGTCGTACCGCACGAGCGCGGCGGCCCGAAGGAGCCCCCGCGATGGGCACGGCCCGTCTTCGAACCCCGGCCTTAGCGGGCCGGGCCCGCGTCACCGCGCCCGCGTCAGGGGCGCGGCCCGCGGCGCCGCACCCGGACGGCCGCCAGGGAGCCGAGGAAGCCGGCCACCAGGCCCCACAGCAGCGCCCAGCCCAGCGCCGACCACACGTCGGGGCGCAGGAACAGCTCGCCGGACAGGCCGCCGCCCAGGTCGCCGATGCCCAGCAGGGACAGGCCGTAGTGGGCGGAGATCCGGCAGACCAGGCAGATCATCAGCACGGTGAGGGCGAGCGCGATCGCCAGGTGCACCGCGTGCTGCCACAGCCGGATGCGGGCCGGGGAGCGCACCGCCATCACGAACGCCGCCCCGAGCAGCAGCACGGCGGCCACGACCACCAGCCACCACGCCTTGGCGTCGCGCTCGGCGAGTGTGTGCACATTCACCGTGGAGACGTCCGGGGTGCGCAGCACCTCGTCCAGCAGGCGCGGCATCGGCAGCCCGAACGGCCCGTCGACCCGGCCGTGCCAGGTCGCTCCCAGGCCCAGGGTGAACGCCAGCCAGACGACATTGGGCAGCCCCAGCAGGATCACCGCGAACGTCTCCGCCGCGTGCCCGCGAGTCGCCGCGACGACCAGCGCGATGACCAGGCCCACGACGACGCAGGCCAGCAGCAGCGCGACCATCGCGTACGCCGCCGGGCGCACCGAGTCGGCGAAGCGCAGGACGCGCGGCGGCAGCGGTGCCCCGCGCGCCACCAGCAGGGCCAGCGCCAGCACCCCGGCCAGCCACAGCAGACCGAACAGCACCGTCAGCGGCACGTCCGTGGTGAAGCCGACCTCGGGCTCGATGCCGAAGATCTCGCCCAGATCACTGAGCGTGTCGTTGCCGAGCGGGATGGCGAACGTGTGCCGGGCGGTGAAAGCCAGAGCGAGCAGCGCCGCCAGCCAGAGCAGGGCGATACGGCCGGCCCAGCCCGCCAGCTCGGCGCCGCCCGCCACCGCGCGGTGCCGCAGTGGCCGCAGGAAGCCGCCGGCCACGGCCAGCGCGCCGACCAGGGTCACCGACAGCGGCATCACCGTCACGCCGGCCCCGGTGTCGGCGAGCGAACCGGCGCTGCCGGTCACCTCCACCGAGCCGCCGACGGCCGTGACGAGGGTCGCCGCCACCACCCGCCAGAACCCGCCCTGCGGCAGGTCGGCCGCACCGGCCGCCCACAGCCCGAGGGCCGCCGTCACCACCATGGCGACGAGTCCGGACAACACCGTGGCCAGGGCCTGGATCCAGCCGTGCCGTGCGACTGCAGGGGCGGATGTGGTTCGCGGGCTCACATCGCCACGCTATGCAGCGCGGGCTGCGGGCGCGCGCCGGGAGAGCCGTCCGCGTCCGCTCGCGACACGACCGGATCCCGTACGACAATGAGGATGGTGTGGGTCGAAGCGGAGCAAAACAGAGGAAATGCCGCGAAGAACCCACCCGGGAAGAGGGGCCTGTGAGCGTCGAACCGCCCTCCTCGGGGCGCCCCAGCGGACCGCCCAACTCCTCCGGCCGGCCGACCGGGCCGCCCTCCGGCCCGCTCTCCGGGCCCGGCGGCCCCGCCCAGCCGCCGCCTTCCGGGCCGCCGTCCCAGCCCACCGGCGGCGCGTCCCAGGCACCCGAACCGCGCCGCCCCTGGTGGAAGTCCGCTCCCCGCATCGCCGTCATCGCCACGCTGATCGTCGCCGCCGTGGTCGTGGCGGTCGTCCTCGGCCGCTCCGGCGGCGGCGGCGGCGGTTCCGGCACCCACGGCGAGGTGTTCCTGCAGGCCGCCGGCAAGACCGGTCCCGACCCCTTCACCCCGTCCACCGCCACCGACAGCTCGGTGCCCCCCGTCTCCCCGGCCCCCGCCAGCGCCTCGGCCCCGGTGAACGCGGTCCGGGGCGTCGACGGCTCGGCACCCGGCCTGTACGGCGGCACCCGCGAACGCTCCGCCTGCGACGTCGAACGGCAGATCCGCTATCTGACGGCGGAACCGGAGAAGAACCGCGCCTTCGCCGCCGTCGCCGGCGTGCCCCCGGCCCAGGTCCCCGCGTATCTGCGCTCCCTGACGCCCGTACAGCTGCGCATGGACACCCGCGTCACCAACCACGGCTACCACGAGGGCGCCGCCACCAGCTACCAGGCCGTCCTGCAGGCCGGCACCGCCGTCCTCGTCGACGCCCACGGCTCACCGAGCGTGCGCTGCGCCTGCGGCAACCCGCTCACCCCGCCGGTCGCCCAGCAGGGCACCGTCGTCCGCACCGGCGACTCCTGGCCGGGATACAACCCCTCCAACGTCGTCGCCGTGGCCCCCAGCACACGGGTCATCACCGTCTTCGTCCTGTACGACCCCGACCACCACGCCTGGATCGCCCGGCACCGCGGGGACACCGGAGAACACGACCGCAAGACCCACCCGCCCGCGAAGCCGACCCCCTCGACGAGCGTGTCCACCTCCGTCGGCCCCACCACGCCGGTGCCCGTCACGTCCAGCACGTCGGCCCCGTCGTCCCCGTCGTCCCAGGGCTCCACGACGCCGACCTCCGAGGAGGCGCCCTCCTCCCCGCCACCGTCCTCGGAGCCGCTCGTCCCCGAGCCGGCCTCCTCCGCGCCCGCGTCCAGCGAGCAGCCGCCGTCGAGCTGACCCGCGTGTGACCGAAACCGCTCGATGCGCCGCCCCGCACGGGGAGTGCGCGGCGAGACTCGGGGTACGAGGACAGGTGCAGCAACGTGCGGCCAGTCCGGCTTCCTAGAGAGAAACGCATGACCGAGCACCTGGGCGGGGAAGTGATACCGACGGGCTTCGACGTACCCGTGGAACCCCTGAGGCGGGCGACCCACTACACCGGCGAGCCCGGAAGCATCGCCGACGCACGCGCCTTCACGGCGCAGTTCGTCGAGCAGCTGAGGACCGAGTGGTGCGCGCGGATCGGCGACCGAGCCGAGGACGCGCTGCTGCTCGTCGTCAGCGAACTGGTCACCAACGCCGAACGGCACAGCAACGGCCCGTACATCCTGGAGCTGGAGGGCACGGACGCCGCCATCACGGTGTCCGTCTACGACAGCAGCGTCGCCCTTCCGCTGCGGTTCCCGCGCGACCCCGAGCGGGTCGGCCGGCACGGGCTGGAAATCGTCCACGCGCTGGCCGCGCAGGTCACCGCGGAACGGGTCCCCGTCGGCAAGCGGGTCAGCGCCCTGATGCGCCTGCACCCGCAGTGAGCGGGCGGGGCGCCC
>NZ_PQSS01000032.1 GCF_002920535.1 Streptomyces sp. Ru71 | reverse complement strand
CCGGGCATGCGGATGTCCAGCTCCTCCTCGCGCACGAAGCCGTAGTCCGCGGGGTCCGCCGCGTCCGGGTGGCCGGGCGGGACCTGCTCGATCATGCCCCGCCGGCGCCTCAGCACCGGCAGCAGCACGACGGTCAGCATGGCCGCGGCCATCAGGGCCCACAGAATCTCCATGGCTCAAGCGAACCAGACCGCGCCGACAATTGGCCAACCCGTCCCGCGGGCCTGTGGAAAACTCCCGCGACGGGCAGCCGTACCGCCCGCTCGGGCGTCATCCGGCCACAGCGCGCACTACGCTCGGGCCCATGAGCGACAGGCACATCAGTCAGCACTTCGAGACCCTCGCGATCCACGCCGGCAACACCGCGGATCCCCTCACCGGCGCGGTCGTCCCGCCGATCTACCAGGTCTCGACCTACAAGCAGGACGGCGTCGGCGGACTGCGCGGCGGCTACGAGTACAGCCGCAGCGCCAACCCCACCCGCACCGCCCTCGAAGAGAACCTCGCCGCCCTGGAGGGCGGCCGCCGCGGCCTCGCGTTCGCGTCCGGACTGGCGGCCGAGGACTGCCTGTTGCGTACGCTGCTCAGCCCCGGCGACCACGTCGTCATCCCCAACGACGCCTACGGCGGCACCTTCCGCCTCTTCGCCAAGGTCGTCTCCCGCTGGGGCGTGGAGTGGTCGGTCGCCGACACCAGCGACCCGGCCGCCGTACGCGCCGCGATCACCCCGAAGACCAAGGTCGTGTGGGTGGAGACGCCGTCCAACCCGCTGCTCGGCATCACCGACATCGCCGCCGTCGCCCAGGTCGCGCGGGACGCGGGCGCCAAGCTCGTCGTCGACAACACCTTCGCCACGCCCTATCTGCAGCAGCCGCTGTCGCTCGGCGCGGACGTCGTCGTCCACTCGCTCACCAAGTACATGGGCGGGCACTCGGACGTCGTCGGCGGCGCCCTGATCGTCAGCGACCAGGGGCTGGGCGAGGAACTGGCCTACCACCAGAACGCGATGGGCGCGGTCGCCGGGCCGTTCGACTCCTGGCTGGTGCTGCGCGGCACCAAGACCCTGTCGGTGCGCATGGACCGGCACAGCCAGAACGCGGCGAAGGTCGCCGAGATGCTCACCCGGCACGCGCGCGTGACGAAGGTGCTCTACCCGGGCCTGGAGGACCACCCCGGGCACGAGGTCGCCGCCAAGCAGATGAAGGCGTTCGGCGGCATGATCTCCTTCCGGGTCGAGGGCGGCGAGGAAGCGGCTGTCGAGGTCTGCAACCGCGCCAAGCTGTTCACGCTCGGCGAGTCCCTCGGCGGCGTCGAGTCGCTCATCGAGCACCCCGGCCGCATGACGCACGCCTCCGCCGCGGGCTCCCAGCTGGAGGTGCCGGGCGACCTGGTGCGCCTGTCCGTCGGCATCGAGAACGTGGAGGACCTGCTGGAGGACCTGCAGCAGGCCCTCGGCCAGTAGATCACCAGCCGTCCAGGGGCGGTGTCGTGTCGGACGGCGGCACCGCCCACGGCTGCACCGTCGCCGCCCAGACGGTGAACGCCACGGCGGCCAGGGCGAGCAGCAGCCACATCAGCCGGCGGGCCGTCGTACGGCGGTGCAGCATCCGTGTGCCGCGGCGCACCGCCTCGCCGTACAGCTCCGGCGGCACCGGTACGGTCCCCTGCTCCATGATCCGCCGGACCTCGGCCTCGCGCTCCGGCCGGTTCACGACGGTGCCACCTTCGCCGCGACCGGGGCCGGCGCCGGGCCCCGCGGTGGGTGGAGCAGGGTCGTCGTGGCGCGGTGGCACAGGGCGCGGACCCGGTCCACGGGCAGGCCGAGCAGCGCCGCGATCTGCTCCTCGCCGACGCCCTCGAACAGCCGCAGCACCAGCACCAGCCGCTCCTGCGGACTCAGCCGGCCCAGTGCGGCGCCGGGGCGCGGCGCGGTGCGGTCCAGCAGGCCGCCGTACTGGTGCCAGGCGCTGCGGGCGAAGCGGGTCGCCAGGTGCTGGCGGGCGCGGTGGTAGGGGTCCTCGCCGCGCAGCCGGTCCCAGCACGCGTACGTGTGCGCGAGCGCCAGGGTGAGCAGGCGGCGGGCGCGCGGGTTGTCGTCGGGCGGTTCGGCGGTCAGCAGCGTGGCCGCGTGCAGCAGCCGCCCGGCCGCCCCCGCCACGAACGCCTCGAACTCGTGGGAGCGCCGGGCGCCCTGCGACGCATGCCGTTCGCGCACCGCGCCTCCCCCAGAGGGCGTCCGAAAAGGGATCGGGACCCCGGGGCCGTACCGGCGCAGGGGGACCCGATCTCATATGAGGCCAGCCGTGCCCTTTCGGTCAAGAGCCGCGCACGCGTTCGTCGCCGCCCTCGCGCGCAGGCACACGCGTGAGGGCGGCCTCAGCCGGCCGGTCCCGGGCTCAGGACGCCGGCGCGGGCTCGGCCGGGGGCAGCCCCTGGGACGCCATACGGGCGGAGAGCGCGCCGTTGAAGCGCGTCAGCAGCGTGCAGAAGACCTCCCGCTCCTCCGGCGCCCAGTCCTCGGTCAGCTCGGCCATCAGCTGACGCCGCGAGGAGCGCACCTCCTCCAGCCGGGTCTGCCCGCGCGGGGACAGCTGGAGCACCACGGCCCGGCCGTCCTCGGGGTGCGAGGTCCGCTTGACCAGGCCGGTGTCGACGAGCGGGGCGACCTGACGGGTGACCGTGGAGGAGTCGATGCCCATGCTCGCGGCGAGCGCCTTCACGCCCATCGGGCCTTCCTTGTCGAGCCGGTTGAGCAGCAGGTACGCGGCGCGGTCCATGGAGTTGCGCACCTGCCCGACCCCGCCGAGCCGGGTCTGTTCGGCGCGGCGGGCGAACACCGCCACCTCGTGCTGGAGGGCGTCGAGAAGGCCGGTGTCACCGACGGTCGTCATGTCCATCGACATTTCTGGTGTTGTGGGCATGGCCGGGGGCTCACTTCATGAAGGCAGCTGGGTTGGGGGACAGGTTACGCGGCCCGGCCCCGGGTCGTACCGACGCTGCGCAAACCCGGGTCTCGGTGGTTGGTCACACCCGCGCCGGGCACGCGTGAACTGCGAGACTTGAAGGATGAACCACCGCACGACCACCACCTTGC
This sequence comes from Streptomyces sp. Ru71, assembly GCF_002920535.1. Taxonomy (GTDB): domain Bacteria; phylum Actinomycetota; class Actinomycetes; order Streptomycetales; family Streptomycetaceae; genus Streptomyces. The sequence goes on along the minus strand of NZ_PQSS01000032.1, from coordinate 78,742 downwards.
CGCCGGTCACCCTGGACGATGTGCGCGGGGCCCGGAAGATGCTCACCGGGGTCGCGCGGGTGACCGCGATGGAAGGCAGCCGCCGCCTGTCACAGCTGGTCGGCGCACCGGTGCACTTCAAGTGCGAGAACCTCCAGCGGACCGGGTCGTTCAAGCTGCGCGGCGCCTATGTGCGCATCGCCGGGCTGCTGCCGGAGCAGCGGGCCGCCGGAGTGGTCGCCGCGAGCGCGGGCAACCACGCGCAGGGTGTGGCGCTGGCGTCGTCGCTGCTGGGGGTGCGCTCGACGGTGTTCATGCCGAAGGGCGCCCCGCTGCCCAAGATCAGCGCCACCGAGGACTACGGCGCCGAGGTGCGCCTGCACGGTCACGTGGTCGACGAGACGCTGGCCGCCGCGCAGGAGTACGCGGAGCGGACCGGCGCGGTGTTCATCCACCCCTTCGACCACCCGGACATCATCGCCGGTCAGGGCACCGTCGGCCTGGAGATCCTGGAGCAGTGCCCCGAGGTCCGCACGATCGTCGTCGGGATCGGCGGGGGCGGGCTGGCGGCCGGGATCGCGGTCGCCGTGAAGGCGCTGCGGCCGGACGTGCGGATCGTCGGGGTACAGGCGGAGGGCGCCGCCGCGTACCCGCCGTCGCTGGCGGCCGGGCGGCCGGTGGCGATCGAGCACCCGGCGACCATGGCCGACGGCATCAAGGTGGGCCGGCCCGGCGATGTGCCGTTCGCGCTCGTCGAGGAGCTGGTCGACGAAGTCCGCACGGTCGGCGAGGACGCGCTGTCCACCGCGCTGCTGCTGTGCCTGGAGCGGGCCAAGCTGGTGGTGGAGCCGGCCGGGGCCAGCCCGGTCGCGGCACTGCTGAGCGAGCCGGGCGCCTTCGAGGGGCCGGTGGTCGCGGTGCTGTCCGGCGGCAACGTCGACCCGCTGCTGATGCAGCGCATCCTGCGGCACGGCCTGTCCGCGCAGGGCCGCTACCTGGCCGTTCGCGTTCGCCTGACGGACCGGCCGGGGGCGCTCGCGGCGCTGCTCGGGGTGTTGTCAGTGGTGGACGCTAACGTCCTCGACGTGAGCCATGTACGGACCGATCCCCGGCTCGGGCTCACGGAGGCGGAGGTCGAGCTGCACCTGGAGACCAAGGGTCCGGCGCACTGCGCCGAGGTCGGCCAGGCCCTGAGCGGGGCGGGCTACACGGTCATCGGCTGAGCCACCGGGCCTCACGGAACGCACCAGTTCGGACGCGGTCGCGTCACTCGTTCGAGTAAATCCGTTGAGCAACGCGATACATCGCGATACCGTGTGAGTCGCGGATCGTCGCACCACCTCATCCGTCAAGCGAGACAAACCACCCGAACCTAGGCTTTCCGAAGAATCCCCGATGACGTGGAGACACATATGCCAGGCGCCATCTACGCCGAAGGGCTGGTCAAGTCCTTCGGCGACGTAAAGGCTCTGGACGGCGTCGACCTCGACGTCCCCGAAGGCACCGTCCTCGGCCTGCTCGGGCCCAACGGCGCGGGCAAGACCACCACCGTGCGCTGCCTGACCACCCTGCTGCGCCCCGACCGCGGCCGCGCCGTCGTCGCCGGCGTCGACGTGCTCAAGCACCCCAACGACGTACGGCGCTCCATCGGCCTGTCCGGCCAGTTCGCCGCCGTCGACGAGTACCTGACCGGCCGCGAGAACCTCCAGATGGTCGGACAGCTCTACCAGATGAAGGCCAGGGCGGCGAAGGCCCGGGCCGCCGAGCTGCTGGACCAGTTCGACCTGGCGGAGGCCGCCGACCGCCCCACCAAGACCTACTCCGGCGGTATGCGCCGCCGCCTGGACCTGGCCGCCGCGCTGGTCGTCTCCCCGCCGGTGATGTTCATGGACGAGCCGACCACCGGCCTCGACCCGCGCAACCGCCAGCTGCTGTGGGAGGTCATCAAACAGCTCGTCGCCGGCGGTACGACGCTGCTGCTGACCACCCAGTATCTGGAGGAGGCCGACCACCTCGCCCACGACATCGCGGTCGTCGACCACGGCCGGGTCATCGCCCGCGGCACCTCCGACCAGCTCAAGGCGCGCACCGGCGGCGAGCGGGTGGAGGTCGTGGTGCACGAGCGCGAGCACATACCGGTGGCCGCCGAGGTGCTGCGCGGCTTCGGCAAGGGCGACACCTCGGTCGAGGAGCACACCCGCAAGCTGACCGTGCCCGTCACCGGCGGCGCCAAGCTGCTCGCCGAGGTGATCCGCGAGCTCGACACCCGCGGCATCGAGATCGACGACATCGGCCTGCGCCGGCCGACCCTCGACGACGTCTTCCTGTCCCTGACCGGACACGTCGCCGAGAACACGGAGAAGGACCGGGACGAGGAGACCGTGAAGTGAGTGCCCTCACCGACACCGCCCGGGTGGCCCCGTCGGGCAACCCGGTCAGCCAGTCCGTCCGCGACTCACTGGTGGTCGCCAAGCGCAACCTGATCAGGATGTCCCGGATCCCGGAGATGCTGATCTACGGCCTGATCCAGCCCATCATGTTCGTGGTGCTGTTCACCTACGTCTTCGGCGGGTCGATGCGGATCGGCGACAGCACCAGCGCCACCGACTACAAGAACTTCCTGATGGCCGGCATCTTCGCGCAGACCGTCACCTTCGCCACCGCCAGCTCCGGTGCCGGCATCGCCGACGACATGCACAAGGGGCTCATCGACCGCTTCCGCTCCCTGCCCATGGCGCGTGGCGCGGTCCTCACCGGGCGCACCCTGGCCGATCTGGTGCAGACGGCCCTGACCCTGGTCGTCCTCGCCGTGGTCGCGCTCCTGGTCGGCTGGCGGGTCGGATCGAACGGCGACACCAACGCGGCCAAGGTGCTCGCGGCGTTCCTGCTGCTGCTCCTGCTCGGCTACGCCTTCACCTGGATCGGCGCGCTGATCGGCCTGTCCGTGCGCACCCCCGAGGCGGCCACCTCCGGCGGACTGATCTGGCTCTTCCCGGTCACGTTCATCTCCAACGCGTTCGTCGACACCAGCAACATGACCCCGTGGCTGCGGCACATAGCGGAGTGGAACCCGTTCAGCGCGACCGCCCAGGCCTGCCGTGTGCTGTTCGCCAATCCCGGTCAGTCGCAGTCCGAGGCCTGGCCGATGCAGCACCCGGTGTGGGCCTCGCTGATCTACTCCGTACTGATCGTCGTCATCTTCCGCACGCTGGCGGTCCGCAAGTACCGCCGGGCGGCCGGCTGAACCGCCGGGCACGGCGAAGCCCCCGGAGTCGCTTCGGACGCCGGGGGCTTGCGCGGCACAGTCGCGGGGGCCGTCAGCCGTTGTACGGCTCGGCCTTCAGGATGCGGACCGAGGCCTTCTTGCCGTTCGGCAGCTCGTACTCCGCGTCGTCGCCGACCTTGTGGCCGAGGACGCCGGTGCCGAGCGGGGACTGCGGCGAGTAGGTCTCGATCTCGGAGCTGGCGTACTCGCGGGAGGCGAGCAGGAAGGTCAGCGTGTCGTCCTCGTCACCGTCGAAGGCGATCGTCACGACCATGCCCGGCGCGACCGCGCCGTCGGAGGCCGGGGCCTCGCCGACCTTGGCGTTCTCAAGGAGCTGGGTCAGCTGCCGCACGCGGAGCTCCTGCTTGCCCTGCTCCTCCTTGGCCGCGTGGTACCCGCCGTTCTCACGCAGGTCGCCCTCCTCGCGCGCGGCGGCGATCTTCGCCGAGATCTCCGCACGCGCGGGACCAGTAAGGTACTCAAGCTCAGCCCTGAGCTTGTTGTACGCCTCCTGAGTCAGCCAGGTGACGTTCTCGCTGGTCTGGGTCACAGGTGCTCCTCGTAGGTACTGGGATACAAAGCATCGCCCTACCCAGAAGAATGTTCCCTCATGGATGGGCGAAACCACGAGCCTAACAATTCACCGGGCAAAGGGGGAGGACATAAGCCGCTCAATTTACGTCAACGCAGGTCACGGCCTACGCATTCCGGGTGGTGGCGGGCGATGTCAGTCGCTGTGGCAGCCCAGCAGCTCGGCCGTCGTGCCGCGCGCGGTCGTACGCAGCGTGACGACCTGGTCGACGCGGGTGTCCGACCCGGAGAAGCGGAAGTCGGCCCGGCCGACCTCCGTGCCGTCCGCCGACTGCGAGCGCAGGGTGCAGTAGCCGGCGGTGCCGGCGTCCTTGTGGACCTCCAGATGCACCCGCACCGCGTTGTCGGTGGCCTGGAAGGTGATCACCTGGGCGCTGATGGCGGTGCCGGCGACGTAGTGCCAGCCGAACCAGCCGACCACCGCGAGCAGCACCGCGCCCAGCACGGAGCCGACGATCTTCAGGGTGCGGTCGGTGCGCACGTCCGAGGAGCGGCCGTAGCGCCCCTGCGGAAGCTGTGTGCTCGCCGTACTCATGATCGTCCTCTCGGCTGGCCCTCGGCGGGACGGGCGGGCGGACGGACGCGTCCGTAAAAGGACGCCCGCGGCCGGGCCCGGAATTATTCGCCGCCCGATTCGGTCACTATAGAAGCCGCCCGCCCGCCACCCGACCACCGCCCCTGTAGGACGTCCCTCCGGGACGACACGTTGAATCGCCCCCGCGGACACCGGGGCGCCGACTTAACCGAGGATTGAGTCTTGACTGACCAGCTGCGACTGATGGCCGTGCACGCCCATCCCGACGACGAGTCGAGCAAGGGCGCGGCCACCATGGCCAAGTACGTGTCGGAGGGGGTGGACGTGCTGGTCGTGACCTGCACGGGTGGGGAGCGCGGCTCCATCCTCAACCCCAAGCTCCAGGGCGACAAGTACATCGAGGAGAACATCCACGAGGTCCGCCGCAAGGAGATGGACGAGGCCCGCGAGATCCTCGGCGTGAAGCAGGAGTGGCTCGGCTTCGTCGACTCCGGGCTGCCCGAGGGCGACCCGCTGCCGCCGCTGCCGGAGGGCTGCTTCGCGCTGGAGGACGTGGACCACGCGGCCGGGGAGCTGGTGAAGCAGATCCGCTCCTTCCGTCCGCAGGTGATCACCACCTACGACGAGAACGGCGGCTACCCGCACCCCGACCACATCATGACGCACAAGATCTCGATGGTGGCGTTCGAGGGCGCGGCGGACACCGAGAAGTTCCCCGAGGCCGAGTACGGCCCGGCCTACCAGCCGCTGAAGCTGTACTACAACCAGGGCTTCAACCGGCAGCGGACCGAGGCGCTGCACAAGGCGCTCCTCGACCGGGGGCTGGAGTCCCCCTACGGCGAGTGGCTCAAGCGGTGGGACGAGTCGGACCGGCCCGAGCGCACGCTGACCACGCACATCCCGTGCGCCGACTTCTTCGAGATCCGCGACAAGGCGCTCATCGCGCACCGTACGCAGATCGACCCGGACGGTGGCTGGTTCCGGGTGCCGCTGGAGCTGCAGAAGGAGGTCTGGCCGACGGAGGAGTACGAGCTGGCGAAGTCGCTCGTCGATACCTCCCTCCCCGAGGACGACCTCTTTGCGGGCATCCGCGACAATGCCTGACATGAGCGCAAGCGTGAGCCTGGCCGTGACGCACCTTCTCCCCGTCGCCGCCGACAGCTTCGACAAGGACAAGGTGACCCCCGGCGTCCTCGGCTTCATCGTCTTCGCGGCGATGGCCCTGGCGGTGTGGGCCCTGATGAAGTCCATGAACAAGCACATGGGCAAGGTCGACTTCCAGGAGCCCGCCGACCCGGAGGCGGACGCCGGCGGGCCGAAGGGCAAGGGCCGGGCCTCCCGCCAGGCCAAGCCCCAACAGGGCTGACCGGAGGCCGAGCCCCGCAGGGCTGACCGGCCCCGGCCCGCTGCGGCCGGGTGCCGGCCCCGGGTGCCGGCCCGCCTCGTACGGGGCAGGCCGGTGCCGGTCCGGCCGGCGGTTCAGCCGTGGGCCGGGACCGTCACCCCCATCACCTCCCGGGCGTGGCGGTCCGGCGTCATGCCCAGACGCCAGGCCTGCCAGCCCGCCTCCAGGGTGACGCCCCGCTCCAGCAGCAGCTGGAACGCCTCCAGGTAGTCGCCGAGCTTCTCGTCCCGTGCGGGGTGGGAGGCGCGGGCCAGCTGGGCCAGCTCCTCCTGCGCCACCGCCGTGCCCACCTCCACGCCGCCGGGCGCCGCGTACGGCAGCAGGGTGCAGCGCAGGAAGCGCGCCCAGTCCTCGCCGCGCCGGTCGCCGTAGGAGGCGAACAGGCCGGCGGCCTCGTCGCACAGCGCCAGCGCCTGCGGGGTGCGCGCGTTGCCCGCGTCCACCACGGCCAGTTCCAGGCAGGTCCACGCCTCGCCGTGGGCGACGCCGATGCGCTGGAAGTCGGCGCGGGCGTCCACCAGCAGCTGCCGGGCGAACCCGGAGTTGCGCAGGCTGCCGGTCTGCGCCGCCCGCTGGTCCCGGGTGACCCGCGCCGAGTGGTGCCGGGCGCAGGCCAGGCCGTACACGTCCCGCATCCGGGAGAACATCGTCCGGGCCCGCTCCAGCTCGCGCACCGCCCGGTCGAGGTCGCCGGTCTCCTCCAGGGCCTGGCCCAGGTAGTACAGCGTCCACGCCTCACCGCGCGCGTCCTCGTTCTCCCGGTGCCGTGAGGCGGCCCGGCGCAGCGCGTCCACGGCCTCGGCGGCGTCCCCGTCGACGAGCCGGGCGCGGGCCAGCTGGGTCATCGCCCACGCCTCGCCGCGCGCGTCACGGGTCCGGCCGTACAGCTCCAGCGCCCGGCGCAGATCGCCGTCGGCGCGCGGTACGTCACCCATGCGCAGCCCCAGCTGGCCGAGCTGGAAGTGCGCCCACGCCTCGCCGTGCACCGAGCCGCCCTCGCGGTGCAGGACCAGGGACTCCTCCAGCAGGGCGAGGGCCTCGGCGGGCCGGCCCCGGTCGCGTTCGACGGCGGCCAGCGCGTGCATCGTCCAGGCCCGGTCGGTGGCCAGCTCCGGTGCCGCCTGCAGGTCCAGCGCCTCGCGCAGCTTGGCGGCGGCCTCGGTGAGGCTGCCCTGGTGGTGCAGGGTGATGCCCAGCGAGCACAGGGCGCGCGCGGCGCCCGCGTCGTGGTGGGCCTGCCGGTACAGGTCGACCACGGACGTCAGCGTGGTGCGCGCCTTGTCCAGCTCGCCGAGCTGGCGGGCCGCGATGCCGGTGCGCCACTGCACCGAGCGGATCAGCAACCCCTGGTCGACGCTCTGCGCCAGCTCGCTGATCTCGCCCAGCCGGTACAGGTCGCCGCGCAGCAGGCAGTAGTCGCACAGCGCGCCCAGCAGGTTCAGCACCGCCCGCTGGTCGACGCCCTCGGCGTGCCGCAGCGTGGCGGTGATGAAGCTGGACTCGTCGTCCAGCCAGCGCAGCGCCTCGTCCAGCGAGGTGAAGCCGTGCGGGCTGAACCGGTCCGAGCGGGTGGAGACGTTGCCGTCGACCAGCCGCAGCACCGAGTCCGCGAGGTCGGCATAGCTGAGAATCAGCCGTTCCTGCGCGGCCGTGCGCTCGGCGGGGTCCTCCTCGTCCAGCAGGCGGGCCTGCGCGAAGGAGCGCACCAGGTCGTGCAGCCGGTAGCGGCTGCCGCGCACATGGTCGATCAGGCCCGCCCGGGCGAGCGTGGTCAGATGCCGGGCGGCCTCCGCGCGGTCGGTGGACAGCAGGGCGGCGGCCGCCGCCGCGCCGAGGGAGGCGCGTCCGGCCAGCGCCAGACGGCGCAGCAGCCGGCGCGGCTGCTCGCCCTGGTCGGTGTAGCGCAGCCACAGGGCCCGCTCGACCGGCTCGACCGGGCCGTACGCGCCGAGGTCGCCCGCCAGCTGCCGGGGGGAGCGCGGGCCGAGCGCCGAGCCCGCGATGCGCAGCGCGAGCGGCAGCGCCCCGCACAGCTCGCGGACGCGTTCGGTGGACTCGGCGTCGTACGGTCCCGAGCTGTCCTCGGCGGCGGCGCTCAGCAGCTCCTCCGCGCCGGCCGCGTCCAGCGCCTCGACGGGGAGGTGGTGCACGCGGGCGTCGAGGTCGTCGGGCAGGGCGAGCGGCGTGCGGGCGGTGACCAGGACGAGGCTGTCGGAGCGCTCCGGGATCAGGGCGCGCACCTGGGCGGGGTCGCTCGCGTCGTCCAGGATCACGGTGACCGCCACCCCGGCCAGATGCCGGCGGTACAGCTCACCGAGCCGTTTGACCTGCTGGTCGGGGGAGGAGCGCTCACGGAAGAGCAGCTGCTCGCGGGGTGCGCCGAGCCGGTTGAGCAGATGCAGCAGGGCGTCGCGGGTGGACAGCGGCGGCTCGCCCGGGCTGTCCCCGCGCAGGTCGACCACGCACGCCCCGCGGAAGTGGTCCCGCACATCGTGCGCGGCGCGCACCGCGAGCGTGGTGCGGCCGCTGCCGGGCTCTCCGTGCAGGACGACGACGGTCGGCTCGGTGCGGGTGGCGGCGCGGGCCGCCTGCACCCACTGCCGGATCCTGGCCAGCTCGGCCCGGCGCCCCGCGAAGGGGCCGTCCGCCTCCGGGAGTTGGCCGAACGACTGCTCCAGCGCGGTGCGCCCCCGGGCCGCCGCGCTCTTGTCCGCGCCGCGCAGCTGCGGCCCCTTCTGCTTGCCGACCGGACCGGTGGAGGCGGCCAGCACCCGCTGCTGGTCCAGGAACGGGCGGATGCCGCGCACCTCCAGTGCCGTCAGCCACTGCAGCCGCAGCTGTTCCGGTCCGCCGGGCTGGCTCGCGGCGCCGGCGCGGTGGTGGGCGGCGGGCAGGTGCGTGCCGAGCGCCTTCACCACGGTGGCCGCCGCGCCCGCCACGCCGGCCGTCACCCCGGCGCCGACGGCGGTGCCGGCGCCGGTGCCCAGGGCGAGGTCGGCGGCCGTGGCGGCGACGGCGGCGACGGCCGCCACCAGCAGGGGAGTTGTGCCGCCCTGCTGGGCGTAGCGCTGTCTCAGGCCGGTGCGTCCGGCCTCGGCCTCCTCCAGTGCCCGGGTGTAGGCCCGGTACTCCTCGGCGGACGTCCGCGCGATGGTGTCCAGCTCGGCGCGGGCCCGTCCGAGCAGCACCTGCCCGTCGATCTGCCCGCCGGACCGGCGTACCTCCTCCTCCACGGCCCGTGCCAGGAGCCGCTCGGCCTCCGCCCGATGGTTGCTCAGCACGCCTCGTCCCCCTCCGTAGGCAACTCCCTTGCCCACGAGTGTCCTTCGCCCCGGCCGCGAGCGCGAGGGGCGGTGCTGATCACGCGGCGGGCGGGCGGGCCGCGCCGGGGCACACGCGGGCGGCTGACGTCCGCCTTCCCGTATCGGTTGGCATGTGCACGACCGCCCCTCGGGTGGGCCGCGCGATACGGCGGGGGAGTCGTGATGCGCGCCCGCCCGGGGTACTGCGGCAGGATGGAGACCATGCCGAACCGACTGGCGCATGAGACGTCCCCGTACCTCCTCCAGCACGCCGACAACCCGGTCGACTGGTGGCCCTGGGCCGCCGAGGCCTTCGAGGAGGCGCGCGAGCGGGGTGTGCCGGTGCTGCTGAGCGTCGGATACAGCAGCTGCCACTGGTGCCACGTCATGGCGCACGAGTCGTTCGAGGACCAGGACACCGCGGACTACCTGAACGAGCACTTCGTCAGCGTCAAGGTCGACCGCGAGGAACGCCCCGATGTGGACGCCGTCTACATGGAGGCCGTGCAGGCGGCCACCGGGCAGGGCGGCTGGCCCATGACGGTGTTCCTCACGCCCGACGCCGAGCCGTTCTACTTCGGCACCTACTTCCCGCCCGCGCCCCGGCACGGCATGCCGTCCTTCCGGCAGGTGCTGGAGGGGGTCCACCAGGCGTGGACCGACCGGCGCGAGGAGGTCGCCGAGGTCGCCGGGAAGATCGTCCGCGACCTGTCCGCGCGGGAGATCGCCTACGACGAGGTGGCCGCGCCCGGCGAGCAGGAGCTGGGGCAGGCCCTGCTCGGGCTCACCCGGGAGTACGACCCGCAGCGCGGCGGGTTCGGCGGGGCGCCGAAGTTCCCGCCGTCCATGGTGCTGGAGTTCCTGCTGCGCCACCACGCCCGCACCGGTTCCGAGGGTGCGCTGCAGATGGCGCAGGACACCTGCGAGCGGATGGCCCGGGGCGGGATCTACGACCAGCTCGGCGGCGGCTTCGCGCGCTACTCCGTGGACCGGGACTGGGTCGTACCCCACTTTGAGAAGATGTTGTACGATAACGCCCTTTTGTGCCGTGTCTATGCGCATCTGTGGCGGTCCACCGGCTCGGAGCTCGCCCGGCGGGTCGCGCTGGAGACGGCCGACTTCATGGTCCGCGAACTGCGCACCGCCGAGGGCGGGTTCGCCTCCGCGCTGGACGCCGACAGCGACGACGGCACCGGCAGGCACGTCGAGGGCGCGTACTACGTGTGGACGCCTCAGCAGCTGCGCGAGGTGCTCGGCGAGGACGACGCCGACCTCGCCGCCCAGTACTTCGGGGTGACCGAGGAGGGCACCTTCGAGGAGGGCGCCTCCGTCCTGCAACTCCCGCAGACGGAGGGCGTGTTCGACGCCGGGCGGATCGACGGCATCAGGCAGCGGCTGCTCGACGCCCGCGCCGGGCGGCCCGCCCCCGGCCGGGACGACAAGGTCGTCGCCGCCTGGAACGGGCTCGCCATCGCCGCGCTCGCCGAGACCGGCGCCTACTTCGACCGGCCCGACCTGATCGACGCCGCCCTCGGCGCCGCCGACCTGCTGGTCCGGCTGCACCTGGACGACCACGCCCGGCTGGGCCGCACCAGCAAGGACGGGCAGGCCGGCGCCCACAGCGGCGTACTGGAGGACTACGCCGACGTCGCCGAGGGCTTCCTGGCGCTCGCGTCCGTCACCGGCGAGGGCGTCTGGCTGGACTTCGCCGGCTTCCTCCTCGACCACGTCCTGGCCCGCTTCATCGACCCCGACTCCGGTTCCCTCTACGACACGGCGGCCGACGCCGAGCGGCTGATCCGCCGGCCGCAGGACCCGACGGACAACGCGACCCCCTCCGGCTGGACCGCCGCCGCGGGCGCCCTGCTGAGCTACGCCGCCCACACCGGCTCCGAGCCGCACCGCAGCGCCGCCGAGAAGGCGCTCGGGGTGGTCAAGGCGCTCGGCCCGCGCGTGCCGCGCTTCATCGGCTGGGGGCTCGCCGTCGCCGAGGCCCGCCTCGACGGCCCGCGCGAGGTGGCGGTCGTCGGCGCGTCGACGGACGACCCGGCCGCCCGCACCCTGCACCGCACCGCCCTCCTCGGCACCGCCCCCGGCGCGGTCGTCGCCTACGGCACCCCGGACAGCGACGAGTTCCCCCTGCTCGCCGACCGCCCCCTGCGCTCGGACGCCCCCACGGCCTACGTCTGCCGAAACTTCACCTGCGACGCCCCCACCACGGACCCGGCCCACCTCCGCCAGACGCTGCGCGGCTGACCGCGGGCAGGGGCGGGGTGCCGCTTTTCGGGCGGCGCACGCCCCGGCGGACCGAACCCACGGAACCCGCCCTTCGGCAGGGCGGGTCACCGGGCCGACGAGGCGTGCGCCGTCGTCGCAGGGCGGGTCGCCCCATCCGGCAAGGGCGGGATGCTCCCCCGAAACGGGGCCGGGTGCCACCCCAGGGCCGGCAGCGTGCCGCCGGTGCGGACGCCCCCACGGCACCAGCCCCACGCAGCCCCCCACCGGAAGCCGACCCCATAACCTCCCCCGAACCCCCGAACCCCCGAACCCCCGAACCCCCGAACCCCCGAACCCCCGAACCCCGAACCCCCGTAACGCCTCCCGCCGCCCCGGCGTTCACCCCAGCTTCTCCCTGTGAGGAAACTCGCTCTTCACCAGTAGGGCGCGTGTGCTTCACGGTTCGGCCTTAGCGTCGGTGGCATTCGCGCGACGGAAGTGACCATCGTCGCGGCAGGGGTTACGGGGATTCGTTGCCGATGTGCGTCCTCACCGCCGCCCAGCCGGTCCGCCGCATCCACACGACGACCCCGGGAGGCGTCCGATGAGCCACGAGTACACCGCGCCCGTCCCGGACCTCGGCGCCGCCGAGCTGCCCGAGCCGGGCGCGGTCACCATCGTCGTACCGACCTTCAACGAGTCGGCGAACGTACGGCAGCTGCTGCACCGCATCACCGAGTCGGTGCCCGCCCGGCTGCCCTGCGAGGTCCTCTTCGTGGACGACTCCACCGACGACACCCCGCAGGTGATCTCCGACGCGGCGAAGGACTGCCCCTTCCCGGTCACCGTGCTCCACCGCGACGAACCCGAAGGCGGGCTCGGCGGCGCCGTCGTGGAGGGCATCAAGGCGGCCGGCTCGGACTGGATCGTCGTCATGGACGGCGACTGCCAGCACCCTCCGCAGCTCGTGCCCGAACTGGTCGCCACCGGCGAGCGCACCGGCGCCGAACTCGTCGTCGCCTCCCGCTACACCGACGGCGGCAGCCGCGCCGGACTGGCCGGCGGCTACCGGATCGCCGTCTCCCGCGCCTCGACCTGGCTCGCCAAGGGGCTGTTCCCGCGCCGGCTGCGCGGCATCAGCGACCCGATGAGCGGCTTCTTCGCCATCCGCCGCGAGTCCGTCACCGCCGACGTCCTCAAACCGCTCGGCTACAAGATCCTCATCGAACTCGCCGTGCGCAGCCGCCCCCACCCGGTCGCCGAGGTGCCGTTCGTCTTCGAGGAGCGCTACGCCGGCCGGTCCAAGTCGACCGCCCGCGAGGGCCTGCGCTTCCTGCGCCACCTCGCCGGACTGCGCGCCGACGCGCCCGTCGCCCGCATGATCGGCTTCGGGCTGATCGGGGCGAGCGGCTTCGTGCCCAACCTGGCCGGGCTGTGGGCGCTGACCGCCCTCGGCGTCCACTACGTGCCGGCCGAGATCATCGCCAACCAGTTCGGTGTGGCCTGGAACTTCCTGCTGATCGAGCAGCTGCTGTTCCGCGACCGGCGTGGACACCGCCGCTGGTGGGACCGGCTCGGCCGGTTCGCGCTCCTGGCCAACGCCGACCTGGTGCTGCGCATCCCGCTCATCGCTCTGTTCGTACGCCACCTAGGGATGGGCGCGCTGGCCGCGACCGCGCTCGCCCTGGTCACGACGTTCGTACTGCGCTTCCTGGGGACCGAGGCGCTGGTGTACCTGCCGCGTCGCGGCCGCCGTACGGCCAGGGGGCGGGCGCGCACGCGCGCGTGACGCCGCCTCAGCTGTGGCTGAACTCCGCCAGGGCGCGCTCCACGATGGCCTCCAGCTGCTCGTGGTGGGCGCCCTTCCAGTAGGCACGCCCGCACTCCCGGCACTGCGCGAACACGTCGTAGGTGCGATGGGTGCCCTGCTCCAGCTGGTCGGCGACCTCGTCCTTGGTCGCCTCGCGCAGCAGGCCGTTGCAGGCCGTGCAGCGGCTCCAGGGCCGCAGCTCGGGGCGGAAGCGGTCCAGGACGTCGCGCAGCTGGTCGTCGGGGCGGGTGCTGTAGACGTAGCCACCGGCCCACAGCTCGCGGCGGCGCAGCAGGCCCCGGTCGCGGCTGAGCATCACCCGCCGCTCGGCGGCGGAGCGGGCGGCGAGTGCCGGGTCGCCGATGTCGGTGGACTCGTAGGCCGTGTCCACGCCGAGCAGGCGCAGCCGGCGGGCGAGGGTGCCCAGGTGCACGTCGAGCAGGAAGCGCAGCGGGGCGCCGGGGACCCGCTGGGGCCGCTCCACGGCCCGTACCGTCACCCGGTCGCCCGCCGCGGGGACGTACGACACCGGCTCCTCGCGCCCGTTCACGACCAGGCCGCCGACCTCGGTGAGCGGCACGCCGAGGGACTCGACGACATGGCCGAGCGTCGAGACGCCGTCGACGGCGGCGGGGGCGGCTCCGCGCCGCCGCGCCTGCGGGACGAACAGGTGCAGTTCGGGGTCGAACTCGACGTGGATCTCGGGTGTGTTCACCTGCTCAAGGATGGCACGGCCGCTCGCGCGGACAAGGAAAAGGGCCACGGCTCGCAAGCCGTGGCCCTTGATGCGCCGGGGGCGCTCACGCGTGCTGGTAGGCCACCAGGGAGATCCCGACGTAGTGGGTGATGAACGCGGCCAGCGTGAACGAGTGGAACACCTCGTGGAAGCCGAACCAGCGCGGGGAGGGGTTGGGGCGCTTGATGCCGTAGATCACGCCGCCCGCGCTGTAGAGCACCCCGCCGACGACGACCAGGACCAGCACCGCGATGCCGCCGGCCCGCATGAAGTCCGGCAGGAAGAACACGGCGGCCCAGCCCATCGCGATGTAGCAGGGCGTGTACAGCCAGCGCGGGGCGCCGACCCAGAAGACGCGGAAGACGATCCCGGCCGCGGCGGCGGCCCAGATGCCCCACAGCAGCCACTGGCCCTTGGCGCCGGGCAGGAGCAGCAGGGTGAGCGGGGTGTAGGTGCCCGCGATGATCAGGAAGATGTTGGCGTGGTCCAGGCGGCGCAGGAGGCCGTCCATGCGCGGGCTCCAGTTGCCCCGGTGGTAGAGCGCGCTCACGCCGAACAGCAGGCAGGCGGTCAGCGCGTAGATCCCGCAGGCGATGCGGCCGCGTGGGGAGTCGGCCAGGGCGGTGAGGATCAGCCCGGAGATCAGCGCGGCCGGGAACATGCCGAGGTGCAGCCAGCCGCGCAGCTTGGGCTTGAGCGGCTGAGCGAGCGAGTGTGCGAACTGGTGTGCCATCGAGGGCACGGAGGGCGCTGCGGGACCGCGGCCGGCAGCCTGCGTGTCCGTGGGCGCGTCGGAGGCAGACGCAGTCATGGCCCGCATGGTACCTACGCGACCGTAAGTCGCGCGTCAGCGCGGCACTCTGGGCCGTTCTGCGTAAAAAGACCTTCAGGTTAATCCAAGACGCACACAAAGAGAACGTAAACCCGCCTGGAAACCGTGGCCTTCCTCACGTCGCTCACCTGTGAGGCCCCCTGGACATATGGGCACACGTGTCGGATACGATCAAATGAGTGCGGTCGGCACCGGATGAGCATCACTCAAGCGTCCGGGTCGCAGCCCCCACGGGGCCACAAGGACAAAATCCCTCACTTAGGAGCAACCGTGGCGCGCGACAACTCGGCTTCCAGCGTCCCCACCGACCATCAGGAACTGATCTCGTGGGTCAACGAGATCGCCGAACTGACGCAGCCGGACAACGTGGTCTGGTGTGACGGGTCCGAGGCCGAGTACGAGCGCCTCTGCGAGGAGCTCGTCGCCAAGGGCACCTTCCGGAAACTCGACCCGATCAAGCGCCCGAACAGCTACTACGCGGCCTCCGACCCGACCGACGTCGCGCGCGTCGAGGACCGGACCTTCATCTGCTCCGAGAAGGAGGAGGACGCCGGCCCGACCAACCACTGGAAGGACCCCGCCGAGATGCGGGAGATCTTCAGCGGTGAGAAGGGCCTGTTCCGCGGCTCCATGCGCGGCCGCACCATGTACGTCGTGCCCTTCTGCATGGGCCCGCTCGGCTCCCCGCTGTCCGCGATCGGCGTCGAGATCACCGACTCCGCCTACGTCGCCGTCTCCATGCGCACCATGACCCGCATGGGCCAGCCGGTCCTGGAGGAGCTGGGCTCCGAGGGCTTCTTCGTCAAGGCCGTCCACACCCTGGGCGCCCCGCTGGAGGAGGGCCAGGAGGACGTTCCGTGGCCCTGCAACTCCACCAAGTACATCTCGCACTTCCCCGAGGACCGCGAGATCTGGTCCTACGGCTCCGGCTACGGCGGCAACGCCCTGCTCGGCAAGAAGTGCTACGCCCTGCGCATCGCCTCCGTCATGGCCCGTGACGAGGGCTGGCTCGCCGAGCACATGCTGATCCTCAAGCTCACCCCGCCGCAGGGCGAGTCCAAGTACGTCGCCGCCGCCTTCCCGAGCGCCTGCGGCAAGACCAACCTCGCCATGCTGGAGCCCACGATCTCCGGCTGGACCGTGGAGACCATCGGCGACGACATCGCCTGGATGCGCTTCGGCGAGGACGGCCGCCTGTACGCGATCAACCCCGAGGCCGGCTTCTTCGGCGTCGCGCCCGGCACCGGCGAGCACACCAACGCCAACGCCATGAAGACCCTGTGGGGCAACGCCGTCTTCACCAACGTCGCGCTCACCGACGACGGCGACGTGTGGTGGGAGGGCATGACCGAGGAGCTCCCGGCCCACCTCACCGACTGGAAGGGCAACGACTGGACGCCGGAGTCCGACACCCCGGCCGCCCACCCCAACGCCCGCTTCACCGTCCCCGCCTCGCAGTGCCCGATCATCGCGCCCGAGTGGGAGGACCCCAAGGGCGTGCCGATCTCCGCGATCCTCTTCGGCGGCCGCCGCGCCAGCGCCGTGCCGCTGGTCACGGAGTCCTTCGACTGGAACCACGGCGTCTTCCTCGGCGCCAACGTGGCCTCCGAGAAGACCGCCGCCGCCGAGGGCAAGGTCGGCGAGCTGCGCCGCGACCCGTTCGCGATGCTGCCGTTCTGCGGCTACAACATGGGCGACTACATGGCCCACTGGGTCGACGTGGCCAAGGACAAGGACCAGTCCAAGCTGCCGAAGATCTACTACGTCAACTGGTTCCGCAAGAACGACGAGGGCAAGTTCGTCTGGCCCGGCTTCGGCGAGAACTCCCGCGTCCTGAAGTGGATCGTGGAGCGCCTGGAGGGCAAGGCCGAGGGCGTCGAGACGCCGATCGGCATCCTGCCGACCAAGGACGCCCTGGACACCGACGGCCTGGACCTGGCCGACAAGGACCTGGACTTCCTGCTCACCGTGGACAAGGAGGTCTGGCGCGAGGAGGCCGCCCTGGTCCCCGAGCACCTGAACACCTTCGGCGACCACACCCCGAAGGAGCTGTGGGACCAGTACCGCGCGCTCGTCGAGCGCCTGGGCTGATCCCGCCCCCGCAAACCCCGCGGTCGGTTGAACCGACTGTGCCCTGACCATCTGCATCGTCACGGCCGGCCGCGGAGCAGACCGGCGAGGCAGCGCACAACGGCGTGCGCGGCCCCGGGCCTGCCGTCACCGCCCCGTCCGCCCCGACGCCGGTGGTGACGGCAGGCCCTCGCTGTTTCCCCGGCCCGCCGCGCGCATGCTCACCTACAGGAGTGGTTTCTCAGGTCCGGTGAGCGCAACGCGGCTCGTGCCGGGCGAAATCGTGTGCGACTCACGCCACTGTGTCGCGCATGCTCACCTCTCATCTGCGCTCGGCGTGGCGCCGACACAGCGAGCGGCGCCGCCGGTCCCTCCCGGCCCGCGCCGGGACCGTCGCCGCGGGCGTGCTGGCGCTCCTGCTGGCCCTGCCGGGGATCGCGGTCGCCGCGCCCGGCGACCTGGACCCCTCCTTCGACGGGGACGGCCGGGTCCTCACCGACTTCGGCGGCTACGACTACGGCAACGAGCTGGCCCTGCAGGGCGACGGCAAGATCGTCACGGTGGGTGGCGCGACCAATCCCAACGGGGACTCCGACTTCGCGCTGAGCCGGCACAACCCCGACGGTTCCCTGGACCCGTCCTTCGGCGGCGACGGCCGGGTGACCACCGTCGTGGCCCCCGAGTTCCTCGACGACTACGCGGGCGGCGTGGCGATCCAGCGCGACGGCAAGATCGTCGTGGTGGGCACCGCCTGGCGGGACTTCGAGAACTGCTGCTGGTTCGTGGTCGCCCGCTACAACAGCGACGGCAGCCTGGACACCGGCTTCGGCGGGGACGGCATCGTACTGGCCGACAACATCCCCGGGCCCACCGAGGCACTCGACGTGGCGATCGACTCCAGCGACCGGATCGTCGCCGCCGGCTACAGCGGGGGCAACGCGGTGGTGGCGCGCTACAACCCCGACGGCAGTCCGGACACCTCCTTCGACGGCGACGGCGTGGCGGTCGCCGACCCGTCGCCGCAGTCGCTGGAGGAGGGCGGCGACGGTCGCGCCCTGGCCCTGCAACCCGACGGGAAGATCGTCGTCGGGGGCGAGGTCGGGA
Source organism: Streptomyces sp. Ru71 (assembly GCF_002920535.1). Classification (GTDB taxonomy): domain Bacteria; phylum Actinomycetota; class Actinomycetes; order Streptomycetales; family Streptomycetaceae; genus Streptomyces. The sequence goes on along the minus strand of NZ_PQSS01000032.1, from coordinate 60,896 downwards.
CGACCCGCTTCGACTTCTACCTGACCCGCCTCAACAGCAACGGCAGCCTGGACACCGGGTTCGGCAGCAACGGCATCGTGCGGACCGACTTCGGCGGCTACGACCACGTGGAGTCGCTGGCGGTCCAGCCCGACGGCAGGATCGTCGCGGCCGGCAACAGCGACGACCGGTACGCGCTCGCCCGCTACCTGAGCAACGGCAGCCTGGACACGAGCTTCGACGGCGACGGCCGGGTCGTCACGCCCGGCGGCAACGCCAACGACGTGACGCTCCAGCCGGACGGCCGGATCGTCGTCGCCGGCGGCACCAGCGGCGGCAACTTCGGCATCCTGCGCTACAACCCCGACGGCGGCCCCGACAGCGGCTTCGGCACCGGCGGCCTGGTGGTCACCGACTTCGGCGGCAGCGACACCGCGCGCGGCGTGACGCTCGACTCCTCGGGCCGGATCGTCGCCGCCGGCCAGGGCGGGGCGAACAACGACTTCGCGCTGGCCCGCTACCAGGGCGGTGGCACCACCCCGCCCCCGCCGCCCCCGGCGAGCGCCGATCTGTCGGTGACCAAGACGGGGCCGACGTCGCTCACCCTGGGCAACCGGGCCACGTACACCGTGCAGGTGACCAACGCGTCGACCTCCACCGCGACGGCCACCGGGGTGACGCTGACCGACACCCTCTCCGGCGCCGGCGCCACGCTCGTGTCGGCGACGACCGGGCAGGGCAGCTGCACCATCACCGCCACCACCGCCACCTGCGCGCTGAACTCGCTGGCGCCGGGCGCGAGCGCCACGGTCACCGTGGTCGCCGAGCCCCGCGCCACCGGCACGCTCACGGACACCGCCCGGGTCACCGCCACCCAGAGCGACCCGAACACCGGCAACAACGCCGCCACGGCGACGACCGGTGTGGCCAACACCCGGGGCTGCACGATCGTCGGCACCAGCGGCGCCGACACGCTCAACGGGACCTTCGGCAACGACGTGATCTGTGGCCTCGGCGGCAACGACACGATTCGCTCCAGCGGCGGCACGGACACCGTCTACGGCGACTACGGCAACGACTTCATCGACGGCGGCACCGGCAGCGACACGCTGTACGGCGGCCCCGGCAACGACAACGTCTACGGCAACTCCGGCGCCGACCGGGTCAACACCGCCGACGGCGTGAGCGCCAACGACACGGCCAACGGCGGTCCCGACTTCGACACCTGCACCACCGACACGGGCGACACCCGCATCAGCTGCCCCTGACCCATCCCCTCGCAGGCGGGCCCCGCACCTCGGTGTGCGGGGCCCGCCTCTTTCCCGAACTCGCTTGCCCACACGATCTTCACCGCGTTTCATGGACCCGCAGGCGCCTCACCCGGCTCGGTGAGGCGCTCAATTCACTCTGTGGGGGGCACAGTTGAAGAGAGCACATCGCACCGGACGGCTCGCGGCCACGGCCCTGGCCGCCGTACTCGCCGCCGGCGGCCTCACCGTCGCCGTGGCGCCCGCCGCGCACGCGGCCGCGTCCGACAGCGTGGCCAAGCTGCCGTTCACCTCGTACTCGGCGCTGGCCGTCGACAACGTCCACCAGCGCGTCTTCCTCGCCGACGCCAACGTCGGCTCCAGCTACAACACCGGGCAGATCGCCGTCTACACCTTCCAGGGCGAGCGCGTCTCCACCATCGCGCTGTCCTACCACGTCTCCGGTCTGGCGCTCAGCGCCGACGCGAGCACCCTGTACGTCGGCGAGCGCTACCGGATCTTCGCCTACGACACCGCCACGCTCACCCTCAAGACCGTCACGACCGCGGCCGCCGACCAGTGCGGGCGCGAGGTCGTCGTCGCGGGCGGCAAGCCGTACTTCACCTCGCCCTACACGGACTACCCCGCGCAGTGCGACACCGTGACGTCCCACCTGGACACCCTCACCGACGGCGCCTGGCAGCGCACCGGCTGGAACGACACCGGCAAGCTGCTGCTGGAGGGCGGGCCGAACGACACCTTCGTGATGGGTCAGTCGCTCAACAGCGCGGCGCCCGATCCGTTCGTCAGCGTCTTCGACGGCAGCGGCGCCACCCCGGTGCGCGGCGCCACCCGCCGGTTCGCCGACGCCGCCGGCAACGGCGCGCTGAACCTCAAGGACATCGCCGTCTCCCCGGACGGGGCGAAGATCGCCCTGGCCGACGCCACCGCCGGCACCCGGCTGCTGAACAGCGGCGACCTGTCGGACGCGGCCACCGGCTACCGGGCGCTGCCCGACGGCGCCACCGCCAGCGCGGTCGCCTTCAGCGGCGACGGCGCCTACGTCGCCCGGGGCGCGGCGGCCACCGGCGCCACCCCCGACCTGCTGGTCCAGCCGGCCGACCCGGACGACTCGACCGCGCCGCTGGAGTTCGCCTTCGAGGGCAGCCAGGACGGCGACCGGGTCGTACCGCGCGGCCTGGAGTGGTCGGCCGACGGCTCCCGGCTGTTCGCGGTCACCAGCAGCGCGACCGGCGGCCAGTACTGGCTGCACATCATCCAGCCGCCCGCCGTCCAGTACGACGTCCGCTTCACCGGCGGCCTCACCCACAGCCCCACCCAGGCGGTCGCCGGCGAGCCGCTCGCCGTGCGCGGAAAGCTGGAGTGGGACGGCCCGGCGCCCGGCGAGCCGCTGAAGGTGAAGGCGACCCGCACCGACGCGAGCGGCACCCACGACCTGGGCACCGCCACCGTCAAGGACGACGGCACCTTCACCGTCCTCGACGAACCCGACCTCGTCGGCGAGGCCACCTACACGGTCTCCTACCTCGGCGACCTCACCCACCGCCCCGCCGACGGCCTCACCACCACGGTCTCCGTCGGCAAGGCCCCCACGTCGATCGCGCTGACCGCCCCCACCGAGGCGAGCCAGGCGAGCGGTGTGCACATCACCGGTACGTTCACCGCGCAGGGCAAGGCCCTGCCGGAACGGGCCGTGCTCAAGGTGGAACGCACCGACCGCCTCGGCACCGGCGTCCTCAGCTCGGTGACGGTGGCCGCGGACGGCACGTTCACGATCGACGACCTCCCGCGCACCCGCCGCGACGTCACATACACGGTCACCTGGCCGGGAGACGCCCTGCACCAACAGTCAACGGCAACGGCAACGATCTTCGTAACCCGCTGACATCTGACCCCCTAGGGGCGCGGGGAACTGCGCGACAAGCCACAACGCACCCGCACCCGCAAGAAAACAGAACCCCCCACGGCGAGGCCCCCAAGGCAAGCCAACGCAGTGAAGTGGCTCCCGGCCCGCGCGCTCCCAAGGCACGCGGACCGGGGCCGATCAGAGACCCCCGAAGGGGCTAGCGGGACGCCAGCTCCCGCGGCTCCAGCGCAGCCGCGTGCACGTCCATCTGCTCGGCGGCCAGGATCGCCACCGTCGTGTCGGCCCGCGACGCCGCCACGACCAGCGCGCGCCCGGCGAGGGCATGCGCCTTCTGGTGCAGGGAGGTCACATCGGCCGAAGCGGCGGAGCCGGTCGCCCGCACCGGCGGACGCCCTCCCCGCAGTCGCGCCACCTGCTGGGCGAGCCGTTCGCCGGCGGCGTCCAGGCCGGTCGACGGTGCCAGGGCGCGCAACTCGTCGGTGACCGCGAGCAGCGCGGCGAGATGGCCCGCGAGCTGGATGTCCAGCTCCTCCTCACGCGAGCGGTGGGGGAATTCCGAGGGTGTGCCGGCCATCGTGCTGTGGACCGACTTGGTGCGGATCGGCTCGTACATGGATGGCCTCCTGAGTGCTTCAGGAAGCCATCCTAGCTTAGATTCTGTCTAAAGTTGAGTTGCTCACAAAGACGGACCCGGTGCACACCGAGCGTGAGCGTCAGGGCTGGCCGTAGCCGTCCAGGAAGCGCCCGATGCGGCCGACCGCGTCCCGCAGATCCGTCACCGACGGCAGGGTCACGACCCGGAAGTGGTCGGGCTCGGGCCAGTTGAAGCCGGTGCCCTGCACCACCATGATCTTCTCGCGGCGCAGCAGGTCCAGGACCATCCGCCGGTCGTCCTTGATCTTGAACACCTTCGGATCGAGCCGCGGGAACAGATACAGCGCCCCCTTCGGCCGTACGCACGTCACACCCGGGATCTGCGTCAGCAGCTCGTAGGCGGTGTCCAGCTGCTCCTTCAGCCGTCCGCCCGGCAGTACGAGGTCGTTGATCGTCTGCCGTCCGCTGAGCGCGGCGACGACACCGTGCTGGCCTGGCATGTTGGCGCACAGCCGCATGTTCGCCAGGATCGTCAGGCCCTCGATGTAGGAGTCGGCGTGGGCGCGCGGCCCGGAGATCGACATCCATCCGACCCGGTAGCCGGCCACCCGGTACGCCTTGGACATGCCGTTGAAGGTGAGCGTGAGCAGGTCGGGGGCGATGGCGGCGGTCGGAGTGTGCGTGGCGCCGTCGTAGAGGATCTTGTCGTAGATCTCGTCGGAGCAGACCAGCAGGTTGTGCCGGCGGGCGATGTCGGTGAGCCCCTTGAGGACGGCCTCGTCGTAGACGGCGCCCGTCGGGTTGTTGGGGTTGATGATGACGATCGCCTTGGTGCGGTCGGTGACCTTGCGCTCGACGTCGGCGAGGTCGGGCATCCAGTCGGACTGCTCGTCGCACCGGTAGTGCACGGCGGTGCCGCCGGACAGGGACACGGCGGCCGTCCACAGCGGGTAGTCCGGCGCCGGCACGAGCACCTCGTCGCCGTCGTCCAGCAGCCCCTGCATCGCCATCACGATCAGCTCGGAGACGCCGTTGCCGATGAAGACGTGCTCGACGTCGGTCTCGATGCCGAGGGTCTGGTTGTGCATGACGACGGCGCGGCGCGCGGCCAGCAGGCCCTTGGCGTCCCCGTACCCGTGGGCCGTGGAGACGTTGCGGAGGATGTCCTCCAGGATCTCCGGCGGGCACTCGAAGCCGAAGGCGGCCGGGTTGCCGGTGTTCAGCTTGAGGATGCGGTGACCCGCCGCCTCAAGCCGCATGGCCTCTTCGAGAACCGGGCCCCGGATCTCGTAACAGACGTTGGCGAGCTTGGTCGACTGGATCACCTGCATGTCAAGGAGCTTACGGCCGCATAACGCGCCATGGGTGGTGTTTTCCGCCACGTGAGACGCGGCGATTTGACCGCTTATCGCCGTCGGCTGTCCCAGGAGCCTCTTGCGTCCCTAGAATTCGCGCTCATGTCGAGCCAGGGTCAGTACGGGAGCGGGGCGCACGACGCGCCGCAGGGGCCGCCGAACGTGTATCACCCGAGCGCCGCACCCGCTCCCTCCTATGAGCAGTACGCGGACCCGGCCGCCGCCCACGGCTGGCAGAACGCCTACGACGAGACGGCTCAGCTGCCGCCGATCCGGGAGGAGGGCCCCGGGCCCGACGGCGTGCCCGGCGGGTGGACGGCTCCGGCCGGTGACGGACCGGAGTCCGGCACCCGGTCCGGCGGCGCCGGCACCCGCGCCGCCGCCCGGCGTGCGCAGCGCAGGCGGGGCGGCCGGCGCCGGGTGGCCGTGGCGGGCGGGGCCGTGGCCGCCGTGTCCGTCGCGGCGCTGCTCGCGGCGTTCTCCTTCTCCGGCTCCCCCTCCGAGGGCACGGAGGGCCACCAGGACCCGAGCCCCGCGCCGTCCGCGGCGGACAGCTCCCCGGACGACGAGGACGAGGCGACGTCGCCGGCACCGCCGGAAACGACGGACACGGTCCCCCAGCCCCCGTCGTCGCCCACCACCAGCACCCCTGCGACCGCCGAGCCGACCGCGACGACGTCACAGACGAAGCCGACCGACCCCGGCACGACAACCCCGGCCCGGACCCCGACGCCCCCGGAGTCGACGACCCCGACCCCCACCACCGAGCCCTCCGCCACCCCCACCAGCAGACCGGGCCACGGCCCCGGCGGCCCCAAACACCCGAAGTAGCCCCTGTCCGGCCGAGGTTCACTGCACCCACCCAGGGGCGCGGGGAACTGCGCGACCGGCCCCCACACACCCGCACCCGGCGCGACACTCGCACCCACCCCCCTCCGTGGCCGCCCCCTTCAAACCCCCGCCGAAGCCACGGAGGGAAACCCCTATGGCTCAAACCCCCACCTTGTTCCCCTCATGCCCCGCCAATCACAATGCGCATGACAAAACAGCGGGCGGCCGGAAGAACTCCGGTCGCCCCGTCGCAAGAGGGGACCCCCACATGAGAAAGCCTCTCGTCGCCGCCCTGTTCGCCCTGGCCATCGCCGGGGCCGGCGCGGCACCGGCGGTCGCGATGCCCGAGCGGAGCACGAGCGCCCCGCCCACGCTCAAGGCCGTCGACTTCGCCGGAACGGTCGCGCTCAGCAACTGTTCCGGCTCCGTCGTCCGCTTCCCGGCCTCCCAGGACGACGACCCCGCACTCGTGCTCACCAACGGCCACTGCCTGGAGACCGGCTTCCCGGCGCCCGGCGAGGTCATCGTCGACCAGCCCTCGTCCCGCTCCTTCACCCTGCTGAACTCCTCCGGCCGGGGCGTCGGCACCCTGCGGGCCAGCAAGGTCGCCTACTCCACGATGACCGACACGGACGTCACGATCTACCAGCTCACCCGCACCTACGCGCAGATCAGGAGCACGTACGGGATCAACGCGCTCAGCCTGCAGGACACCCACCCCGTCGCCGGCACCGCCATCAAGGTCGTCTCCGGTTACTGGAAGCGGATCTACTCCTGCAACATCGACGGCTTCGTGTACCGGCTGAAGGAGGGCGACTGGACCTGGAAGGACTCTGTCCGCTACACCTCCACTTGCAACACCATCGGCGGCACCTCCGGCTCGCCCGTGATCGACACCGCCACCGGCAAGGTGGTGGCCGTCAACAACACCGGCAACGAGGACGGCCAGCGCTGCACGGAGAACAACCCGTGCGAGGTCGACCAGAACGGCAACGTCACCGTCCGCCAGGGCATCAACTACGCCGAGGAGACCTACCAGATCCCCGCCTGCTTCGGCCTGGACAACAAGCTGGACCTCGGCCGCAGCGGCTGCGTGCTGCCCAAGCCGTAGCCCTCACGGGGCGGGCGGCCTGCGTACCGCCCGCCCCGCGAGCACGTCCGTGCGCCGCCCGTCCTCGATCACGAACCGGCCGTCGACCAGCACGTACGGGATGCCCGTCGGCAGCCGGCGCGGCTCGGCGTACGTCGAACCGGCCGCCACCGTCGCCGGGTCGAAGAGGACCAGGTCGGCCCGGTGGCCCTCCCGGACCAGACCCCGGTCCGGCAGGCGCAGCCGGGCCGCCGGGCGCCCCGTGAGATGCGCGACGCACTCCTCCAGCGACAGCACGCCCAGCTCACGGACGTAGTGGCCGAGGTAGTGCGGGAAGGTGCCGTAGGCCCGCGGATGCGGCTTGCTGCCCCGCAGGATGCCGTCCGAGCCGCCGGTGTGCGCGCGGTGCCGCATGATCGCCCGCACGTTCTCCTCGTGCCCGACGTGCTGGAGGATCGTCGTGCCGAGCCGGTCGGCACTCAGCAGCCGGCGGGCCACGGTCCACGGCTCCTCACCGCGCCGCCCGGCCGCCGCGCGGACCGTGTGGCCGACGTACTCCGCGAGCGACGGATCGCCGACGCCGGAGATCTCGATCGTCTCCCACTCCACCGGCACCCCGTGGCAGCCGTCGGATCCCTCCACCTCAAGATGGCGGCGGATGCGCTCGGCCGTGTCGTCGTCCGCGAGCCGCTTGAGGACCGCCTCCGGGCCGCCCTCGCTCGCCCAGCTCGGCAGCAGCGCCACGAGCGTGGTGCAGCCGGGGGTGTACGGGTAGGTGTCCAGCGTGATGTCCGCGCCCGAGGCCAGCGCGTCGTCCAGCAGCGCCAGCAGCTCGGGCGCCCGCCCCTTGTTCACGCCGAAGTTCATGGTGGCGTGGGCGAGATGCAGCGCGCAGCCCGCCTGCCGGGTCAGCTCCACCATCTCCGCGTACGCCTGGAGCGCCCCCGCGCCGTAGGAGCGGTGGTGCGGGCAGTAGTAGCCGCCGTAGCGCGCCACCACCCGGCACAGTTCGGTCAGTTCGGCGTCCTCGGCGTACATCCCGGGTGTGTACGTCAGCCCCGACGACAGCCCCACGGCCCCCTGTTCCATCCCCTCGGCGACCAACTGCCGCATCCGGTCCAGCTCCTGGGGCGTGGCCGGCCGGTCCTCCCAGCCGACGGCCAGCGCCCGCACGGTGCCCTGGGGAATCAGATAGGCGGCGTTGACGGCGATGCCGCGGTCCAGCCGGTCCAGGTACTCGCCGACCGAGCGCCAGTCGAAGTCGATGTCGTCGCCGTACCCGTTCCAGCCGGCGATGGCCCGGCGGACCTCCTCCAGGGTGCGGTCGTCGACCGGCGCGTAGGACAGCCCGTCCTGGCCCAGCACCTCCAGCGTCACGCCCTGCGCGGCCTTGGCGCTGTGGTCCGGGTCGCGCAGCAGCTGCAGATCACTGTGGGCGTGCATGTCGATGAAGCCGGGGGCCAGCACCAGCCCCTCCGCGCCCAGCTCGCGCATGGCGCTCGGGCGCTGGCAGCCGGCGGCGGCCGCCTCCTTCACGATGGACACGATCCGGCCGTCGTCGATCACGACGTCGGCGCGGTAGGAGCCGGCGCCGGAGCCGTCGACGACGTCCGCGTCCCGGATGACGAGGTCTTCCACGCCGGCCTCCCTAGAAGAACGTACGGATGTAGTCGACGACCGTGCCGTCCGCCTCGGCCACCGGGATCAGCGGCCACTTGTCGAACGACGTGCACGGGTGCGACAGCCCCAGGCCCACCCAGTCCCCGACCTCCAGCTCCGCCTCGGGGGCGGTGCGCAGCCAGGCGTGCTGGTCGGACAGGCCGGTCACCTCGATCCCGGCCGCCGCGCACTCGGCACCGTCCCGGCGTACCACCTGGGCCACGGGCAGGTCCAGGTCGTAGGCCGCGTCCCGCTTGCCCGCGTTGAGGAACGCCTGCCCGGGGGAGGGGCGGGAGACGACCTGCGCCCACAGCCGGAACGCCGGCTCCAGCGCGCCCTCCTCGGGCACCCGGTTGAACGGGGTGAGGCGGCGGTAGTGGCCGTCGTCGTGGCTGACGTACGCCCCGGAGCGCAGCAGCTTCAGCACCGGTGCGGACAGGCCGGAGACCTCGGCGAACACCTCGGCGACCGCGTCGAACCAGGCGCTGCCGCCCGCGCTGACGACGATCTCGTCCAGTCCCGCGAACCGGCCCGCCTTGTCGAAGTCCACGGCCAGCGCCACCAGCCGCCGCAGCCACGCCGTCACCCGCTCGTGCGTGGCCTGCGGCACCTCGCCCTCGTACCCGGCGACCCCGACGAGCCGCAGCGTCCGCGTGGCCGCCACCGCGTCCGCGACGGCGGCGCACTCGGCCTCCGTCCGCACGCCGGTGCGCGCCCCGTCCCCGGCGGCCAGTTCGACGACGACGTCCAGCGGGCGCGTCGATCCCGCGAGGGCCGCGTCCATCAGCTCGACGCCGCGCACGGAGTCGACGTAGCAGACGACGCGGAAGTCCGGGTCGGTGTCCTGCTGAGCCGCGATCCAGCGCAGGGCGGCCGGGTCGACCAGCTCGTTGGCGAGGAACACCCGCCGGATGCCGAAGGCCCGCGCGACGCGCACCTGGTGCGGGACGGCCAGCGTGATGCCCCACGCGCCGTGCTCGATCTGCCGCTGGAACAGCTGCGGGGCCATGGAGGTCTTGCCGTGCGGCGCGAAGGCGAGACCGTGCCGGGCCGCGTAGGTCTCCATCAGCCGCAGATTGTGCTCCAGGCGCTCGGCGGACAGCGCGAGCACGGGCGTGGCGAAGCCGCCGGTGAACAGGTTGCGGCGCTGGGCGGCCAGCTCGCCGACGGTCAGCCCGTCCGCGTCCGGCGGGAGGCCCTTGAAGCGGTGGTCGACCCGTTCGTCGGCCAGTCGGGCGAGAGCGTCACTGCTCATGAGAGCCTCCCTGATCAGGTGCGTTGCAGTTACTGCAACGCTCATTGCGTATGTCGCTTACCGCTGTCTAACATCTCGGCCAACGCGGGGTCAACGAAAGCCGGCCCCCTCACCGAGGAGCTACGACGATCGTGACCGCCAGCGGACCCTGTAAGCCTTCCGGCGTCGTCGACGTCGTCGCGCTCGGCGAGTCCATGGTCACGTTCCTGCCCACCCGGCCCGGCCGCCTCGCCGACGTCCCCTCCTTCGAGCGGGCCATCGGCGGCGCGGAGTCCAACGTCGCCTGCATGCTGGCCGCCGCGGGGCACTCCGTGCGGTGGATCAGCCGGGTGGGCGCGGACGGCTTCGGCGACCACCTGGTCGAGGCGATCGGTTCCTACGGCGTCGACGTGAGCGGCGTCCACCGGGACGCGGACCGCCCGACCGGCGTCTACTTCCGCACGGCCGGCGACCGCGGCACGGACGCGCACGAGGTGGCCTACTACCGGGCGGGCTCGGCGGCCTCCGCGATGTCCGTCTCCACGGTGGACCTGGCGGCGGCCCGCTCGGCCCGCGTCCTGCACCTGTCGGGGATCACGGCGGCCCTGTCGGACGACTGCCGGGACCTGATGCGTGCACTGACGGCACCCGGTGCGGACCGGCCCCTGATCTCCTTCGACGTCAACCACCGGCCGGGGCTGTGCCGGACCCCCGAGGACGCACGGGTCCTTCTGGAGCTGGCGCGCAGGGCGGACATCGTGTTCGTCGGTGCCGACGAGGCAAGCGACGCCTGGGGGCTGCGCAGCACCGCCGCCATCGTGGACGCGCTGCCGGAACCGGCCCTCGTGATCGTCAAGCTGGGCAAGGGAGGCGCGATCGCCTTCGACAAGAACACCGACGGCATGGAGGACGCCGACGGCACCGCCACCCTCGTCCGCCCACCGCGAGTCGACGTCGTGGCAACAACCGGCGCCGGCGACGCCTTCGCCGCCGGTTTCCTCTCCGCCACCCTGCGCGGCGTCCCCCTGCGCAGCCGCCTCCGCCACGGCCACCTCTGGGCCGCCGCCGCCCTCACCACCCCCGGCGACCTCACCGCGCCCCCCAGCCGCGCACACGCCGACCGGCTCGCCGACGTCGACGACGGGACATGGGGGACACTTCGACTCGGCCCCGGCTGGACGCAAGCCGAGCAGGCCGAGGAGGAGGTACCCGCCCCATGAGCCAGACCGTCGACCGCGCCCTGAGCATCCTGCCGCTGCTCGCCGAGGGCCCCGCCGATCTCGGTCAGGTCGCCGACCGCCTCGGCGTCCACAAGTCGACCGCCCTGCGCCTGCTGCGCACCCTGCACGAGCACGGCCTGGTCTACCGCCAGTCCGACCAGCGCTACCGGCTCGGCGCCCGCCTCTTCGCCCTCGCCCAGGAGGCGATGGAGAACCTCGACATCCGCGAGATCGCCCACCCCCACCTCGCGAGCCTCAACGAGACCTGCGGACACACCGTCCACCTCGCCGTCTACGAGGAGGGCGAGGTCCTCTACATCGACAAGGTGGACAGCCGCTACCCGGTGCGCATGTACTCGCGGATCGGCAAGCCCGTCGCCATCACCGTCGCCGCCGTCGCCAAGCTGCTCCTCGCCGACCTGCCGGAGGCGGAGCGCCGGGCGGTCGCGGAGAAGCTCGACTACCCCCTGTACACGGCCCGTTCGACGCCGAACCCCGAAGCCTTCCTCAAGGAACTGGCCCGGGTGCGCGAACAGGGCTGGGCCACCGACCTCGGTGGCCACGAGGAGTCCATCAACTGCGTCGCCGCCCCCATCCGCGGCGCCGACGGCCGGGTGGTCGCCGCGATGTCGGTGTCCGCGCCGAACGTCGTCGTCACCGCCGACGAACTCCTCACCCTCCTCCCGCTGGTGCGCCGTACCGCGGACGCCATCAGCGGCGAGTACTCCGGAAGAACGCCCGTGACGGACCCCCCGAAGGACCCCGCATGACCGAAAAGATCGCCCTCACCCCCAAGACCCACACCACCCCGCCGGCGAAGTTCTCGCACGGCGTGAAGAAGGGCAACATCCTCCAGGTGGCAGGCCAGGTCGGCTTCCTCCCGGCCGAGGAGGGCAAGGCCCCGACGCCGGCCGGCCCCACCCTGCGCGAGCAGACCCTGCAGACCCTCGCCAACGTCAAGGCGATCCTCGAAGAGGGCGGCGCGAGCTGGGACGACGTGATGATGATCCGCGTCTACCTCACCGACGTGGACCACTTCGCCGAGATGAACGAGATCTACAACGCGTATTTCAATGGGCAAGGGCTCGTCCAGGCTCCGCCCGCGCGCACCACGGTGTACGTCGGCCTCCCGCAGGGGCTGCTCATCGAGATCGATGCTCTTGCCGTGCTCGGCTGATTGAGCGGATCTCGAACCCGTGACCTTTTGCCATCAGCGCCGTTGATCGGATCAACGGCACTGATGGAGGGCGCATGGGTGAGTTGGTGACACGCCACCGTGGCTTCCGTGCGCGCCTGCACCTGACGGCCGCGCAGGAGGCTCAGCTCGACCAGCAGGCGCATGCCGCGAGGGCCTTGTGGAACCTCCTGCACGAGCTGTTCACGATCGCCGGAGCGAGGCGGCCGCCGTTCTCCCGAATGGACAGTGAGATCCGCTGGGCGCGTGCCAACGTCGACTGGCTCGCTGTGCTCCCCGCGCAGGCCGCGCAGGCGGTACTGAAGACGTACCGGCGTTCCTGGCTGAACTGCTGGGAGGGCAGGTCCAGCGCGCCCACGTACAAGTCCCGCGCGCGAGCAGTCCCGGCAGTGGACGTGCCGCAGGGTCGTGACTTGCACGTGGCAAGGGTGCACCGGCGTTGGGGCATGGTGAACATTCCGAAAATCGGGAGAGTGCGGTTCCGGTGGACGAGGGACCTGCCTGGAGTGACCAGAAGCGGCCCTGCGGGCCGGATCACCGGAGCCCGTCTGATCAAGGACGCACTTGGCTGGCACATCGTCTTTCGTGCGGAGTGCAAGACGCCAGCGCCCAACAAGCCCACGAGGGATGCCCCCCACGTCGGGATCGACCGGGGCGTGGCTGTGCCACTTGCCCTGTCCGACAGCACTTTTTATGTTCACGGTCCGTGGCTCGATGAGGGGGAAGAGGCTTGCCTGCTGCGGGTCCAGCAGCAGGCAGCGCACAGGGAGCAGTACAGAAAGCAGGGGGAGCGGGCCTCCAAGAGGCTGAGCGCTGTGTATGGACAGATTCGGGACTTGCGCGCGAGAGCCAAGCGGCGGGTCCTGGACTGGCAGCACAAGGTCACTTCCGCCATCGCGGAGAACTACGCTCTGGTGTCGGTCGAAGAACTCGACGTCGTCCGGATGGTCAAATCGGCGAGTGGAACTGTCGAGGTGCCCGGCGTCCACGTGGCGCAGAAGTCCGGGCTGAACCGCGCCATCGCAAGTGAGGCATGGGGTCGCACCGTCGAACTGCTGGCGTACAAGGTCGCCGAGCGTGGCGGTTGCCTGGTCGAGGTTCCAGCGCCGGGAACGTCGCTGCGCTGTTCCGAGTGCGGTGTCGTGAGCCCTGGCAGCCGCGAGTCTCAGTCGCGGTTCCGATGCCGCAATCCGGAGTGCGGCTGGACGGGCAATGCCGACTTCAATGCGAGCCGCAACATCGACCAGGCAGGTCTCGTACTTGCCTCGGCTGCCGGGAGGGCAGTCGTCAGGCAGACGTGAGTGCTGTCGAACTCCCCGGAGCGATCCAGGGGAGAATCTCTCGCGACAAAGGCGGGAGAGAACTCCGAAACGCCTACTTCGAGGTTCCGGCTTCGCCTCGCACGTCAACGACGGTGCCCGCGCGCGGAGCGCGCTGATGGATGCAGCTGGATGGTCGCCAAGTACTTCGGCATCACCGAACGGGACACGCTGAAGTCCTGGACGGTCCTGGAGTCGGTGCTGTCGCTGGCGGGGTTCGCGGTGGCCCTGGTGTTGAGCATCTTCGTGTAACGATGCAGGGGCTGGCTGTGTGCGACACAGGAACGTCGACCATACTGCCCGCTGTGGAGCAGCGCATGAGTTCGAGCAGCCAGCCCCTGAAGGCCGAGCCCGTGACGGGTGCCGGGTTCGACCCGGCCTACGTCCCCGGGATCACCGCACCTGTGTCCGGCAAGGCGCAGGACGCCGAGGCGGAGGCGGAGGCCCCCACGTCCGAGGCGGAGGACCCGCACACCGAGGAGACCTCCCCGGCCTCCCCGGACTCCGAGGCGTCGGAACCGGACGAGGCGGCGCCCGCCGGCGCGGACGAACCCCCCGCCGACGGCCCCGTCTTCGAGGCCGAAGACCGCCGCGCGCGGATCGTCGCCGACCACGCGGGCGTCCGGCTCTCCCTCGACGACCAGGCGTGCGAGTTCCGCTGGGACGAGATCGGCGCGGTGGAGACGGAGACGGCCCGCTTCGGCAAGCGGTTCACGATCACCGTGCACACCCCGGACCGCCGCTGGTACCCGATCGAGATCGAGGCCAAGTCCCGCTCGGACTTCGACCGGTGGGAGTCGGAACTGGACGCGGTCCTCGACGCGTACTTCGAAGAGGGCGCCGAAGCGGAGTGATCCCGGGCCGGGGTTGAGCACATCGGGTGGAGATCGCCGCAGGCACTCTTGTCCCGGCGTGCCCTTTGCGCTTTCTTGACCCCATGGCGGACACCACGGGACACACCACAGACGCACAGGCCACCGATCCCCCGCTGCGCAAGGCGAGTTGGCGCCACATCGGCCCCGGCATCGTGGTCGCCGCCACCGGTGTCGGTGCCGGGGACCTGGTGGCCACGCTCATCGCCGGCAGCAACTTCGGCTACACCCTGCTGTGGGCGGCGATCGTCGGCTGCCTGGTGAAGATCTCCCTCGCCGAGGCCGCCGGCCGCTGGCACCTGTCCACCGGCCGCACCCTCTTCGACGGCTGGGCGAGCCTCGGCGCCTGGACGAGCTGGTTCTTCGGCGTCTACGCCGTCGTCTGGGGCTTCGTGTACGGGGCGGCGGCGATGTCGTCCAGCGCGCTGCCGCTGCAGGCGCTGTTCCCTGACGTGATGGACCTGAAGTGGTGGGGCGTGGCCTGCGGCCTGGTCGGCCTGGTCTTCGTCTGGTTCAACAAGTACGCCGTCTTCGAGAAGGTCATGACGGTCCTGGTCGGCGTCATGTTCCTGGTCACGGTGTACCTGGCGATCCGGGTCACGCCCCATCTCGGGGACGCGGTGGCCGGCCTGGCGCCCGTGCTGCCCGACGAGAAGGACTCCGTCCTCAACACCCTCGGCCTGATCGGCGGCGTGGGCGGCACCATCACGCTCGCGGCCTACGGCTACTGGGTCAACGCCAAGGGCTGGACCGACACCGGCTGGATGAAGGTGATGCGGCTGGACAACCGGGTCGCCTACGCCACCACCGGCATCTTCGTCGTGGCGATGCTGTTCGTCGGCGCCGAGCTGCTGCACTCGGCGAACGTGGCCATCGCGAGCGGCGACAAGGGCCTGGTCCAGCTCGGCGACATCCTGGAGGAGGAGTACGGCTCGGCCACCGCCACGTTCTTCCTGATCGGCTTCTTCGCCACCTCCTTCACCTCCCTCATCGGCGTCTGGCACGGCGTGAGCCTGATGTTCGCCGACTTCGTGGCCCGGCTGCGGGCCGGCCGGACCCGGACGACGGGCGAGGAGGTCGCCTCGGGCGAGCGCGAGCGCTCCTGGCCCTTCCGCGCGTATCTGCTCTGGCTGACCTTCCCGCCCATCGTGCTGCTGTTCCAGGGGCAGCCCTTCCGCCTGGTCATCATCTACGGCGTGCTGGGCGCGGCGTTCATGCCGTTCCTCGCGCTGACCCTGATCTGGCTGCTGAACTCCGCCCGCACGCCCCGCCACTGGCGCAACGGGCCGCTGAGCAACGCGATGCTGGCCGTGGCGGGACTGCTGTTCCTGGTGCTGTGCGTGAAGCAGATCTGGGACCAGCCCTGGTCGGAGTTCTTCTAGGCCCTGTCGTTTGGATCAGGCCGGCTGTGAGAAACGGCTAGCCACGCCAGCGGGTGCTGAGGGCGATCTGGCGGAGCTGCTCGATGGTCAGCGCCGGGGTGGCGCGGGTGGCGGCGTCGTGCTGGGAACCGGAGTTGAAGGCGCTGACGAGAACCCGGAAACCGTCCGTGCGCATGGTGTCGACGGTCCACATGACGACGCCCTCGCCGCCCTTCTCCCCGGGCCCCTGGTGCACGGCGACCTGGGTGCCGTCGGGCAGCGTCTCGTCCTCGGAGTCGAAGAGGTCACCGCGCACGTCCCCGAAGCCGGGCTGCACATTGACCTGGACCAGGCTCCTGCCCTTGCCGTCGTCGACGACGACGTAGGCGAAGTCGCCGTCGTCACTGCTCTTGCCGACGACCTTCAGGTTCTTCGGCAGCAGCGACAGCAGCGTGGAGCGGGCGTGCAGGTTCGCGCCCGGCGGCTCGGGCTCGGTGGTGGGCTGCTTCGGGTCCCGGGGGATGTCATCCACCAGGGCCCGCCACTCCTGCGCCGAAGCGAGCCGCGTCAGTCCGGCCGGGTCCAGCGGCGGTTCGTCCCGGCTGATCGGATGGTCCTTCTCCCCGGCGGAGTTCCACTCGCTCACCGAGACGTGGTGCCCGGTCGGGCTGACCAGCTCGGCGGTCCAGCGCTTGGTGTCCACCCGGCGGTCCGGATACTCGTAGCCCTGGAAGACGGTGAGGACGGACCCGTCCGTGAGCCGCTTGGTCGTGCAGGCGTCGTAGGGGATGTACACCTTGTCCGGGCACTGCGCCGCCTGACGCGCGTCCACGCCGCCCGGCTCCACCCGGTTGACGCTGACGGACACGGCCGCGGCGCCCTCGCCGTCGTCGTAGACGACCGAGGCGTACGGGAAGACCTGCGGCCCCTCCTCGGTGCCGCGCCCGCTCTCCTGGCTGAACCTCCCCTTCGGCAGTAGCCGTTCCAGCGTCCGGATCATCTGCTCCTTGGTGACGCCGGGAGCCGTGCTGCTCTGACTCGGCCGCGGCGCGGCGGCCACGGACGAGGGCCGTGCCGCCGCGGGGGAGTCCTGCGTCCACGGCACGAGCAGCGCCCCGCCCACCCCGGCGAGGGCGACACCGGCCACGCCGCCGAAGACGGCCGCCCAGCGCCGCAGCCGCAGCCGCCGGCCACGCAGCGCACCGGCGGCGGCGAGGGCGCCCCGGTCGGTCTCGAAGGTGCCGCCGGCCTGGTGCAGGGCGGAGGACAGCCGCTCCTCGAAGGGATCGCCGTGCGGATCGCTGTGCTGGTCGTCGAAAGGCATGACGAAACCACCGTTTCGGTCGAAGAGGTCGGGTTGGCTCGTGAAGGGAAGAGATTCAGGGCCGGGCGTAGGCGCCGATGTCCTCACCGAGCAGCTCCCGCAGCCGGGCCAGCGCCCGAGTGCAGCGGGTCCGCACGGCGGCCGAACTGGCGCCCAGCGCATCGGCGGTCTCCTGGACGGACCGGTCCTCCCAGTACCGCAGGACGACGACGGCCCGGTCCTTGGCGGGCAGCCGCGCGAGCGCGTCGAGCAGCGTCAGCCGCAACGGCGTGTCGCCCGAGGCGTACGCCGTCTCCGGCAGCACGTCGGTCGCCCGCTCCCCGCTGCTGCGCCGCCGCCGGTGGGCGAGGAACGTCCGGGTGAGCACGGTCTGCGCGTAGGCGGCGGGGTTGTCGGCGCGATAGACGCGTCCCCAGCGGACGTAGATCCGCCCCAGCGTCTCCTGCACCAGATCCTCGGCGAGGTGGGTGTCCCCGGCGGTGAGCAGACACGCGGCCCGGTACAGATGCCCGGCTCGCACCGCGGCGAACTCCGCGTACTCCTCAGCGCGGACCTGTCTCATCTGCTCCCCTTGCGTCGTGCCGTGCGGCGCCTACACCTCCTTGATGCGGTGGAGAGGGGAAATGTTTCACACGTTCCTTGGGCCCCTCAGAGCAGGTGATCGGCCTTGCCCGGCCTTGATGGCGAGGATCATCCGCCGCAGGGGCGTCCCGGGTGTCGGTGAGGCAGTGATCCTCCTGGCCGGCGATGTCCCGGATGAAGGCGCGCGACTCCTTGGCCGAGGAGGAAGTCGGTCTTGTCCGACGGGGGACTTGAGCCCGACTTGCTCACGGCACACGTCACCTTTTGCTCCGAACGTCCCGGCCTGCCGCGGTACGTGGAGGACGTGAAGATGAACAAGGCGGCAGCGGGCGGCTGATGTCGGACATCGACTTCTATGTTCTCGCAGCCCTGCGGCGAGAAGTGCTCGGCGTCTCGCTCGGGGCCACGCCGGAGGCGTGGCAGGCGAGGCTTGGCGACGACTTTCTCGATGACGTGCGCAAGGGGCGCATGCGACGGGACTACGGGCTCGTCGAAATCGCGTTTTCGAGAGACAGCGGAATCTGGGCGGCGGTGACTGTATCGCTCCAGGTCCATCGCCTGGCGCGCGGCCTGGAGCGCGTGGTGCCGCCCGCGCTGGAGCGTGCCCACGGCGGCTCGGCAGCCGGGTCCCTCTGGTCGATCGTCCTGTGAGGCAGCCAGCCGTACGGCAAACGCCCCCGGCCAGGGGCGCTCCCCGTCACTGCGTCACCCGTCACGGCAGCGCGTGCACGCAGATTGCCCCGCCCGCGTGAAGCCGCGGGCGGGGCGCCCCTGAACACCGGGGCACACGTCACGGCAGCGCGTGCACATGCGCCCCCACAGCCGAGGACCACGCGTTGCCCGCCGTCGCGTCCCAGTTCGTCGACCAGGTCATCGCGCCCCGCAGGTCGGGGTACGTCTTCGACGGCTTGAAACTGCCGCAGTTCGTCAGCTTCGTCAGGCAGTCCAGGGCTGCGTTCACGACGCTCGGGGCCACGTAGCCGCCGCCCGCCGCGCGGGTGGACGCCGGGAGGCCGAGGCCCACCTGGGACGGGGCGAGGCCGCCCTGGAGCTGGATGCAGGCCAGGGCCGTGAGGAAGTCGACCGTGCCCTGGCTGTAGACCTTGCCGTCACAGCCCAGCATGGAACCGCTGTTGTAGTACTGCATGTTGACGACCGTGAGGATGTCCTTCACGTTCAGCGCCGTCTGGAAGTAGCCGGCCGACGTGGACTGCATGTCGATCGTCTGCGGGGCCATCGTGAGGATCAGGGACGGGCCCGCCTTCGCCGCGAGCGCCCGCAGCGCCTGCGTCATGTACGTCGCGTTCAGGCCGTTCTCCAGGTCGATGTCGACGCCGTCGAAGCCGTACGTCTGCATCAGCGCGTACACCGAGTTCGCGAAGTTCGTCGCCGACGTCGCGTCGTTGATCGACACCGTGCCGTTCTGGCCGCCCACCGAGACGATGACCTTCTTGCCGGCCGCCTGCTTGGCCCGGATGTCCGCCTTGAACTGGTCCACCGTGTAGCCGCCGAGGCCCGCCGAGTCCAGCGTGAAGCTCACCGCGCCCGGCGTCGTCGTCGCGTCCGCGAAGGCGACCGCGATGATGTCGTAGGCCGACGGCACGTCCGACAGCTTCTGCACGGTCGCGCCGTTGTTGAAGTTCTGCCAGTAGCCCGTCACCGCGTGCTTGGGCAGACCGCCTCCGCCGCCTCCGCCGCCCGTCGCGGCCGTCGTCGCCGTCACCGCCGTCGACCTGGCCGATTCGCCTGCCGCGTTGGACGCCGTGACCTGGAAGGAGTACGACGTCGACGCCGTCAGGCCGGTCACCGTCGCCGACGTGCCGGTGACCGTCGTCGCCTTGGTGCCGTCACGGTAGACCGTGTAGCCGGTCGCGCCCGACACCGCGTTCCAGGACAGGGAGACGGAGGAGGACGTCGTGCCGGAGACCGTCAGGCCCGCGGGGGCGGCCGGGACCGTCGGGGCCGGGTCCGTGCCTCCGCCGCCGTCGGGGCCGTACACCTGCACGTCGTCGGCGTAGTACGCGGCCTGGCCGTACCAGCCGTGCAGGTAGAGGGTCACCGAGGTCGTGGAGGCGCCCGTGGTGAAGCTCGTCGTCAGCTGCTTCCACGTCGGCGAGTCCGGCGTCCACGTCGAGACGTCCGTCGTGCCCGTGCCCGTCACGCCCAGGTAGGCGTAGCCGCCCTGGACCCAGGCGCCCAGGCTGTAGGTCGAGTTGGGCTTCACGGCGACCGTCTGCGTGCAGCGCGCGTTGTCCTGCCCGGCCGGGGTCGCCTTCAGGGCGGAAGTGCCGCCGTGCGCCGGTGAGGTGACCGTCGTACCGCTGTTCGCGGAGCAGGTCCAGTTGCTCAGGCCGGACTCGAAGCCGGCGTTCCTGACGTTGTTGACGTCCGCTGCGGACGCCTGGCCCGTGCCCGCGAAGGTGAGGGCGAGGGCGGCGGTGACGGCGCCCGACCAGAGCCGTGCCGATCTCTTATGTGGGGACATGACAACAAGTTGGTCCAGACCAATTGAGCTGTCAAGAGGTCCAGACCAAATCCGTCGCACGGCCGTCGAGCGGCGGGTTGATCGCGCAACCTGCCCCGATTTGGCGTGACTTGTGCGACAGCAGTTCTCCACCAGCTACTCAAACGCTGTTCTCCGGTCACAGACGCGTGGATACAGTGCTCACGTAGTCACGCAGTGAAGTCACGCCGGTGCGCTCACGTGACCGGTGGGACCGGCCGGTGTGAAGCGGGGACGTGAGGGGGGAGCTGCACGTGCCAACTGCCGTCGCCGTCACCAGCGCCGGCCTGGCGCTGCCGGCGCAGGACGAGCGGACCCTGCCCGCCGCCGTCCTGCCGGACCTCGAACGGCAGCCGCTGGAGCAGGCGGTGCTGACCCTGCACGCGCTCGTCGAGCAGCACGGGCACGTCATCGTCGTATACCCGCAGGGCACCCCCGCCGGCGTCGAGCAGCGGCTGCACACCGTGCGGTCCCTGCTGGAGAGCGACCGGATCGCGCTCTTCCGGCCCGAACTGCCGCCGCTGGCCGTCGCCGTCCTCGCCCGCCAGCTGCGCCAGCTCGCCTCCTGCGACCTCGGCCCCGGCGTCCTCGCCTCGGCCGGCCGGCTGCTCACGCACTACCTGCACGCCGGCGCCCTGCTCGGCTCCGTCGCCCGCCTCGACCGCGTCCCCGTGGACCTCAAGGCCCACGCCCGCTCCTGGCTCCCGGGCAGCCAGTTCGCCGTGCTCGCCCACCCCGAACCGCAGCTGGTTCGCCTCGGACCCGGCGCCGCCCTCAAGGGGCCCGAGTTCGCCACCCGGCTGGTGCACGCCAAGGGGCAGAGCACCTCCGACTGGGTCACCGGCACCCTCGCCCCCTCCTGGCACGTCCAGGGCCTGCACGAGGCCCCGCTGCCCGCCGAGTCGGCCGCCTGGTGGGGCACCGGCAAGCTCGTCGAGTTCTGCTCCTACCTCTCCGACCTGTCCGTGCTGTACCAGCTCGTCGCCTCCGTCCGGCAGACCCTGTGCCACTGGTGCGGCATCCACGTGATCGGCGACCGCTGCGTCTTCTGCTCCGCCACCCCGCCCCCCGCCCACGACCTCCCGGTTCCCGCGGGCTGAGCCCGTACGACCGACCCGCCACCCCCCTCGCCCACCATCCGATGAGGTTGCACGGTCCATGAACTCCCGTCAGCGCCGCGGCGTCATCCTCCTGCTCCTGTCGGTCCTGTGCGCGCTCGGCGCGTTCGCCGGCGTGCTGTCCGTCGTCGACGACGCGAAGTCCAAGGTCGGGCCCGAGGTCACCGCGTACGAGGTCAGGAGCGACGTGGCGCCCTACACCGCGCTCAGCCCCGGCCAGTTCAAACAGGTGAGGATGCCCAAGCGCTGGCTGTCGGACACCGCCGTCACCGACCTCGCCGCCGTCCGGGGCAAGATCGCCGTCACCACACTGCGGGCGGGCTCGCTGCTGCAGCGCGACATGATCGTCGACCAGCCGGCCCTGCAGCCCGGGCAGCAGGAGGTCGCCATCATGATCGACGCGGCCACCGGGGTCGCCGGCCAGATCACCCCCGGCGCCTCCGTCAACGTCTATGCCACCTTCGAGGGACAGAAGGACGGTGACCCCGACACCTCCCGGGTCATCGTCACCGGCGCCAAGGTCCTCAACGTCGGCAAGCTCACCGCCCTCGAACCCGACGCCGACCGGCGCACCCGCACCACCGAGGCCGTCCCCATCACCTTCGCGCTCTCCGCGCTCGACGCCCAGCGCATCACCTACGCCGAGTCGTTCGCCAAGCGGGTCCGCCTCGCCCTCGTGGCCCCCGGCGGCGACGCCACCGTGCCCCCGCAGGCCCGGACGTACGAACTCGCCAAGGACAAGTGAGGAGCCCGCATGCCCACGAGGATCCTCCCCGCGGTCGGTGACGCCGACGCCGTACGGTCCCTGACGACCCTGCTCAGCCAGCTCCCCGACGCCGAACCGGCCGCCCCCGTCGTCGACTCCACCCAGCTCGTCGACACCCTCGCCCGCCTCGCCGCCGAGTCCGTCGACGAACTGCCCGAGGTCGTCGTCGTCCACGAACGCATCGGGCCCGTCCCCGCCCTGGAGCTGATCCGCGAGGTCGCCCTGCGCTTCCCGGCGGTCGGCGTCATCCTCGTCACCACCGACGCCAGCCCCGTGCTGTTCTCCGCCGCCATGGACGCCGGCGCCCGCGGCCTGCTCGCGCTGCCGCTGTCGTACGAGGAACTCGCCAGCCGCGTCCAGGCCGTCGCCCAGTGGTCCACCGGCGTCCGGCGCCACCTCGGCCATGGCGGTGACGTGTTCACCGGCTCCGGCGGCACCGTCGTCACCGTCAGCGGGGCCAAGGGCGGCGTCGGCGCCACCGTCACCGCAGTCCACCTCGCCCTCGCCGCCCAGGCCGCCGGACGCGCCACCGCCCTTGTCGACCTCGACCTGCAGACCGGGGACATCGCCTCCTACCTCGACGTCCAGTTCCGCCGCTCCGTCGTCGACCTCGCGACCATCACCGACATCACCCCGCGCGTCCTCGCCGACGCCGTCTTCAACCACGACACCGGACTCGCCCTGCTGCTCGCCCCCGCCGAGGGCGAACGCGGCGAGGACGTCACCGACCGCGCCGCCCGCCACCTCGTCAGCGCCCTGCGCTCCCGCTACGACGTCGTCGTCATCGACTGCGGCGCCCAGTTGTCCGGCGCCGGCGCGACCGCCGTGGAGATGGCCGACACCGCCCTGCTGGTCACCACACCGGATGTGATCGCCGTACGAGGAGCCAAGCGGGCCGTGCGCCTGTGGGACCGGCTCCAGATCCGCAAGGCCGAGGAGACCACCGTCGTCGTCAACCGGCACACCCGCGGTACGGAGATCCAGCCCTCCCTCATCCAGAAGATCACCGGCACCGCCCTCGCGGCCACCGCGATCCCCGCCCACTTCAAGGAACTCCAGGCGGTCGTCGACTCCGGCCGCCTGCACGAGCTGGACAACAAGTCGGCCGTGAAACAGGCCCTGTGGACCCTCGCCGGCGAACTCGGCCTCGCGCGCTCCTCCGAGGGCGGCCACCGGGCGAGCGGACGCGGCGCGCTGGTGCTGCGCAGGCGGAGGGAGGGCGGGTGAAGCGGCGCACGGGAGACGGGGGCCAGGTCACCGTCGAGTTCCTCGGCATGACCCCGCTGATCATCGTCACGCTGGTGGCGCTGTGGCAGTGCGTGCTCGTCGGCTACACCTACACCCTCGCCGGGAACGCCGCCGACGAGGCGGTGCGGGCGGGCACGGCCGCCGAGCCGGGGGCGCGCGACGCGGCCTGCCGGCAGGCCGGCACGGACAAGCTGTCCGGCCCGTGGCGGGGCGCCGCGGACATCGGCTGCGTGACCGCGGACGGCTATGTGACCGCCCGGGTCTCCCTGGAGGTCCCGATCCTCTTCCCGGGCGTGCTCGGCTTCCCGTTCAAGGTCCACGGCTCGGCGGGCGCGGTGGAGGAGGCGAAGCACTGATGCGGTACGACGGTGACGCCCGGGACCGCGGGCAGGTGGCCCTCGAATACCTCGGCTTCCTGCCGATCCTGCTGCTCGTCGCCCTCGCCGGCATCCAGCTCGGCCTGGTCGCCTACACCGCCCAGCAGGCGGGCACCGCCGCCCGGGCCGGGGCGCGCAGCGCCTCCCTGGACGAGGACTACCAGGCGGCGTGCGTCGGCGCGGTCAGCGGCGGCCTCGCCGACGGCACCGCGTGCAGCAGGGCCGATCTGGGCGAGGCCGTACGGGTCACCGCGGCCGTCCACATCCCGTCCCTGGTCCCCGGCTGGGACTTCGGGGAGGCCACCCGCACCGCGACCATGCCGCTCGACCACCGACCGAGGAGCACCTGAGATGAGCCTGCGGGCACGCGTCAGCTCCCCCGAGGAGCACCGCAGCCGCGGCGAGGACGGCCATCTGGTCGCCTCCTACCGCGCCAAGCTGCTGGAGGAGATCGACCTCGCGGAGATGGGCGCGCTGGCCGCCGCCGAGCGCCGGGCCCGCCTGGAGCGCGTCCTCGGCCACATCATCAGCCGCGAGGGCCCGGTCCTGTCCACGGTCGAACGCTCGCAGCTGATCCGCCGCGTGGTCGACGAAGCCCTCGGCCTCGGCATCCTCGAACCCCTCCTCGAAGACGCCTCCATCACCGAGATCATGGTCAACGGCCCCGACGCGATCTTCGTCGAACGGGCCGGCCGCGTCGAACAGCTCCCGCTGCGCTTCGCCAGCGCCGACCAGCTGATGCAGACCATCGAGCGGATCGTCTCCACCGTCAACCGCCGCGTCGACGAGTCGAACCCCATGGTCGACGCCCGCCTCCCCTCCGGCGAACGCGTCAACGTGATCATCCCGCCGCTGTCCCTGACCGGCCCCACCCTCACCATCCGCCGCTTCCCGCGCTCCTTCACCCTGCACGAGCTGGTCGGCTTCGACTCCCTCGACGAGCACATGGTGTTCCTGCTGGCCGGCCTGGTGCAGGCCCGCTTCAACATCATCGTCTCCGGCGCCACCGGCACCGGGAAGACGACCCTGCTCAACGCCCTGTCCGGGCTGATCCCCGAGGGCGAACGCATCATCACCATCGAGGACTCCGCCGAACTCCAGCTCCAGCAGTCCCATGTGATCCGCCTGGAGTCCCGCCCGCCCAACGTCGAGGGCAAGGGCCGTATCACCATCCGCGACCTGGTCCGCAACTCGCTGCGGATGCGGCCCGACCGGATCGTCGTCGGAGAGGTCCGCGGCGGCGAGTCCCTCGACATGCTCCAGGCCATGTCCACCGGCCACGACGGCTCCCTGGCCACCGTGCACGCCAACAGCGCCGAGGACGCGCTCACCCGGCTGCAGACCCTGGCCTCCATGTCCGACGTGGAGATCCCCTTCGTCGCCCTGCACGACCAGATCAACAGCGCCGTCGACGTCATCGTCCAGCTCACCCGCTTCCCCGACGGCGCCCGCCGCATCACCGAGATCGCCCTGCTCGACAGCCACGGCGGCGAGCCGTACCGCCTGGCCACGGTCGCCCGCTTCCAGGCACAGCCGATGACCGCCGACGGCCGCGTGTACGGCACCTTCCAGTACTTCCCGCTCCCGCGCCGCACCGCCGACCGCCTCTACATGGCCGGCCAGCCCATCCCACAGGCCTACGGCGTGGCTGCGTCGGCCGACCAACTGGCCACCCGAGAGGCGAGGTAGGACGCCATGGAACTGAACACCCTGATCACGCTCACCACCGGCGTCACCCTGCTCACCTGCGTCCTCGCCGTCGCCGGCGTCCACGGCTACGCCCGGGGCCGGGCCCAGCGCGCCGCGCTCGTCGACCGCCTGACCCACACCGGGTCGGCCGCGGTCACCGGCCGCACCCGCCACTTCCGCGGCCTGGACCGCCGCCTGCGCCGCACCCGGCTCGGCCGGAAACTGGAGCTGCGGCTGGCCGCCACCGGCCTGGACGTCACCCCGGGCGAGTTCTTCGCGGCGATGCTGGCGACCGTCGCCGGCCTGTGGCTGCTCGGCCAGGCCACCCTGGCCCCCTTCTTCGGCCCGATCGCCGGCCTCCTGGGCATCTGGGCGGCCCTGCAGTTCCTCACCTGGCAACGCCAGAAACGCATCGAGAAGTTCATCAACCAACTGCCCGAACTCGCCCGCATCCTGGCCAACGCCACCCAGGCCGGCCTCGCCCTGCGCACCGCGATCGGCATGGCGGCCGAGGAGCTGGAGGCCCCGGCCGGCGAGGAACTGGCCAAGGTGGCCGACCAGTTGGCGGTCGGCGTGTCGCTGGACGACGCCCTGGAGGAGCTGGCGGCCCGCCTTCCCTCCCGCGAGCTGGTCGTCCTGGTCACCACCCTGGTCCTGTCCAACCGGGCGGGCGGCCAGGTGGTCGGCGCCCTGCGCAACCTGACGGAGACGCTGGAGGAGCGCAAGGAGACCCGACGGGAGATCCGCACGCAGCTCTCCCAGGTCAACATGACGTCGTACGCGGTCCCGGTGATGGGCATCGGTTCGTTGTTCCTGATGAACGGCGTCAAGGACGGCGCCCTGGACCGCATGACGGGTTCACCGGTCGGCCAGGCCTGCGTGCTGATCGCGTTCGTGCTGTACGCGATCGGCTTCGTCCTCATCCGCCGTATGTCCCGGATCGACGTCTGAGCAGGAGGCGGCATGGCACTCGGACTGGCACTGCTGATGGCGCTGAGCGTGGCGGGCGTCTTCACCGGCATCCGCATGTACCGCTCGGAGGCGAAACTCCCCACCGACCTCGCCCTCGCCCTGGAGGTCGGCTCCACCCGCACCGGCGCGGTGGACTCCCTCATCGACCGCATGGGCATGCGGTACGCCCCCGCCGTACTGCGCCTGATGGGCCCCCGGCTCGTCGCCCGCTACCGACGCAAGATCGACCTGGCCGGCAACCCCGGCGGCCTCACCCTGGACCGCTACGCGGCCCGCAGAGCGGTCTACGGCGCGCTGGGCGCCACCGGCTTCCTGGTCTTCCTGCTGCGCGGCCAGTACCTGATCGCCCTGCTGCTGCTGGCCTTCGGCGCGGTCTGGACGGAGGTCGGCATCTGGGCGGCGATCCGTGTCCGCAAGGACGTCATCGAACGCACCCTGCCGGACTTCCTCGACGTCCTCGCCGTCGTCGTCAGCGCCGGCCTCGGCTTCCGCCAGGCCCTGGACCGGGTCGCCTCACGCTACGAGGGCCCCTGGGCCGACGAGATCCGCATCACCCTGCGCCAGATGGACCTCGGCATGAGCCGCCGCGAGGCCTTCGCGGAACTGCGCCGCCGCAACGACTCCGAGCAGGTCGCCATGTTCGTCACGGCCCTGCAGCAGGGCGAGGAGCTGGGCGCCCCGATCGTGGACACGCTGGTCTCCATCGCCAAGGACATGCGCCGCACGGACGCGCAGAACGCCCGCCGCAAGGCGGCCCGTGCGGTGCCGCGGGCCACGCTGATGATCACGACGTTCATGGTCCCGGCGACGATGCTGCTCCTGGGCGCAGGCCTGCTCCTGGGCTCGGGCACGGACTTCGGCTCGATCACGGGGGAGTAGGGGGGAGGGGAGATGGCGCTGACGGAGAACAGGCCACGACACGGCCGGCGGCCATGGCCGCCGTACGGCGGGAAAGCCGCCGACGGCGAGCAGGCCCCACCGGGGCCACCCGCACCCGACAACGAAAGTTGTACGGGTGGTGCGGGTGGGAACCCCGACGCGGCCGAAGGCCGCGTGCCCACCCACGCACCCGCACCCGCACCCGCACCCGAACGCAACGCCCTACAAGCGATGTGCCGCCAGGTCTTCGGCTTCCGCCTCGCCATGATCGCCCTCGCCGCCCCCGCCGCCCTCCTCAACGCCGCCCCCGGCTGGGGCACCCGCCTGGTAGGCGCGGCCGTGGTCGTCACCTTCATGGCCTCCTACGCCCTCTTCCGGGACTGGGAACGCTTCGGCCCCCTCCTCCTGCGCCACCCCACCCTCCTCGCCGTCGACACCCTCTTCGGCTCCCTCCTGCTGATCTCCGCCGGCCCCGACACCACCCTCGCCTACGTCAGCGTCTGCACCCCGCTGCTCGCCGGCATCGTCTACAGCTGGCGCGGCGCGGCCTGCTTCGCGAGCCTGCAGTCCCTGATCCTCCTCCTCGTCCACGCCACGGCCCACGACCTGCACGGCAATCCCGCCGAGGCCCTCCTCCTCCCCGGCCTGTGCGTGGTGACCGGCGCCCTCGGCTCCACCCTGCGCAACCTCCTCCTCCGCTTCGGCGCAGCGACGGAGGCCCTGACCGAGGCCAGGTCCCGCCTGGCCGCACGGGAGGCGGCGGACGCCGAGCGCGCCCGGCTCGCCCGCGAGATGCACGACTCGGTGGCCAAGACCCTGCACGGCGTGGCCCTGGCGGCGGCGGGCCTCGCGGCGTCGGCGAGCAGCCCGCGTACGGACCCGGCGGTCATCGGCCGCCAGGCGGAACTGATCGCCCGCTCCGCCCGCCGGGCCGCCACGGAGACCCGGGCCCTGCTGACGGATCTGCGCCGGGAGCAACCGCCGGACCTGGACTTCCTCCGAGAACTGGCGGCCCGCACCGAGGACTTCACCATCCGCACGGGCATCCCGGCCGTGTACAGCGGCGCCGCCTCACCCGTCCCCCTCCCGCCCGCGACGACCCGCCAGCTCCTCAAGATCGCCGAAGAGGCCCTGGAGAACGCCCACCGCCACGCGGACCCCACCCGGATCGACGTCCGGGCGGCCCTGCACGGAAACCACCTCCGCATGACGATCCACGACGACGGCCGAGGCCTGCCCCCGGACACGGCCCTGGAGCATCTGCGCACCCGAGGCCACTTCGGCCTCCTCGGCATGGCCGAACGCGCCGCGTCCATCGGCGCCCGCCTCCACCTCGGCCACGGCGACCGGGCGCGGGGCACGCTGATCAGCGTGGAACTCCCCGTGTCCCCGCCCCGGGAGGCGGCCTGATGCCCCTGCGTGTGCTGATCGCGGACGACAACCCGGTGGTCCGCGCGGGCCTTGCGGCACTCCTGTCCGGCCACGACGACATCACGGTCGTCGCGGAGGCGTCGGACGGCCGCCAGGCTCAGCAGGCGGCACACCGGCACCACCCGGACGTCATCCTCCTGGACGTCCACATGCCCGGCGTCGACGGCCTGACGGCCCTGCCGCACCTGACCCCGCTGGCCCCGGTCCTCATGCTCACCTACAGCGGCGAACCGGAGACCACGCTGGAGGCCCTGCGCAGGGGCGCGGCCGGCTACCTGGTGCACGGCGACTTCACGGTGGACCAACTGCTGGCAGCGGTGAGAGACGCGAGCCGAGGCCGCCCGCACACGTCTCCGACGGCGACGGAGGCGCTGCTGGGCCATCTACGGAGCGCTTCAAGTGCGACTGCACACGGCAACACCCCGTCGGTGTCCCAAAATGCACCCGCACGCACCCCATCCTCTTCACAACTGCAACCATCCATGGGACAGTCGAGGTCATGGGGTGCCCAACTCAGCACCAGGGAAGCGGAGATCATGGACCTCATCGCCTCGGGCCTGACGAACCAGCAGATCGCCGCGGCCTGCTTCATCAGCGAGAAGACGGTCAAGAACCACATCAACCGCATCTTCGCCAAGCTGCACAGCACCAGCCGCGCGGAGGCGACGGCGAAGTGGCTGGGCACGGCCCCCCGGGAGCCGAGGTGAACGCCTGGGCCCGCATTTGGGCCCACGGACCCTCGAAGCGGCGGGGCGGTGGGCTCTACGGTGCCGGGGCCGACAGAGGGGAGCACCATGAGCAACTGGATCACCCGCATGGCCCACGACGACAGGGGCCAGACGGCGGTGGAGTATCTGGGCATCATCGCGGTCGTGGTCGCCATCGTGTTGGCGATCACGGGTACGGACATCGGGCAGACGATTTTCAATGCGATCACGGACAAGATCAACGAGGTCGTCGGCAACGGCTGATGCGTCGCTGTAGGTACGGCGACGCGGGGCAGGCCTTTCCCATCTACATCACGGTGGTGGGGGGCCTGCTCCTGCTTGCGTTCGCTTACCTCGCGGTCGGCCAGGCCGCGGCGAAGAGGAACGACGCCCAGACGGCAGCGGATGCTGCGGCGCTCGCAGCGGCCCAGGACACCAGGGACCAGTTCGTGGACCTGTGGGTGGAGAAGCTGCACGACCCGACCGCATGGCAGGCAATCCTCCACGGAGACGTCGGGACCCCCACGTCCTGTACGCGGGCATACGAGCTGGCCGCGCAGAACGACGCCTCTGTGGAACTGTGCGAGCCAGGACCGCTGAGTTACGAAGTCGAGGTCAAGACCAACGATTCGGTCGGGCGGTCCATCGTCCCGCATACGGAGGACCAGCATGCGAAGGCGTCTGCCAAAGCAGTGATCGAGCCGCTCTGCGCGGTGCAGCCTCCTGCCGAGGGAGCTAAAGACGACGTCCTGCCCCAGCTCAGTTGCAAGGATGGCCGCGACTGGGACATCGACCTGGACGATCCGGCGGGCCTCCCCGAGCCGCAGGACCTCTTCGACGTCCATCTGGCCGAATGAGCAGCGAACGACGAGTGGAGGGGGAAGCAGAGCTATGAGCATGCGCAGGGGGACGGCCGCGCTGGCGGTGGCCATCGGTCTGGCAGTCGGCGTGGCCGGCTGCAGCGATGGCGGCGACGGTAAGAAGCCGGTCGGCTCTGCATCCGCGTCAGCACCACGGGGCGGCGGCCCCCGAGCGAGTACGCAGGAGGGCCAGTCGGACACACCTCTCGCCGAGTTGAAGGGGCCGGACGGGCTGATGCTTCAGATCACCTCGGCCCAGCGCGACTCCGGCGGCTTCGTCACGGTCAGCGGCGGGCTGAAGAACGACAGCGGCAAGTCCGCCGTGATCCCTGCGCAGCTCAGTGGCGATGAGACAGAGGTGTTGCGGCACGGCCGGTCGCTAGGTGGAGCCACACTTGTCGACTCCAAGGGCAAGAAGCGGTACTACGTACTGCGCGACACGGAGGGACGCCCCCTCACGACGACGGGCATCGCGACCGTCAGGTCCGGCGAATCCATCCCGGTGTTCCTTCAGTTCCCTGCCCCGCCGGCAGACGTCACCGAAGTGGTCTTCCAACTGCCGATGTTCGCGCCCGCCACCATCCAGATCTCGGGTTGAGGCGGCCCATGTCCCTCCCCCGAACCCTCGCTCTCACCGCCGCCGTCCTCCTCCTCACCACCCCCACGGCCCACGCCGACGACGCCCCGAGTGTTCCGCCCGGTACCGAGGCCACCGCCGCCGCGCCCGTGCGGGTCGATGCGGACGATCCCGATCTCAAGCTCCCCGAAGGGGCCACGCTGGCCGCGCCGAAGGTGCTGGACATCAAGTCGGTCGTGGAGGACCAGTCGGGAGACGAACGCCGTGAGGACACCAACGCGGACGTGAAGTTCGCCCTGCAGGCCGAGGTGCTGTTCGGCAAGGACAGCGCCAAGCTCAGCCCGGACGCGAGGGCCCGCATCGCCGCCATCGCCGAGGAGATCAAGAAGCAGAACGCCACCCGCATCCGCGTCTTCGGCTTCACGGACAACCTCGGCTCCGCCGCCCACGGCGACGTCCTGTCCCGCCAGCGCGCCAACGCCGTACAGGACGCCTTGGACGACGACCTGAACGACCCGAACGTCACCTTCGAGGTCCGCGGCTACGGCGAGGACTACCCGATCGCCTCGAACGCCACGGAGGAGGGCCGCCGCAAGAACCGCCGCGTCGAGGTCAGCTTCCCCCGCTCGGAAAGCTGACCCGCACACCCACCCGAACCCCCCACCGGGCCATCGCACCGGCCTCCGCCTCCAGCACGTGCCGAGCCCGAAGCCGGGGCCGCCCGAGCCGCCCCGGCGGCATGGTCCGTACGGCGATGACCCGCAGGCCACGGTCGAGATAGGCCACGTCGATGGGCATCCGCATGCCGAAGGTGTGCACGCTGCCGGCAGGCGACAGCAGCATCGCCCCGTCGATCGAGTCCCGCCCCAGCAGCCCCTTCGTACGAGCCCTCAACGAGGCCGCGATCTCCAGCGGCACCGTTGTTGTTTCCGGGGGCTCCCCTATCACCAGCTGTCCGCGGCCGTCCCGCATGACCAGTCCCACGTGGCACCACCCTTCCTGTCGTGTCGCAGGCTGCCCATGACCGACCCATTCGGAACGCACGGTCCGTGGCCGATTCTTCGTGATCGCAAAGGGGAGGGTTGGTGCCGTCCCCACCCGCTGGATAGCGTTTGGCTGATCAAGAGACCTCTAGTGCCACCTGGAGTCACGAGTGAATCGCCCTGCCAGGCTCGCGACGGTTGTACTCACCGCGTCAGCGGCCCTTCTGCTGACCGCCTGCGGAGGCGGTGACGGCGGGTCGGACGCCAACGACAAGATCGCGGGTGCTGACTCGGGCAGCGCATCCGCCGCGCCAAGCAGCAGCCCGTCCGCCACGGGGAAGCGTCCGGAGATCACGCTCCCCTCGGACGTGAAGCTGTCCTTCACCCCTGAACAGGCCGGCGATCCCGTCCAGGACGCGGTCCTGAGAGACAACGCGGACTTCATCCGCGCGTTGAATGCGGCAATCGTCGCTCAGAATCCTCGGCTCCCCGCTCTGGAGTTCTATACGGAGGGTGAGGGCGCCGTGGCCGCTCAGCGGTGGGTGGAGCAGTTCAAGGACGCGGGCTGGACGGTGACGGGCACCGTCCGCTACTTCGACCGCGTCGTGAAGGTGAAGTCGGACAGCAGCGCGTCGATCGGCTACTGCGGAGACGAGAGCAAGGGCTACAGCAAGGTCATCAAGACCGGCGAGGTCAAGGGAACGAAGGTCACCAAGGACAGTTACGTCGCCTACACCGCTCAGATGACGAAGAACAAGCTGGGCGTCTGGGAACTCGTGAAGATCACATCCGCCCGCGGTGCTGCGGGGTGCCAGCCGTCATGAAGGCGCTCCGGCTCGTCGTGATCAGTGTCGTCGCCGGAGCGACCTTTCTGTGCTCGGCTCCCGGTGCGCTGGCAACCCAGGAGCCTCCAGGCGGTTCCCTCGGCGGTGATCCGGGCTCAGCCGGGGATGCGAGCGCTTCCGGCCATGCCAAGGGCGACACCCTTTCGGCAGCCGTCACGGGTGCTGTCGTGTTCGATCGCTCGAAGAACGGCGGCGGCCGGTCCGTCGGCTCTGTCACGTCGACGACATCCTGGACGCCGCCCGCCTGCTACTACGCGCCGAAGTACACGCCCAAGCAGCTCGAATCGCAGATGCGTCAGGTCTGGATGAGCAGCTCGCCCAGCCATGAGTGGGCACTGAAGACACAGAACTACTTCGTCAACGGCGACCCCTACAAGGACTTCAACAAGGACCAGGAAGGCAAGGGGTACTGGTGGGACTCATATGTGACTGAGGGCCGGGAAGCGGATCCGGCGTCCCAGGACTGCGACAAGATGCCCTTCTGGGTGAAGGACGGGGGAGCGCCACCGGCTGACACTCCTCAGGCGATCAGCCCGGAGTTGCTCGCACAGCTCGCATACGCCGAGATCCGGGTTCCCTCCACCACGGTGGAACTCGCTCCGAGGAACGTCACGAAAGTGAACCTTCCCACATGGGCGTGGCTGGAGTCCGCCAAGTTCAAGCCGGTTTCGGTCACCGCTTCCGTACCGCTGCTCGGCATCAGCGCGACGACCACGGCCGAGCCCGTTTCGCTGAGGATTCGGCCTGGTACGGGCGACGCCGTCACGTACCCCGCCTCGGGGGAATGCCAGATCCACGACGGCCGTATCGGGGAGCCCTATGTCAGGGGCAATGCCGACCGGACGCCTCCTTGCGGAGTCAAGTACCTGCGCTCCTCCGAGAGCGGGGCGTACAAACTGCAGGCCACCGTCACGTGGAAGATCAGCTGGACGAGCACGACCGGCCAGGGAGGTGACCTTCCGCCCGGCACGTTCGGTACTGACCAGGACGTGGTGGTGCAGGAAGTCCAGTCCGTCAATCGGAGCAGCGAGTGAGCGACGTGGTGCGTCCGTCCTTTCCCCACATCGGCTGGGACCCGACTCCCGGCAGCGTCGAGGACACACGCGATCTCGCCAAGAAACTCGGTGCTCTCGCCGGTGAACTCGGCACAGCACTGCGTGAGTTGGAACAGATCGAGTGCGGGGCCTGGAAGGGCAAGACGGCGGTCGCATTCGTCGAGTACGTCGGCAGGGACGTCACCCCGCTGATCCGCAAGAGCCACGGCTCCTTCGACAAGGCCTCACGCGCCCTGCACCGATGGGCGAATCAGCTCCAGGAGTTCCAGACGGAGGCCGATCGTCTGGAAAAGGCGGCCGGAGAAAAGCTCAGTGCCGAGGCGGACGCCAAGGCGAAGGCGGGCAGCGAGGGCAGTGACGACCTCGGCAAGGCATCCGGGGCGGTCGACAAGGTCATCCGTGACGTCCACGACCTGGAGGACCGCTTCCGGCGAGCCGCGGCTCAGATCAGCAAGGAACTCGACAAAGCCGGCAACATCGCGCCGGACGAGCCCGGCTTCTGGGACAAACTCGGCCACGGCATCGCGGACGCGTGGGATGCCACGACCGACTGGCTCAAGGACCACGCCGATCTGATCAAGTTGGTCGGTGACCTGCTCAGCGACCTGAGCGGCATCCTGGGCCTGCTGGCCATCATCACGCTGCCGTTCGAACCGCTCGGTGCCATCTTCGGCGCGGCCGCGCTCCTCACGAGTGGTCTGGCTCTGCTGTCGCACGGCTTGGCCATGGCCGCCGGCGCCGACGTGAGCTGGATGACCCTGGGCCTGGACTCCTTGGGCCTTCTGCCCGGTATCGGAGCCTTCGGCAAGGGCGTCAAGGTGGCGAGCAAGGAGGTCGCGGCCGCACGGGCCGTCGCCGAGTTCGGCAAGGGATTCAAGGGGGCGGAGCTCGCCGCGGGGGCCCGCAACATCTTCGCGACCGGTGACCTCGCCGGGAAGGTGGAAGGCGGCCTGGCGCTGTTCGGCAGGAAAGTCGTCCTCGGTGGGACGTTCAGCAAGATCGGCGTCATCACCCATGAGAGTGGTGCCATGAGCCGGCTGGCCGGGCTCGCGGAAGCGGGCTATCACCAAGGGCAGATGATCGGCACCAAGGGACTCAAGCTCATCACCGGAGGAAAGATCGATGTCAATCCCCTGAGCCTGGGAGGAAGGGCGCTGGACGCGACGCTGAAGATAGCGCCCAAAATCACTCACATCCCTCAGCACATCGGGGAAGCGGTCCATCCCGGCGACCGCTTCCATGAAGCGGCCACCGCCCACTGAAAGAGTACGTTGCCATGGCTACCTGGGTCCCCGAGCCGGGGGAGACGCTCCTCGCTCGTGACGCCATCGTCTTCGCGACCGGCACGGCTCCGACGGTGTCCGGGAAGCGGTGGTTCCGCGACCATCAGCGCCATGACATCCAGGGCGAGTTGCCAGGGTGGCCGGACGGGCCCGAATTCGTTCCCAGTCCCGAGACGGACGAGCAGCCGGTCCGGAAGGCCGGCATGTTCGGGCTGCGAGCCGCCTACGTTCTCGTCGGAGGTGCTCTGGAGGCGCTTGGGGGCACGGGCAGTTTCCTGCCGGGGGCGGGTGACCGTCCCGGCCGCCCCCAGGACCCGGACAACGAGGTTCATGACTTCCCCGTCATGTGGGCGACTCGGGACGGCATCGCGCGCACACTGCCATGGCAGTTGGACCCGGGACGCTGTCCCGACAGGTACCGGACCCATGCCGTGGTCACCGACCGCAGGCTGCTCGTCCTCGGCCTGCCGGGCGGTGACCCGGGGCACGACGAGGTTCTCTGGCAAGTGAACCGTGCGGAGATCGCGCGGGTCGAGCGGATGCGGTTCAGCGGTGTCGGCGAGGACGCCAAGATCCAGTTCGTGGACGGCTCCTGGTGTCGACTCGCCCCACCGAGCGCACGCAGGTACTGGACGGTCCTCCGCCACCTCGCACATCCCACCGAGTTGGTGCCTCTCAGCGCCCTGACGCCTCGGCAGCGCGCGTACGTCGAGTCATACGTCACCTCTGTCCCCGACCGGGACCTCACGGCCGAGCCGGTCATCACGCGCCGTCCCAGCGGCAAGTTCCTCATCGAGGTGGCCACCGACGAGCCGGTGAGCGCTGATTCCGGCGTCGTGAAGCAGTACTGGTTCATGAACAAACACGGTGGGCGCGGGGCCTTCGACCCCGGCGACCTGTGATCGGAAAGGAAGCAGAGATGACCACGCCAGTGGTGGCAGTGGCGTCCGAGACGGTCCCTCCGTTCTCGTTCATCGCACCCACCGGATTCCACGCTCTGCCGCTGGCTGCGTCACCGGAGGAGCGAGCGGCACGCTCTCGTGACTTCGTGCGCGAACTGTACGTCCGAGGAGACGAAACGATCTGGACGCCTGCGGCGCCGTACTACGCCGCGCTGGCCGAGCTGATGGTGGACAACGGATGTGCCTACTCGGCGATGGGTCTGTTCGCCAGGGACAGGGGGGTGTCGCCCCCTGTGCCTTCACCGCGGCAGTGGTGCAGACGGATCAGGACGATCCGGATGTGGTGGCCCAGGGCGTCCTGGCGGCTCTTTCCGGCGATCCACGCAACGATGCGCGCTGGCTCGATCTGCCGTGCGGTCCGGCGGTGTCCTGCGTCCGGGTCAACGAGCTGACCCTTCACCCGGAGATCACCGGCACCGGTGAGCCGGTGGAACTTCTCACCGGGCAGATCCAGGTGCACGTGCCGTTCCCCACGGGGCCGTACACAGCCCTCTTCACCCTGGACACGGCTGCGATGGACTACTGGGGTGAGTTCTGCGAGATGACGGCGGCGATCCTCCGGACCCTCTCCTTCGAGGAGCCGGCCGACGAGCCCACGGGCTGACAACCGGCCCGCCGTTTAAATCAGTTGTGACCCTGCCCACCCGGCGATAGGAACCTCGCATGACTGGACTAGGCGTTGTCTTCCGGCCCCAGCTTCCGCCCGAGCGGCTGCGTTCCGTGGTGCGTGTCGCGGACGAGGCGGGGCTGGACGAGTTGTGGTTGTGGGAGGACTGCTTCCTGGAGGGCGGTGTCTCCACCCTCGCCGCCGCGCTGGCGTGGAGTGAGCGGGTGCGGGTCGGGATCGGGCTGTTGCCCGTTCCGTTGCGGAATGTCGCCGTCACGGCGATGGAGGCCGCCTCGCTGGAGCGGATGTTCCCCGGGCGCGCGATGCTCACCGTCGGGCACGGGGTGCAGGACTGGATGGGGCAGGTCGGGGCGCGCGCCCAGTCGCCGGTGACGCTGCTGCGGGAGTATCTGCTCGCCCTGCGCGGCCTGTTGCGCGGTGAGCGGCTCAGCACCGAGGGGCGGTACGTGCGGCTCGACGACGTCGCGCTGGACTGGCCTCCGCCCGCCCCGATGCCGGTGCTCGCCGGGGTCACCGGGCCGCGCTCGCTGCGGCTGTCCGGTGAGGCCGCCGACGGCACGCTGCTGACGATGAACAACCCGCCCGACGCGGTGCGGCGGGCCCGGCGGATCATCGACGAGGGGCGGGAGGCGGCCGGGCGGCTCGGCGATCCGCACCGGGTCGTCGTCTATCTGCTGGCCGCCACCGGGCCGGACGCCCAGGCGCGCGTGCGGGCCGAAGTGGCCGCCGAGGGCCTCACCGACGTGCCCGGCGTCGGTGTCGCCGGGGACGCCGGGACCGTCGCCAAGGCCGTCCAGGAGTTCCTCGCGGCCGGCGCCGACACCGTCGTACTGCAGCCGACGGCGGACGAGCCCGATCCGGAGGGGTTCGTGCGGTTCGCCGCGCGGGAGGTGCGGCCGCTGCTGCCGTGACGGCGGCCGGTCAGGCCGGCGGGCGGTCGCCCGACGCTGCCATCGATCAGCTCCCGCGCGATGTCCATGTGGCCCGCGTGCCGGGCGGTCTCCTC
The DNA here is from genome assembly GCF_002920535.1 of Streptomyces sp. Ru71. Taxonomy (GTDB): domain Bacteria; phylum Actinomycetota; class Actinomycetes; order Streptomycetales; family Streptomycetaceae; genus Streptomyces. The sequence goes on along the minus strand of NZ_PQSS01000032.1, from coordinate 23,257 downwards.
GATCATGTGGACCAGCACCCAGCGCAGCGACACCTCGCGGCCCTCGTGCCACGCCGGGCTGCCCACCGCGTCCAGCGGCAGCTCGGCGATGGTGCGGTCGGCGGCGGCGCGGGCGCGGCCGTAGAAGGCGACGATCTGCTCCGCCGTCTCGTCGTCGGACGCGTACATGTCCTCGCCCGCGTACGGGTCGAACCACAGCGGCTCCGGCTCACGGCCGAACGTCTCGACGAACCAGCCGTACTCCACCGAGGCCAGATGCTTCACCAGCCCGAGCAGGCTGGTGCCCGACGGTGTCATGGGGCGGCGCAGCCGCTCCTCGTCCAGTCCCTCCAGCTTCCACAGCACCGCGTCCCGGTGCCGGTCCAGGCTCGCCCGCAGGGTCGCCTTCTCGCCGCCCCGGTAGGGCAGGCCCGCTTCACTCGTGTCGTCCGCCATGCCGGGAAATTAGCAGCGGCCACTGACATCGCCTTGCGATGATCTCTCCCATGAACGATCGGCCCCGCCACCGCAGCTTCGAGGAACTCGTGGCCGAGGGGGCCGCCGCGCCCACCGAGGGCTGGGACTTCTCCTGGTTCGAGGGGCGGGCCACCGAGGAGCGGCCGTCCTGGGGGTACGCCACCTCGATGGCCGAGCGGCTCGCCTCGGCCGCGGCCGCCCTGGACCTGCAGACCGGGGGAGGGGAGGTGCTCGACTTCGCCCTCGGACGTGCCGCCAAGGCTCCCGCGCTCGTCGTCGCCACCGAGGGCTGGCCGCCGAACGTGGCCAAGGCCACCGCGCTGCTGCGCCCGCGCGGCGTCGCGGTCGTCGCCTCGCCCGAGGACGCGCCGCTGCCGTTCGCCGACGAGGCGTTCGACCTCGTCGTCAGCCGGCATCCGGTGCGGCCGCAGTGGGCGGAGATCGTGCGGGTGCTGGAGCCCGGCGGCACGTACTTCGCCCAGCACGTCGGTCCGAGCAGCGTCTTCGAGGTCGTCGAATATTTTCTTGGGCCGCAGTCGGAGGAGACGCGCCGCGGCCGTCACCCGGACATCGAGCGGGCCGAGGCCGAGGCCGCCGGGCTGGAGGTCGTCGAGCTGCGCGCGGAGCGGCTGCGGATGGAGTTCCACGACATCGGGGCCGTTGTGCACTTCCTGCGCAAAGTGGTCTGGATGGTCCCCGGCTTCACCGTGGAGGCGTACGAGCCGCAGCTGCGCGCGCTGCACGAGCGGATCGAGGCCGAGGGACCGTTCGTGGCCCACAGCACCCGGCACCTCTTCGACGCCCGCAAGCCCGCGCACTGACGTCTGACGTCCGCGCGGCCTCTGGGGCACCGGGACCGGTCACTCACACGGCTCACTCAAGCCCCTCCGGCACGCGGTTTCCACATTGTTATCGCGGGCCGCTCGCTTTCACCCAGGTGCCTCGCATAGGTTCAGACCAAGGCGATTCGCGTGAGCAAAGCTGCGCGGGCGGTACCGCGCAGTGGAGGGGGCTGCGCGGTACCGCTGCCGCATCGCCGCAGCCGCCGGGCCGTGGCGCCGGACCGGCCGGGCGCCGTCAAGGGTGTGTTCGCCCTCTCTTCGCCCGTCGGGGGGACGGTCGCAGGCGTGTTCCCCTCGCCCTCCACAGCCCCGAAACCCCCCGCGACCACGGCTTCTGTCCCCAGCAGGGTGTCGCCGGCCAATTTCGGAGAGTAGTTGTGGCACGCCGGTGCACCCACCTGCCCTCACGAAGGGTTATGGTGGAAACCCCCCCTCGGGCCGGTCCGTCTCCCCCCCACGGACCGGCCCGTTTCTTTTCGCTGCTCACCGCCCCGCCCTACGGCGTCCCGCCCCTGGCGCCGCCGTACGCCCGGCACCCCGGAGCGCCCCACTCCGCCGGCGGGGGTAGGCTTCGCCATCGGGGACCGCCATACGGACGGGTCCATTCAGGGACCGCCATACGGACAGGTGCCGCGCCCGGTCGAGCCCGGCGCGCATGTCCGATCCGCACCGGAGGGGCTGACAATCACGTGAACCTGCGCGACAAGCTGCGCGGCCTGCTGGTCAGGCTGTACGCGCGGCGGGTGGAAGGCCACCTGGACCACGCCCAGGTGCCCAAGCACATCGGGGTCATCATGGATGGCAACCGGCGCTGGGCGAAGGCCGCGGGATCCACCACCGCGCAGGGCCACCAGGCCGGTGCCGACAAGATCGAGGAGTTCCTCGGCTGGTGCAGCGAGACGGACGTGGAGGTCGTCACGCTCTGGCTGCTGTCCACGGACAACCTCACCCGCCCGGAGGACGAACTCGGGCCGCTGCTCGGCATCATCGAGGACGTCGTGAGCTCCCTCGCCGCCGACGGCCGCTGGCGCGTGCACCACGTCGGCACCCCCGACATCCTCCCGGGCGGCATGCAGCGCACGCTGAAGGAGGCCGAGGAGGCCACCGCCCACGTCGACGGGATACTGGTCAACGTCGCCATCGGCTACGGCGGCCGCCAGGAGATCGCCGACGCCGTGCGCTCCATGCTCTTCGACGCCCATGAGCGGGGCGTGGCGATGGACGAGCTCGCCGAGCAGGTCGACGTCGACATGATCGGCCGCCACCTCTACACCAGCGAACAGCCCGACCCCGACCTCGTGATCCGCACCAGCGGCGAGCAGCGGCTGTCCGGTTTCATGCTGTGGCAGACCGCCCACTCGGAGTACTACTTCTGTGAGGTCTTCTGGCCGGCCTTCCGCAAGGTCGACTTCCTGCGCGCGCTGCGCGACTACGCGGCCCGCCACCGCCGTTACGGCGGCTGAGCACCGCCGGCCGGCCGTCGAGGGCCTCGTTACCGGCGGCTGACACGGCGACACCCCGCCGCACCCCCGGGGAGAGGCCCCGTGTACCCCGTTCCACCCGGAAGTAACACGGAGTTCACCACGGCGCCGCCCTGCCCTGTGGCATGGCGGCGCATTTTCGAGGGCATAAGGCAAGCAGGTCGACACCCGAACCACGGGCGTCGGATCTCAGCGGACGGCACGGGGCCGTCCGCCCGGGAGGCCCTTTGCACCAGCCCGACCGTGCGGCCACCGCACGGAAGCAGCCGCGGAGGGCCGGTTCACGGCCCGCCGCAGGCGACGGCCGGCCACCGGCCTGTGCTACCCCCACTCTCCCGGCCCAGCTCCACTTCGTCGCTCCCCGACCTCATCCGAGGGGGTACGTCCTTCCGTGGTGACCAGCACAAAGCGCCCCAAGCCAGACCGGCGCACCTACGTTCTCGACACCAGCGTCCTGCTGGCCGACCCGAACGCCCTGAGCCGCTTCGACGAGCACGAGGTCGTGCTCCCCGTCGTGGTGGTCACGGAGCTGGAGGCCAAGCGGCACCATCCCGAACTCGGGTACTTCGCCCGGCAGGCACTGCGCCTGCTCGACGACCTCCGGGTGCGGTACGGCCGTCTCGACGCCCCCATTCCGACCGGGGACCTCGGCGGGACCGTACGGGTCGAGCTCAACCACTCGGACCCCAGCGTGCTGCCCACCGGCTACCGCCTGGGGGACAACGACTCCCGCATCCTCGCGGTCGCCCGCAACCTGCAGGCCGAGGGTTTCGACGTCACCGTCGTCTCGAAGGACCTCCCGCTGCGGATCAAGGCGTCCTCGGTGGGTCTGCTCGCCGAGGAGTACCGGGCCGAACTGGCCATCACGGAGAACTCCGGCTGGACCGGGATGAGCGAACTCACCCTGCCGGCCGAACAGGTGGACATCCTCTTCGAGGAAGGGCGCCTGTACGTCCCCGAGGCCGCCGAACTGCCCGTGCACACCGGTCTGACCATCCACTCCGAGCGCGGCAGGGCGCTGGGCCGGATCACCCCGGAGGGCAACGTCCGCCTGGTGCGCGGCGACCGGGAGGCGTTCGGCATCAAGGGCCGCAGCGCCGAGCAGCGCATCGCCCTGGACCTGCTGCTCGACCCGGACGTCGGGATCGTGTCCATGGGCGGCCGGGCCGGCACCGGCAAGTCGGCGCTCGCGCTGTGCGCCGGCCTGGAGGCGGTCCTGGAGCGCCGCCAGCACCAGAAGGTGATGGTCTTCCGTCCGCTGTACGCGGTCGGCGGCCAGGAGCTGGGCTATCTGCCCGGCACCGAGGCGGAGAAGATGAGCCCGTGGGCGCAGGCCGTCTTCGACACCCTCTCGGCGGTCACCTCGCGCGAGGTCATCGAGGAGGTCACGGCACGCGGGATGCTGGAGGTCCTGCCGCTCACCCACATCCGTGGCCGTTCGCTGCACGACGCCTTCGTCATCGTCGACGAGGCCCAGTCGCTCGAACGGAACGTGCTGCTGACCGTGTTGTCCCGGATCGGGGCCAATTCCCGGGTCGTTCTCACGCATGACGTGGCACAACGGGACAATCTGCGGGTCGGGCGCTACGACGGGGTCGTCGCCGTCGTGGAGAAGCTCAAGGGGCACCCGCTGTTCGCTCACGTCACGCTGAATCGTTCCGAGAGGTCCCAGATCGCGGCGCTTGTGACCGAAATGCTCGAAGACAGCAGCATCTGATCCCGAATATCCGGGAGTTGGCGCCGTCCCGCAAAGGCGAAGAGCCTAGCGGGGCGGCGCCGGCGTATGTGGGCGTTCGATGAAATCCCCGGGCTCAAACGGGATGTGAGCTTTCACACGCAACTCGGAATTGCGGTGCGGCGTCGGGTTGCGGCAGAGTCTCACTCCTGTCAGGCCCCGCATACGACACACGTGTACCCCCAGCGGTACGGCACCACAGAAGTTTCAACTCCATAGCAGCCGTCGTATGCCGCCCGAGCACCACGCGGCGCTCCCGATCCGGGAGTTGCCCACCGGGCCCGCGCCTCCCGTGACCCCGCAGTTGGGGAGGCCAGTGTCAGGGGCACGATTGCGTCCGCCAGGGTCACCGAAGCGGGCGATGCTGGAAGGAAACCGTGTGAGCCGGATTTCGGTCCGGGGATTCGCAGTGGCCTCCGCCACCGCGGTCACCGCTGTCGGAAGCGTCGTCGGCGTTGCCTCGGGCAGCACCGCGCAGCCGAACGACGCCGAGGCGACGGCAGCCGACGTCACGCTTCTCGCGGACATACCCGCGGGTCAGCAGGCCCAGGTGCAGACCGCGTCCCTCGCGCAGCAGGCCGACGCACAGGCCATCGCCGCGGACGCGAGCGCCAAGAAGACCGCCGAGGAAGCGGCCCGCAAGGCGGCCGCCGAGACCGCGATCGCGAAGAAGGAAGCCGCCGAGAAGGCGGCGAAGGAAGCCAAGGAGCGCGCGGAGGCCGAGAAGGCCGCCAGCCGCAGCGCCCGTGACGCTTCCAGCTTCCCCATCCAGGGCTCCTACACCGTCGCGCAGATCCAGGCGATGGCGCGTCAGATGGTGTCGTCGAGCCAGTTCCAGTGCTTCAGCAACATCGTGGACCACGAGTCCAGCTGGAACTACCGGGCCGTCAACGCCTCCTCCGGTGCCTACGGCCTCTTCCAGGCCCTGCCCGGCTCCAAGATGTCGTCCGTCGGCGCCGACTGGCAGACCAACCCGGCCACCCAGATCAAGTGGGGCCTGAACTACATGAACAGCCGGTACGGCAGCCCGTGTGAGGCGTGGTCGTTCTGGCAGGCCAACCACTGGTACTAGGCCCGCCCGGCCCCTCTCTCAACCTTGCGCAGCCCCTCCCCGTCCTAGGGGGAGGGGCTTTCGCCCTGTACGGTCGTACGCGACGGCTCCAGGGGGGAGTGGTGAGGAGAGACGGGGGAAGAGGACGGATCATGTCGCGAGTGCCAGGGTGGCTCGGTCGGCTCGGCGCCGGACTGACCGGGATAAGCGAGCGGCTCGACGAGCGCCGCGCCGAGTTCGAGCGCGAGCACGCCGACCCCGAGCCCGTCGCGCCGCCCGAGCAGGTGCCGCCGCCGCCCGACTACGCGCCCACGGTCCCGAACCGCCCGGACCCCGCGCAGGCGGTGCCCTGGGGTGTACGCGTCGCCGCCGAGGCGGGCTGGCGGCTGCTGGTGCTCGCGGGCACGCTCTGGGTGCTGATGAAGGTCATCAGCGCCGTCCAGCTCGTCATCCTGGCTTTCGTCGCCGCCCTGCTCATCACCGCGCTGCTGCAGCCGACCGTGGCCCGGCTGACGCGGATGGGCGTGCCGCGGGGTCTGGCGACGGCGATGACGGCGATGTTCGGCTTCGTCGTGATGGGGCTGATCGGCTGGTTCGTGAGCTGGCAGGTCATGGAGAACATCGACAACCTCTCCGACCAGGTCCAGGACGGCATCGACGAACTGCGCAAATGGCTGCTCAACAGCCCCTTCCACGTCACCGACAAGCAGATCAACCAGATCGCCAAGAACCTGCGCGAGGCGATCGGCGCCAACACCGACCAGATCACCTCGGCCGGCCTGGAGGGCGTGCAGGTCGTGGTGGAGGCCCTCACCGGCATCCTGCTGACCGTCTTCTCCACCCTGTTCCTGCTCTACGACGGCCGCCGCATCTGGGAGTGGACGCTGAAGCTGGTCCCGGCCGCCGCCCGCCCGGGTGTCGCCGGCGCCGGCCCGCGCGCCTGGCGCACCCTCACCGCGTACGTGCGCGGCACGGTGCTCGTCGCCCTCATCGACGCGATCTTCATCGGACTCGGCATCTACTTCCTCGACGTGCCGATGGCCGTGCCGCTCGCGGTGTTCATCTTCCTGTTCGCGTTCATCCCGCTCGTCGGCGCGGTCGTCTCCGGCGCGCTGGCGGTGGTGGTGGCGCTCGTCACGCAGGGCGTGTTCACCGCAGTGATGACGCTGGTCGTGGTGCTCGCCGTGCAGCAGATCGAGGGGCACATCCTGCAGCCGTTCATCCTGGGACGGGCCGTGCGGGTGCATCCCCTGGCGGTGGTGCTGTCGGTCGCGGCCGGCGGGATGGTCGCCGGGATCGGCGGCGCGGTGGTGGCGGTACCGCTGGTGGCGGTGACCAACTCGGTCGCGGGCTATCTGCGGGCGTACTCGCACGAGGCGGCGATGCGGCACGCGCCGCGGCCGCGCGGGGCGACGGCGTCGGACGTGGTGGCGGCGAAGGCGGCCGCCACGGAGCCGGCCGCATCGCAGGAGCCCGCGGGGGAGACCCCGTCGGCCTGATGAGGCACCTCCCCAGGGCCTAGGCGGGCGGTGGGGTCTCGACGTTGAAGGTGGACGGGCCGGTGCCCGCCCGGACGATGACGGCCTCGGCAGGCTCCGCCGACGGATTGCTCTCGCGGTGCACCACGGCCGGCGGGACCCGGATGAAGTCGCCCGGGCCGGCCGTGACGCTCTCGGCGCCGTCCGGGCCGAAGTCGATCCTCATCGCACCCGACAGGACGTAGATCACCGTCTGGTAGTCGCCGTGGTGGTGCCAGCCGGAGACCATGCCGGGCTCGGTGCGGACCAGCCCCGACCACATGCCGTCCGTGGCGAACGCCTCCGACCGTGCCATGCCCGGCGTCGGCGGTCCCGGCCTGCGCTCGTCCGGGGCGAGCAGGGTGACCGGTTCCGGCTCCTGGGACTGCGCGCCCATGGCGGGCCTCCTTCGCTGCAGGCTGTTGTCCTCCAGCTTAGGAACGGCACCTCGCCCGCGCACAGGGCTGAAAGGCGAAGGCCCCCGCGCACCGGGAGGGTGCACGGGGGCCGACGAGCGCCGGGCGCGGCCTTACTCGGCCGCGGCGAGAACCGCCTCCGCCTCCAGCGTGGCGCCGACGGCCTGCACGACCGCGGCGATCTTGAACGCCTCCTGGACGACCTCGCGCTCCAGGCCGGCCTTGCGCAGCACCTGCTCGTGCGAGTCCAGGCACATGCCGCAGCCGTTGATCGCGGAGACCGCGAAGGACCACAGCTCGAAGTCCGTCTTGTCGACACCGGGGTTGCCGATGACGTTCATCCGCAGGCCCGCGCGCAGGTTGCCGTACTCGTGGTCCGACAGCAGGTGGCGCGTGCGGTAGAAGACGTTGTTCATCGCCATGATGGCGGCGGCCGACTTCGCGGCCTGGTAGGCCTCCGGCGTCAGGTTCGCCTTGGCCTCCGGCTCCAGCTCGCGCAGCACGATCGGGGAGCGCGAGGCGATGGCGGTGGCCAGCACCGTGCCCCACAACTGCTGCGCGGGCAGGTCGGAGTTGCCGATGACCGAGCCCAGGTTGAGCTTCAGGTCCTTGGCGTAGTCCGGGACGCGGGACTTCAGGGAGTCGAGGGACATGCCTCACTCACCAGCCAGGAGCTTGACCGGGTCCAGGGTCTCGTCGCCCTTGCTCCAGTTGCACGGGCACAGCTCGTCGGTCTGCAGGGCGTCCAGGACCCGCAGGACCTCCTTGGGGTTCCGGCCCACGGAGCCGGCCGTGACCATCGTGAACTGGATCTCCCGGTTGGGGTCGACGATGAAGACGGCGCGCTGGGCGAAGCCGTCCTCGCCCTCGATGCCGAGGTCACGCATGAGCTCGTGCTTGGAGTCGGCCATCATCGGGAACGGCAGGTCGGTCAGGTCCGGGTGGTCCTTGCGCCAGGCGTGGTGGACGAACTCGGAGTCACCGGAGAAGCCGAGGATCTGGGCGTCGCGGTCGGCGAACTCGTCGTTCAGCTTCCCGAAAGCGGCGATCTCGGTCGGGCACACGAATGTGAAGTCCTTGGGCCATGCGAACACGACCAGCCACTTGCCCTCGTAGGACTTGTGGTGGATCTGCTCGAACTCCTTGCCCTTCTCCAGCGAGACGCAGGCGGTCAGTTCGAACTCGGGGAACTTGTCACCGACAGTGAGCACACGCTCTCCTTGCAGCGAAGAAACACCCCTTTTGAGGGTGTTTCCCATGGGTTGGACGCAGTTGATGTTGGCACACCGTGCATTGATTACGGAAATAGCTACACTCGGTCGGGTTGATCGGAGGGAGCTATCAGTGAGCGTCACCAGCGTGACCGGCGGCGCCGGCGGCAAACGGAAACAGCCCAGCCTGGCCCAGTTGAGGGCGTTCGCGGCGGTGGCCGAGCATCTTCACTTTCGTGATGCGGCGGCGGCGATCGGCATGAGCCAGCCGGCGCTCTCCGGCGCCGTGTCCTCGCTGGAGGAGACACTCGGTGTCACCCTCCTTGAGCGTACGACGCGGAAGGTGCTGCTCTCACCGGCCGGTGAACGGCTCGCGGTGCGCGCCAAGGCCGTACTGGACGAGGTCGGGGCGCTGCTGGAGGAGGCCGAGGCGGTGCGGGCGCCGTTCACGGGCGTGCTGCGGCTCGGGGTGATCCCGACGGTCGCGCCGTATCTGCTGCCGACCGTGCTGCGGTTGGTGCACGAGCGGTATCCCGACCTGGATCTGCAGGTCCACGAGGAGCAGACCGCGAGCCTCGTGGAGGGGCTCAACTCCGGGCGGCTGGACCTGCTGTTGCTGGCGGTGCCGCTGGGGGTGCCGGGGGTGGTCGAACTCCCGCTGTTCGATGAGGACTTCGTGCTGGTCACGCCCATGGACCACTGGCTCGGGGGGCGGGAGGGGATCCCTCGCGAGGCGCTGAAGGAGCTCAACCTGCTGCTGCTGGACGAGGGGCACTGTCTGCGCGACCAGGCGCTCGACATCTGCCGTGAGGCGGGGCGGGAGGACGCGCCGGTGACCACGACGGCGGCCGGGCTGTCCACGCTGGTGCAGCTTGTCGCCGGGGGGTTGGGGTGCACGTTGCTGCCGCGGACCGCGTTGAAGCTGGAGACGGCTCGGAGTAGTCAGTTGCTCACGGGGTATTTCGCCGATCCTGCGCCCACGCGGCGCGTTGCTCTGGCTATGCGGGTGGGGGCGGCTCGCTCCGCGGAGTACGAGGAGTTGGCCGGGGCGTTGAGGTCGGTGATGGGGGGTTTGCCGGTGCGGGTGGTTTCTTCCGGGGAGTAGCGTCTGCCGGGCTGGGGTTCGTGGTTGTCTGCGGGTTTCGTTGTGGTTGCTCGCGCAGTTCCCCGCGCCCCTTGAGTGCCTGCGGCGGCCCGTTGCTGTTGCGTTGTGGCGGGCGTAGCGCCTACGGCCGGTGGTCAAGGCGGGGCCGGGGCGGGGGGTGTCCGTCCTCGGTCCGGCCCGCTGTTTCCGACACGCTCACCGTGTCTCGGTGCCGGCCGCTGCGGGCGGACACCCCCGCCCCGGCCCCTTGCCGCCGTACGCGGGTGGCTACTCCGTGCGCAGTCCGTCCGGGCGCATCAGCTTGAGGAGGGGCGGCAGGCTGAGGAGGGTCACGGCCAGGACGATCGCCGCTCCGACGCCCGTCATGGACAGGACGCTCGACCAGTCCACGTGGACGGATGTGGCCGTCATGCGCAGGAGGACGGCGCCCAGGGTCATGCCCACCGCCATGGCCAGGAGGAGGCCGAGGGTGATGGGGATGGCCGTCTGCCACAGGACCGACAGGGTGAGGGTACGGCGGCGGGTGCCTACGGCGACCAGGGACGAGAGCAGTTTGCGGCGCTCGCGGAGTTGCTCCAGCTGGGAGACCAGCAGGCTGGCGCCGATCAGGGCGAGGACGCAGGTCGCTCCGACGAAGAGGCCGGTGCGGATGGCGGCGAACTTGGGGGCCTGCCGGGTCGACGCCCACAGCATGGCGTCGGCCATGGGGTCGATCCGGGCCGTGGTGTTGCGGGCGTACTCGACGGCGTCCGGTACCGAGCGGTCGAAGGTGAGGAAGAACTGGCCGGTCAGTGCCGGTGCCGCCCGCTCGGGCAGCGCGCTCGGCGTGAAGAGGAAGCCCGAGCGCCTGATGCCGTTCGGGTCGTCGATCGAGTCGGCCTGCTTCAGGTTCGCCGGGACGTGCCAGGGGATCTCACGGCCCCGCTCGCCGCCGTAGGACGGGTCGATGTACAGCACGCCGCCCGGCCGGGAGAGCTTCGCCGTCTGGCCCTCGTCGTACTCGCCGCCGCGCACGGCGAAGATGTCGCCGTCGCGGCAGGAGGGCAGTGCGGCCACCTCGCGCAGGGCCGCGCAGTCGCCGACCATGAACTCGCTGCCCAGGTCCGGGTCCTTGGCGCCGGCACCGACGGTGACCTCGGACAGGGCGGTCACCTGGCGCACGCCTTGGGTGCGCCGGAACTTCTCGGCGGCGCCCTTGAGGTCGTTGCCGGAGCGCAGGGTCACCTGCATCTGGGCCCTCGTCACATCGCGGCCGGTGTCACGGGTGTAGTCGCCCTCGACGCCGGCGAACAGCATCTGCAGGGCGATCGCGCCGGCCACCGCCACCGCGATCCCGTTGACCATCCGGGCCGCGCTGCCGCTGCTCAGCTGGAGGCGGCGCACGGCGAGCTGCCAGGCGACCCCGCCGGAGCCGAGCCGGGCGACGACCGTCTCCACCACCCACGGCAGCAGCGCGGTCACGCCGACCAGCAGCAGGAGGACGCCGCCCGTCACCAGGTACTGGTTGAAGTCGCCGTGGTCACGGCCGTAGCCGACCATCGGGTACAGCAGCGCCAGGCCGGCCAGCGGCAGGAGCAGGCGCCACCACAGCCGGCGCCGGGCGGGCTTCGCCGTACGGACCACACCGAGCGGCTCGATGACGACGCCGCGCAGCGCGAACAGCGTGACCAGGACCGCCGCCGCGGGCACCGCCACGGCGACCAGGGCGGCGAGGAGCGGGGAGGGGTTGAGGAAGCTGGGGAAGACGCTGATGTCGAGGACTTCCAGGGACCCGGTCACCTGACGGCCGAGCAGGAAGAACCCGGTGCCGAGGACCAGTCCGAGCAAGGCGCCGCCCAGCGCCTCACCGGCCGCGATGCGCCGGGTCATGCGGCTGTCGGAGCCGACCAGCCGCAGTGCCGCCAGCCGCCGGTCGCGCTGCTCGCCGCCGAACCGTACGGCCGCGGCGATGAACACGGCGACCGGCATCAGCAGGACGACGAAGATGACGAGGACCAGCAGCAGGAGGACGGGGTCCATGCGCTCGGGTGAGGCGTTGGGGTTGCCGAAGTGCTCCAGACGGGTCACCCGGCCGCCGTCGACCTGGTCGGCGAGCCCGTCGGCGCCGCGGTAGAAGAGGAGTTCGGCCGGGCCGAGCAGTCCGCTCTCGCCGACGGTGCCCACGATCCGCTCCGGCAGCCGCTCCCGCAGCAGCCGGCCCTCGTCGGACTCCAGCAGCTTCTTCAGCGCGGGGGAGACCACCATCTCGCCCTTGGCCGGGAAGGCGTCCACCCCGGGAGGCAGCGGCGCACCCGGCCCCTCGGGCTGTACCGCGCGCCCGATGACGTCCTTGTCGTGGAAGGTGGTGCCGGCGTCCGCGACCACCAGGGAGCGGTCCGACTTGCGCACGCCCTCGCCGGTGTAGAGGTCGGCCCGGGCCTCGCTGCGGTCGTGCCGTACCGCCAGCACGTTCGGGATCGCGGTGGTGAGCAGCAGCAGCGCCACGCCCAGGCCCACGCCGACGGCCGTCAGCACGGCCCGGATCCAGCCCTCACGCCCGCCGCTGAAGGCGAACCGCACGCCCAGGGCCAGGTCCCTGGCCCACTGCCGCAGGTTCATACGACGCGCTCCATGTCCCGGGACCTGCCGTCGCGTACGACGACCTCGCGGTCGGAGTAGGCGGCCACCCGGGCCTCGTGCGTGACGAGGACGACGGCGGCGTTGGCGGTACGGGCGGCGTCGGTCAGCAGCTCCATGACGCGCTCGCCGTTGAGGGAGTCCAGGGCGCCGGTCGGCTCGTCGGCGAAGACGACCCGGGGAGCGGTGACGAGGGCCCGGGCGACGGCGACGCGCTGCCCCTGCCCGCCGGACACCTCACCGGGCCGCTTCTTCCTCAGATCCTCGACCTCCAGCCGCTCCATCCACCCGAGGGCGGCCCGCTCGGCCTCCTTGCGGGAGGTGCCGTTGAGCCGCAGCGGCAGTGCGACGTTCTCGACGCAGGTGAGTTCGGGCACGAGCTGGCCGAACTGGAAGACGAACCCGAACTCGCTCCTCCTCAGCGCACTGCGCTCGGCGTCACTCATCGCCGAAAGTTCTTTGCCGGCGTAGGTGATCGTGCCCTCGTCGGGTGTGACGATCCCCGCCAGGCAGTGCAGCAGGGTCGACTTGCCGGACCCCGAGGGGCCCATGACGGCGACGACCTCGCCGGGGTGGATGGAGAACGACGCACCGTCCAGGGCGACGGTGGGTCCGTAGACCTTGCGCAGCCCGTCGGCCGCGAGCAGGGAACCGGCGGGGGCGTTCACTGGGCCACCACCGCCTCGCGCAGCTTGTCCAGCCGGGCGGCGGTCAGCTCCAGCCAGCGCAGGTCGGCCTCCAGATGGAACAGCGCGTGGTCGCAGATCAGCTGGTCCGCAAGGTCCCCCTTGCGCTTGCGCTCCGTGAGGATGCGCATGCTGCGCAGGTGCTCGGAGCGCTGGGTGTCCAGGATGTCAGCGGCGTCGCGGTGGGTGAGCAGCGCGAGGACGACCTTGGTGTACAGCGTCGACTGGAGGTACGGCTCCGGCTTCTCCGGCGTCGCCAGCCATCGTGCGACGTCGGTGACGCCGGCCTCGGTGATGGCGTACCGCTTGCGCTCGGGGCCGCCGCCGGCCTCGATGCCGTCGACTTCGACGAGGCCGTTCTTCAGCAGGCGGGACATCGTCGAGTAGACCTGGCCGTAGTGCAGCGGCCGGTCGTGACCGAACTTCTCGTCGAAGGCCCGCTTCAGGTCGTAACCGTGACGCGGTCCCGACTCCAGGAGCCCCAGAAGGGTGTGACCGATGGACATGCCGCCGACTCTACACACCGTGTATACCCCCCGTGTATACGCCGAGTGCAGACCCGATGGCACGGGGTACGCAGGCCCAGGTCGGAGCCGATTGTCACGGTTACGAAACAGCCCCGGCCAACTGCGGCTGGCCGGGGGTGGGTCACGCAGCCCGGCGCGACGAGGTGCCTCCCCCAAGCTCTTCGAGCAGGGGGGACCCCCAGCGGCACGACTGCCCGCAGCGGCGGCGCCCGCCGCCAGGCGGGCAAAGGTGCCGCCCCCGCGCGGCGGCCCGCAGCCGAACCGGTAGCGGCGGCGGGCCGCAGCCGCCGACGGCGGGGAGGGGGCGGGGTGGGGGGTGTCCGCCCGCAGCGGCCGGCACCGCCGACCCTCACCGTGTCGGAGACAGTGGGCCGGACCGAGGACGGATACCCCCCACCCCGGCCCCGACCCACCCACCGGACAGAAGGCGCTACATCAGCCGACCACCGGACGGCAACGGGCCGCCGCAGGCATTCAAGGGGCGCGGGGAACTGCGCGACCAGCCACGACGCAACCGCAACGGGCCGCCGCAGGCACCCGCGAGCAACCACAACGCAACCCGCACCCGCACGACGGGCTCAAGAACCCCCCGGCGGCCGCCCCCTCCGCGGCAGCGGCCCCGCGTCGCGGGGCAACCGTCCCGCCTCCCCCAACGCCTTCCGCAGCAGAAACTCGATCTGCGCGTTCGCCGACCGCAACTCGTCCGACGCCCACCGGGCCAACGCGTCGTACACCGACGGATCCAACCGCAGCAGCACCTGCTTGCGCTGCTGCGGCTTACGCCGGCCCTCCGGCGAGGGATCAGGGGACGTCACTGGTAGAGCGTCCCGGTGTTCAGCACCGGCTGCGGCGCCCGATCCCCACACAGCACCACCATCAGGTTCGACACCATCGCCGCCTTCCGCTCCTCGTCCAGCTCCACGATGTCCCGCTCGGCGATCCGCGCCAGCGCCGCCTCCACCATGCCCACCGCTCCGTCGACGATCTCCCGCCGCGCCGCGACCACCGCACCGGCCTGCTGCCGCTGCAGCATCGCGGAGGCGATCTCCGGAGCGTACGCGAGATGCGTGAACCGGGACTCGACGATCTGCACCCCGGCCGCCTCGACCCGCGCGTGCAGCTCCGCGGCCAGCTTCTCCGTGATCTCCTCGGCGTTGCCGCGCAGCGACAGCCCGTTCTCGTCGTGGGCGTCGTAGGGGTACTCGATGGCGATGTGCCGCACGGCCGCCTCGGTCTGCGTGGCGACGAACTCCAGGTAGTTGTCGACCTCGAACGTGGCCTGCGCGGTGTCCTTCACCTTCCACACCACGACCGCGGCCAGCTCGATCGGGTTGCCGTAGGCGTCGTTGACCTTCAGCACGGCCGTCTCGTGGTTGCGCACCCGCGTCGATATCTTCTCGCGCGACGTGAGCGGGTTCACCCACCGCAGCCCGTCCTCGCGGATCGTGCCCCGGTAGCGCCCGAACAGCTGCACCACCCGCGCCTCACCCGGCGCCACCATGTTCAGCCCGCACAGCGACAGGAACGAGGCCAGGCCGATCACCACGCCCAGGGCGATGAGCACCCCCTTGACGGCAACCACCGTGGCCACCGCCCCGCCCGCGATCGCACCCGCCGCGACGAGCAGCCCCACCAGCCCGAGCAGCAGCGCGAGCCCGCCCCCGATGCTGTGCGCGGCGAACTCCCGCACCCGAGGAGCGGGCATTTCGGGCACATCAACAATCTCAGAAGTCGCAGACACGACATCCCCCGTCCTGGAAGCCAACAACAACCTAGCTAGAACCTAGCTAAGTGATATCACTTTTTCCCACCAGGGCAACCCTCAACCACCCCCACGCGTCGGTTCCCCCGACAGGGGTGCTCATTGTCACGTCCGCAAAAGACAGGATCGGACGCCCTTTGTCACAACCGGCGGTGTTAGCTTTCTGAGCTGACCTGAGCCCTGGCACACCTGTGTCTGCTGAGACCGACGAGACCCGACGAGACCCGACGAGAACGAAGCGGAGCGAGGAAGTACCCCATGGGACGAGCGGAAGAAAGACGAGCGCGGCAGCGCGCGGGCCGCCGCGCGGCGCCCAAGCGCCGCCGTTCGTCGGGGGCCGGCACCGGCAAGAGCGGCATACGCCGGCTGTTCACCTGGAAGAAGATCCTCGGCACGATCCTCGGTCTCTTCCTGCTCGGCATCGGCGCCTTCGTCGTGCTCTACATGGTGATCGACATCCCCGAGGGGAACGCCGACGCCAAGGCGCAGAGCAACGTCTACAAGTACAGCGACGGCTCGATCATGACCCGCGACGGCGACGTCAACCGTGAGGTCGTCGACCTCGCGCACGTCCCGAAGAAGGTACAGCTCACCTTCGTCGCCGCCGAGAACAAGACCTTCTACAAGGACTCCGGCGTCGACGTGAAGGGCACCGCGCGCGGCATCCTCAACACGCTCTCCGGCAAGGGCGCCCAGGGCGGCTCGACGATCACCCAGCAGTACGTCAAGAACTACTACCTCACCCAGGAACAGACCGTCAGCCGCAAGCTGAAGGAAATGGTCATCTCGCTGAAGCTGGACCGCGAGAAGTCCAAGGACTACATCCTGGCCGGGTACATCAACACCAGCTACTACGGCCGCAACGCCTACGGCATCCAGGCGGCCGCGCAGGCCTACTACGGCGTCGACGCCGACCAGCTGACCGTCGAGCAGGGCGCCTACCTCGCCGCGCTGCTCCAGGCGCCGAGCCAGTACGACTGGGCCGCCGCCACCGACACCGGCAAGAAGCTGGTCCAGCAGCGCTGGAACTACGTCCTGGACAACATGGTCGAGGAGCACTGGCTGGACGCCTCCCAGCGCCAGGCCATGAAGTTCCCGATCCCCAAGCGGCCCAAGCCCTCGCCCGGCCTCAGCGGCCAGAAGGGCTACCTGGTGGCGGCCGCCAACAAGGAGCTGGAGAAGCAGCTCGTCACCCAGGGCACCGCCGCGAACATGAAGGAGGCCGAGGACCTCGTCGGCCGCGGCGGCTGGACCCTCACGCTGAACATCAACAAGAAGAAGCAGGCGGCCCTGGAGAGCTCCGTCAAGGAGCAGCTGACCAGCAAGCTGAAGCCGAAGACCCGCCCGGTGGACGGGGACGTCCAGGCCGGCGCGGTCTCGGTCGACCCCAAGACGGGCGCGGTCGTGGCGATGTACGGCGGCGTGGACTACTACAAGCACTACACGAACAACGCCACCCGCACCGACTACCAGCCCGCCTCCACCTTCAAGCCCGTCATCCTGGCCGCCGCGCTCGACGAGGACGCCACGACGCAGAAGGGGCAGGCGATCAGCGCGAGCACGGTCTACGACGGCACCAGCAAGCGCCCCGTCCTGGACCACGGCACGCCGGTCGGGTTCGCCCCGGAGAACGAGGACGACCAGGACTACGGGCCGATCACCGTGCAGAACGCGATGAACCAGTCCGTGAACTCCGTGTTCGCGCAGATGGGTGTCGACGTCGGCATGCCGAAGGTGATGGAGGTCGCCGGCAAGCTCGGCATGGACACCAAGGACCTGCAGGCCGTGCCCGCGCAGACCCTGGGCTCCATGGGCGCGAGCCCGCTGCAGATGGCCGGCGTGTACGCCACCCTGGACAACCACGGCCAGAAGGTCACCCCGGCCCTGCTGAAGAAGGTGGAGTCCAGCTCCGTCTCGGTGAAGCTGCCCGACCCGATCGGCGAGCAGGTCATCAGCCGCAACGCCGCCGACTCGGTCACCTCGGTCCTGACCGGCGTGATCGACGACGGTACGGCCCGCACCTCGGTGCGGGAGAACCCGCTGCGCAACGGGCAGAAGGTGGCGGGCAAGACCGGTACCTCGGACGACAACAAGTCGGCCTGGTTCACCGGTTACACCCCCGACCTGGTCACCTCCGTGGGCCTGTTCGGCGAATCCGTGGCGGAGAACGGCAAGCACGTGTCGATGCACGGCGCCACCGGCCTGAAGCGCATCAACGGCGGCAAGTACCCGGCGATGATCTGGGCCGACTACACCTTCGGCGTGCAGACGGACGTCAGCGAGTTCGACCTGGAGACCGACCAGGGCGCCGCGGTCCAGCCGACCGTGACGGCCACGCCGTCCGAGTCGCCGACGACCGAGGAGCCGTCCGAGTCGCCGACGACCGAGGAGCCCTCTCAGACGCCGACGACCAGGGAGCCGTCGCAGACCCCGACCACCCAGGAGCCGTCCGAGACGCCCACGACCCAGGAGCCGTCCCAGACGCCGTCCGGGACGCCGAGCGGCCAGCCGGAGAACCCGATCTTCGGCGGCCACGGCGGCGGCACCTCACAGCAGTGACATGACACGGAAGGGCGCCCGGTGCACACCGGGCGCCCTTCTCGTTCTCCTACGACCGCTCAGCGGTTCAGCGGTTCAGCTCGAACCACACCACCTTGCCGGTGCTCAGCCGGGTCGCGCCCCAGCGCCGGGCCAGCCGGTTCACCAGGTACAGCCCGCGCCCGCCCTCGTCCGTGGCCCGCGCTTGCCGCAGCCTGGGCAGCTGCGGCACGTCGTCGCCGACCTCGCAGCGCAGCACGTTCGTGCGCAGCAGCCGCAGCGTGACCGGCCGGGAAGCGTAGCGGACGGCGTTCGTCACGACCTCGCTGACCAGCAGCTGCACCGAGTCGATGTGCTCCTCCAGGCCCCAGCGCTCCAGCTGGCGGCGGGCCAGCCGGCGGGCCTTGCCGGGCGCGGCGTCCTCCGGCTCCAGGATCCAGTACGCCACGTCGCTCGGCGCGATCCCGTCGAAGCGGGCGGCGAGCAGCGCGATGTCGTCGTCCCGGTCGCCCGGGCCCAGCATGTCCAGCACCTCGTCGCACAGGGCTTCCAGCGGCGGCGGGTGGTCGGGGCCGGTGAGCCGCGCGGTCGCGGCGAGCTTCTCGCGCAGCTGCTCTATGCCGGTCCACACGTCCCGCAGCCGGGACTCCACCAGGCCGTCGGTGTACAGCAGCAGGGTCGCCCCGGCGGGCGCGTCCAGCTCCACGGCCTCGAAGTCCACGCCGCCCACGCCGATCGGCGCACCGGCCGGTACCCGCAGCACCTCGGCCTCGCCGCCCAGGTGCAGCAGGACGGGCGGCGGGTGGCCGGCGTTGGCGATGGTGATGCGGTGCGAGACCGGGTCGTAGACGGCGTACAGGCAGGTCGCCATGCGGTCGGTGCCCAGGCGCTGGGCCTGTTCGTCGAGGTGGTGCAGCACCTCCTGCGGCGGCAGGTCGAGCCCGGCCAGGGTCTGCGCGGTGGTGCGCAGCTGGCCCATGATGGCCGCGCTGGTCATGGAGTGGCCCATGACGTCGCCCACGACGAGCGCGACCCGGCTGCCGGGCAGCGGGATCGCGTCGTACCAGTCGCCGCCCACCCGCGCCGTCTCCGCCGCCGGCAGGTAGCGGGAGGCCAGCCGGACGCCGGTGGGGCGGGGCAGGGTCTCCGGGAGCATGGTGCGCTGCAGCTCGTCGGCGATGTACGCCTCACGGCCGTACAGCACCGCCTTGTCGATGCCGAGCGCGCTGTGCGTGGCGAGCTGGGCCGCCACCAGCAGGTCGTCGCCCTCGAACGCGATGCGGTCGGGGCGGCGCAGGAAGACGGCCGCGCCGATGACCCGGCGCCGCCCGCGCAGCGGCGCCAGGATGGCGCGCTGTCCGCCGGCCACGACGAGCTCACCGCCGGCGCCGAGGAGTTCGGGCAGCGCGGCGCGCGCGGCGGGCGCGTCGGCGAACACCGGGCGCACCCCGCGCAGCACCTCGGCGAGCGCGCCGCCGGGCCGTACCTCGCACAGCTCGGCCGTCACCGACGCCAGGTCGGCGAGCTCCCACGGCTCCGGCTGCTGGGCCTGCGGAAGTGGCGGAAAACCGCCTTCCGTGTCCCGGTCCTCCGGTATCCGGTCGGTGCGGCGCAGCCGCAGCACGACGGGGCCCATGGGCCGTTCGTCGCCCACGGGCAGCGGGTCGCGCAGATAGACCAGGATGGCGTCGCTGAACGTGGGCACGGTGGCCCGGCACAGCCCCATCACGATCTCGTCCAGGTCCAGGCCGCGGGCGATGCGCCGGGTCGCCGCCCCGACGAACCGCAGCCGGTCGCCGTCGCGTCGCATCGGCGTCGGCCGGCCCGGTGTGGGGCCCTGCCCGGTGCGCCGCTCCGGCCCGCCGGGAGCGGCCTGTTCCCCGCCCGGCTGGAGCGGGAACGCCTCCGGCACCTGGAGCGCCTCGGGCGCCGGCCGGGGCCGCAGCGCGTCCGGTTCGGCGCTCGCCGCCGGCTGGGCGTGCTCGGGGCCGGTGCCGGCCGCGTCCGTGCCGCCCGGCGTGGCCGTACCCGGGGAGTCCCCGGTACGGCCCTGGGCGCCCTGCAGCGGTAAGGCCCCCGCGCCGGGCGCACGCGCCGGCGTGGAGGTACGCAGGAGCGCCCCGCGGGGGTCCGTGGGGTCCACGCCCGTCTGGGGGCGCTCATAGGAGGTGGGGTGCTCCGTCACGCGTGTCGCATCCATCCGTCCGGGGCTGCGCGCCGGGCACGCAGTTTCGCCCGCCGACATGCCGATACCCGCAATACCTGCCCCGGGAACGGAATTCCGGCGGCGCCCTGGTACCCCTCGCTCACGTCCTGCCCGCCCCTCGGTGACGTCAGTTCAGACTCGCTGTGCGCACCGGCAGTTGCATCCGCGCGCCCTTGCGGAGGACGATCCTACGTTTCCTGCCCGGGGGCGCATCAAGGGTCTCATGAGGACACATGCGCGGGCGTACGGTCCCAGTCGTCCGGCAGCGGCGGAACCGTCCACGCCGGATCGGGCCGCCAGTCCGGCCAGCCGTCCGAGAACGGCGGCCCCCAGGCACGGATCGCCTCGACCGCGCCGCGCCCCGCCGCCCGCACCCGCTCGGCGAGCGCGGCGTCCATCAGCCCGTCCCGCTGCGCCTGCGCGAACTCGTCCTCGTCGCGCCAGTGCCAACTGCCGTCCGGCCCCACCTCGATGTCCAGGAAGTGGTCGGTGGAGTCCACGCCGCCCGCCCAACGCCTGAGCGGTTCCTCCAGGTTGACGTAGAAGTTCTTGAACCGCCAGCCGGGTTCCCAGAACAGCCACACCGACCACGGCTCGCCCGGCCGGGCCAGCTTCAGCACACCCGTGCCGAACCAGCGGTCGCGCTGCACGGTCCGCGGCCTGGTGTAGCGGGTCGCGAGCGGCTCCCGGTGCACGGGCGTGCCGTCGGCGAGGACGGGCTTGACGCACTCGGTGCCGGGCGCCATCCAGGCGGCCAGCACCTCCTCGTCGTCGCGGACGACGGTGACGGGCCGCGCGATGTGGAAGCCCTCGCCACCGTTGACCCGATAGCGCCACAGGACCTGTGTCCCGGGCGCCCAGAAGCCCGCCGCAGCACCGCCGTCCCTGTCCACGCGTCTCATCACATCACCGTCTGCCATGCACAGATATTAGGTGCCATGGCCATCTGACGCTGCGGTTCGCGTCATGCTGCGCCGGCGTGGGCGCGTCCGTTACGGCCGTGTCATCCGCAGGACATCCAGCGCCTCGTCCAGTTGCTCCTCGGTCAGGTCGCCCCGCTCGACGTACCCGCTCTCGATGACGACCTCCCGGATCGTCCTGCGTTCCGCCAGCGCCTTCTTGGCGACCTTGGCGGCCTCCTCGTACCCGATGTACTTGTTCAGCGGCGTCACCACGGACGGCGAGGACTCGGCGTACTCCCGGGCCCGTTCGCGGTGCGCGACGATCCCGTCGACGGTGCGGTCGGCGAGCAGCCGGGAGACGTTGGCGAGCAACCGGATCGATTCCAGCACGTTCTTGGCGATGACCGGCAGCATCACATTGAGCTCGAAGTTGCCGGCGGCGCCCGCGGTGGCGACCGTGGCGTCGTTGCCGATGACCTGCGCGGCGACCATCAGCACGGCCTCGGGGACGACCGGGTTGACCTTCCCCGGCATGATCGACGAACCGGGCTGGAGGTCGGGCAGGGAGATCTCGGCGAGGCCGGTGCGCGGACCCGAGGACATCCAGCGCAGATCGTTGGCGATCTTCGTCAGGCCGACCGCGATGGTGCGCAGCTGCCCGCTGGTCTCGACGATGCCGTCCCGGGCGCCCTGCGCCTCGAAGTGGTCGCGCGCCTCGGTCAGCGGCAGCCCGGTGGCGCGCGCGACCTCCTCGATGACGGCGGCGGAGAAACCGGGCGGTGTGTTGATGCCGGTGCCCACCGCGGTGCCACCGAGGGGGAGTTCGGCGAGCCGGGGCAGGGAGGCGTTCAGCCGCTCGATGCCGTACCGGATCTGCGCCGCGTACCCGCCGAACTCCTGGCCCAGGGTGACGGGCGTGGCGTCCATGAGGTGCGTCCGCCCGGACTTCACCACGTCCGCGAACTCCTCGGCCTTGCGGCTCAGGGCCCCGGCGAGGTGGTCGAGGGCGGGGATGAGGTCCCGGGTGACGGCGGCGGTGGCGGCGATGTGGATCGACGAGGGGAAGACGTCGTTGGACGACTGGGAGGCGTTCACATGGTCGTTGGGGTGCACGTCCCGGCCGAGCCGCTCGCTCGCGAGGGTGGCGACGACCTCGTTGGTGTTCATGTTGGACGAGGTCCCCGAGCCGGTCTGGAAGACGTCGACGGGGAAGTGCTCGTCCCACTTCCCCTCCGCGACCTCCTGCGCCGCCTCCTGGATGGCCTCCGCGATGTCCTTGTCCAGTACGCCCAGCCGCGCGTTCACCTTCGCCGCGGCGCCCTTGATGCGCGCCAGCGCCTCGATGTGGGCGCGCTCGATGCGCTGCCCGGAGACGGGGAAGTTCTCCACGGCGCGCTGCGTCTGCGCCCGCCACTTGGCGTGCGCGGGGACGCGGACCTCGCCCATGGAGTCGTGCTCGATGCGGTAGTCGGTGCCGCTGCTTCCGGTCGTCGTCATCGTCGTACCTCCACGAAGATCAGCGCGGGCTGGGGGACGCCTATTCCCCGCTCGTGTACGGCGTTCTGGCCCCGCCCGCCGTCAGCAGTCCGTCGACCAGGGCGCGCAGGCCGGCGGCGTAGGTGTCCTGGGCGGTCAGCTCCGCCCAGCGCGGGCCGAGGGCGGCGAGGCGGGGCAGGTCGGCCCGGTCGAGGTCGGCGAACACCTGGTCACGGTAGGTCGGCCGCTCGTCGGTCGCACGCCGGCGGGCGGCCGTGGCGCGTACGACGAGTTCCCCCGCCGTGTAGTACCAGACGGTCCGGTAGGCGTGCACGGCCTGCTCCGGGGTGAGCCCGCAGGCGATCGCCGCGTCGACGATGTGCTCCACGAACCACAGCGCCGAGGGCGCGAACAGGTCGTCGGCGGTGAGGACTTCGACCAGCCACGGGCACTGGGCGAGCAGGTCCCGCATGGCGCTCGCCGCGGCGATCAGCCGCTCGCGCGGGTCCGCCGGCAGGGACGGCCGTGGCGCCTGCCCCGCGAAGTCCTCCAGGAGGAGCAGCAGCAGCTCCTCCTTGTCGCGCACGTGGTGGTAGAGGGCCATCGGCGTGCTGCCGATCTCCTTGGCCAGGCGCCGCATGGTGAGCCTGCCGGCCCCTTCCTCGTCGATGATCCGGCGTGCCGCCGTGATGATCTCCGCGCGGGAGAGCCGGGGCGGCCGGCCGGGGCG
>NZ_PQSS01000031.1 GCF_002920535.1 Streptomyces sp. Ru71 | reverse complement strand
GACGGAGGCATTCTGACCCGGGGAGCGGAGATCCAGAGCCGCCTCGATGACGGAATGGCCGGACTGCTGCACTTCGCCTGCCACAACGCCTTCCGGGAGACCGGCTCCCAGGTCACCATGGCGGATGGTCTCTTCGACCCACTGGACCTCGCGACCGCTCAAGGATCTCGCTCGCTGGGCGCCACACGCCCACTCGTGTTCTTCAACGCATGCCGCAGCGCCGGCCAGATCGACTGGTACTCCACATCCCTGGGCTGGGCCCCGCAGTTCCTCGAAGCGGGTGCAGGAGCGTTCGTCGGCACCTTGTGGCCGGTGCGTTCGGACTCGGCACTGGCCTATGCGGACGCCTTCTACACCCACCTGATCACCGACAGGCTTCCGTTGGGAGAAGCGTCGATGAAGGCCCGCCAGGCCATCCGGGACGTGGACGGCGACCCGACCTGGCTCGCGTACGCCGTGTATGGAAGTCCAGCCGCCACAGCTACGACCAGAGCAACGCCTTGACCGAGAACCGACATCTTGCCTGCTCGCACCAGCTACCGGCCGATCCAGCGATCCCGAAGGAGCCATCGATCATGTCAGAGCCGGTCTTCGTCATCCACGGGGTCGCCAACCGCGACCGGGACGGCTTCACCGCGGCCGTGGCGAGCCTTGAGGCCGCGACGGGTATCCCCATGGTGCCGGTGTACTGGGGCGACCTCGGCGCCGAGGACCGCTTCATCACCGCGGCCCTCCCTGCCCGGGACACGGCCCGTGCACCGATCGTCGGGGCCGGTGGCGTCCTACGGGACGAGACGCCGCAGAGTACCGTTCCGCACTGTCTCTTGGACGAACAGCCGAACGTGCCCGCTCAGTTGGAGATCATCGAGACCGCTCTGCGCGACAAGCTGGCCACCGACACTGGTCCTCTGCGCGATGCCCCTGGCCTTGGCCGCCCCAGGCCCGACGACATCATGGACTGCCTCGCCGAGGAATGGCCGGACACCCGCTGGCTCAGCCGATCCAACGATGCCGCCTTGCTGGCAGAGACCGGCCGAGCTCTGGCTCAGGCGCTCTTGGACACGGACATCCACGAGGACGACGCGTATGGATACGACGGTCTGCGCGGCGAGCCGGGGCGTCTGAGGGAGCTGGTCCGGCGGCGGCTCCGCGACCTCGATAGGGTGGCAGGTGCGGCAATCGGCGCCGTAGCCGGGCGCATGAACGACGCGGTACGCACCCGCTTCGGGCCCGGCACCACTCGCTTCCTGGGCGACGTCCTGGTCTACCAACGCCACCGTGACGCCATTCACGCCCGTGTCCGAGCACGGATGGACGAGGTCGACCCGGAACTCGGCCGCGGTCCGGAAAACCCGCTACGGGTGATCGCTCACAGCCTCGGTGGC
Organism: Streptomyces sp. Ru71; assembly: GCF_002920535.1. Taxonomy (GTDB): domain Bacteria; phylum Actinomycetota; class Actinomycetes; order Streptomycetales; family Streptomycetaceae; genus Streptomyces. The sequence goes on along the minus strand of NZ_PQSS01000031.1, from coordinate 80,902 downwards.
GTCATCTCGGTGGACATGGCCACCGCACGTGCACCGCTGTGGATCGAGCAGTTGATCACCTTCGGATCCCAGCCCGCCTTCTTCCACGTCTGTGACCCGCGTGGTGGCCGGCTCCTGCCCTATTCCGGGCACGCGCCGGTCCGCCTGCCCGCCTCGCTCGCACGCTGGACCAATCTCTGGGAGCCCCTGGACATGCTGGCCTTCGCCGCCTCAAAGGTCTTCCAGCTCAGCGACGGAAGTAGCCCCATCGACCGACCCGTCCCCCATGCCGCCAGTACGGGGCTGTGGACCCACTCCGCCTATTGGGGCATGCCGGACGTCGCCACGGCCATCGCCGAGGTGATGGGAGAGGTCCCGGCCGACACGGACTAGAGCGCGAGGATGTACATGCCTCCAGACCTCATGACGCACATGCGTCCGTCGGCCTCGTGGGCTACGTCGCCCGGGACCGCCCCTGCTCCACCTGCGCGACCCGCCCCTCACTCAGGAGCCGGTCCAGGTGCTGCACCGCCGTCCAGCCGATGGTCGACGATCTCCTCGACGGTGCGCGGTTCGCCGAGGAACGCCAGCAGCGCCGCCTCCAGCTTCTCCACCACACCGGCGAAGGCGTCCAGCCGGCGCCGGAACTCCGCGGCGCCCTCGATCACGCCCTTCTGGTGGGACGTGCGCTTCACCCTGCCCGGCGACACGTCCGGCTCCAGCCGCTACTTCGCCACCGACGTCACCGAGCCGTTCGTCCTCACCGACGGCCACCTCGACGTCCCCGCCGGCCGGGCTCGGCACCGAGCCACTGCCGGACGTACTGGACGAGGTCACCACGTCCAGCGAGTGGACAGCGCTGTGAGGACTGCCCGTCAGGGATTCCCCGCCTGCGGGTCGAGGAAGGTCAGTACGGAAGCGTCCTCCTCGATCAGCGGTGCCAGGGCGGTGTTGAACGGGGGCCCGTACGGGGCCTTCAGGTGGGTCTCGAAGGCGGCCGCGTCGCGGTACACCTCGAAGATCCAGAAGGCGCGCGGCTCGGACGCCTTGGTGTAGACGTCGAAGACGAGGTTGCCCTCTTCCTCACGCACCCGCGCGGCGTAGTCCCCGACCAGGCGGGAGACTTCCGCCTCGGCCCCCTCCCGGGCGGTGAACTCGGCGAACAGGGTCTTCTTCATGGTCTCGTGTCCTTGTCAGTCGTGTGCGGAATCGAGGTGCCAGACGACGGCCTCGTCCAGCGTCGCCGAGCCGTTCTGGGCGAAGACCTGCACTCCCTGGCCGGCCGGGTCGGGGAAGATCTGGTCGGTGATCACGGCCTCGCCGCTGCCGCCGAAGACCTCGACGGACGACCAGTCGACGAGTATCCGCAGCGTCACCTTGCCGTTGCGGGCCTTCAGCGGCGCGGTCTGGACACCGGGGAAGCTGTTGCTGAAGTCCACCGCGCCGGAGTGGGTGCGGTCGACGTACAGCTCCTGCGTCGTGGTGTCGTAGCCGATCACCGTCTCCTCTCCCCCGGCGCCGGTGCGCACCTTGAGGCCGAAGCGTTCGGCGTCCTTGAGGGTGAAGGTGGCCTCGATGTCGAGTGCCTTGCCCTCGGGGATGCCGGTGATGGGCTTCGAGGTGTTCTCGACGGTCGTCCCGGTCACGGAGACGGGGTCACGCCGCAGGGACGCCAGGCTGTTCACCGGCTTGCTGGTCAGGCGGAGGCGGCCGTCGATCGTGCGCAGGGCCATCTCCCGGGGGACGCTCTGCGCGCCGCGCCAGGGTGAGGTGGGGATGGAGCCGGCGTAGTCCCAGTTGTTCATCCAGCCGATCATGTACCGCTTGCCGCCCGGGGAGTTCTCCCAGGACACGGCCGCGTAGTAGTCCTTGCCGTAGTCGGCCCAGTCGGCGCGCTGCACGGCGGACTTCGCGGGGGTGTCGGCGGCGGTGAACCGGTCGGCGAGGATGTGGCCCCAGCCCGCGGTGTTCATGTCGACGATCTGGATCTGAGCCTGCTTGCCGAGGTAGGGGCGCATGTCGAAGGAGGCCCAGTCCAGGGTCTCGCTGTTGGAGCCGGTGGCGCTGTGGACCACTCGGCCGTCGACGAGCAGGTTGACGGACGTCTCCTGGGAGACGGGCCGCGCCTGGGTGTCGGACAGCGTGATCTGGTCGACGTTGATGTGGCCCCAGCCGCCGGTGTTGTCGTCGACGATCCTGATCCGCGCCTTCTGGCCGGCGAGGTCCTTGACGTCCCACGACGCCCAGTTGAGGGCCTCGGCGTCCTGGCCGGTGGTGCTGCGGACCACCTTGCCGTCGACGAGGAGCTCGACGGCGGTCGGGTTGCCGGAAGCGGCGGGGTGGTTGCCGCCGCCGATCAGGAAGTCGACGTAGTCCTTGTCGATGGTGAACTCGGGCGAGGTGAGGGTGCCCGTGGTGGAGTCGCCGTCGAGGAAGCTGTTGACCAGGCCGCTGCCCAGGTAGCCGGAGACCTCCTGCTGGTGGGGCAGGGTGCCGCCGGCCGGTGCGGCGCCGAAGGCGTCGCCGGTCGTCGTCCAGTCGCCGTAGGTGCCGCCTTCGAAGTCGGCGAGGACCGTGCCCGCGGGCGGGGGTGCCTGCTTCAGAAGGGTGCCGTCCACGTGCGGGTGCCGACCGCCGCCGACCTTGAAGTTGAGGTACTTGCTGTCGACGGTGAACGGGGGCGAGGTCAGGGTGCCGGTGCTGCCGTCACCGGAGTGGAAGCTGTTGGCGAGGCCCGTGCCGTCGAAGCCGTCGACGCTTCCCTGGCCGTCCAGCGCCCCGGCTGCCGGTGCCTGGCCGAACGCGGTGCCGGTGGTCGTCCACGAACCGAAGTCGGTGCCCTCGAAGTCCTGTACGACCGTGCCGGCGGGCGGCGTGTAGGTGCCCTTGTCCTGCGCGGTGAACTTCTCGCCGTCGAAGTCGCCGATGAAGTACTGCGCCGCCGAACCGCCCGCGATGCCACCGGGGTTGATGTTGACGACCAGGACCCACTTGATCTTGTTCTTGTCCCCGTCGACGGCGAGCGGGAACAGGTCGGGGCACTCCCATACGCCGCCCGTCGCGCCGGACGGCCCGAAGTCGCTGAGCAGGGTCCAGTCCTTGAGGTTCTTCGACGAGTAGAACCGCACCTTGTGCTCGGCGGACAGCGACACCGTCATCAGCCAGCTCTTGGTGGGGGCGTACCACTGGACCTTGGGGTCGCGGAAGTCGGTGGAGCCGATGTCGATGACGGGGTTGCCCCGGTACTTGGTCCACGTTCTGCCGCGGTCGGTGCTGTACGCGAGGGCCTGGGCCTGCTTGCCGGTGGATCTGTCGAGGCTGGTGTACACCGCCACCATGGGGGGATCGGTCCTGCTGCCGAAGCCGGTGGTGTTGTCCCAGTCGACGACGGCGCTGCCGGAGAAGACCATCTCCCTCTCGTCGTGCGACAGGGCGAGCGGCAGCTGCTTCCAGTGCACGAGGTCCTCGCTCACCGCGTGCCCCCAGGACATGTCGCCCCATGAGTTGCCGTTGGGGTTGTACTGGTAGAAGAGGTGGTACTCGCCCTTGTAGTACACGAGCCCGTTGGGGTCGTTCATCCAGTTCTTCTCCGGGGTGAAGTGGAACTGGGGACGGTAGGTCTCGGTGTACGGCGAGGCGGCGTCGGCGGCTACGGCCTCGGGGGCGAGCGGCGCGGCCGACAGGGCGCAGACGGTCGCCACCGCGGCGAGAGTCCGCACGCGGGCATGCCGGGACATACGTCTTGAGCTCATGGCTGTCTCCTCTGCTGCGGCCGTCCACGCGGCGATCGCGCCGGCCCGGCGTGAACGACCGGAAGGGGGTGCCCTGGCCGGCATCGTCGTCCACGCCGCCGACCGGGTGTCATCGTTGACTTGTGTCATCGATGACATCGAGTGGCCCGATGATGGGCGAGATCCGGCCGAGACGTCAACGGTTCGGGCGCGATTGCTCCGACGGGAGCCGTGCCGGCGATGCGGACGGAAGCGGGCGCGAAGCGGGCAGCCCCTCCACACGTTACGGACTTGTGTCCCACACAAAGCATTGACGTTGCCGGGAGACGGGGGCCATCATCCTCGCCATGCGGTGTCAACGATGACATAAGTCAACGATGACACCTCGGGACGGCATGCTCCGATGCCGACCGCGCCCCTCGCATTCCCGCAGGAGTCCTTTCATGTCTCGCACCTCTCGTCCGACCTCCCTCCTCCTCAGAGTCGCCGCGTGCACCGGCGTCGCGGCCCTCACCCTGACGGCCTGCGGATCCGGCTCCGGATCGAGCTCCACCGCCGCCGGTTCGGGCGAGGTCAAGGTCGGCCTGATCACCAAGACCGACACCAACCCGTTCTTCGTGAAGATGAAGGAGGGCGCGGAGCAGGCCGCCAAGGCGGAGGGCGTCCAACTCATGACCGCCGCGGGCAAGTTCGACGGGGACAACGCCGGTCAGGTCACCGCCATCGAGAACATGGTCGCCGCCGGTGTGAAGGGCATCCTGATCACCCCGAGCGACTCCAAGGCGATCGTGCCCGCGGTGGAGAAGGCCCGGGCCAAGGGTGTCCTGGTCATCGCCCTGGACACCCCGACCGAGCCGCAGAGCGCGGTCGACGCCCTCTTCGCCACCGACAACCTCCACGCCGGCGAACTGATCGGCGCGTACGCCAAGGCCGCGATGAAGGGCAAGGCGGCGAAGGTGGCCACCCTCGACCTCGCGCCGGGCGTCTCCGTGGGCGTGCAGCGGCACAACGGGTTCCTCAAGGGCTTCGGTGCCACCGACAAGGACGTCGTCTGCGCCCAGGACACGGGCGGCGACCAGGCCAAGGGCCAGACGGCGATGGAGAACTGCCTGCAGAAGGAGCCGGGCATCAACCTCGTCTACACCATCAACGAGCCGGCCGCCCTGGGTGCGTACACCGCGCTGAAGGCCAAGGGGCTGGAGAAGGACGTACTGATCGTCTCGGTCGACGGCGGCTGCACCGGCACCCGGGCCGTCAAGGACGGGAAGATCGCCGCGACCTCACAGCAGTACCCGCTGAAGATGGCCGGCGAAGGCGTCAAGGCCGTCGTGGCCTACGCCAAGAGCGGCAAGAAGGCGTCGGGTTACACCGACACCGGCGTCACCCTGATCACCGACAAGGCGCAGGCGGGGGTCGCCGCCAAGGACACCGCCTACGGCCTGGAGAACTGCTGGGGCTGAGCCCCGCCCAGGACCAAGGACATCTGTCTTCCGACAAGGAATCTCCATGACAGCCACGACCACGCCGTACGCGGAGCTCAAAGCCCCGGCCACGGCTCGCAGAGTGCTCACGGCGCCGACCACCGGACCCCTGGTCGCCCTCCTCCTCGCCTGCGCCTTCTTCTCCGTCTCGACCGACCAGTTCCTCACCGGCGGGAACTTCTCCCTGATCGTGCAGCAGGTCATGGTCGTCGGCACCCTCGCCATCGGCCAGACCCTGATCATCCTCACGGCGGGCATCGACCTGTCGTGCGGAGCCGTGATGGCGTTCGGCAGCATCGTGATCGCCAAGATGGCGGCCGAGGGCACCCTGCCCCCACTCGTCGCCGTCGCCCTGGGCATCTGCGTCTGCGCGGGCTTCGGGCTCCTCAACGGGCTGCTGGTGCAGAAGATCCCGCTGCCGCCGTTCATCGTGACCCTCGGCATGCTGAATGTGGCGTTCGCGCTCACCCACATCTACTCCGAAGAGCAGACCGTCACGGACCTGCCCGGCCCGCTGACCGCTCTCGGTGAGACGTTCCCGCTCGGCCACACCGACATCACTTACGGCTCGCTGGTCACGATCGCCCTGTTCCTCCTCCTCGCCTACACGCTGAGCAGCACCGGCTGGGGCCGGCACGTCTACGCCCTGGGCAACAGCCAGGAAGCGGCACGGCTGAACGGCATCCGCACCTCCCGCCTGACCATCGGCATCTACACCGTGGCCGGCCTGCTCTACGGCATCGCCGCGCTGCTGCTCATCTCCCGCACCGGGGTCGGCGACCCGCAGGCCGGCCAGACCGACAACCTCGACAGCATCACCGCCGTGGTCCTCGGCGGCACCAGCCTCTTCGGCGGCCGCGGGTCGGTCCTGGGCACCTTCATCGGCGTCCTCATCGTCGGTGTCTTCCGCAACGGCCTGCAGCTGATGGGCGTCGCCTCCATCTACCAGACGCTGATCACCGGCGTCCTGGTGATCCTCGCGGTGACCGTCGACCAGATCTCCCGGAAGAAGGCCCGATGACGACCGCCACCTCCTCCGTCACACCGGTGCTGCAGGCCCGTGGTCTGGTCAAGCGCTACGGTCATGTCACCGCCATCGACGGCGCCGACTTCGATCTGCTGCCCGGCGAGGTCCTCGCCGTCATCGGCGACAACGGCGCCGGCAAGACCAGTCTCATCAAGGCGCTCACCGGCGCGCTGGTCCCCGACGCGGGCGAGATCCGCCTGAACGGCGAGCCCATCCAGTTCTCCGGACCGCAGAGCGCCCGCGCCCACGGCATCGAGACGGTCTATCAGGACCTCGCCGTGGCCGCGTCGATGGACATCGCCTCCAACATGTTCCTCGGCCGCGAACTGCGCCGCCCCGGCGTGCTCGGCAGCGTCTTCCGCATGCTCGACAAGAAGCGGATGCGCCAGGAGGCCGCCGAGCACATGGCCGACCTGAAGATCGGCCTGCGCTCGCTCACCCAGCCCGTCGAGACCCTGTCCGGCGGCCAGCGGCAGGCCGTGGCGGTCGCCCGCTCCGTGGCCTGGGCCCGCTCCGTCGTCGTCATGGACGAGCCCACCGCCGCCCTCGGCGTCAAGGAGTCCGGCCAGGTCCTCGACCTGATCCGCCGGGTCCGCGACAAGGGCATGCCGGTCGTCCTGATCAGCCACAACATGCCCCATGTCTTCGAGATAGCCGACCGGATCCACGTCCACCGGCTGGGCAGGCGAGCGGCGCTGATCAAGCCGTCGGACTACTCCATGGCCGAGGTCGTGGCCATCATGACCGGGGCACTCACCCTCGACGAGGCCGGAGGTACTGTCGTAGCGGATTCGGACGCCGCGAAGGCCGCCGGAGTCCAGGCCACCTGACAACACGACCCAGCTCTGGTGTTTCCGGCCGAGGCCGCGGCCGGAACCGAGGGCTCACAGGAGACGGTTTCCTCCATGGCAGCGAACCGCCGACCCACCCTGGCCGACGTCGCGCGCGAAGTCGGCGTCAGCGCCAAGACGGTCTCCCGCGTCCTCAACGAGGACGGCCCCGTCTCGGCCCGGACCAGGGAACAGGTGCTCGCCGCAGTGGCCGAGCTCGGCTTCCAGCCGAACCTCATGGCACGCAACATCCGCGTCGGCGGGCCCGACACGACCGTCGGCCTGGTCATCCCCGACCTCGGCAACCCCTTCTTCGGTAGCCGTGGCCCGCGCCATCGAGGACACCGTCCGCGACCGCGGACTGACCCTGCTCATGGGCTCCTCCGCGGACGACGCGGCCCGGGAACGCGCGCTGACGGACAAGTTCCTCGCCCGCCGCGTCAGCATCCTGATCCTCGTGCCGTCCGTCGGCGCCGACCACTCCCACCTCAAGCCCCACCGCACGGCGGGCCTGCCCATGGTCTTCCTGGACCGGCCCGGCGTCGGCCTGGCCACGGACAGCATCGTCAGCTCCAACCGGGCCGGGGCCCGTGAAGGTGTCGCCCATCTCATCGCCCACGGCCACCGGCGCATCGGGTTCGTCGGGGACCTGCCCGTCAAGCTGTACACCCGCCGTGAACGCCTCGCCGGATACCGCGAGGCCCTGCAGGAGGCCGGCCTGCCCTACGACCGCTCCCTGGTCGCGAGCGCGCACGACCAGCAGGGCGCCGAGGCCGCGACCGCGAGCCTGCTCGGCCTGGCCGACCCGCCCACGGCCCTGTTCGCCGGGAACAACATCATGGCGCTGGGAATCGTCGCCGAACTCAGCCGCGGCAAGCGCAAGGACGTGGCCGTCGTCGCCTTCGACGACGTGGCGCTCGCCGAGGCGCTGGAACCGGCGCTCACCGTCGTCGCCCAGGACCCCGAGGAGATCGGCCGCAACGCCGCGATCACCGCTCTGGCCCGCCTCGACGGCGACCGCTCCCGGGCCCGCACCATCACGGTGCCCACGCGGCTGATCGTCCGGGGCTCGGGGGAACAGCCCGCGCCCGGTCTGCGGAAGGTGTGACCGAGCCACCTGAGTCACCGCGGCCGGCCGGGAGGTCCTCGCGCCGCGACCTGCCTACGTCGCCCGGAACCGTCCCTGCTCCACCTGCGCGACCCGCCCCTCACTCAGGAGCCGGTGCAGGTGCTGCACCGCCGTCCTGCGTTCCACCGGCCGCACGTGCGGGGCCTGCACATGAGGCCGGTAGACCAGCCGATGGTCGACGATCTCCTCGACGGTGCGCGGTTCGCCGAGGAACTCCAGGAGCGCCGCCTCCCGCTTCTCCACCACACCGGCGAAGGCGTCCAGCCGACGCCGGAACTCCGCGGCGCCCTCGATCACACCCTTCTGGTGGGAGGTGCCGTACCAACGGGCGTCGATGTCCCGGCAGCGGCGCATCGACGCCTCGAACTCGGCGAGGCTGCTGCCGGGGTCGCCGTAGTACGGGCCGAAGGAGGTCAGGTCGATGTCCGCGACGAACAGGAAGCCGTCCGGCTCGATCAGGAACCCGCAGTGGCCCGCGGTGTGGCCGGGCAGGTGCACGACGGTCACGGTGCGCCCGCCCAGGTCGAACACGGCGCCGTCCTCGAAGCCGAGCGCGTCGGGACGTCCCCGCACGTGGAAGTCGTCGCGGAACATCGCCTCCACCTCCTTCGCCGCGTCCGGCGGGAGGCCCAACCCGGCGACCATCGCCTCCCGGGAGCGCAGCGCGGCGAGGTCGGCGCCGTGGACGTGGACCGGCGCGGCGTCGTAGCCGCCGAGCCCGGCGATGTGGTCCTCGTGGGCATGGCTGACGAGGACCAGGTCCGCGGGGGGCGCGTCGTCGACGAGTGACAGCGACGGGTCGACGACCAGGGTCTCCGCCGTACCGCGTACGAGCAGCGAGTTGCCGTAGGGGTAGGCGCCCCGCTGGGGGCCGACGAGTACGTCGACACCGCCGTAGGCGGCCGGCGTGTATCCCGTGGTCTGTGTGTCCACGACTGTGGTGCCCTCCGATTCGAGAGGTCGCTCAGTCTATCGGCCCGGTTTCCCGACCGGCGCTTGTTGGGAAGCGGTCCGTTCCGCTCCTGACGCGGTGCTTCCGGCGATACCGTGTGGCCCCGCTCGACGAGCAGAGAGGTGCAGTCCTGTGAGCTTCAAGAGCCAGCCGACCGCTCAGGTCGACGAGAGCGCCACGATCGGGGACGGGACGACGGTCTGGGATCTGGCGCAGATACGCGAGGACGCCCTGCTGGGCCGTGGCTGCATCGTGGGCCGGGGGGCCTACGTCGGGCCGGGGGTGCGGATCGGCGACCATGTGAAGCTGCAGAACCACGCCCTGGTCTACGAGCCCGCCGTGCTCGGGGACGGGGTGTTCGTGGGTCCGGCCGCCGTGCTCACCAACGACTACTTCCCGCGTTCCGTGGACCCGGAGGGCCGGCTCAAGCGCGGCGGCGACTGGGAGCCCGTGGCCGTGGTGGTGGGTGAGGGGGCGTCACTGGGGGCCCGTTCGGTGTGTGTGGCGCCGGTGCGGGTGGGACGCTGGGCGCTGGTCGCCGCGGGCGCGGTGGTGACCCGGGACGTGCCCGACTTCGCGCTGGTGGCGGGTGTTCCGGCACGCCGTGTCGGCTGGGTGGGCCGGGCCGGCGTACGGCTGGTCGAGCGGGACGGCGAGCCCGGCGGATGGGAGTGCCCTCAGACCGGCGCGCTCTACGACGAGAAGAACGGGGAACTTTTCGAGCGCGTATGACTTTCTGATTCTCGCAAAACGCCAATCCTCGAACATCCACAGGCATAACATGTGTGCGAACTGTGGAGACGGGGCACAGTGAGCTCACAAACCAGCGCCCAGGGGGGGTACCGGGTGGGGACAACTGTGTCTGCGGCAAGGCGCGATCACCGCTCCGACGCCTGACAGCCGGCATCCGGCGGCCGACGTCCATGTCCGCCGTCGGCGCTGTCTTCCGCCGCGCCGTCTTCCGCGACGCGGTGATCCAAGTCTGTGCACATACAGGGGGGTTGGTGTGTCCAACCGATGACCATCACACGTCTGGCGGCCCTCGGTCATGAGGAGCCGCCGCTGCTCGCGCTCGCCCAACGGCTCCTGATACTCGCCGAGTCGGGGCTTCCGAAGATGCTGCTGCCCGGCGGGGAGGCCTTCGCCTTCACCATGGCCGGGCGCCAGGCCCCCGACGGCTCCTGGGCCCTGGAGCGGCGCGGTATCAGCACCCGGTACGCGGCCATCACCGTGCTGGGCGCCCGGTTCCTGCCCGAGGACCGCCAGCGTGCGGTGCTCGGCGGGCACACGGCCGAGGAGTTCGCGGGGCTGCTGGTGGAGTCGCTGCCCGCGGTGACCAACCTCGGTGACGCGGCGCTCATCGCCTGGGCCGCCGCCGACACCGGCCACCCCAAACTGTCCGACGCGCTCGCCCGGGTCGAGGCGCTGGACGAGCCGGGCCGGCCGCAGTACACCGTCGAGGCGGCGTGGGTGCTCTCCGCGCTCGCCGCGGCCCGGGACACCGTGGACGTGGAGCGGCACTTCGCCGCCGCCCGGGACCGGCTGCTGCGGGCCCGCGTCGGGGACGGGCCGCTGTTCCCGCACGCCACCGCGCCCGGCCTGGTGCCCTGGTACCGGGCGCACGTGAGCTGCTTCGCCGACCAGACCTATCCGCTGCAGGCGCTGGCCCGCGCCCATGCCAGCAGCGCGGGCGGCGATGCCGAGGCGCTCGCCGCGGCGGAGGCCTGCGCGGCACGCATCTGCGCGCTGCAGGGCGACGGCGGGCAGTGGTGGTGGCACTACGACGCGCGCACCGGCTCTGTCGTGGAGGGCTATCCGGTCTACAGCGTGCACCAGCACGCGATGGCGCCGACCGCCCTGTTCGACCTCACCGACGCCGGCGGCTCCGACCACGGCGCGGCGATCCGCAAGGGGCTGCGCTGGATGACGGACGTACCCGAACTGGCCGGCTCCGCGCACCGGGAGCCGATGATCCTCGACGAGCTCGGCGTCACCTGGCGCAAGGTCTTCCGGGGCGACCCGAAGAAGGCCGTACGCGCGGCGCGGGGGCTCTCCACCCGGATCGCCCCCGGTCTGCGGCTGAAGCCGCTGGACCGGATGTACCGGCCCCTGTCCGTGGACCGCGAGTGCCGGCCGTACGAGTTCGGCTGGATGCTGCACGCCTGGCAGGGGGGCCGGATATGAGTACACGTCAGTCCCTGTTCGGGATCGAGCTGGACCCGCTGACCATGGACGAGACCGTGCGGCGCTGCCTGGCGGCGGTGCGGGACGGGCAGCGGCTGGAGATCGGCGTGGTGAACGCCGCGAAGCTGGTGAACATGCGGCGCGACCGGCGCCTCGCGGAGGCCGTGACCGGCTGCGATCTCGTCCTCGCCGACGGGCAGGCCGTGGTCTGGGCGAGCCGGATCCTGCGCGCCCCGCTGCCGGAACGGGTCGCCGGCATCGACCTGTTCCTGCGGCTGCTGGCCGAGGCGGAGTCGGCGGGCGTCTCCGTGTACTTCCTGGGCGCCCGGCACGAGGTGCTGCAGGAGATGCTGCGCCGGGTGGCCGTCCGCTTCCCCGGCCTGAAGGTGGCCGGCAGCCGGCACGGCTACTTCGAGGACGCCGAGCAGGAGGCCATCGCGGACGCGATCGCCGCCAGCGGCGCCCAGATGCTGTTCCTCGGCATGACCTCGCCGAAGAAGGAGATCTTCACCGCGGCCCACGGCGCACGCTCCGGTGTCCGCCTGGTGCACGGGGTCGGCGGCTCCTTCGACATCCTGGCCGGGGTCACCAAGCGGGCCCCGCAGTCCTGGCAGCGGTGGGGTCTGGAGTGGCTCTACCGCGCCCTGCAGGAGCCGCGCCGGCTGGGCCGGCGCTATCTCACCACCAATGCCTCCTTCCTGATCATGACGGCGCGCGAGCTCATCCGGCTCACCCCGTCGGCCGCTCCCGCGAACAGGAGTCACTGATGCGCGTCGTCGTGGTTGGACAGGGATACGTCGGCCTGCCGCTGGCCGTCCGGGCCGCCGAGGTCGGGCACGAGGTGATCGGCTACGACGTCGACGCCCGGCGGATCAAGAGCCTGGCCGCCGGTGAGTCCTTCGTCGAGGACGTCTCCTCCGAGCGCATCCGCGCCGCGCTGGACAACGGCACCTACCGGCCCAGCGACGCGGCCCGCGACTGCGGCGGCTTCGATGTCGCCGTCGTCACCGTCCCCACCCCGCTGCACGAGGGCACCCCCGACCTCAGATACATCAAGGAGTCGGCGGCCACCCTCGCCCGCTATCTGCGGCCCGGGGCCACCGTCGTCCTGGAGTCGACCACCTATCCCGGCACCACCCAGGAGCTGTTCGCCCCGATCCTGGAGGACGGCTCGGGCCTGACGGCGGGCGCCGACTTCCACCTCGGCTACAGCCCCGAGCGGATCGACCCGGGCAACGCCGTCTGGGGGTTCAAGGAGACCCCGAAGGTCGTCTCCGGCGTCGACGCGGCGTCGCTGAAGGCCGTGCAGGACTTCTACGGGCAGCTCGTCGACACCACCGTGCCGGTGGGCTCGCCCAAGGAGGCCGAACTCGCCAAGCTGCTGGAGAACACCTTCCGGCATGTGAACATCGCGCTGGTCAACGAGATCGCGATGTTCGCGCACCATCTGGACATCGACGTCTGGCAGGCCATCGACGCGGCCTCCACCAAGCCGTTCGGCTTCATGAGGTTCACGCCCGGGCCCGGCGTCGGCGGCCACTGCCTGCCCATCGACCCGTCCTATCTGTCCTGGCGGGTGCAGCGCGAACTCGGCCAGTCCTTCCGGTTCGTGGAGCTGGCCAACGACATCAACAGCCATATGCCCGAGTACGTGGCACGCCGGATCAGCGACCTGTTCAACGAAAGACGCCGGTCCGTGAACGGCTCGCGCATCCTGCTGCTGGGACTGGCGTACAAGAAGAACACCGGTGACGCCCGGGAGTCGCCCGCGCTGCGCATCTCGCAGCTGCTGCTCGACATGGGCGCCCAGGTCAGGGCGGCGGACCCGCATGTCGTGGAGGACCTGCCGGTGGACACCCGGCTGGTGCGGGTGGAGCCGGTGCCCGAGGAGCTGGCGGCCGCGGACGTCGTGGTGCTGCTCACCGACCACGACGGTTTCGACTACGAACTCGTCGCCGAGTACGCCCCGTTCGTCCTCGACTGCCGTCGGCGACTGGCGGCCGGCCCCACGATCGAGGTGCTCTGAGAGATGCGAGTCGTCTGCGTCGCCGGGGCACGCCCCAACTACATGAAGATCAAACCGGTGATGGACGCCCTGGAGCGCCGGGGCGCCGAGGTGGTGCTCGTCCACACCGGCCAGCACTACGACCCGGCGATGAACGACGTGTTCTTCGCCGACCTCGGCATCCGTCCGCCCGACCGGTTCCTCGGTGTCGGCTCGGGCAGCCACGCCGAGCAGACCGGACGGGTGATGGCCGCGTTCGAGCCGCTCGTCGACGAGGTGTCCCCGGACGTCGTGGTCGTGGTCGGCGACATCAACTCCACGCTGGCCTGCGCCCTGGTCACCGCCAAGGCCGGCCCGCTGCTGGCGCATGTGGAGGCCGGTCTGCGCAGCCGGGACTGGAGCATGCCGGAGGAGGTCAACCGCGTCGCCACCGACCGGGTCAGCGACTATCTGCTGGCCCCCTCCCCCGACGCCGTGGCGAACCTGCGCGCGGAGGGGTACCGCGAGGACCAGATCCACCTCGTCGGCAACGTCATGATCGACACACTGCTGGCCAACCTGGAACGGGCCCGTGCCTCGGACGTCCTCGGCCGGTACGGCCTGACCCGGGGCGAGTACGGGCTGGTCACCCTGCACCGCCCGGCCAACGTGGACGACCCCGAGGTCCTCGCCGGGCTGCTGAAGGCGCTCGGTGAGATCGCCGGGCGCTGCCCGCTGGTGCTGCCCGTGCATCCGCGGGCGGCCGGGCGGCTGGCCGACATCGGCGTCCCCGGGGGGCGTCCGGCTGGTGCCGCCCGCCGGGTACCTCGACTTCATCGCCCTGCAGGAGGCCGCCCGCGTCGTGCTGACGGACTCGGGCGGCGTGCAGGAGGAGACCACCGCGCTGGGCGTGCCGTGCGTGACCCTGCGGGACAACACCGAGCGGCCCATCACCGTGGAGCAGGGCACCAATGTGCTGGCCGGCCGGGATCCGGCGCGCATCGTGCCGACCGTGCACCGGGTGCTGGACACCCCGCCCGCGCCGCGCCGGCCCGAGTTGTGGGACGGCCGCGCGAGCGACCGTATCGCCGACGTGCTGCTGGAGGGAGGCACGGCGGGCACGCGGCCGCGGCCCACCGACCGAACACTCCCCATATGATCCGCTTGCAACATATGCTCGGGGCACGTCGGGTCGCGAGGGGGGACCACCATGGATCTCGCTGAGATCTTCCGTGTCATGCGCAGGCGCTGGTACGTGCTGTTGCCGGGGCTGCTGCTGACCGCCGCCTTGACCGTGGCGGTGGCGCTGCTGGTCCCGGTCACGTACCAGTCGCAGAGCACGGTGGTCCTGCTGAACTCGCAGAAGGCCACCGTCGCCTACGACGGCAACCCGTTCCTGTCCACCCAGACATCGCTCACCGGCATGGCGGACAGCCTGGCGCGCAACCTCAACTCCGACGGCTCGCTGCGGGAGCTGAAGTCCCGCGGCGCGTCGGGGACGTTCGAGGCCAAGCTCGCCGACAACGCCCAGGGGCCGCTGATGTGGCTGACCGTCACCGGCACCGACAAGGCCGGTGTGCTGGCCTCGGACCGCATCCTGACCGCGTACGCCGAGGAGCGGCTGGAGCAGTTCCAGAAGCAGCAGTCGGTGACGCCGAAGGCCATGATCCGGATGACCACCGTCGTGCCCCCGCAGAACCCGGTGGCGCAGACCAAGACCCGGCTGGAGTACATGGTCATGGCCGGGGGGCTCGGCCTGGTGCTGAGTCTGGTCGGGGTGTTCTGGGTGGAGGCGCGGCGGCGGTCGCGGACACCGGCGCGGGAGGCGGCGCCCGCGCAGCCGGCGGCCGGGGAACCGGCCGCCGAGCAGACGATGGCGCTGCGGACCGCACCCAGCTGGTCGCGATCGGCCGACAGCAGGGCCGCCGAGAACGGGCCCCCCGCCCAGCCGAGGGCGGGACGGTCCGTGATGACCGTGGAGCCCTCCGCCGAGCCGCTCGACGAGGAGTCGACTCATGGACAGCGTTCGCACACCGGACAGCGACACCGCTGAACCGAGCGACACCCCCGCCCCCGCCTCCCTCGGCCGCAAGGTCCGTTCCGCGGCCCGCTGGAGCCTGATCAACACGGTGGTGATGCGCCTCGGCAACTTCGCCACCGGCATCCTGCTGGCCCGCTTCGCGCTGGGCCCCGCCGAGTGGGGCGTCTACGGCATCGCCCAGACCGTGCTGCTGGTCCTGCTGTCCGCGAACGAACTGGGC
Organism: Streptomyces sp. Ru71; assembly: GCF_002920535.1. Classification (GTDB taxonomy): domain Bacteria; phylum Actinomycetota; class Actinomycetes; order Streptomycetales; family Streptomycetaceae; genus Streptomyces. The sequence continues at coordinate 65,344 of NZ_PQSS01000031.1, read as the reverse complement.
GTCAGCCTGGCCATCGTGCGCTGGGACGGCGACCCGCGCCGCTTCGCGCCGACCGTGCTGACCCTGGCGACCGCGACCAGCGGCCTGCTGTACGCCGCCCTGTTCGTCTCGGCGCCCACGGTGGCCGTGATGCTCGACTCGCCCGACGCCACGGGCGTGCTGCGGGTGATGTGCCTGTGCCTGGTGATCGACGGGGTGGCGCAGGTGCCCGCCGGGTTCCTCACCCGGGAGTTCGCCCAGGGCCGGCGGATGGTCATCGACGCGCTCAACTTCGTCCTCAGCACCTCGGTGACCCTGGCGCTGGCGTTCGCCGGCGGGGGCGCGATGAGCTTCGCCTGGGGTGCCGTCGCCGGCAACATCGCCGCCCTGGCCGGCTGTGCGCTGGCCGCGCCCGGCACCCTGCGGTTCGGCTGGGACCCCGTCCAGGCCAAGGCGCTGCTGAGGTTCGGGCTGCCGCTGGCCGGCGCCAGCCTGCTCGCCCTCGCCGTCGTCAACGTGGACACCATGGTGGTCGGCTCCACCCTGGGCGGTGTCTCCCTCGGCTTCTACGTCCTGGCGTTCAACATGTCCGGCTGGCCGGTGCGGATCATCTCGGAGGCGGCCCGGCGGGTGTCCTTCGCCGGTTTCTCCCGTCTCGCCGACTCGCCGCAGGCCCTCGCCCAGGGCTTCAGCCGTGCGCTGGGCGTCCTGGTCACGGGCACGGTGCCGCTGTGCGTGCTGCTCGGCGGCCTCGCCGCCCCCGTCGTCCGCCTCGTGTACGGCGGCACCTGGGTGCCGGCCGCCGCCGCGCTGCCCTGGCTGATGGCGCTGGGCCTGGTCCGCATCGGGTGCGAACTCGCCTACGACTGCCTCGTCGCCGCCGGACGGCGCCGCTCCCTGATCCTCACCCAGGGCCTGTGGGTCGTCGCCCTCGTCCCCGTGCTGATCGCCGGCGCCCGTCTGAACGGCATCGTCGGCGTCTCCCAGGGCCATGTCCTGGTCGCCGTCGCCCTCGTCGTGCCCGCGTTCCTGCACGCCCTCGGCCGGGCCGGGATCGGCCTCGCCCCCCTGGCCAGGGCCTGCGCCTGGCCGTTCCTCGGGGGCGCGGTGATGACGGCGGTGCTGCTGGCCTCGAAGCGGCTCCTCGGCGACGGCCCGCTCGCCCTGTGCGTCACCGGCACGGTCGCGCTGGGATGCTACGTGGTGTGCGTGCTGCCCAGCCGACGCTTCCTGCTCGGCTCCCGTACCCCGGAGACCGTATGACGAGGCTGCGCCTCCTGCTCGCCGGCCTGGCCCTCGTGCTGTGCGCCGCCTGTACCTCGGGCGGCGACCCCGCCCCGCGCGCCCAGGCCCCCTCGCGCGGCACGGCCGACGCCAGGCCCCCGGCACCCGGCGAGGCGGGCTTCCCCGACGCCTCCACCACCGGCCCGCGCATCCCCCTGACACCGCACTCCACGGGGAACCTCAGCATCAAGACCGACGGCATGGTCATCAAGGGCTGGGACATCACCGGCTCCCTCGACGTCTACGCCGACGACGTGACCATCGTCGACACGAGGATCACCTCCACCAACTGGTGGGGGGTCAACCTGCGTCCCGGCCACAGCGGGCTGCGGATCCTGCACAGCACCATCACCGCCGTCCCCGGCAAGGGCCCCGACAACGGCGGTGTGGACTACGCCGTCTCCAACATGGGCACGAGCTCCGTCGAGGTCGGCTGGTGCGACATCTCCGTGTTCGGCAACGCGCTGTCCATGGGGCAGGGCGACCTGCACGACAACTACGTCCACGACCTCGTCCCGTTCCGCAACGCCGGCGGGGAGTGGCAGCACACCGACGCGGTGATCAGCGGCGGCGGCAACAAGGGCAGGCTGAGCATCCGGCACAACACCCTGCTCAACCCGGTGCCCGTCGACCGCGGCGCGTCCGCCGCGGTCGGCCTGTTCGCCGACACCGGCCATGTCTCCCAGGTCGTCGTCGACGGCAATCTGCTGGCCGGGGGCGCGTACGCGCTGTACGGCGGCGGCCCCGGCGCGACCGGTATCTCGGTCACGGACAACGTCTTCTCCCGCCGCTACCACCGCAACTCCGGTGCCTACGGGGCCGTCACCGCCTGGAACGAGGGCGGGGCCGGCAACGTCTGGCGCGGCAACCGGTTCTCCGACGGCACCCCGATCACGCCCGCGCCGGCCGGCTGAGGAAGAGGATCATGCGACGCATCGCCCGCGCCCCCTGGGAGCTGCTCAAGCGCGCCTTCGGCTGGCTCGTCCTGTTCGAGCTGCGCAACAAGGTCCTGCTCGCGCCCTCCGCGCTGCGGCTGCGCCGCTTCGAGACCGCCGAGGTGCGCCGGCTGGCGGCCACCCCCGAGCCGCTGCCCGGTGCGCTCGTCGCCACGGTGATCGCCACCCACCGCCGCCCGGACGCCCTGCGCGCCGCCGTCCGCTCGGCCCTGGCCCAGACCGTGCGCGACCAGGTGGTCGTCGTGGTCGACGACGGCGCGGGACTGCCCGAACTCCCCGAGGACCCCCGCCTGCTGGCGGTCTCGCTGGCGCGCAACACGGGTGTCGCCGGAGTCGTGCGCAATGTCGGCATCCGGCTCACCCGCTCGCGGTACGTGGCGTTCCTGGACGACGACAACCTGTGGGAGACGGACCACCTGGAGCGGGCGCTGGCGGTGCTGGAGGCGCCCGACGGGCCCGACGGCGTGTACACGGCGCTGCGCCGCGTCCTGCCGGACGGGACCGAGCGGGACGTGCTGTCCGTGCCGTTCGACCGGCGCCGGGCGGCCCGGGAGTCCTTCCTGGACACCAACGCCTTCGTCGCGCGGCGCACCGGGGCGCTCCGCTTCAGCCGGCTGCGGCGGACGCCCGAGGTGCTGCCGCGTGAGGACTGGGAGCTGGTCCACCGCTACAGCCGCGGCCACCGCGTCGAGCATGTGCCGCACGCCACCGTGCGGTACCTGGTGAACCCGGGGAGTTTCTACACGACCTGGTCCGGCTGAGGTCCCGGTGTCGTCCGCAGAGCACCGGGCTTGAGCAGCGCGGCGACCGCCGCCCGGCTGGCGGCACGGCCGAGGAGCGCGCGTGAGGTCTCCCGCAGCAGCACGGCGGCACGGAAGCAGCCGGTCGCGACGGGCCCGTGGCGCCGCCGGTACAGCCGCACGCGGTTGACGGTGAGCAGGCTCCACAGCCAGGGCGACACCCGGGAGTCACCGCCCAGGTGGACGGCCTCGGCCGTCGGCTCCAGCTGGGTGGCGTGGCCCAGGTCGCGCGCCCGCAGGCAGTACTCGGTCTCCTCCGAGTAGAGGAAGAAGGACTCGTCCCACTCACCGCACGCGGCCGCGCAGTCGGCCGAGATCGCCATCAGCGCGCCGGTCGCCCAGTCCGCGCGGGTGGGCCGCCGGTACGCGGCGGGGTCGGTGACGAGTTCGCTCAGGGCTGGGAACCTTCCGGCCCGGCGGTTGCCGATGACGGCCTCGCCCAGGGCCCGCAGCACGCTCGACTCGCGCCGCAGCGAGTGGTGCGGCGTGTCCCGGCCCTCTTCGTACAGCAGGGGCACGGCGATGCCGACGCCGTCGCCGAGGCTGTCGACCAGGCGTTTGGCGCAGCCCTGCCGCATCCGGATGTCGGGGTTGCAGATCAGGGCGGCCTCGTAGGTGCCGGCGGCGGCCAGCGCCGCGTTGACGCCGGCGGCGTATCCGGCGTTGCGGCCGGTCTGCACGACGGTGGCGTCGGGGGCCAGCGTCGTGAGGAGCCCCACGGTGTCGTCGGCGGAGTCGTTGTCGGCGACGACGAGGTGCCAGTCCAGGCCGGCCATGCCGTCCGGGAGCGCGGCGAGGAACCCGGGGAGCACCGCGGCGCTGTTGTAGGTGACGACGATGACGGCGACGGGGCTCATCGGGACTCCACGAGGTCGGGATGCCGGGCTTCCACGGCGGGCTCGGGGGCACCGGCGACGGCGGCGGCAGCGGCCTCGCGCCGGATGAACCCCAGATAGCCGCCCCCGGCGCCCAGCAGCAGGAAGAACAGGCCGGCGAACATGGGGAAGCTCAGCGAGTCGAAGGTGGCGCTGATGACCAGGGCGACCAGCGAGGAGGCGAAGAAGGCCTGCCCCAGTTCGCGGTCGGCGTCGGTGCGCGCCAGGCGCCGGATGGCGCCGCCCTGGTGGATGCCGGTGACGAACAGGGTGAGCAGGGCGAGGAGCCCGAGCACCCCCATCTCGGCCAGGACCAGCATGTACTGGTTGTCGGTGAAGAAGTACAGGTCCGGCGTGAAGGTGCCGAAGCCGCGCCCGAACAGCGGGTGTTCCTTCAAGTAGGGCACGATGGCGCTGTACTTGACCGTGCGGGCCTGGGTGCTGCTGTCGGAGTTGGACAGGAACGAGGCGAACAGGCCCGTGATGGTGCCGATCAGGCCCGGGACGAGCACCTTGAAGACGGCCACGGAGGCCGTCATGATGCCGATCGCGGCCCAGCGCCGGGCGGGCTTCCAGCGCACCACCATCACCAGGGCGACCAGCAGCAGCCCGATGATCGAGGTCCGCGACACCGACAGCGGCAGCGCACCGGCCAGCAGCACCACCGGGGCCCAGCGGCGCCACGCGCGCAGATGGCGGCGTACCGGATCGAAGGCCTGCTGGATGGCGAACGGCAGCAGGATCGCCAGGACGCCGGCGAACTCCAGCGGCTGGGCCGTGGTGGCCCGGGGCCGGGTGAAGGCACCGCGGTCCATGGCGGACACCTGGGCCACGCTGGTCTGCAGGCCCGGGATGTGCAGGGAGTCGGCGATGTTGGTGGCGGCGAAGAAGTCGTAGAAGCCGATCGCGGCGACGACCGACCCGAGGACCACCGCCCGGCGCAGCAGCACGTCCAGCCGGCCGCGCTCCTGCACCGCCGCGGAGGTGAGGACGACCAGCGACACCCACACCAGGTATCCGATCAGACCCCGGTCCGCGCCGAGCACCTCCTGGTGCGAGCTCTCCCGCAGCGAGTCGGCGATGTACGCCAGGACGACGGCGACGCCGAGCACGCACATCGCGACGCGCGGGAGCCGGGTGCCGGGGGCGGGCAGGATGCGGCCGCCGAGCCAGGTGGCGAGGTACCACAACAGGCCGAGCAGGGCGAAGACGTTGGCCGGGGTGCCGACGCCGCCGAGGGCGGGCAGCGCCAGGTTGGACGGGATGAAGAAGGCGAGGGTCAGATAGACGGTGAGGATCGCGGTGGCGTCGACCCCGCGGCCGAGCACGCCCGCCCGTTCCCGCCGCGGGGCGCCGGAGGGGCGGGGGGCGGCACGCCGGCGGCGCACCACCGCGACGCCCTCCATCAGGATGGACAGCAGGAACGCGCTGACCACGCCCAGGATGACGACGGCCGCGACGTCCTGGTAGCGGCTCTTGGACTTGGCCACCGGGGTCTGCGGCAGCACCACGGGCGCCGTCTGCACCAGGTACGCCGGCGGCACCCGGGCGGCCTCCTGCAGCGCGTTGAGCTGCTCACCGGCGAACGTGGTCAGGGTGTTGGTCTCCTTGAGCACCTTCGCCCGGTCGGTGCCGGTGACGCTGAGTGTGAGCAGCGGGCTCTCGCTGGCCGGTGCGAAGCCGGCCGTGTACGGGTCGGTGACGCCCCGGCCGCGCAACTCCTTGGCGGCGTCGCTGGATTCGAGGGTCCTGATCAGCACGTCGGCGGTGACGATGAGCGAACCGCCCGCGTTGGAGATGGGGTTGCCGAACGTCGGGGCCAGCCGGGCCACGGCCGAGGAGTCCAGCAGCGCCACCGAGCTCTGCGACTGGTAGGAGACGGGCACGGTCACGTACAGGTAGCCGCCGCCGAGCAGACTGAGCAGGGTCAACGGCACCATGAAGTACCAGCGTCTGCGCAGAATGGCCCAGATCTCACCAAGGCTCACGTACCGTCCCCCCAATCGGTGGCGTCGAGCCGCGCGTGATGCCAGTATCGGGGCTGACGGAAGGATCTCCTATGTCCCCCGGGAACGTCGCCGACGCGCTGCTGCGCCGCTGGTACGTCGTGGTGGCCGCGCTGCTGCTGACGGCCGCCGGCGCCTACCAGGTGGTGCGCCCGACCCCGCAGTACGTCGGCTCCGCGGTGGTCGTCCTCAAGCCTCCGGTGACGCGCAACCAGCCCAACCAGCTGACCAATCTGCAGCCGCCGCTCGCCCTGGTCTCCTACGCGGTCGTCCAGCAGCTGCAGTCCCCGGCCGGGGCGAAGGAGCTCAAGGCCGCGGGCGTGCGGGGCACCTACCGGCTCGTCCCGCGCAACAGCGGCACCAGCGCCACGCCGCGCTATCTGATCCCGTCGCTGCAGGTGCAGTCGCAGGCGTCCGGGCCCGACGAGGCGGTGACGGCCGTACGCGGCATCATCGACGTCTACACCCGGCACGTCGAGGCGTTGCAGGCCTCCCAGAACGTTCCCGGCGGGTCGCGGATCACGGCCTCGGTGCTGACCTCCCCGAGCGCCGCCCAGGTGCAGGGCACCCCGAGCCGGGGCCTGGCGGGCACCGCTCTGCTGGGCGTGGCCGGCGGCATCGTGGGCGCCCTGTGGCTCGACCGGTATCTGATGGGCCGCCGCGAGGACGCGCCGGGCCGGCGTCGGCACGCCGGCCCGGTTCCCGCGACGCACTGAGTGGAACTGGTGGTTCATCAGATACCGCGGCGCTTCCAGGACTCCCACCACAGCCACTCCCGGCCGCGCTCGGCCACGGCCGACCACACCAGCGGCTGCAGATACGGCATCGCCGCCGCCCCGATCCGGCGCCGCAGCCGCAGCGCGCGGTACTCCGGCAGCGCACGGTAGCCCGGCAGGCACTGCGCGGCGAACGCCACGCACGCGTCGACCGGGACGACGTCGGTGCGTCCCCGGTCGTAGGCCCGGTAGGCGCGGCGCAGCGCGTAGCGGGCGAGCCGGGTGTGCACCTGGTCGGCCAGACGGTCGGCGTGCGGCAGCCGGTCGCCGCACTTGGCGAGCACCGAGTCGAAGGCGACGAGGCGCTGGCGCAGGTCGTCGAGCTGGCCGCCGAAGTCCGTGGTGGACATGTTGTCGCCGTGGACGCGGTAGTAGGCCTGGTCGGCGCCGCGGATGTAGCCGACGTCGGCGTGTGCGGCGAGCCGCATCCACATCTCGATGTCGCCGGCGTGCGGCAGCGCCGGGTCGTAGCCGCCGACCGTGCGCTGCAGGCTGGTGCGGACGACGACTTCCGGCGAGGTGATGCAGCCGGTGCCCTCGCGAAAGCGCCGCTCCAGCCACCACTGCCCGGGGTAGACGACCGACCCGGTGGAGCGGGTGCGGGCCTTGGGCAGTGGGCCGCCGTGCCGGAAGCGCAGCGGGCGCCCGTAGGCGAATCCCGCCTCGGGGTGCGCGTCCAGGAGGGCCGCGGCCCGTACCAGGGCGCCCGGGACGAGCCGGTCGTCGGCGGAGAGCAGGGCCACGTAGTCGCCGTCGGCCCATTCCAGCAGGCCCTCGTTGTAGGTGGCGATGTGGCCCTTGTTCCTCTCGTGGACGAGGACCTCGATCCGCGGGTCGGAGGCGGCCAGCTTCTGCGCGGTCTCCGCCGAGTCGTCGGGTGAGGCGTCGTCGATGATGAGGACCCGGACGTCCACGCCGTCCTGCTCGTCCAGGACGCTGCTCACGCAGTCGGCGAGGAAGTGACCGTACTTGTAGCAGGGGATGACAACACTGACGGTGCTCATCGATGCGGCAGCCAATCGGTCAGTTCTTCTTCGTGCGGACGGTCTTGCCGGTCAGGGTCCAGCTCCGCGACGTCACCGGGTGGCGGTGCTTGTCGAGGGCCGTGACCGTGACCTTGAAGCGGGTGCCGTCCGGCAGCGGGGCGGACAGGTGCACGGACACCTTGCGCGTGGCCCGGTCGTAGGAGGTGACGGCGGTGACGTGGAGCTTTCGGGCGGCGGCCGCCTGGGGTCCGGGCAGGACGGTCACGGTCGCCGTGACGGACGACAGGGCGGTCCCGGCGGGCACGGTCGTGACGAGGGGGGAGGCCGCGTCCGCGGTGTGCGTCACCGAGGACGTGGTCACCTCCGAGGCGGTGGCCGGTGCGAGGGCGGCGCCGGGGTCGTCGGCGGTGAAGACGGGGCCGACCCAGTAGTTCGCCGATCCGTAGGAGCTGTTGGGGAAGAGCGGTCCGGCGCCGTAGCGGTAGAGCCCGTTGTGGTGCGCGGTGGTGTCGGCGGTGGCGGTCAGCGGGTACGACTGGTGGGCTGCCGTGAAGTAGCCGCCGTCGACCGCGTAGTTGCCGTTCGGCGCGTGGTAGGAGACGACGTACGGGGTGCCCGCGGTGACCGCCACGGGGGTGGCGAAGGTCAGCGTCTGCCAGCCGGAGGCGGTCTCGCCGGTGAAGGTGCCGCCGGCCAGCAGGGTGCCGTCGTCGGTCCACAGGCTGCCGGTGTGGGTGCCGGTGTTGCCGGTGCCCTTGTAGAAGGTGACGCCGGTGATCCAGCCGGCCGTGGAGGACGTGAACCGGGTGCCCAGCTCGACGGAGTTGGTGTCGGAGGTCATGTCGGGGTTGGCCGGCACCGTGTTCGCGTTCCACAGGGTGCAGGGGCAGGTCACCGCGGGCGGGGTGGAGCTGGTGGTGAAGGACCAGGTCACCGGGTCCGCCATGGCGTTGCCCCACACGTCCGAGGCCTGCACGGTCGCCGTGTACGTGGTGTGCAGCGCCAGCTGGGTCGACGGGGTGAAGGTCGCCTTGTTCGCCGCGGGCAGCGTGACGGAGCCGGGCACGGCGGTGCCGTCCGGGTCCTTCACGGTGAACGTCAGGCTGTCGGAGTCGATGGACGAGCTGAACGTCGCGGACACCGGTGCCGTGATCGCCGTGCCGGTGGCCCCCGAGGTCGGGGAGGTCGCGGTGACGGTGGGCGGTGCGGTGCTGGCCGTCGCGGTGTCCAGCACCACGTCGACCCAGTAGTTGCTGCCGGTGGACTGCGAGGACGGGAAGGCGCTGGTGGAGCTGTAGCGGTAGACGCCGTTGCCGCCGTCGGTGCCGGACTTCAGCGCGGTGAGCGGGGCGAGGCCCGCGCCGCTGTCGGTGAAGTAGCCGCCGTCGTAGGAGTAGCCGCCGTTCGGAGCGAAGTAGGAGGCCACGTACGTGGTGTTGGCCTTCACCGCGACCGGGGTGGCGAAGTTGAGCTGCTGCCAGCCGGAGGCCGTCTCGCCTGTGAAGGTGCCGGTGGCCAGGCGGGTGCCGGAGGCGGTCCACAGGCTGCCCGTGTGGGTGCCGGTGTTGGCGGGCGACTTGTAGAAGCGCACGCCGGTGATCGAACCGGCGACCGTGGTGCGGAACTTGACGCCGAGCTCCACGGAGCTGCCGTCGCCCGCGTTGACGGTGCCGGGCACGGACGAGGCCGGCCACACGGTGCAGGGGCAGGTCTGGGGGCCGACGGTCACCGGGAGGGTCGTGACGGCGCCGATGTTGACGCTGTCGTCGACCGCGCGGACCTTGATCGACGCCGCACCCGGAACGGTGGGCGTCCAGGTGTACTTCCAGGAGGTGAGGCCGGTGGCTGCGTTCCACGTCGTCCCGCCGTCCGTGGACACCTCCACGCGGGCGACCACTCCCCCGCCGGAGTCGGTGGCGGCGCCGGTGATCGTGACCGGCTTCAGCGCCGGGAGGGTGGCCCCGGAGGCCGGGCTCGACACGGTGACGGCCGGTCCCGCGGTGTCGGTGGAGGCGGTGGCGGCCACGAGGTTGCTCTGCCGGGTCAGCGGCTGGACGCCCATGTCGGCGAGGAGGTTCAACGTCGCCTGCTGCATCCGCGAGTCCTCGGTGACCACCGTGTCCTCGGGGTTGTAGGTGGGCACGTTGGTCAGCCCCCACGACCACTGCACGGTGCCCGAGCCGAACACCAGCGCCCCGGAGTCCTGGTCGCGGAAGGCGACGAGGTTGTGCGTGGCGGTGCCGTTGCCGTAGGTGTTGCCCCAGTCCAGGCGGTACTTGCCGTCGTTGATGTCGACCGTCGTGGACGACAGGTCGATCGCCCCGGCGGGCCGGGTGCCGTTGGTGATGTCGCTGTCCCACTCGTAGCCGAGCGTGCCGGCCGGGAAGGTGGCCGTCTGGCTCGGCGTGAGGTTCGCGATGGAGGTGCCCCGCCACAGCCGGTTCTTGCCGTAGGAGCCGGGGACCGTGATGGAGTCGGCGCGGTAGCCGTTCACGGTGAACATGGAGCCGGTGAGGATGTTCGGCGGCTGGTAGGCCTGCCCGTACTGGGTGCTGGCCGGGTCCATCCAGGTGCCGGTCCAGATGCCGCTGGGGTCGGCGATGCCGTTGTTCTGCGCCATCTTGGTCATCTTGTAGCAGACCAGGGTGCGGTTCGCCGTGTTCGCGCCGTCGATGCTGGGGGCGAGGCGGGTCTTCCAGAAGACCTCGTTGCCGCTGAAGAAGGCCTCCCGCACACCGGCCTTGCGGGCCGCGAGCACGTTGGAGTACTGGCTCTGCGTCCAGTACTCGTCGTGCCCGGAGGACAGGTACACCTTGTGGTTCTTCAGCAGGGTGGAGCCGTTGGCCGACACGTCCACGCCGGAGAGGTAGCTGACGTCGTAGCCGTTGCGTTCCAGCCAGGACAGCATCATGAACTCGGAGCCGTAGATGCCGTTGTCACCGCCGATGTCCAGCGGCCGGTTGTAGCTGACCTCGTAGGCGCGGCCGTCGGGCGCGGGACCGGTGCCGCCGTAGAGGTCCTGGCCGCCGTAGTCGTTGTACGCCTGCCAGGTCTGGTCGCTGGTCTGCACGACGATGTCGGAGGTGCTGGAGTCCTTGCGGACGACGAACGGGTACGGCATGAGGCCGTCGCCGTCGGTCTGCGTCAGGTTCGCGATGTACAGGCCGGACACGGCGTCGCTCGGCACCGTCCAGCCGGCGGTGACGGGCCAGTTGCCGCAGTCGACCAGGCCGGTGGCGGCCTTGGTGGTGCAGCTCTTGGGGCTGGTGGTGTAGTTCGCCGGGTAGGTCACCGCCGCCTGCGCCGCCGTCGAGATCTCACGCGCGCCGTTGCCGCCGTACCAGCCCAGGCGGTAGATCTCGATGCGGTACGGGGTCTTCGACTGGACCTTGAACTGGACGGTCTCCCCGGCCTGGACGCTCTCCTTGGTCGTGAAACCCTTGATGTCTCCGTAGGCGTTGGCGGAGAACCAGTCGGACTTGGGGCTGCCCGGCTTGGAGTTCTCGCACACGATCGGGTTCGAGCCCGCCCCGCACGGATCGGTCACGGCCTGTGCGGGCACGGCCTGCGGGAGCACCGCAAAGATCAACGCTGCGACGACGGCGAGGCGCCCGCCCCTGAGTCGTCTGCTCCAACTGTTCATGAGTACCTCTCAGCGGTGCTGTGCAGGCCCGACCCGTTCGGTCGGGGGTGGAGCGGGGTGTGTCAGCTTGCGAGCGCCTCGGTGAGCGCGTCCACGACCCGCTGCTGCTGGTCGGGGGTGATCTGCGGGTAGAGCGGCAGCGACAGGATGCGTTCGGCCGCGTGCTCCGCGTTCGGGAAGTCGCCCCGGGTGTGGCCGAGATGGCGGTAGGCCGGGGTGAGGTGGACGGGGGTGGGGTAGTGCACGCCGGCGCCGATGCCCTCGGCGTTGAGCTTGCCGACGACGTCGTCGCGGTCCGCGCCGGTGACCTGGACGACGTAGAGGTGCCAGACGTGGACGTTGCCGGGCACGGTCGCCGGCAGGATCACCCGGCCGGCCGCCGCCAGGCCGGCGAGCAGCGCGTCGTAGCGGGCGGCTGCCGCCCGCCGGGCCGCGTTGCCGTCCGCCAGCCGGGCGAGTTTGGCGCGCAGTACGACGGCCTGCAGTCCGTCCAGGCGGCTGTTGAAGCCGGGCACGTCGTGGCGGTACTTGGCGACGCCGCCGTGGTTGGCGATGGCGCGTACCAGGCCGGCGCGTTCCTCGTCGTCGGTGAGGACCGCGCCCGCGTCGCCGTAGGCGCCCAGGTTCTTGCCGGGGTAGAAGCTGGTGGCGGCGATGGTGCCGCTGCCGGGGGTGCGGCCGTCGCGGCTCGCGCCCTGGCACTGCGCGGCGTCCTCGACGACCCGCACGCTCTCGGGCAGGTGGCGGGTCAGTTCCGTCACGTCCGCCAGCTGCCCGTAGAGATGGACGGGGATCACCGCGCGGGTGGCCGGGCCGACCGCGTCCAGCGCCGCCTGCGGGTCGAGCAGGTGGCTGTCGGGCAGGCAGTCCGCGAGGACCGGCCGTGCGCCGATCCTGGCGACGGCGCCGACGGTGGCGATGAAGGTGTTCGCGGGCACCACGACCTCGTCGCCGGGCCCGACCCCGCTCGCGCGCAGGGCGAGTTCGACGGCGTCGGTGCCGTTGGCGACGCCCACGCAGTGCGCGACGCCGCCGAAGCCGGCGTACTCGCGCTCGAAGAGGCCGACCTCCTCGCCCCCGATGAACGCCGTGCCGGCCAGGACGCGGGCGAACCCGGCCTGTACCTCGTCGGCGACCTCCTCGTGGGCGGCCTTGAGGTCCACCAGCGGAATCCGGTTCATACGGTCTGTCCCCCCATGGTTCGTCTCGCCTGTTCGTCCAGCGCCGGGGCGGCCGCCTCGCGCAGCCGCCGGGCCGGGCTCCCCACCCACACCTCGCCCGGCGGGACGTCGCCGAGCACGGTGCTCCCCATGCCGATCTGCGACCAGGCGCCGACCGTGGTGCCCTCCCGGACCAGCGTCCCGGAGCCCAGATAGCTGCCCCGGGCCAGCCGTACTCCCCCGCCCAGCCGGGCGCCGGCCGCGATGGTGACGTAGTCCTCGACCACGTCGTCGTGGGTGAGCACGACGTGCGGCATGACCGCGACGTGCGCGCCCACCCGCACCGCGGCGGTCAGCACGCAGTGCGCGAGCAGGACCGAGCCCGGGCCGATCCGTGAGGTGGCCGAGACGGCCGCGGTCGGATGGACGACGGTGGCCCAGCGGTCCGGGGGCAGGTTGAGCCGGCGCACCAGCCGCGCTCGGGCGGCGTAGTCGCGGGGGTTGCCCACGCAGATCACCACCCGGGCGTCGGGCAGGTCGTGCACCAGGTCGCAGCCGCCGAGCACGGGCACGCCGTCGACCTCGGTGCCGTGCAGGGCGCGGTTGTCGTCGAGGTGCCCGAGCAGCTTGGCCTCGCCCGCGTCCCGTACGGCCTGGGCGGTCTCCCGGGCGAAGCCGCCGGCGCCGATGATCAGCAGTTCGCTCATGGCGCCGCCTGTTCGCGCAGCACGGCGACGACGCGGTCCTGCTGGGGCTCGGTCATCGTGTGGAACAGCGGCAGGATCAGCGAGTCGCGGCTGAGGCGCTCGGTGACCGGCAGCGGGGCGTGCGGGTGGCCGGCGTAGGCGGGTTCCAGGTGGGCGGCCATGATGCCGCGCCGGGCGGAGACACCGGCCGCGGCGAGCGCGGCGAGCAGGTCGTCCCGGCCGACGGGGAAGTCCTCGCCCAGCAGCACCCAGTAGGACTGGAAGTTGCTCTCGCCGTGCTCGGGGTCGCGGACCGGGGTGAGGCCCGGGACGTTCCGGAGCAACGCGTCGTAGCGTGCCGCCAGTTCCCGGCGGCGGGCGATCATCTCGTCGAGCCGGCCGAGCTGGACCAGGCCGACCGCGGCCTGGATGTCGGTCATCCGGTAGTTGTAGCCGACCTCCAGATAGCTCTCCAGGACCGGCCTGTCGCTGGCGTGACGCTCCGCCGCGGAGGCGTTCATCCCGTGCTCGCGCAGCCGGCGCAGCCGCTCGGCCCACGCGGCGTCGTCGGTGGTGATCATGCCGCCCTCGCCGGTGGTGACGACCTTGCGGGGGTGGAAGGACCAGGCGGCGATCAGCGCGCCGTGCCCCACGGGCTTGCCGCCGGCCGTCGAGCCGATGGCGCAGGCCGCGTCCTCGACCAGCGGGAGCTGCCAGTCGGCGCAGGCGGCGCGCAGGGCGTGCACGTCGGCCGGTACGCCGCCCTGGTGGACGACGAGGACGGCCCGGGTGCGCGGGGTGCGCACGGCGTCCACGGTGGCCGGGGTCAGGTTGCCGGTGGCCGCCTCCACGTCCGCGAAGACCGGCTCGGCGCCGACGTAGCGGACCGCGTTGGCGGTGGCGATGAACGACAGGGAGGGCACGATCACCTCGTCGCCGGGGCCGAGACCGAGGGCGACGAGGGACAGGTGCAGGGCGGTGGTGCACGAGCTGACCGCGACGGCGTGCTCGGCGCCGACCCGCTCGGCGAAGGCCCGCTCGAAGGCGGCGACCCGGGGGCCCTGGGCGACCCAGCCGGACAGCACCGCCTCGGCGGCGGCCCGGGCCTCCTCCTCGCCGAGCCAGGGGATCATCACGGGGACGCGGTCGGTGCTCATACGGCCGCCTCCCGCTCCGCGCGCCACCACTCGACCAGGTCCTTCAGTCCGGTGCGCAGGTCGATGCGGGCGGTGAAGCCGAGCCGTTCGGCGGCCCGGCTGGTGTCGGCCAGGCGCCGGGTCACCCCGTTCACCGCGCGGGCGGGGCCGTGCTCGGGCTCCAGCCCGGACGCGCCCATGGCCTCCAGCAGGCCCTGGGCGAGCTCCTTCAGCGAGGTCTCGGTGCCGCTGGCGACGTTGAACACCTCGTCGGTGACGTCCGACTCGGCGGCCAGCACATTGGCCCTGGCGATGTCACGGACGTCGACGAAGTCCATGGTCTGGCTGCCGTCTCCGAGGATCAGCGGCGGCTCGCCGGCCTCGATGCGCTCCATCCAGCGGATGAGCACCTCGGTGTACAGGCCGTGGATGTCCATGCGGGGCCCGTACACGTTGAAGTAGCGCAGGGCCACGTAGTCCAGCCCGTACATGGCGTGAAAGCTGCGCAGCATGCCCTCGTTGAAGGCCTTGGCGGCGCCGTAGAAGGTGTCGTTGTGGTACGGGTGGTGGTCCTCGGTGGTCGGGAAGGTGTCGGCCATGCCGTAGACGGACGCCGAGGACGAGGCGACCACCTTGGACACCCCGGCGTCGACCGCCGCCTCCAGGACGTTGAACGTGCCGTCGACCAGCACTTCGTTGGCGAGCCGGGGCTCCTCCGCGCACTGGGTGATGCGGATGGCGGCGAGATGGAACACCAGGTCGGCGCCCTCGGTGACCTTCCGCACCGTGGCGGTGTCCCGGACGTCGCCGTCGACGACCTGCACCACGCCGCTGCCCAGCGCCCGCGCCAGGTTGGCCATCCGGCCGCGCACGAAGTTGTCGAGCACGACGATCTCGCGGGCACCGCCCTCGGCCAGGAGGTCGACGAGGTTCGAGCCGATGGTGCCCGCCCCTCCGGTGACCAGGATCTTCTTGCCTCGTACGCTGCTCAACTGCTCTGCCCTCTCCATGGGTTACGGCTCTCAGTGCCCGGCGCGCAGGCCGACGACCGCGCCCTTGAACTGAAGGCTGCGGGAGGCCGCTTCGAGAATGTCCAGCACGCGCAGGCCCGCGCGGCCGTCGGTCAGCGGGGCCCGCCGGTGGGTGATCGCGTCGGCGAACTCGTCGACCATGCCGCGCAGCGCTTCCTTCTCGCCGATCGCGGGCGCGACCATGTCGCCCGCGCGGTAGGAGACGAGCATCTCCCGGCGTTCGTCCGCGCCGATCTCCTGCGGCGCGGCCAGGTCCACGCCCCGGTCGTACACGGCCACCCGCTGCAGGGGGTTGAGGTCGTCCCAGACCAGGGTGCGTTTGGCGCCGCCCACCATGGTGGTGCGCACCTTGGTCGGGGAGAGCCAGTTCACGTGCACGTGGGCGATGGCCCCCGTGTTGAGCTGCAGCGTCAGATACGCAACGCACGCCTGTCCGGCGCCGATCGGGTCGGCCCCGTGGGCGGCGACGGCGACCGGCTCGACGTGGTCGGGCAGGATGAAGTCCAGGATGGACAGGTCGTGCGGGGCCAGGTCCCACAGGACGTCGATGTCCTTCTGGACGAGACCCAGGTTGATGCGGACCGAGTCGACGAAGTGGATCTCGCCGAGTTCCCCGGAGTGGACCATGTCGCGGATGCGGCCCACGGCGGGCGTGTAGCAGTAGGTGTGGTCGCACATCAGGGTCAGGCCGCGCTCCTCGGCCTCGGTCACCAGGCGCATGCCGTCGGCGTAGGTGGCCGCGAGCGGCTTCTCCACCAGGACGTGCTTGCCGGCGCGCAGCGCGGCCAGGGCGATGTCGAGGTGGGTGCCGGCGGGCGTGGCCACGGCGACGGCGGCCACGGAGTCGTCGGCGAGGACGGCCGCGTAGTCGGCGGTGGCCTGAACCGTCGAGTAGCCGCCGAGGACCCGCTCGGCCCGCTGCACGTCCAGGTCGCACAGCCAGCGCAGCCGGAACCGGTCACTGGCCTGGAAGTTGCGTACCAGGTTGGGGCCCCAGTAGCCGGCCCCGACGACCGCGACCCCCAACGGCTCCTGCGTCACTGCGTTCCTCTTTCCCTGGCGCATCAGTAGGCCCCCGTTCCGCGCACCACGGCGGAGCCGGTGCGCAGCAGGATCGACAGGTCAAGGCCCATCGACCAGTTGTCCACGTATCCGAGATCGAGCCGGACCGCCTCGTCCCAGGGCAGGTCGGAGCGGCCGCTGACCTGCCACAGCCCGGTGAGGCCGGGTTTGACGAGCAGGCGCCGCTTGATGTCCGGCGGGTACTCCTCGACCTCCTCGGGCAGCGGCGGGCGCGGGCCGACCAGCGACATGTGGCCCTTGACCACGTTGATCAGCTGCGGCAGTTCGTCGAGCGAGCTGCGCCGCAGGAAGGAGCCGACGCGGGTGACGCGCGGGTCCTTTTTCACCTTGAACAGCAGGCCGTCGCTGTTGCTGTTGAGGTGGGCGAGTTCGGCCCGCAGGGCGTCCGCGTCCGGCCGCATGGTGCGGAACTTCAGCATGGTGAAGTTCTCGCCGTAGCGGCCCACCCGCTGCTGGCGGTAGAGCGCCGGTCCGGAGCTGTCCAGCCGGACGATCAGGGCGATCAGCAGCATGGGCAGCCCGAGGAGGGTCAGGAGCGCCGCGGCGAGCGAGCGGTCCAGCGCTTCCTTGGGCAGCCGGGAGAGCCGGGAGAGGTTCGGCGCCTGGATCCGCACCAGTGGAACCCCGTTGGTGGGGCGGACGGCCAGCCGGGAGGCGGACACGTCGGACAGGACGGGGGCGAGCAGGAAGTCGGCGTGGTGGACCGCCGCCGTCCAGGACATCCGGCGCAGGGCGTCCGCGTCGAACTCGGGTGCCGGCAGCACCACGACGGTGGTGATGCCCATGGCCCGCACGACGTCGTTCATGTCGCCGACCGTGCCGAGGACGGGGATGCCCAGCCTGCGGATCCGGGCCGTGTGGTCCTGGTCGCTCAGGCACACACCGGCGACCCGCAGTCCCTGGACGCCGCCGGGGCGCCGCAGTACGGCGACCAGCTCCAGGACGTCGCGCGAGGGGCCGACCAGGAGGGTGGCGCTGCCGTCCCGGCCGCGGGCCCAGCGCCGGTGCAGCCGGCGGCGCAGCGCGCAGCGGGCGGCCAGGCCGAAGCCGGCGACCGGCAGTGCGGCCATGGCCAGGTCGTGCAGGAGCCCGGCGTCGCGGGTGACCAGCCAGAGCGCGCCCGCGAGGGCGGGCAGGGCCACGGCACCGCGCAGCACCCGCAGATACTCCTCGGCCCCGAGGCCGTATGCGGCGCGGTCGTAGGAGCGGTGGACCAGCATCACCGCGATCCACACCGGCGGCAGCAGCAGGGCCACCGCCCAGCGGCCGTACACCGCGTGGATCACGAGGGCCGCGGCGGCGGCCGTCAGGCCGTCCGCGACCAGCAGGGCTCTTCGGTACTTCCCTTCCCAGCGTCTTCGACGAGCATCTGGAATGCGATGTTCCACAACCAGGTGCTCATGCGTGATCTCAATGGTCATGGACCCCCCACGACATGCGCAGCCACCCTTGACCCAACGAAACCCGGCATGCGGCACCGAGGCCCGCAGCCAGGACTGGATCAGTGCCGCTGCATCTCCTCAGCACAGCGGCACTGAAAGGCACTGAAAGCACTGAAAACGAGGGGGTTTTCGGCGGTTCCCCAACCGCCTCATGCCCCCCGCATGTTGGTCTGCTTGTACGGCATCCGGTTCACAACGCCGTGCCTTGACGGGCAGTCAAGGCTGATTTCCCCTCCCAAACCGGTCCGGCGAACCTCAATCTAGACCACGGGACGCAGTCGCGGGAACAGTTGGACGAAACACGCAGCGCAGGGGCGTCACCGGCGGCATACTGCCCGGGTGACGAGCATCGTGATCCCGGCTCACAACGAGGCGCGCGTCATCGGCCGGCTCCTCGATTCGCTGCTGGCCGATCCCGCCGAGGACGACACCGACATCGTGGTCGTGTGCAACGGCTGCACGGACGACACCGCGGCGGTCGCGGCCGCCCGCGGCCCGCGCGTCCGGGTCGTCGAGATCCCGGTGCCGTCCAAGCACGCCGCCCTGCGCGCGGGCGACGACCACGCGCGCGGCTTCCCACGCGTGTACGTGGACGCCGACGTCGTGATCACGGGTGCCGGCGTACGGGCGCTGGCCGAACCGCTGGCCGACGGCACCTCTGGGGTCCTCGCCACCGCTCCCGCCCGGCACGTCCCGCTGGACGGCTGCGCCTGGCGGGTGCGGGCGTACTACCGGGTGTGGCAGCGGCTGCCCGCCGTGCGCGAGGGGCTGTTCGGCCGGGGCGTGATCGCCCTCTCCGAGGCCGGGCACGCCCGGATCGCCGCCCTGCCGCCGCTGATGGCCGACGACCTGGCCGCCTCCCTCGCCTTCGCGCCCGGGGAGCGGCGCGTGCTCGACACGGCCCGGGTCGTGGTGCACCCGCCGCGCACCTGGCCGGACCTGATCAGACGGCGGGTGCGGGCCGCGGTGTCCACCGCCCAGGTCGAACAGCACCGGGCACCTGGCGAGGCGTCGGCGCGCACCGGCCGCGCGGATCTGATCGCCCTGCTGCGCCGGGACCCGAAGCTCCTGCCCGCCCTCGTGGTCTTCGCCGGCGCGGCTGTCGTCGCCCGGCGGCGGGCCGGGAAGGCCGTCCGGGCGGGGGACTTCGGCACCTGGCTGCGGGACGAGAGCAGCCGGCAGGGCTCGTCGCCCGGCGGCCGGCGGAACCTGTCGTCCAGCAGCCGGCAGAACTGATCGCACCGCCCCTGGAGTCCCTCGTCCATGTACCTCACCGACCGTTCCGCGCCCGTGCAGGCGGGCCCCGGCCAGGGCCGAAGACGCGGCCCCGGGCGCCGGGTCGCCCCGGTCGTGCTCGTGCTCGGCACGGTCAGCCTGATCACCGACATCTCCTCGGAGATGGTCACCGCGGTGCTGCCGCTCTACCTCGTCAGCACACTCGGCTTCAGCCCGCTGGGGTTCGGCACCCTGGACGGCATCTACAACGGCGTGAGCGCGCTGGTCCAGCTCACCGGCGGCCACCTCGCCGACCGGGTGCGCGGCCACAAGCTGATGGCCGGGCTCGGCTACGGCCTGTCCGCGCTGTGCAAACCGCTGCTGCTGCTCGCCGGCAGCATCGGCACACTCGGCACGGTCCTCGCGCTGGACCGGACCGGCAAGGGCCTGCGCACCGCCCCGCGCGACGCGATGATCTCCCTGTCCACCCCGGCCGGCAGCCACGGCCGGGCCTTCGGGGTGCACCGGGCGATGGACACCACCGGCGCCATGCTCGGCCCGCTGGCGGCCTTCCTGATCCTGCGCGCCGCCGCCGACGGCTACGACGCCGTGTTCGGGGTGAGCGCCTGCGTCGCCGCGCTCGGCGTGCTGGTGCTGGTGCTGTTCGTCCCCGGCAGGAGGCAGGCCGAGCGGACGCAGGAGTCCGGCCCCCCGCGCGCCAAGCCGTCCGTGCGCGAGGCGCTGGCGCTGCTGCGCCTGCCGCGTCTGCGGACGCTGGCCTGCTGCGCCGCGCTGCTCGGCCTGACCACGGTCAGCGACGCCTTCGTCTATCTGCTGCTGCAACGGCGGGCCGGCGTCGGCGAGGAGTGGTTCACGCTGCTGCCGCTGGGCACCGCCGCGGTGTTCCTGCTGCTGGCCGTGCCCCTGGGCGCGCTGGCCGACCGGATCGGACGGCGCACCGTGTTCCTCGCCGGGCACGCCGGCCTGCTCACCGCCTACGCCCTGCTGCTGTGGGCCCCGGGCACGCCGGCCCTCGCCCCGCTCGTCCTCGCCCTGCACGGCGTCTTCTACGCGGCCACCGACGGGGTGCTGCCAGCCGCGCTCGCCGGAGTCGTGCCCGAGCACCTGCGCGCCAGCGGCCTCGCCCTGGTCGGCACCAGTCAGGCACTGGCCCGGTTCTGCTGCTCGCTGGCCTTCGGCGCCGCCTGGACGGCCTGGGGGGACGGCCCGGCGCTGGCCGGCTCCGCGCTCGGCCTGCTGTGCTGCGCGGCCGTCGCGGCCCTGGTGCTGCGGCCGGCGGACGGCACCCGATGACCACCACGACACCGAGGACCCGGATGACACCGCTGCGCCGCCGCCTGCTCGTACTCCTCGCGGCGGTCCTGCTGCTCGCCGGCCTGGGCACCGGCGTGGTCCTGCACGCCGCCGCCCGCGCCGACCGGGCGAACGAAGCGCCCTCGGGCGGGCCCGCCGTCGGCGCTGGCAAGGTCACGCTCGACGGGCGGGACCGGCTGATGTTCGTCAACGGGGCCGCGGGCCCGCACCGCGGCGCCGTCGCCTCGGTGCCGTCCGCCGACCCGGCGGGCAGGCGGACCGCCTCGGACCTGACGTGCGTGCGCTTCTACGCCGCGGCCGGCACCGGCGTCTGCCTCCAGTCCGACCCCGGCGTCCTCAAGCAGCGCAACCGCGCCCTGCTGCTGGACTCCGGCCTGCGGACGTTGCGCACCTTCCCGCTCGCGGGCACCCCCAGCCGGGCCCGGGTCTCGCCCAGCGGCCGCTTCGCCGCCTGGACCGTCTTCGTCTCCGGCGAGTCCTACTCGTCGGCCTTCTTCTCCACCCGGACGTCGATCCTGGACACCCGCACGATGCGGCTGACGCCCAGCCTGGAGACGTTCTCGATCGTCAAGGAAGGCAAGCCCTACCGGGCTTCGGACGTCAACTTCTGGGGCGTCACCTTCGCCTCCGACGACGACACGTTCTACGCCACGCTCAACACGGGCAACAAGACCCACCTGGTGCGGGGTTCACTGACCCGGCGCACGGTCACCACCCTGGCCGAGAACGTGGAGTGCCCCTCGCTCTCCCCCGACGGCACCCGCGTCGCCTACAAGAAGCGGGTGCTGTCCGGTGCCTCGCTGTGGCACGAGTACGTCCTCGACCTGCGCACCCTGCGCCAGACGCCGCTCGCCGAACGGCACAGCGTCGACGACCAGGCCACCTGGCTCGACGACCGCACCCTCGCCTACGCCCTGCCCACGAACGGCAAGGTCGGCAGCAGTGATCTGTGGAGCGTGCCGGCGGACGGCACGGGCAGCCCCCGGCTGCTGATCGCGGCGGCGTCGTCGCCGGCGCCGCTGTAGGGCGGACACCTCCCCCCGCCCCCCGGCCCCGCCGCAGGGCGGGCACGGACTGTCCGGCCTCGCTGGAGGGGCGAGAATTCGGGAGCTTCGGTACGTTTCCGGTATGGGCATCGATGTCGACGCGTTCCTCCGTCGTCTGGCTCAGGAGCTCAGACCGCGGGCGGAGGAGTCGGCCGACCTGCTGCTGCAACGCCTGGCCGTCGACATGCCCGAGCTGTGGGAGCACGAGGAGATCGCCGCGCTCGCGCTGGAGGAGACGGCCTCGCACATCACCCGGTTCCTGGACGTGCTCGAACAGCGCATCGACGTGACGGACGTCGACGCGCCGCCCGAGGCGCTGGAGATCGCCCGCCAGGCCGCCCGGCACGGGGTGCCGCTCAGCCGGCTGCTGCGCTCCTACCGCCTCGGCCACATGATCCTGGTCCAGCTGATCCAGGGCGAGGCCGCCCGGCTCACCGACGACTGGGAGCTGATGAACGCCGCGGCCATGCGGCTGGTCGGGGCGGCCTTCCGGTACGTCGACCGCGGGTCGGAGCAGGTCGTCGCGGCCTACCAGGAGGAGCGCGACCGGCGGCTGCAGCGACGGCTGCTGCTGGCCAACGAGGCGAGCCGGCGGATCGGGACGAGTCTCGACACCGCCCGCACGGCCCAGGAACTGACGGAGTTCGGCACCGAGGACTTCGCCGACCTCGTCACCGTCGACCTCCTCGACTCCCTGCTCCACGACGGCGACGACCGTCCCCCGGCCCCGTCGGCGCGTACGCCGGTGCTGCGTCGCATCGCCCAGCGTTCCGTGCTGGACGACGGCGCCGGCCCGCCGGTCGCCACCGGCCGCACGCACACCTACCCGGCGGAGTCGGAACCGGCACGCGCCCTGGCCTCGGGACGGCCGCGTCTGCACCGCCCCACGGCGCCCGCGTCCGGGCACCACTCGGCCCTGCTGCTCCCGCTGCGGGCCCGCGGCAACACGCTGGGCCTCGCCCAGTTCCTCCGCAGCGGCACCGCGACCCCTTTCGACGACGACGACCTCCTGCTGGCCCAGGAGATCGCGGCGCTGGCGGCGGTGTCCATCGACAACGCCCGCCGTTACAGCCAGGAGCGCACCACCGCGCTCACCCTCCAGCGCAGTCTGCTGCCGCAGCGCGCGGTGGAGCAGTCCGCCGTCGACACGGCGTCGCGCTATCTGCCGAGCGGAGCCCGGGCGGGCGTGGGCGGCGACTGGTACGACGTGATCCCGCTGTCCGGGGCGCGGGTCGCCCTCGTCGTCGGCGATGTCGTCGGCCGCGGACTGCACGCCGCCGCCACGATGGGCCGCCTGCGCACGGCCGTGCGGTCCTTCGCGGACATCGACCTCATGCCCGACGAACTCCTCACCCACCTGGACGACGTGGTCATCCGCCTGCAGCGCGAAGAGGCGCGCGACGTCGGCGAGTTGAGCGCCACGTGCCTGTACGCGGTCTACGACCCGGTGTCCCGGCTGTGCACGCTGGCCAGCGCCGGCCATGTCGCGCCGGCGGTGGCGACTCCTCCTGACGCGCCGGGCGTCGACGCCACCTGGTCGGTCGACTTCCCCGAGATGCCGATCGGGCCGCCCCTGGGCCTGGGCGGACTCCCCTTCGAGACGGCCCAGTTCGAGCTGGCCGAGGGCAGCCTGCTGACGCTGTACACCGACGGTCTCATCCAGAGCCGTGGACGGGACGTCGACGCCGCGCGCGCCGCGCTGTGTGACGCGGTCACCGACGGGCCGGCCACGCCGGAGGAGATCTGCGACCGGCTGCTGGCCGCCGTACTGCCGGACGACCGTTCCGACGACGTCGCCCTGCTGGTGGCGCGGACCCGGGCCCTCGACCCGGGCCATGTCACCACGCTGGACCTCCCGTCGGATCCGGCGGCCGTCGCCGGCGCCCGTGCCCGCACCGTGGAGACACTCACCGCGTGGGGCCTTGAGGAGCTGTCCTTCGCCACGGAGCTGATCGTCAGCGAGCTGGTCACCAACGCGATCCGCTACGGCAAGGGCCCCATCCAGCTGCGCCTCATCCTTCAGTCCACGCTGACCTGCGAGGTCTTCGACACGAACAGCACCTCCCCGCATCTGCGCCGCGCCCGCACCTTCGACGAGGGCGGGCGCGGACTGCTGCTGGTCGCCCAGCTCGCCGAGCGCTGGGGCACCCGGCACAGCCGCGAGGGCAAGGTGATCTGGGCGGAGCAGGCCCTGCCCGCCGAGCCGCACGGCACGCTCGGCTGACCCCCCGCCCCAGCGGGGTCCCGGGAAGAACAGCGCATCGCCCCGCCCGGTGCGGCCCGCCGGCTGGCGCGGAAATGCGGGCGCAGTTGTCCGAGTACCCCGTCGACCGCTGGACGTCCACGCGGGAGTGTGGCAGCGGGCGCCGGGAGATCAGCTCCACTTCCTCGTCCGCGCCCTCGATCCCGCACGGCCGTAGAACTGCCCTACGTATCAAAGGGGATGGACATGAGCACGTACGACTACGTCATCGTCGGCGCCGGATCCGCCGGCTGTGTCCTCGCGGCACGCCTCTCGCAGGACCCGGACGTCCGGGTCGCGCTGATCGAGGCGGGCGGTCCCGACACCGCGCAGGAGATCCATGTCCCGGCCGCCTTCCCGCAGTTGTTCAAGTCGGCCCTGGACTGGGACCTGGACAGCGAGCCGGAGCCGGGGATCGGCGGACGGCGGTCCTTCCTTCCCCGGGGCAAGGTGTTCGGCGGCTGCAGCTCGATCAACGCGATGATCTACATCCGCGGCAACCGCGCCGACTACGACGGCTGGGCCGCGGCCGGGGCCGAGGGCTGGTCGTACGACGAGGTCCTGCCGTACTTCAAGAGCGCGGAGGGCAACGAGCGCGGCGAGGACGAGTACCACGGCGCGGACGGGCCGCTGACCGTCAGCGACGGCCGGTCGCAGCACCCGCTCGCCTCGGTCTTCGTACAGGCGGCCGTGCAGGCCGGGCACAAGGCGAACGACGACTTCAACGGCGAGACGCAGTTCGGTGTCGGCCGCTACCAGCTCACCCAGCGCGGCGGCCTGCGCTGCAGTGCCGCGGTCGCCTATCTGCACCCCGCGCTGGAGCGGCCGAACCTTACCGTGCTGCCGGCGGCCCTCGCGCACCGCGTGGTGATCGAGGGCGGCCGGGCCACGGGGGTGGAGGTGGAGCGGGGCGGCACCGTCGAGGTGGTGCGCGCCGAGCGCGAGGTGATCCTTTCCGCGGGCGCCTACGAGTCGCCGAAGCTGCTGATGCTGTCCGGGATCGGACCGGCCGCCACGCTGGCCGCCTTCGGCATCGGCGTCGTCCAGGACCTGCCCGTCGGCGAGGGCCTGCAGGACCACTACATGACGCTGCTCAACTACCGCACCGGCGTCGAGTCCCTGCTCACGGCGGCGACCCCGGAGAACGCCGCGCTGCTGCAGAGCGAGGGCCGCGGCCCTCTCACCTCCAACATCGGCGAGGCCGGCGGCTTCTTCCGCAGCCGGGACGACCTGGCCGCCCCGGACCTCCAGTTCCACGCGGCCCCCGTGCTCTTCCACCAGGAGGGGCTCGGCGCACCGACCGAGCACGGCTTCTCCTTCGGCCCGTGCGTGCTCGCCCCGACCAGCCGCGGCACGGTCACCCTGCGCTCCGCGCGGCCCGACGTCGCGCCGCGGATCGTGCACAACTACCTGACGACGGCCCAGGACCGGGAGGTCATCGTCGCAGGTCTGCGCATCGCCCTGGAGATCGCGGCGCAAAGGGCGGTGACCGACGTCGCGACGGGGCCGTACCTCGTGCCGGAGGCGGACTCGGACGCCGGCCTCCTCGCCTGGGCGCAGCGCCACGGGCAGACGCTGTACCACCCCACGTCGACCTGTGCCATCGGCGAGGTCGTCGACCCCGAGCTGCGGGTGTTCGGCGTGGCGGGCCTGCGTGTCGTGGACGCCTCCGTCTTCCCGACGGTGCCGCGCGGCAACACCAACGCGCCGACGATCATGGCCGCGGAGAAGGCGGCCGCCCTCATCACGGGGGCGCGGCGCTGACGAGCCCCGTCGGGACCGGCGCCCGGTCGGACCAATGGTGCGGCCTGTGCCGGGAGGGGCTGTGAAAGACTGACGTGTTTCCCGTGCCTGTTCGGGCAGGGTATCGACGACACAGACGGAGAGAAGCAGTCATGACCAACGTCCGCCTTTCGACGACGATGGGCGACATCGTCCTCAGCCTCGACGACGCCAAGGCCCCGAAGACGGTCGAGAACTTCCTGCAGTACCTCAACAGCGGCCACTACGCCGGAACGATCTTCCACCGCGTCATCAACGGCTTCATGATCCAGGGCGGCGGCCACGGCACCGACATGCGCATCAAGCCGGCGCCGAACACCGTGGAGAACGAGGCGAAGAACGGCCTGAAGAACGTCAAGTACAGCGTCGCCATGGCCCGCACGTCCGCTCCGCACTCGGCCAGCGCGCAGTTCTTCATCAACGTGAACGACAACGACTTCCTCGACTACCCGGGCCAGGACGGCTGGGGTTACGCCGTCTTCGGCAAGGTCGTCGAGGGCCAGGACGTCGTCGACCGGATCGCCCAGGTCCCCACGGGCGCCCAGGACGTGCCCAAGGAGCAGGTCGTGATCAACTCCGCCGAGGTCGTGCAGGCCTAGGGAGCGTCCGGTCGAGCCCGCACGCTCCGCGACCGGCACCCGGGCCGGGTCCGGGTTCTCCCGGGCCCGGCCGGCCGCGCGGACTCGGGCGAGGGCCGCTACCCGTCCGGGTGCAGGCGGTCCGTGAGGAAGGCGAGGATCTCGTCGCGGGCCCGGACCGTGGGATGGCCGGCCTCGTCGACGAGATGGGCCGTGACCACGCTGTGCGGGGTGCCGACCAGGTCGGCGAAGAAGGGCGGCGGGGCCGGGTTGGCGGCGCTGTCGGGCAGGACGCGCCCGTCGAAGGCGTCACCCAGCAGCGCGCGGTAGGCGGCGAAGCGCTGCCCCGTGCACCAGCGGTCGCCCGCGAAGCGGTAGGCGAGGACGGTGAGTCCGTCGCGCCGCAGCCGGTCGCGCACCGCGCGTGCGTCCGCCGGGTCGAGTTCGAGTCCGCCGGGGTCGTCGAGCGGCAGCGACGGGTGGTTGACCACCGGGGCGATGACCGCCGGCTCCAGGGCCATGGTGAGGGCGAAGTTGCCGGTGAAGCACAGGCCGATCGCGCCCACCCCCGGCCCACCGCACGCGCGGTGCGCCTGGCGGGCCAGGCCGCGCAGCCACCGGGTCACCGGGCTGGTGCCGCCCCCGGCGAAGGCACGGAACTCCGCGCTGACACAGGCGCGGCGGACGACCTCCCGGCCGCCCTCGGCCGTGGGGAAGGCGCCGTCCGTGCCGAACAGGGAGGGCACATGGACGGTGAAGCCCGCGTCCCGCACCCAGCGCGCGAGCCGCAGCACGTCGGGGCTGATGCCCGGCATCTCGGGCAGTACCACGACCGCGGGCCCGGCCCCGGCCACGTACACCGTCTTCTCCACCCCCTCCACGGCCACGCTGCGGCGGGTGAAGTCGCTGATCGGATCGTCGTCGCTCATGGGGCCAGCCTGGTCCCGGGCCCTGCCGCCGGTTGAGGGGCGGGATCGCCTGAGCCGGGGGTAATCTCGCCACCCGTGGCGGCGGGCGGCACGCGGGTCGGCGGACCCGGGGCCGGGGGACTCCAGGGGGTGGCGATGACGCAGGACGGCCCGGGTAAGGATGCCGGTGCGCTGCGGGTCGGGGTGCTGGCGTATCCGGGCTGCTTCGCGTCCGAAGTGTTCGGTGTGCCGGACCTGTTGACGATGGCCGGGCATGTCGCCGGGCCGGACGCGCCCGGCTACCGGGTGTCCGTCCTCTCGCCCCGCCGCCGGGTCACCGCCGCGGGCGGCGCCGGCCTGGACGTGCGTCCCCTGCGCGAGGTCGACGTCCTCGTGGTCCCCGGCTTCGAACTGCGCCCGGACACGGACCTCGACGCGCGGCTCGCCCGGCTCGGCCCCGAGATCGCGGCGATCCGCGCGCAGGCCGCCGCCGGCACCGCCGTCGTCTCACTGTGCGTCGGCGCGTTCCTGCTCGCCGAGGCCGGACTCCTGCACCGGCGCCGGGCCACCACCTCCTGGCTGTACGCCGGGGAGCTGGCCAGGCGCTGCCCGGACGCCGAGGTGCGGCCCGAGCAGCTGGTCGTCACCGACACGGGGGTGACGACCACGGCCGCCTTCAGTGCCATGTACGACTTCGCGCTGGACCTGATCCGCCGGCACGACGGCGCCCGGGTGGCCCGGACCACCGCGCGGCTGGCGCTCGTCGACGACGCGCGGACCTCGCAGACCCCGTACGTCGACCCTCGGCTGCTGCCGCAGCCCGGCGGGGAGTTCTCCCAGCGGGTGATGCGGCGGCTGGAGCAGAACCTCGCCGAGCGGTACGACCTCGCCGCGCTCGCGGACGCCTTCCGGGTCAGCACCCGCACGCTGCTGCGCCGCTTCGCCGAGGAGACCGGGCGCAGCCCGCTGGCCCACCTCCAGGCCTCCCGGGTGCGCCGCGCCCGTCATCTGCTGGAGACCACCGACCGCACCGTCGCCGCCGTCGCCGCGGCCGTCGGCTACCAGGACCCCGGCACGTTCGCCGCCCTCTTCGCCCGCCACACCGGCCACCGCCCGAGCGCCTACCGGGCCGCTTTCCGCCGCGCGGCCCGGGCGCCGGCCCCGGACGCGGCGACGTCCCGCTGACCCCTCCCCACGATCCCGAGGGCCCGTGTTCTGCGAGAATGGACGGCCGGTCTTCCAGCGCCGCCGGCCGGTGGCGCCCGTCTCGTCCTTGGAGCGCGCGTACGGTGTCCCGACAGCACGCAACCCCCTCCCCCGCCGGGGGCCGCAAGCGACCCGCCGCGTCCGCCGGCCGGGGCCGGTCCGACGCGGCCGGGGACAGGCGCCGGGCGCCGCAGGCTCGGTCGGGTCAGGGCACCCCGTCGGCGCCGTCCGCCGAGGGCCGCCGTTCGCTGCCGCTGCTGCGCCGGGCGGATCTCCAGTCCGACTGCGCCTCCTGCTTCGGGCTGTGCTGTGTCGCGCTGCCCTTCGCCCGGTCCGCCGACTTCGCGGCCGACAAGCCGGCCGGGAAGCCGTGCGGCAACCTGCAGGCGGACTTCCGCTGCGGCATCCACGCCGGGCTGCGCGAGCGGGGCTACCCGGGCTGCACCGTCTTCGACTGCTTCGGCGCGGGCCAGAAGGTCTCCCAGGTCACCTTCGGGGGGACGGACTGGCGGAGCGCGCCGGGCACGTCCGAGGCGATGTTCGCGGTGTTCCCGGTGATGCGGCAGCTGCACGAGCTGCTGTGGTACGTCACCGAGGCGCTCGGTCTCGCCGAGGCCCGGCCCGTGCACCGGGACCTGCGGCGGGCGTCGGGCCGTATCGAGGAGATCACCCGGGGCGCCGCCGAGGAGATCCTCGCCGTGGACGTCAACGCGCTGCGGGGCGAGGTGAACGAGCTGCTGCTGCGGGCGAGCGAGCTGGTGCGGGGGCGACTGCCGGGCCGGCGCCGCAATCACCGCGGGGCCGATCTGATCGGGGCCCGGCTGGCCGGCGCCGACCTGCGGGGCGCGAGCCTGCGCGGGGCGCTCCTCGTCGCGGCCGACCTCAAGGGCGCCGACCTTCGCTCGGCCGATCTGATCGGCGCGGACCTGCGGGACGCCGACCTCACCGGGGCCGACCTCACGGACGCCCTCTTCGTCACCCAGGCCCAGCTGAACGCGGCCAGGGGGGACGCGTCGACGGTACTGCCGGCGGGACTGGCGCGGCCGGGGCACTGGTGACGGGGGTGCTGTCGGGACCGGAGCGGCCGGGGCACCGGTGACGGGGGTGCTGTCGGGACCGGAGCGGCCGGGGCACCGGTGACGGAGGTGCGCCGTTCGGTGCACCGAAGATGCGGAGCCTCTCGGAGCGCCGTTAACTGAACCCACCGGCACCACACCGGAATCCACAACTCCGGCCGGGCCGCGTCCGGAACCCCGAGACGGACAGCGACCCGGCCGGTGCCCTCGCGCCACCGCGCGGTTCTCATCCGGTGCACCCAGGCGCCGCGCGCGGACCTCGTCCGGAGCGCCCCAGCGCCGCCACACCCGGCTCCACCGCTGGCCCCCGGCCCGATCCCCTACCCCACCGCCTCCCCCGCCAGCGGCTCCGACGCGGCGAACTGGGTTCTGTACAGCTCCGCGTAGCGGCCCTCCAGGGCCAGGAGTTCCTCGTGGGTGCCGCGTTCCACGATGCGGCCCGCCTCCACCACCAGGATCACGTCGGCCGCCCGTACGGTGGACAGGCGGTGTGCGATGACGAGGGCCGTGCGGTCGGCCAGGGCCTCCGTGAGCGCCTCCTGGACGGCCGCCTCCGAGGTGTTGTCCAGGTGCGCGGTGGCCTCGTCGAGGATCACCACGCGCTGGCGGGCCAGCAGCAGCCGGGCGATCGTCATGCGCTGGCGTTCGCCGCCGGACAGCCGGTAGCCGCGCTCGCCGACGACGGTGTCCAGGCCGTCGGGCAGCTCGCGCACCAGATCGTCGAGGCGGGCGCGGCGCAGCGCGTCCCACAGCTCCTCGTCGCTCGCCTCGGGCCGGGCGAGCAGCAGGTTGGCGCGGACGCTGTCGTGGAAGAGGTGGCCGTCCTGGGTGACCATGCCGACGGTGTCGTGCAGCGACCGGAAGGACAGGTCGCGCACGTCGACGCCGCCGACCCGCACGGCGCCCGCGTCGGCGTCGTACAGCCGTGGCAGCAGTTGCGCGATGGTCGACTTGCCGGCGCCCGAGGAGCCGACGAGGGCGACCGTCTGCCCGGGTTCGGCGCGGAAGGAGATGCCGTGCAGGACCTCCGCGCCGCCGCGGCTGTCGAGGGCGGCGACCTCCTCAAGGGAGGCGAGGGAGACCTGGTCGGCGGCCGGGTAGGCGAAGCGGACGTCGTCGAACTCGACGCCGACCGGCCCGGCGGGCACCTCGCGGGCGTCCGGCTTCTCCTCGATCAGCGGCTTGAGATCGAGCACCTCGAACACCCGCTCGAAGCTGACCAGCGCGCTCATCACCTCCACCCGCGCCCCGGCGAGCGCGGTGAGCGGCGCGTACAGCCGGGTCAGCAGCAGCGCCAGGGAAACCACGGCGCCCGCTTCCAGCGTGCCGCGCAGGGCGAAATAGCCGCCGAGGCCGTAGACCAGGGCGAGGGCGAGCGCGGAGACCAGGGTGAGCGCGGTGATGAACGCCGACTGGGCGGTGGCGGTGCGCACGCCGATGCCGGCGACCCGCCGGGCGCGCAGCGCGAACTGCGCCGACTCCTCCTCGGGACGGCCGAACAGCTTCACCAGCGTGGCGCCGGGGGCCGAGAAACGCTCGGTCATCCGCGTGCCCATCGCCGCGTTCAGCGTGGCGGCCTCCCGCTGCATCCGGGCCATCCGGCTGCCCATCCGCCGGGCCGGGATCACGAACACCGGCAGCAGCACCAGGGCGAGCAGGGTGATCTGCCAGGACAGCGTGAGCATCACGGCGAGCGTGAGCAGCAGGGTGACGAGGTTGCTGACCACGCCGGACAGGGTGTTGCTGAAGGCGCGCTGGGCGCCGATGACGTCATTGTTGAGCCGGGAGACCAGCGCTCCCGTACGGGTACGTGTGAAGAACGCGACCGGCATGCGCTGCACATGATCGAACACAGCCGTCCGCAGGTCGAGGATGAGTCCCTCGCCGAGCGTCGCCGAGAGCCTCCGGGACAGGATGCCGAGCGCGGCCTCGGCCACCGCGATGAGCGCGATGAGCAGGGCGAGGCGTACGACGTGGGCCTCGTCGCCGTGCGACACGATCGCGTCGACGACGCTACCGGCGAGGACGGGCGTGGCGACGGCGAGCAGCGCGGTCACCACCCCGAGCGCCACGAACAGCGCGATACGGCGGCGGTGCGGGCGGGCGAAGGCGCCGATGCGGCGCAGCGTCGCGGGGTCGAAGGGGCGCCGCTCCTGCTGGGCGGTCATGACGCTGTGCAGCTGCGTCCATGCGGTGGTCTCCATGCTCATGGACAGCAACGTAGAACCTCAATCATCGTTGAGGTCAATGTCCGCCGCCCGTCCCCCTGTACGAAGGATCCGATGACCGTACGTAATGTGCCGTCCCCGCCTCCGCAACCCGCCGTTGGCACGGTGCGGACAGCCTCTTCGGACGTGACCGCCGTCCCCCTTCCCCCGCTGCCGCAGGGACGACTCCCCCGTCGCGTCCCCGTCCGGCATGTGCTGTGTCTGCTTCCGCTCCTGCTCGTCACCGTCGTCGCCGTGCGGCACCGCGCCACGCTCGCCGAGGGCTTCGGCCAGCTGCGCACCGCCGAGTGGCCCTGGCTGCTCGCGGCGGCCGGCGCGACCTGTCTGACCTGGGTGGCCGCCTCCTTCACCCGGCAGGGCGCCGTGGTCGAGCGGCTGCCCCGGCGGCGGCTGCTGGCCACCCAGTTCGCGGCCGGCGCCGCCAACCATCTGCTGCCCACCGGGCTCGGCGCGAGCGCGGTGAACCTGCGCTTCATGACGGTGTGCGGGGTGCCGCTGGCCCGCTCCTCGGCGGCCCTCGCCCTGTACATGCTGGCCGAGTGCGTGGGCCGGCTCGTCCTGCTGGCGGTGCTGCTGGCCGCCTTCCCGGACGCGCTGAGCGTCGGCTCGCTGCTGCCCGGCGGCGCGCTGCTGCCGCTGCTGGCGGCCGTCGCCGCGCTCGCGCTGACCGCGGGGGTCGTGCTGGCCTGTGTGCGACGGCTGCGCACGGCCGCGCTCGGTTTCCTGCGCACGGCGCTGGGCGAGGCCCGCTCGGTGCACACCCGGCCGGCCCGCGCCCTGGCCCTGTGGGGCGGCTCGCTCGCCTTCCCGGCGCTGCAGGCGGCGGGGCTGGTCCTGGTCGGGCAGGCGCTGGACCTTCCGGTGTCGCCGGCGCACATCGCGGTGGCGTATCTGGCGGGGACCGTGGCGGTGGCCCTGGTTCCCACACCCGGCGGGCTCGGCTCGGTGGAGGCCGCGCTGGTGGTGGCGCTGGTCGCGGCGGGCGGCCCGGCGGCCGTGGCGACGGCGGTGGTGCTGGCCTACCGGATCCTCACCGTGTGGCTGCCGCTGCTGCCGGGCGCGCTGACCCTGGGGGCGCTGGTTCGCCTGAAGGTGATCTGAGGCCCGCGACCGGCGGGTACCGTGCGCACGTCGCGTCGCCGTATCGCGTCGCACGGAGTCGTACAGAGGGGAATCCCACCATGCCGGTCCGGGTCGAACGACGAGATCACGTCACGACCATCGTGCTGTCCCGTCCCGAGGTGCGCAACGCGGTGGACGGTCCGACGGCCGCCGAACTGGCCGCCGCCTTCCACGCGTTCGAGGCCGACGACGAGGCCCGGGTGGCCGTGCTGTGGGGCGAGGGCGGCACGTTCTGCTCGGGCGCGGACCTGAAGGCCATGGGCGGGGAGCGCGGCAACCGGGTCGCCGAGGACGGGGACGGGCCGATGGGCCCCACCCGGCTGCGGCTGTCCAAGCCGGTGATCGCCGCCGTCGCCGGGCACGCGGTGGCCGGGGGCCTGGAGCTGGCGCTGTGGTGCGATCTGCGGGTCGCCGAGGAGGACGCGGTGTTCGGCGTCTTCTGCCGCCGCTGGGGCGTGCCGCTGATCGACGGCGGCACGGTACGGCTGCCCCGGCTGATCGGCACCAGCCGGGCCCTGGACATGATCCTGACGGGCCGTCCGGTACCGGCCCGCGAGGCCTACGAGATGGGGCTGGCCAACCGCGTCGTGCCGGCCGGCACCGCGCGTGCCGCCGCCGAGGAACTGGCCGCCGGCCTGGCCCGCCTGCCGCAGGCCTGCCTGCGCTCCGACCGCGCCTCGGTGCTGGACCAGGAGGGTCTGGACGAGCAGGAGGCCCTGCGGGTGGAACTCGGCCACGGCATGGGCGTGCTGGCGGAGGCGAAGAAGGGCGCGGACCGCTTCGCGGCGGGCGCGGGCCGGCACGGGGCGTTCACGGACGACTGACCGGGCACGGGCGGCCTCCGGCGCGGGGCACCTGCCGGTCAGGCCGCCGTGTCGTAACCGCCGTCCACGCGGATCGCGGTGATGCCGCTGATGTACCGGCCGCCGCAGCGGTCCTGCGGCAGCAGCTGCGGCCCGGCCCGGTCGAGCGGGGCCCCGTCCACCGCGACCGCGAGCAGCACGGGGGCGCGTCCGAAGTGCATTCAGGGAAACGCAGATGCGAGCCAAAGTGGACTAGCAGCCATGCTCATGCGATCCGACGTCCATGAACACCTGGTATCTATGCCCCTTCGCCCGCCGTCAGCCAGTCCCGCACCGCTCGGGCCGCCTGCGCGCCCGCACGGGCCGCCGTCGTCGCGCTCCGGCCCGGATGTGTCAGGCCGCCGGCCGCGAAGACGCCGGGGCGGGATGTGTGCCAGGAGGTGTCGACGGCGGGGGCGCGGGTGCCGGCGGCGAGGGTGAGGGCGCCGCGCCGGGCCAGTTCGTGCTCGGGTGTGAAGTCGCCGGTGAAGACGACCGTGTCGCAGGCCAGGACGGTCGTACGGCCGTCGCGGCGGCGGACGCGGACGCCGGACAGGCGGCCGTGGCCGAGGAGCTCGGTGACCGAGGTGTCCGTCAGCAGCGGGACGCCGTGCCACAGGCGGGCGTGCGCGGCGCGCGCCGGGGCCGTGCGGGGGCGCGGGTCCTCGGTGACCATGGCGGCCACCCGCACGCCCGCCGCCCGCAGAGTGGTGGCCGCCGCGTACGACACGTCCTGCGCGCCGACGACCACCGCCCGGGCGCCGATGTGCTGCCCGTACAGATGGACGGCCTGCTGGAGTTCGCCGGTGGTGTACACCCCGGCGGGCCGGGTGCCCGGCACCAGGCGGGCGGTGCGCGGGCGTTCGCGGGCGCCCGTGGCCAGCAGGACCGCGCGGGCGGTGATCGTCTCGGGTCCGCCGGGGCTCACCGCGGTCAGGGTGAGCGGGCCGGCCCAGTCCAGGACGGTCACGCCGGTGCGTACGGCGGCTCCCGCCCGCCGGGCCGTGTCCGTGAGGCGTCGGGCGTACCGCGGGCCGGTGAGCGGGCGCGGCCAGGTGCCGAAGCCGCCGTGGGCGCAGTGCCGGGGCACTCCCCCGGCCCGCTGTTCCCGCTCCAGCACCTCCACCCGGCCCGCCCCGGCCGCCGCGAGCCGGGCGGCGGCCGTGAGCCCGGCGGGACCGGCGCCGACGACGAGGACGTCGACCGCGCGGTTCACCGACCGGCTCCCTCGAACAGCGCGCGGACCGCCGCGCCGCAGTGGAAGCCCTGGCAGCGGCCGGCCCTGGCCCGGGTCCTGCGGCGCAGCCCCTCCAGGCTGCGCGGCGGGACGGTGCCGCCGAGGGCGTCGCGGATCTCCCCGCGCGTCACCCGCTCGCAGTGGCAGACGAGGGTGCCGTACTCGGGGTCGGCGGCGATCAGGTCGGGTCGCTGGTAGGGGCGCGGGAAGGCCTCCCCGAGGTTGGGCATGCGCACCGGCTCCAGGTCCCGCGCGGCGCCGGGTTTCAGGCCGGCCTCGGTCAGGAGGTCGACGACGTGCGCGGCGATGGCGAGGGAGGCGGTCAGTCCGGTGGAGCGGATGCCGCCGACGGTGACGTACGCCTGCTCGGGGTGCGCGGTGATGCGGTAGTCGTCGTGCTCGGTGGCGGCGCGCAGGCCCGCGTAGACCGCGGTGGTCTCCTCCCGCAGCAGTGCGGGCAGGATGCGGTGGCCCTTGGCCCGCAGGCCCTGAAGGCCCTCGGCGGTGGAGTGGGTGGCCGTCCGGTCGTCCAGGTCCTCGGCGGTGGGGCCGAGCAGGACGTTGCCGTGGACGGTGGGGGCGACGAGGACGCCCTTGCCGGCGGCGGTGGGGACCGGCAGCAGAATGTGGCGCACGAGGTCGCGGGCGAACTTGTCGAACACGATCAGCTGGCCGCGGCGCGGGGTGACCGTGAAGTCGTGGTGGCCGAGGGCGGCGTCGAGGGTGTCGGCGTGCAGGCCGGCCGCGTTGACCAGCCAGCGGGCGCGCACCGGGCCGCGGGTGGTGTCCAGCAGGTGGGTGTCCTCGTGCCTGCGGGCGCGGGTGACACGGCAGTTGAGGTGCAGGTGCACGCCGTGCCGGACCGCCTGGGTGGCGTAGGCGAGGGGCGTGGTCCAGGGGCAGACGATGCTCTCGTCGGGCACGTGCAGGGCGCCGAGGGCGCCGGGTCCGAGGTGGGGTTCGCGGGCGTACAGCTCCGCCGGGCCGAGCGGTCGCACGGCGTGGTACGCGTTGCGCTCGGCCTTCTCGGCGAGGCGGGGCAGGGCGGCGAGCTGCTCCTCGTCCCAGGCGACGAGGAGGGCGCCGGTCCGCTCGACGGGGATGCCGGACTCGGCGGCGTAGGCGGTGAGCCGGCGGGCGCCGTCGCGCACCAGGGCGGCCTCCAGCGAGCCGGGCACGGCGTCGAAACCGGTGTGCAGAATCGCCGTGTTGGCCTTGGAGGTGCCCTGGCCGACGTCGTCCTGCGCCTCGATCAGGGCCAGGCGCAGCCCCCGGTGACGGGCGAGCGCGCGGGCGACGGCGCAGCCGACGACGCCGGCGCCGACGATCGCCACGTCGTACGGCCGCTCGGGCAGCGCACCGGCGGCGGTGACGGTCACGGGGGTGTCCTGCGGGGCGGACTCCAGGTGCCGCGGCATCCCCTCCCGCGGCGCGCTCACCCCGGCTCCCCGTCGAGCAGCCGGGTCACGGCCTGCCGGAAGGCCGCCCGGCGTGCGGCGGCCTCGTCGGGTGTGATGCGGGGCTCGTACACGGCGGACGGCTTGGTGTCCGGCAGCACGTCGGCCGGGGTCAGCGCGGGGTCGGCGCCCAGCCGGGCCAGGGCGGCGGCGCCGAGGGCGGTGGCGTCCGGCAACTCCGAGACCTCCACGGGGCGTTGCAGCAGATCGGCCTGGGTCTGCATGAGCAGCGCCGAGCGGGTCAGGCCCCCGTCGACGCGCAGCACGTCCAGGGGGGCGCCGAGGTCGGCGGCGACGGCGTCGGCGAGTTCGGCGACCTGGGCGGCCAGCCCCTCGCACAGGGCGCGCACCAGATGTCCGGGGGCGGTGTCGAGGCCGAGTCCGGTGAGGGAGCCGCGCAGGTCGCCGCGCCACCAGGGGGCGGCGAGTCCGGCCAGCGCGGGCACGAACGTGACGCCGCCGCTGTCGGGTACGGCGGCGCCCACCCGGTCCAGGTCGGCGGGTCCGGTGATGACGCCGAGGCCGGTGAGCCAGCCCACGGCGGAGGCGGCCGTGTAGACCTGGCCGTCCAGGCAGTGGCTGGTGCGGCCGGCCAGCCGCCAGGCCACACAGCTGACCAGGCCGGTGGTCGAGCGCCGGGGTGTGCCGCCGGTGGGGGCGAGCAGGAAGGCGCCGGTGCCGTAGGTGCACTTGGCGCCGCCCGGGGTGGTGATGCGGTGGGCGAGCAGGGCGGCCTGCTGGTCCACGATCAGGCCGGTCACCGGGATCTCGCGGCCGAACGCGGTGGTGCCGCCGACGGGGAGCGCGTTGTCGACGACCGCCGGGAGGCGTTCGCCGGCGAGCCCGTACAGGTCCAGTGCGCGGCGGGACCAGGCGGTGCGGTCCAGGTCGAGGAGCTGGGTGCGGCCGGCGGTGGCGGCGTCGGTGACGTAGGCACCGGTCAGGCGGTTGACGAGGTAGGCGTCGGAGGTGGTGACGACTCCCTCGCGGGTCAGGTGGCGGCGGATCCAGGCCATTTTGGGCGCGGCGAAGTACGCGTCCAGCGGCAGGCCGGTGAGGCGGAGCAACTCGTCGCCGTGTGCGGCGAGTTCGGCGCACACGGTGTCGGCGCGGCGGTCCTGCCAGACCAGTGCGTCGGTCAGCGGGCGCGAGGTGTCCGGGTCCCAGGCGAGCACGGTCTCGCCCTGGTTGGCCAGGCCCAGCGCGACGACGTCCTCGCCGGCCTCGGCCAGCGCCTGACGGCCCGCGTCGAGCACCGAGTCGTACAGTTCGCGGGGGTCGGCCTCGACCCGCCCGCCGGGCAGGTGCCGGGGGTGCACCGCGGCGAACCCGGAGCCGATGACGCCGCGTTCGGGGCAGACCACCAGGGCCTTGGTGCCGGACGTGCCCTGGTCGACGGCGAGCACCGCAGATGTCATGCCACCCCTTGACGTCGATCACTGCCCGCGCCAGCCTGCCGCCGCCGCGCGCACCGCGTCAAGCAGCGATCGAGACCATGAGGGGCGGCGGCAAAGCGTCGGGGAGGCAAGGAAGTTCGTCAGGTTCCGCGAACGACGGCGAGAAGCGGAACTCGCGCCCCTATAGTGGCCGCCGACCGCTACCGATCTTCTCAACGTCCGCCCGGGGGAGGACTGTTGGCTTTCCATGCCGTCGTGGTCCGCGCGACCCCGGCCGCCCCGCGACCGGGGGCGGCCGGCTGATGGCCAGAGAGGGAACCCGGCCCGTCTTCGACCCGGCCGGCCACGACGGCGCGCTGCGCGAGGCCCTGCAGGAGGTGCGCGCGGGCCGCTGGATGTCGATGCGCACACTGCTGGAACAGCCGATGCCGTGGTGGCAGTGGACGCGGCGCACCCAGGTGCTGGCGGCGGCGGCCGCGGGCACCGACGTGGTGCGGGCCTGGCGTGCCGAGGACCCGGCCGGGGTCGCGGCCACCGTGATGCAGGCCCGGGTGGCCGTCGAGCGGGCGCTGCGGGCCGAGCGCGCGGGACACCGCCGTACGCACGAACTGTGGATCGAGGCCTGGGACGCCGCCCGCACCGCCGCCGGGGCCGCACCGCAGGACCCGGTGCCGTGGGTGTGCCTGCTGGCGCTGGCCCGGCTGGACAAGAAGCAGCAGTGGAAGGAGCACCGCGAGCCGCCGCCGGAGCCGATGCTGCCCGCCGGCCCGTGGGGTCTGCTCGCCGAGGCGGACCGGCGCGACCCGTTCAACCGTGAGGCCCACCACCGCATGCTGCAGTTCCTGTTCGCGCGTGCCTCCTCACCGCGCCTGCCGGAGGCGACCGGGTACGCGCACCGGGCCACGCAGACCGCGCCGCCCGGCTCGGCGCTGCATCTGCTGCCGCTGTACGTGCGGGTGGAGCGCTACCGGAACGACGGCGGGCAGGGCGCGGCGCTGGATCTGCACTGGGTGGCGGAGGACGCGGTGCGCGAGGCGGAGGGGGCGCTGGAGTCCTGGTTCGCGCGGACCGGGCCCGCCGAGCGCTCCCCGCTGGACCTCAACCACCTGGCGCACGCCCTGTGGGGCGCGCTGCTGTTCCCGCAGGCGGCGCAGGTGTTCGACGCGCTCGGCCCGTACGTCACGCCCGCCCCCTGGCAGTACCGCACCGCCGGCCGGGAGCAGGCCGTGGACCTCTTCCGGCAGGCCCGCGCCCGCTGCCGCGCCGCCGCGCCCACCCCCGACTGACCCGACCCCCCGGAGGCCTTCACATGTCCACCCTCGACCCGGCCGACTCCCGCGACGAGGAGAAGCGGCTGCGCGAGCTCGGCTACCGGCCCGTCCTGGCCCGCCGCATGGGCGGTTTCGGCAACTTCGCGATCAGCTTCTCGGTGATCTCGATCCTGTCCGGCTGCATGACGCTGTACGGCTTCGGCATGGGCGCGGGCGGCCCGGCCGTGATGCTGTGGGGCTGGGCGGGCGTCGGCCTGTTCGTGCTGTGCGTGGGGCTGGCGCTGGCCGAGGTCACCAGCGCGTACCCGACGTCCGGTGCCCTGTACTACATGGCCGACCGGCTCGGCGGGCGCCGCTGGGGCTGGTACACCGGCTGGCTGAACCTGCTCGGCCTGCTCGGCGCGATCGCCGGCATCGACTACGGCGCCGCCCTGTTCACCGGGGCCTTCGCGAACCTGCAGTGGGGGTTCACGCCGACGCCGGGGAAGACCATGCTGATCTTCTGCGCGATCCTGCTGCTGCACGCGGTGCTGAACCTGTTCGGGGTGCGCCTGGTCAGCGTGCTGAACTCGATCAGCGTGTGGTGGCACCTGGCCGGTGTGGCGCTGATCGTGGGCGCGCTGGCGATCGTGCCGGACCACCACCGGTCGCCGTCGTTCGTGTTCACCACGTTCGTCAACGACACCGGCTGGGACAACCCGGTGTACGTCGCCGCGATCGGCCTGCTGCTCGCGCAGTACACGTTCTCCGGCTACGACGCCTCCGCCCATCTGTCCGAGGAGACCAAGCAGGCGTCCACCGCCGCCGCCCGCGGCATCGTGCGCGCCATCTGGGCGTCGTGGCTGGCCGGTTTCGTCCTGCTGGCGGGGCTGACCTTCGCCATCCAGGACTACGACGCCACCCGGACCAGCGCCACCGGGGTGCCGCCCGCGCAGATCCTGCTGGACGGGCTCGGCACGGACGGCGCGAGCGCGCTGCTGCTCGTCGTCATCGTCGCGCAGCTGTTCTGCGGCAACGCCGAGGTCGCCGCGGCCAGCCGGATGGTGTTCGCCTTCTCCCGGGACCGCGCCCTGCCCGGTTCGGCGCTGTGGCGCCGGGTCAGCGCCCGCACCCAGACACCGGTGGCGGCGGTCTGGCTGTCGGTCACGGTGGCGTGCGTGCTCGCCCTGCCGTCGCTGTACTCGGCGACCGCCTACGGCGCGGTCACCGCCATCAACGTCATCGGCATCACCCCCGCCTACGCCATCCCGGTGCTGCTGCGCCTGCGCGCCGGGGACCGCTTCCAGCGCGGGCCGTGGCACCTGGGCCGGTGGAGCAAGCCGATCGGCTGGATCGCGGTGGTGTGGGTGGCGCTGGTGACGGTGCTGTTCTGCCTGCCGCAGTCCCGGCCGGTGACGGCCGACACGATGAACTACGCCGCCGTCGCCCTCGCCGTCGTCCTGCTGCTCGCCACGGTGTGGTGGTTCATGGCCCGCCGCTCGTACGCCACCCCGGCCACCGCCGCCTACGGCGACGAGCGCGAGCAGGCGGAACTCGCGGAGGGCATCGTCTGACCGGCCTCGCGCTCTGCCGCCGGTCTCGCGGCCCAGGCCGTCGGCAGCATCGCACCGCGGCCCGGCGGCCCGCCCGGCGCGCACACGTCCCGCGGGCCGCCGCCCCTGGCCGCGGCAGGGGCCGGCCTGACCGGCACCCCCGCCGACCGGCGCGGCCGGACCGGGCGAGCCGGGCCGCGCGGGACGCCGCCGCCGCACTGCGGACCACCCGCCCGGTTTCGAACTGCTGTGCCGGATGCGGCAGGATGAGCGCTCGCGCCGCGCCCTGACGGCCCGTCGGCCGGGCGCGGCGCGCATCCCTGGCACTAAACAGTTCGAGCAGGTGACCTCGTGACGAGACTTCACATACCGCCGTCGGCCGGGCAGGCCCCACGACGTCCGCACGGAGGCGGCCGGTGAACCGCGCGCTGACCCTGGACGACCTGGTGCTGGCCGGTATCGCCCTCGCGGCGGGCCTGCTGGTGGCCTTCTTCTCCCGCACCCTGCTGCGCTGGCTCGCGAAGCACGCCAAGCGGACCCGGTGGAGCGGCGACGACGTCATCGTGGACGCCCTGCGCACGGTGGTGCCGTGGGCGGCCATCGCCGGCGGAGCCGCCTCGGCGGCGGCCGTGCTGCCGCTGACCCGGACGGTGCAGCGGACCGTCAACCAGTCGCTGACGGTGTGGCTGATCTTCGTCGTGACGCTGTCTGCGGCCCGGGTGATCGGTGGCCTGGTGAGCGCGGTGACGCAGTCGCGCTCCGGCGTCGCCGGGTCCGCGACGATCTTCGTGAACATCACCCGGGTGCTGGTCCTCGCGATCGGCTTCCTGGTGGTGCTGCAGACGCTGGGCATCTCCATCGCGCCGCTGCTCACCGCCCTGGGCGTGGGCGGTCTGGCGGTCGCCCTGGCGCTGCAGGACACGCTCGCCAACCTGTTCGCCGGCATCCACATCCTCGCCTCCAAGACCGTGCAGGTCGGCGACTACATCCGGCTCAGCAGCGGGGAGGAGGGATACGTCGAGGACATCAACTGGCGGCAGACGACCGTGCGCGCGCTGTCCAACAACCTCGTCGTCGTCCCGAACGGCCAGCTGGCCAAGACCAACATGACCAACTTCTCCCGGCCCGAGCAGGACCTGACGATCCTGGTGCAGGTCGGTGTGGCGTACGACAGCGACCTGGACCAGGTGGAGCGGGTCACCAACGAGGTGATCGCCGAGGTGATGACCTCGATCACCGGGGCGCTGCCGGACCACGAGCCGACGATCCGCTTCCACACCTTCGGCGACACCCGGATCGGCTTCACGGTGATCCTGGGCGTCGGCGAGTTCAGCGACCAGTACCGGATCAAGCACGAGTTCATCAAGCGCCTGCACAAGCGCTACCGCGCCGAGGGCATCGTCATCCCGGCCCCGGCACGCACGGTGACCCTCCAGCAGGGGTCGGCGACGATCCCGCAGCAGCGGAGCAGGGAGGACATGGTGGCGGGGCCCTCCCAGGCCGGATGAACCCGGCCGGGACCCGCCACGAGGCGGCGGCGGCACGGGCGTTGGCCGTATCGTTGGCTCGCGTTCCGTGGCAGACGCGGGCGCGGGACGTCCCTGCCCGCGCCGGGCGCCGACAGGGTGGGAGGGCTGGGCGTGAGCGGTGGCGGACGCGCCGTCCTGGCGGCGACGGGGCTGGTGATCGCGGTGTTCGCCGGTGCGCTGTCGTTCCTGAGCTGGGAGCGCGCGAACCAGGTGGCGGGGGTGGCCTCCGCGCTGTTCGGGGTGGCCGCGCTCGGGCTGAGCGTCCACACCCTGCTGGCACCGGCCCGCGGTGCCGCCGCCGTGCGGGTGTCGGGCACGGGGAAGGCCACGGCCAACGGCGGCGGGGACGCCAACACGGGTTTCGTCTCCGCCACGCCCGGCGCCGCACCCGGTGAGGTGTCCGTCGACGGCACCGGTGACGCACAGGCGGACGGCGGCAGCGCCAACACCGGTTTCCGGCAGGACTGACGGCACACGCGATGACGTCCCGCGGCAGAACCTCGGTGAGCGATTCGGGCGAGGCCTCGGCGCGGGGAGCCGGGGCCTTCGCCAACACCGGGGTGATGATCAACAGCCCCGTGCGGGTGGCCCCGCCGCGCCCGGCCGTGTCGGGCTACCTGCTGCAGGTCGAGGCCCTGTCCACCGCCGGCTTCCAGGGCCGCGCACGCGAACTCGCCCAGCTGTCGGCCTTCTGCCGCGACGACACCCCGAACGACCGTCCCGGCGACAGCTACTGGCGCTGGGTGGCACCCGCCTGGGCGGGAAAGTCCGCCCTGCTGGCCAGGTTCGTCCTCGATCCGCCGCCCGGCGTCGACATCATCTCGTTCTTCATCACCTCCCGCCTGGCCCGGCAGAACGACGCGGCGGCGTTCTGCGAGGTCGTCCAGCGTCAGCTGTACGCCCTGCTGGGCGAGGAGGAACCGCTGAGCACGCCCGCCACACGCGACGAACAGACGCTGCTCGCGATGAACCGGGCGGCTCAGTGGTGCGCCGAGCGCGGCCGGCGTCTCGTGCTCGTGGTGGACGGGCTGGACGAGGACCGAGGGGTGACCGCCGGACCGGACTGCCACAGCATCGCCGCGCTGCTGCCCCGCGTACCGCCGCACGGCATGCGCGTCATCGTCGCCGGCCGCCCGCATCCGCCGGTGCCGGGGGACGTGCCGCCGGGGCATCCCCTCAGAACGACGCAGATCGATCACGAGCTGGAGCCGTCGCCCCATGCCGAGGCCGTGCGGTGGGACGCGGAGCGGGATCTGCTGCGGCTGCGCGAGGGCGGCGGGCTGGGCTGGGACCTGGTCGGCCTGACCGTGGCGGCCGAAGGCGGCCTGAGCGCGCGTGACTTCGCCGAGCTGACGGAGACCTCGCAGCGGCTAGTGGAGCGAGAGCTGTGCGCGGTGGACGGGCGCAGCTTCCTCCGGCGCTCCGCGCACTGGACCCCCGTCGGCCCCGACGTCTGGCTGCTGGCCCACGAGGAGATCCAGCAGAGCGCGGCGGAACTCCTCACCGGGAAGGAGCTGTCGGCCCACCGCGCGCGCCTGCACTCATGGGCGGACGGCTACCGGAGCGCTCGGTGGCCCGACACAACGCCCGAATACCTCCTGCGCGGCTACGGCCAGCTCCTGCGCGAGCAGGGGGACACGCCGAGGCTGGTGGCGCTGGCCTGTGACGCCCGCCGCCACGAGCGGCTGTGGCAGGTGTCCGGCGCGGACCTGGAGGCGCTGAGCGAGGTGGCGGTGTCCTTCGACCAGATCCTCGCGGACGGACGGCGAGCCGGCGACCAGGACGTGGCCGTCGCCCTGCGGCTCGCCGCCGCGCGGGACGCCCTGCACGACCGGACGGCCAACCTTCCCGCCGCCCTGATCGGTCTGTGGTCCCGCCTCGGGCACACCGGACGAGCCCTCGGTCTGGCGAAGTCACAGCGCGAGTCGTACGACAGGGTGGCTGCCCTGGCCGACGTGGCCGGCTCCCTCGCCGCCACCGGGCAGGCGGACGAGGCGGCCGCCCTGCTCGACGAGGTGGACGGGGAGGAGGACCGGTGCCGCCTGGCCGAAGCGATCGTCAAAGGGCTGGCGGACAGCGGGCGGCACGCCGCCGCCCTGCGGCTGGCCCGGGACATCGACGACGCCGAACGCAGGGCGCAGGCACTCGTCGCCGTCGTCGAGGCCGTGGCCCGGGCCGCGAGCCGCGACGGGGCGGCCGACGACGACGGCGCGGCGCCGGGTACAGACGACAGCGCGACGCGGGGTACGGGCGACGGCCTGGCGCCCGGTGCCGACGACGGCGCGGCGCCGGGTACAGACGACAGCGCGACGTTGGGTGCCGATGCCGCCGCGGCCGCCCTCGAAGCGGTCGACGCGACGGTGACGGGGACCGGTGTGCTCACCGAGAGCGCCCTGTGCGCCGCCCTGGCCGCGTCGCTGTCCCTGCTCGGCGACGGGCGGCAGGCCCTGCGGCTGGCGGACCGGGCGTGCCGCTGCGAGGAGAGTGAAGGCGCGTTCCGGCGTC
This sequence comes from Streptomyces sp. Ru71, assembly GCF_002920535.1. Taxonomy (GTDB): domain Bacteria; phylum Actinomycetota; class Actinomycetes; order Streptomycetales; family Streptomycetaceae; genus Streptomyces. The sequence goes on along the minus strand of NZ_PQSS01000031.1, from coordinate 20,993 downwards.
CGCAGGTGCTCGCCCTGGCCGCCCGGAGAATGTCCGCGGCGCCCGCACTCGCCGCCCTGGCCGCCCGGTGCGCGGCGACGGCGGCGGAGCTGACGGCGGCCATGGCCGATCCCGACGACGTGGAGTGGCTCTTTCCCCAGGTCGCCGCGGGTCTTGGGGCCACAGGACAGCACGAGCGGGCGCTGGACCTGGTCGAGTCGTTCCTCGCCGATCCCGAGGACGGCCTGGTCGAGATCGGCGTCGTGGCCGCGGAGTCCGGTGACGTCGGCAGGGCACTGGCGCTGGCCGAGGACCTCACCGAGCCGATCTACCGGGCGAAGGTCCTCAACGCCGTCGGCAAGGAGCTGGCCGCGTCCGGCGACCCGGTGCGCACCATGCGGGTGGCCGATCGTGCCCTGGACGTCGTCGGTGACGTGCTCTATCCGCACTGGCAGGTGCAGCTGCTGGTCGACACGGCGGACTTCCTGTACCGGGCGGGTCATCGCGAGCGGGCCGATGCCGTGCTGGTGCGGGCCACGCACCTGGCCCGGTACGGACTGGCCCCCTGGCAGTGGGTGAACACGCTCGTCGAGGTCGCGGCCGCCCTGGGCCGGTCCGGGCAGCGGGATCGGGCCCGCCGTGTCGTCCGCCGCGCGGAGGAGACCATCGCCGCGCTGCCCGACGACAGCTACGGGCGCCTGATGAATCTCACGAAGTTGGCCAGGGTGCTGCACCACACGGGGCGTCGCGCGGAGGCGGATGACCTTTTCCGCCTCCTGCTCGACGAGATCCGGACGCGCCTGGGCCGGGCGGAACGCGCCGACGCGCTGCAACGCGTGGCCGAGGCCTTCGCCGGCACGGGGAACCCGGGCGGGGCCGCGGAACTGGCCCGGGAGATCCGGGACCTGTCCCTCACCGCGGACAGTCCCTCCCGGCGCCGCTGGGACACCTACGCCGCCGCGACGGCGTTCCTCGCGGCCGGCGAGGTGGACGAAGCCCTCGCGCTCAAGGGGGACCTGCCGCGGGAGGTGGTCCCCGAGTTCCTGAGCGGCGTCGTGGAGAAGCTGGTGGAGCTGGGTGACCTGGACCGGGCCGCGCTGTTCACCGAGGAGACCGCCGACACGGCGATGGGCGAGCGCAGCCTCGGCTTCCTCGCGGCGGGAACGGCCGCCGGCGGTGACATCGCGCGTGGCCTGGCGCTGCTCGACGAGATCCACCGCCCCGTCCTGCGGGAGCGTGCCATGCCGGCGCTCGCGAAGGCCCTGGTCCGGGCGGACGCGCCGGAGCAGGCACGGGACCTGGCCGACGCGATCACCGCGCCGGAACACCGCGGCAAGGCGCTCGCGGTGATCGCCCGGTCGCTGGGGCCGTCGCCGCGGGGGCGCCTGCTGCTGGTCGAGGCGCTGTCCCTGGGCCCCTGGAGCCAGCTGATCGGTGAGATCGCCGACGTCGTACCGGAACAGCTGCCGCTCCTGGCGGACCTGGTGCTGGGCGAGAGCTAGGGTCGAGGCAGCATGACCTCCTCCCCCGACGTCCGTGACATCGACCGGCGGCTGGACGCGCTCGCCCGGCAGCCGTTCCGGTCGAAGTTCCACCTGCGCGGCCGTGACCGCGCCACCGCCGAGCTGAAGGGCCCGGCGACGATCCGGCGCCACGCCCACGACCTGATCGTCAAGCGCCTCGCGCCGGCCGAGCCGTACAAGGACGGCAGGCAGACGCCGTACCGCGGTCACCCGGTGTTCGTGGCCCAGCACGCGACCGCGACCTGCTGCCGCAGCTGCCTGGAGCGCTGGCACGGCATCCCCAAGGGCCGCGAGCTGAGCCACGCCGAGCGGGCGTACGTGGTCGCCGTGATCTGCCGCTGGATCGGGCGTGAGATGACAGGCGGTACCGGCCCGGCCACAGCGCGCGGCGGCTGAGCCGCGGGCCGGTCCGGCGGCGCGTTTTCCGGCCAGGACCCCTGTCGAGCCGGACCGGATCACGAGATATCTTGATGTCGAGCAATGTTGCAGACGTGGAGCGGAGCACCCGGTGACTGACTCGACCATCATCTACACACACACTGACGAGGCCCCGGCCCTGGCGACGTATTCCTTCCTGCCGGTGGTCCAGGCGTACGCCTCGCAGGCCGGTGTCTCCGTGGAGACGCGGGACATCTCGCTGGCCGGGCGCATCATCGCCGTCTTCCCGGAGTACCTGACCGAGGACCAGCGCATCCCGGACGCGCTGACCGAGCTGGGCGAGCTGGCCAAGACGCCGGCCGCCAACATCATCAAGCTGCCGAACATCTCGGCGTCCATCCCTCAGCTGAAGGCCGCGATCGCCGAGCTGCAGGGCCAGGGCTACGCGCTGCCGAACTACCCGGACGAGCCGAAGACCGACGAGGAGCGCGAGATCCGCGCCCGCTACGACAAGGTCAAGGGCTCCGCCGTGAACCCGGTCCTGCGTGAGGGCAACTCCGACCGCCGCGCCCCCGCCTCCGTCAAGAACTACGCCAAGACCCACCCGCACCGCATGGGCGCCTGGACCTCCGAGTCCAAGACGGACGTGGCGACCATGGGTGAGAACGACTTCCGCTCCACCGAGAAGTCCGTGATCATCGAGCAGGACGGCACGCTGAGGATCGAGCACGTGGCCGCCGACGGCACCACCACCGTGCTGCGCGAGTCCGTACCCGTGCTGGCGGGCGAGGTCGTCGACGCGTCCGTGCTGCGGGTCGCGAAGCTGCGCGAGTTCCTCACCGCGCAGGTCGCCCGCGCCAAGGCCGAGGGCGTGCTGTTCTCGGTGCACCTCAAGGCCACGATGATGAAGGTCTCCGACCCGATCATCTTCGGTCACGTGGTGCGCGCCTTCTTCCCGAAGACCTTCGAGAAGTACGGCGAGAAGCTCGCCGCCGCCGGTCTCACCCCGAACGACGGTCTGGGCGGCATCCTCAAGGGCCTGGACGCCCTGCCTGAGGGCGCCGAGATCAAGGCCTCCTTCGACGCCGAGCTCGCCGAGGGCCCGGAGCTGGCCATGGTCGACTCCGACAAGGGCATCACCAACCTGCACGTCCCGTCCGACGTGATCATCGACGCCTCCATGCCGGCGATGATCCGCACCTCCGGCCACATGTGGGGCCCCGACGGCCAGGAGCACGACGCCCTCGCCGTCATCCCGGACTCCTCCTACGCCGGCGTGTACCAGGCCGTCATCGAGGACTGCAAGGCCAACGGCGCGTTCGACCCGGCCACCATGGGCTCGGTGCCGAACGTCGGCCTGATGGCGCAGAAGGCCGAGGAGTACGGCTCCCACGACAAGACCTTCGAGCTCCCGGCCGCCGGCACGGTCCGCCTGGTCGACGCCTCCGGCGCCGTCCTGATCGAGCAGAGCGTCGAGGCCGGTGACATCTTCCGCGCCTGCCAGACCAAGGACGCGCCGATCAAGGACTGGGTGAAGCTGGCCGTCACCCGCGCCCGCGCCACCGGCGACCCGGCCGTGTTCTGGCTGGACGAGAACCGCGCCCACGACGCCAACCTGATCGCCAAGGTCAAGCAGTACCTGACGGAGCACGACACCGAGGGCCTGGACATCCGCATCCTGTCCCCCGTCGAGGCCACCAAGCTGTCCGTGGAGCGCATCCGCCGCGGCGAGAACACCATCTCGGTGACCGGCAACGTGCTGCGTGACTACCTGACCGACCTCTTCCCGATCCTGGAGCTGGGCACCAGCGCCAAGATGCTGTCGGTCGTCCCGCTGATGGCGGGCGGCGGCCTGTTCGAGACCGGCGCCGGCGGCTCCGCGCCCAAGCACGTGCAGCAGCTGGTCAAGGAGAACTACCTGCGCTGGGACTCCCTCGGTGAGTTCTTCGCGCTGGTGCCGTCCCTGGAGCAGTACGCCACGGCCACCGGCAACGCCCGCGCCAAGGTCCTCGCCGACACCCTCGACCGCGCCACGGCGACCTTCCTCAACGAGGACAAGTCCCCGACCCGTCGCGTCGGCGGCATCGACAACCGCGGCAGCCACTTCTACCTGTCCCTGTACTGGGCGCAGGAGCTGGCCCAGCAGACCGACGACGCCGAGCTGGCCAAGGCCTTCCAGCCGCTCGCGGAGACGCTGGCCGCGAACGAGCAGAAGATCGTCGACGAGCTGATCGCCGTCCAGGGCAAGCCGGTCGACATCGGCGGCTACTACCAGCCCGACCCGGCCAAGGCCGCCGCGGTCATGCGCCCGTCGGCCACCTGGAACGAGGCCCTGGCGTCCCTGAGCTGACGCCCGGGTCCCCCCGGGACCGCCCCGCCTCCGCCCCGACCGCGCACCGCCCGGCCGGGGCGGAGGTGTGTTCCGCCGAGGCCGATGACGGCATGACGGCACGGGCGCCATGCCGGGTGGCCCCGGCGCCGCCCGGCCGGTAGCAGCGTCGCGCCTGCGGGACGGGGCTCGGGCCCTGACGAGCCGGCGCGGGATGTGGCACCTTGATCATGCACCCCGCCACCGACCACGCCCCGGAGCCGCCCGTGACCGCCGCCGTCCCCTCCTTCGAGCTGCTGCCCGGCGCCGCCGATTCGCCGGTGATCCTGCATGTGCCGCACTCCGCGCGGGAGATACCGGACGACGTACGCGCCGGCATCGTGCTCGACGACACCGCGCTCGCGCGGGAGCTGGACCACATCACCGACGCGCACACCGCCGGGATCGCCGAGGAGGCGGCCCGGCTGGCCGGGCTCACCCCGTGGCGGTTCGTCAACCGGCTGTCGCGGCTGGTCGTCGATCCGGAGCGGTTCCCGGACGAGCGGGAGGAGATGACGGCCGTCGGCATGGGGGCCGTGTACACCCGGACCACGCACCGGGAGGTGCTGCGGCACGACAGCCACGACCCCGAGCCGCTGCTGGAGCGGTACTTCCGGCCGTACGCCCGGGCGATGACCGAGGCCGTGGCGCAGCGCCTGGCGGCCGCAGGGCGCGTCGTCATCGTCGACGTGCACTCCTACCCGACCGCTCCCCTGCCCTACGAGCTGCACGGCACCGGCCCCCGCCCGCCCGTGTGCCTGGGCACGGACTCCTTCCACACCCCGCCCGCGCTGCTCAAGGCGGCGCGCGAGGCGTTCGCGGGGTGCGGGGAGAGCGGCCTGGACAGCCCGTTCAGCGGAACGTACGTGCCGCTGGACTTCTACGGCCGTGAACCGCGCGTGGCCGCGCTGATGGTGGAGATCCGGCGGGACACCTACATGAGCGAGCCGGGCGGGCCCGCCGGCCGGGGCCTCGGCAGGCTCGCCGGGGCCCTGGCCCGCCTGGTGGACGCCATGTCCGGCTGAGCCACGGCCGCCGGCCCGGCGGCTCAGGCCCGCAGCCACTCCGTGACGACCACCTCGCCGCCCGCCCGCAGCCGCAGCGCGAACGGGCCGGCGGGCGCGGTGCCGCACGCGAAGCGGCCCATCGCGTCGGCGGTCAGCTCGGCACCGCCGTGCGGGCCGGTCAGCACCTCCACGCTCGCCTGCTGCGGCGGCAGCACCTGACCGAGCAGCCCGTCGGCGCCCACCTCCACGTCGACGGTCAGCTCCCCCGCCGAGAAGGTCAGCATCCGCGGCACCTCACCCGCGCCGCGCACCGGCAGCGCGTCGGTCAGCGAGTCGAAGGTCAGCTCCGCGATCCTCGCGTCGAGGTCGTGCAGGGCGTACGCCTCCACGGCGAGCGCGGTCAGCTGTGCCGGTGGCGGGTCGAGCACGGCCGCCGCCCGGCGCAGGTCCGCCTCCAGCCACTCCAGCTGCACCTCGTCGTCGTCCATCACCGCACCCCCCGTGCGTCGAGTCGGGCCTTGAGCCGGCGCAGACAGCGCTGGCGCAGCGGCCCGATGCTGCCGACGGCGATGCCGAGCGCCGCCGAGACCTCCTGATAGCTGGGCGGCGGCGAGGCCATCAGCACCCGCAACAGCCCCCGGCACCGCTCGCCGAGCTCCTCCAGCTCCCGCCACAGGCTGCGGATCCGCTCCCGCTCGGCGGCCGCCTCCTCCGCCCGCAGCAGCGACTGTTCCGGCGAGTGCTCCTCGCTGGCCCGGTCCAGCAGCTGCGGGTCGTCGGTCAGGGTCAGCCGCTGCAAGCTCTTGATCACCTTCAGCGACTCGTGGCGGGCGGTGCTCGCCAGCCACGAGCCGGCCTTGTCGGGCTCGCGCAGCCGGCCCAGATGCTGGGCGAAACGGAACCAGACCGTCTGGTACACCTCGTGCGCGTCGGCGTCGGAGAGCCGGTGCGCGCGCACGACGGACCAGACCAGCGGGCTGAGCCCTTCCACCAGCGCCTTCCAGGCCGCGCCGTCACCGTCGACGGCGGACCGGACCAGCGTGCCGACATCTGCTCGGTCCACGACTGCCCCACCCCTCCAGTACGGCACGTCATGGTACGCCGTACGGGTGGTACCGCCGGCCGTCATGACGCCGGGGCGCCTGCCGGACGCCAGGTGGGCGGCCGCAGCGCCGGCACATGCGCCCCGCGGACCTCGGCGAACTCCCGGTTCGCGGCCATCAGTCGGGTGTGGGCGGCGCGCGGGTCGGTCTCCTTGTGCGCGCTCATGTGCGCGGCGACCAGCCCGGCGGCCACCGGGGTGGCGAAGGAGGTGCCGCTCCAGTGGGCGAGGCCCTCGAACATCACCTGGTCCGGCTTGGCGCTCGTCTCCCCGTCGTCGCTGAGCAGTCCGGTGTGGCTCGGCGTGGTGCAGGTGCAGGCGTAGCCGAAGCCGTAGCGGCAGGCGTCGTAGGTGGAGTGGTGGTAGACGTACGGCACGGGCGTGCCGAAGCCGGTGAAGGTGCTGGTGAGGCGCTCGCCGGGGGCGTAGGCGCGCACCCAGGGGCCGTGGTTGGTGAAGCAGGCGCCGAACTCGCCGTCGTCGCGCAGCGCGCCGACGCTGAGCACCGCGTCCTCGAAGCCGGGCAGGGTCGCGTAGGCGGCGGGCCAGAAGGGGCTGGCGCTGGAGTTGTTGCCGGCCGCGGCGACCAGCAGGGTCCGCTGCTCGCGCAGTTCCCGCATGAAGGCGTCGACGCCGAGCAGGCCGTCGGTGCGGCCGTTGGAGGTGCCGGCGGACAGGCTGAGGATGTCGGGCCAGCCGTTGCGGTCGACGGCCTCGAAGAGCTTGTCGCCGAACTCGGACTCCAGGATCGCGCCGGCGTCGTTGAGGGTGCCGAGGACGGTGATGTCGGTGCTGGGCGCGACGGCGGCGAGCAGCCCGGCGATGAACGTGCCGTGGCCCATGTACTGGCGCAGGACGCCGTCCTCGTCGGTCTCCTGCGGGTGCAGCTCGCCCTGGGTGTGGGCGAGCAGCGGGTGCTCGCGGTAGTCGTGGCTGAGGCCGTTGTCGATCACCAGCACGCCGACGGCGCGCTCGGGGTCGTAACCGCCCTGGGAGGCGGCCGGGTTGGGGCCGGCGGTGCGGTCGGCGGGCACGGGCTCGTCGCCGGGGCAGGAGTTGACCGCGATGGACACCACGTGGTTGCGGCTGACCAGCCGGCGTCCGGTGCGGTCCTCGGCCTGCCGTACGGCGCGCAGCGCGTGGCCGACGACCGGGTCGCCGGGGTGGGTGCCCTGGCCGGGGTCGGCGACCTGGATGCGGGTGATGCCGGAGCGGTTGGTCTGCGGACCCGCGCGCCGCACATGGTCGGGGACCAGGCCCTCGGTGGCGGTGAAGTGGGCGCGGACCGCGTCCTCGACGAACGCGGCGTCGTCGCCGTCGCGCACGAGCACGACGCCCTTCTCGAAGACGAACTCGGCGGAGTCGTCGGGTCCCATGGCCAGCGGGACGCCGGGCATGGAGCGCTGGATCTGGTCGAACTGCTCGCGGAACCGCTGTGGCATGTCCTGTCCTCCCCCTGGGGCGACCGTCGTGAGTGTGAGCCGTCCGGTCGCCGGTTGATACAGCCGATTGATACAGAGGCACACCTGTGGGGATATGGTTCCGGTCCCCTACCATCCCAAGGGTGACCTCGGGAAGCGACGCCGTCTTCGACCTGCTGCCGATGGTGTTCGCCGCCCCGAACGACGCGCTGTCGAGGGCGCGGGAGGTCCTGGACGGGGCCCGTCCCCGGTGCACGCCTCCGTGGCGCACCAGGTGATCGGCATCTGGCAGCGGGACTGGGGCGATCTGCGCCTGGCCCTGCGCCATCTGCGGCGGGCCCGGGACCTCGCGGCGCGCGCCGAGCGGTCCGACCGGGAGGCGGACGTGCTGGCCACGCTCGGGGTCGCGCTGGTGCACGCGGGCCGCACCCGGCAGGGCCTGGCGTCCCTGGAGCGGGGCGTGGAGCGGGGCAGCGGGCACATCAGGGCGCGGGTGCTGTTCCGCCGGGCCTACGCACGGTGGGTGCTGGGCCGGCACCGGGAGGCGCTGGAGGACGTGCGCCGGGCGATCCCGGTGCTGCGGCAGGAGCGGGACGTCATCTGGACGGCGCGGGCGCTGACGCTGCGGGCCACCGTGCATCTGGCGCTGGGCTCGGTGGAGCGGGCGGACGCCGACTTCGCCGCCGCCGAGGCGCTGTGGGACACCACCGGCCAGGAGCACGACAAGGCCGACGCGGTGGAGAGCCGGGGCCTCGCGGCGTTCCGCGCGGGGGACGTGCCGGCGGCGCTGAGGCTGCTGGACGAGGCCGAGCGGCGGTACGCGGCGCTGGGCACGCCCACGTTCATGCTCAGCATCCGCCGCTGCGAGGTGCTGATGGCGGCGGGTCTTGCACCGGAGGCGCTGGCCGAGGCGGACGCGGCGATCCGGGTGCTGGACGGGATCGGCGGGCAGCTGACCCGCAAGGCGGAGCTGCTGCTGGCCGCCGCGCGCGCCGCCCGGCCGGCCGGCGACCCGCACACCGCGATCGCCCGGGCCGCGGTGGCGGTACGGCTGTTCGCGGCGCAGCGGCGGCCCTGGTGGGAGGCGCACGCCCGGCTGGTGCTGATCGAGGCGCGGTTCGCCGCCGGCCGGGCCTCGGGGCGGCTGGTCGCGGACGCGGCGCGGGTCGCCGAGCGGCTGGCGTCGTTCGGGGCGCCGGCCGCGCCCGAGGCGTCCTTGCTGGCGGGCCGGATCGCGCTGGCGCTGGGCTGGACGGCCGACGCGGAACGGCATCTGGCGCTGGCCGCGCGCAGCAGGTACGGCGGGCCGCCGCTGGCGCGGATCACCGGCTGGGCGGCACAGGCGCTGCGCGCTCAGGCCGCCGGCTCCGGCCGGGGCGTGCTGCAGGCGTGCCGCAGCGGGCTCGCGGTGCTGGACGAGTACCGGATGACGCTGGGCGCCTCGGAGTTGCGGGCGCGCGCCACCGAGCAGGGCGCGGAGCTGGCGGCGATGGCCCAGCGGGCGAGCCTGGCCTCGGGCGGGCCGCGGCGGCTGCTGGAGTGGAGCGAGCGCTGGCGGGCGACCGCGCTGAGCGCGCCGCCGACCCGGCCGCCCGCCGATCCGGCCCTGCTGAGCCGTCTGACCGCGTTCCGGGAGATCGCCGCCCGGGCGGAGGAGGCCCGTGGGGAGGGCCGGGCGGTGCCGGCGCTGGAGCGTGAACAGCGGCGGCTGGAGCGGGAGATACGCTCGCGCACCCTGCATCTGCGCGGGGACGCGCCCGGCGGCGCCGACCGGTTCGACGCGGGGCGCCTGCTGGAGCGGCTCGGGGAGGGGCGGCTGGTCGAACTCGCCGTGGTGGACGGGCGGGTGCATGTGCTGCTGGCCGGGCGGGGCCGGGTGCGGCGGTTCACGGCGGGGCTGCTCGCCGAGGCCGAGGCGGAGGCGGAGCATGTGCAGGCGGGGCTGCGCCGGCTGGCCCACCCGGGCGGTGCGGCGCGGCTGCCGGTGCTGCTGGCGGCGGGCCGGCGGCTTGAGGAGCTGCTGCTGGGCGAGGCGGTCCGGCATCTGGGCTCCGGGCCGCTGGTGGTGGTGCCGCCGGGCCGGCTGCACCGGGTGCCGTGGGCGGTGCTGCCGTCGCTGCGGGAGCGGGTGGTGAGCGTGTCGCCGTCGGCGAGCAGCTGGCTGCGGGCCTACGACACCCCGCCGCCGGCGACGGGCCGGCACGTCCTGGTGCGCGGGCCGGGACTGGCCACCGGTGGCGCCGAGGTGCCGGAACTGGCCGGGCGGTACAGCGCGCCGACGCTGCTGGAGGACGAGCACGCGCGGGTGGAACGGGTGCTGGCCGAGCTGGACGGCGCGGCCCTCGCGCACATCGCCGCGCACGGCGCCTTCCGGGCCGACAGCCCGCTGTTCTCGTCGCTGCGGATGGCCGACGGCCCGCTCATCGTGCACGACTTCGAACGCCTCGACCGCAGCCCGTACCGGATCATCCTGTCCTGCTGCGACACCGCCCGCTTCGCCTCCGTCGGCGCGGACGAACTCCTCGGTCTGGTCACGGCGTTGCTGCCGCTGGGCACGGCCGGGGTGGTGGCGGCCAGCGCGCCCGTCAACGACGCGGCGGTGGTGCCGCTGATGCTGGCCCTGCACAAGGGTCTCGCGTCGGGACTGTCGCTCGCCGAGGCGCTGCGCGACGCCCGCGCCGCCGTCCCGGACGACGCGCTGCACCAGGCGACGGGCTGGGCGTTCACGGCGTTCGGCGCGGCCTGAGCGGTGGTCAGGCCGGCAGCTCCACCAGCCACGGCAGGGCGTCGCGGTCGCCGGTGCCGAGGCGGGTGTAGGCGCCGTAGAGGTGGTTGGCGACGGTGCGGACGGACAGGGTGAGGCGCTCGGCGATCTGCCGGTTGCTCAGGCCGGCGGCGGCGAGCGTGACGATCTGCCGCTGGCGTGCGGTGAGTTCGCCGAGCACCAGGCCGGTCAGGGCGGGGGTGCGGGCGCCCGGGCAGCGGCGGGCCAGGGCGGCGGCGCGGGTGCGGGAGGTGCGGGCGGCGGTCGGGTCGCGGTGCGCGGGGACCGCCTGGGCGTGCGCCTCGGCCGCGAACAGCAGGAAGCCGCGGCCCGCGAGCTCCTCGGCCACCCGGTCCAGGGCGGCCCCGTCCCGGCGGGCGAGGGCGTCGGCGTGCCGCGCGAAGACGCTGCCCGGCGCCAGCAGTGCCAGGGCCCGCTCGGGAGCGCCGAGCCGTACGGCGTCGTAGGCGTCGCCGGGGCCGATCAGGTCCAGGGCGGTGCCGAGGTCGCCGCGTGCGGCGGCGCTCCAGGCGGCGGCCTCGTCGTGCGCCGGGTCAGGATCGCCCGACTGGGCCGCGGCCAGCGCCCGTTCCCTGCGGCACTCGGGGTCCTCGGGGGCCAGGCGGGCCCATGCCGCGGCCTCGCGCAGCTCGCCGCGCAGGCGGGCGAACCGGGCGCGCAGCGCCGCGTAGGCGGCCGGGACCCCGGCGCCCTCCGCCGCGAGCCACTCCCCCACCGGTGCGGGCAGCTCGGTGACGTCGTCGGTGTCGATCCGGCGTTCCAGCGCGGCCGTCTCGGTCTTCAGGGCGAGGGCGAGTTCGTCCGGGGTGCGGGCCAGGCGGCGCTCGCGCAGCCGGCCGGCGGCGGCGCGCAGCACGGGGCCGTGCAGGGGGTGGGCGAGGCGTACGGCGTCCTGTTCGTCGACGTCGACCAGCCCGGCGGCCTCCAGGTGTTCCAGGGTCCGCAGGTCCAGGGTGCCGGCGTCCACCGGCAGGGGCTCGGCGAAGGCGAGGCGGTCGAGTGTCTCCCGCTCCTCGGCGCCCTCCCGCTCCAGCAGAGGCGCGACGCGCTCACGGACGGCGGCGGTGACCGGCAGCGGGCCCCGCCACGCCCAGGTGCCGGTGTCCGGGACCGGCGTGAGCCGCCCCTGCGCGGTGAGCGCGTCCAGCAGGTCGCGCAGCAGCCGCAGATCGCCGCCGGCCAGCCGGTGCAGACGGGCGGCGGTCAGCGGTTCGGGGGCGTGGCCGGCGCCGGCCGTGAGCAGCCGTGCCGTGTCCTCGGCGGTCAGCGGGGCGAGGGCGAGCCGGGGCAGCAGGTCGCCGGACCACAGCCGGGTGATCGCGGCCGGGGCCGGCAGGCCGTCGGTGACCAGGACCAGCAGGCGGGTGGTGCCGTGCACGGCCAGCTGGTGGACCAGCGCGGCGGAGGCGTCGTCCAGCCACTGCGCGTCGTCGACGAGCAGCTGCCGTATCCCGCCGAGCCGGCGCAGCGCCTCGTGCGGGCTCGCGGTGGACGGCAGCAGCGGGGCGAACGCGGCGTAGGGGATGTCCCGGGTGCCGGGCGTGCCGCTGATCCTGGCGCAGTCGGTGCCGCGTACGGCCTCGGCCGCCAGCCGGGTCTTGCCGCAGCCCGCGCCGCCCGTAACCACCAGTCCTGGCCGGCCGCCGGCCAGGCAGCGGCGGAGCAGTTCCCGTTCGTCGTCGCGGCCGGTGAACGGCCAGGGCAGCGGCAGGGTCCGGGCGTCACGTTCGTGGATCGTCACGTCAACAAGAGCAGGCCTACTCGTTGCTGATACAGGGCGACTTGAGTAGCCCCCGACTCAGGCGCCCTGGCCGCGCCTTCGGCCACGCTGGGACCATGACCGTCCGTTACTGCTCGCTGCCGCCGCAGCCGGCCCCGGCGCTCCCGCCGGGCCTGGCCGACGAGCGGCGGCGCGCGCTGTCGAGCGGACGGCGGATGTGGGTCAACGGCACCGTCCTGCACTACTGCTTCTTCGACGGCGACCAGGACGGCTCCGTCATCGCCCTGCCGGGGGACGGCGGCACACGGCATGTGTCGTGGGTGGGCGGCGAGGAGCAGCGGGACGTCGTGCGCGGGGCGTTCGGCCAGTGGCAGGACCTCGGCATCGGGGTCACCTTCGTGGAGGTCGCCGACCGCTCGGAGGCCGAGCTGCGCATCGGGTTCCAGCGCGGCGCCGGCTCCTGGTCGGCGGTGGGCCGCGAGGCGCTGCGGGCCGGCCGCGGCGAGCGCACCATGAACTTCGGCTGGGACCTGACCGCGCCCGGGGAGCAGGCGACGGCCCTGCACCAGGTCGGGCACGCGCTGGGCCCGCTGCATCAGCACCAGAGCCCGTACGCCGGGCTGCACTTCGACGAGGAGGCGGTGTACGCGCATCTCGCGGGGCCGCCGAACTTCTTCAGCCGGGAGCGGACGTACGCCAATGTGCTGCGCACGCTGGACGCGGCTGAGGTCGACGGCCCGGTCTGGGACCCGCAGTCGGTGATGCAGTTCCCGTTCGCCGCGGGGATGGTGCTGGAGCCGGAGCAGTACCGCCGGGGTCTGCATCCGCCCGGCACGCTGTCGCCGCAGGACAAGGAGGCGGTGCTGCGCTGGTATCCGCCGGCCGGGACCGAGCGGCCGGCGGCGCTGGTGCCGTTCCGCTCGGTGCCGCTGCGGCTGGGGCCGGGCGAGCAGGCCGACTTCACCGTCGAGCCGGCGGAGACCCGCGCCTACCGGGTGGGGGTCTTCGGCGACGCGGACTGCGTCGTCGTGGTCTTCGAGGAGCGGGACGGCGAACCCCGTTTCCTCGCCGGCCGGGACGACGGCGGCACCTCGCACAACGCGCGGCTGACGGCCCGGCTCGTCCGGGGCCGCCGCTATGTCGTCCGGGTCCGTCTGTACTCCGGCTGGGGTGCGGGCGAGACGGCGGTGATGTGCTGGTGAGCACGCGGCACCGCCGAAACGGGGGCACCTGAACCACAGTCCGGCGCCGGGGGAAAGCGGCCGGAGACGTCATCTTCGGGGGATGGTGACGTCTCCGGCCGCGGCCGTTCCCGTCAGGGGTGCAGGGCGCGGGTGAACACGACCATCGGCCGGCCGGGACCGTCGTAGTCGTCCTCCACCCGCGCCTCGAAACCGAGGCCGCGGTGGAAGGCGATCGAGCCGGTGTTGCCCACCGAGGTGATCGCCTTCAGCCGGACGGCGCCCTGGCCGTGCGCGGCCTCGGTGAACGCCTCGTACAACCGTCGTCCCAGACCGGTGCCCCGGCTGTCGTCGCGGGTGGCGATGAGGTGGACGTAGCCGGTGCGGTCCGGGGTGACGAAGCCGAAGAGGTAGCCGCGGATGCCGTCCTCGGCGCGGGCCACGAGACAGGTGGCGCCGAACTCCTGGACGAACACGGGCTGGTGGAGGGCGCGCAGGTCGCGCTCACCCCAGTAGCGGGGGTGGTCCGCCACGACCTGCCGCAGATCGTTCACCGTGGCCCGGGTGATGGGGAGTGTCATGAGCCGATCATCGCAGCCGGCCGTCCGCCGGCGGGCGGGCGGCCGTCAGGAGGCGGCCCGCTCCGCCCGCACCACCTCGTCGGGGTGGGCGAGGCCGAGGTGGTCGCGCAGGGTGGTGCCCTCGTAGTCGGTGCGGAAGACTCCCTGTTCCTGCAGCAGCGGGACGACCTTGTCGGCGAAGTCGTCGAGCCCGCCGGGGGTGATGTGCGGGACGAGGATGAAGCCGTCGGAGGCGTCGGACTGGACGAACTCGTTGATGTTCCCGGCCACCGTGGCCGGGGAGCCGATGAAGCTCTGCCGGTTGCCGGTGTTGATCACCAGGTCGCGGATCGACCAGTTGTTGGCCTCGGCCAGCTCGCGCCACTCGCGGGCGGTGGCCAGCGGGTCGCGGTACATCCGCACCTGGGCGCGGCCGCGGGCGATGTGGTGCTCACTGACGTCCGGGTCGATGTCGGGCAGCGGCCCGTCCGGGTCGTAGCCGGACAGGTCCCGGTTCCAGACGAACTCCAGGTGGCGGATCGCGGTGGCGCCGCTGACCTGCTGCCGGCGCACCTCGCGGGCCAGCTCCTCGGCCTCGGCGTCGGTGTCGGCGAGCACGAAGGTCGCGGCGGGCAGGATCAGCAGCTGGTCGGGGCGGCGGCCGTACTTGGGCAGGCGGCGCTTGACGTCCTGGTAGAAGGCCTGGCCGGCTTCCAGCGTGCCGTAGCGGCTGAAGATGGCGTCGGCCTCGGCGGCGGCGAACTCGCGCCCCTCGTCGGAGTCGCCCGCCTGGAAGATCACCGGGCGGCCCTGCGGGGAGCGGGGGACGTTGAACCGGCCGTGGATGTCGAAGTGCTTGCCCCGGTGCTCGAACGCGCCGGCCTTGGCGTCGGAGAGGAAGGTGCCGGTGGCCTGGTCGGCGACGATCTCGTCGCCCCGCCAGGAGTCGAACAGCTCGTGGGCGGTGGCGAGGAACTCCTGGGCGCGGCTGTAGCGCTCCTCCTGCGGCAGGAAGCCGCCGCGGCGGAAGTTCTCGCCGGTGAAGGCGTCCCAGGAGGTGACGACGTTCCAGGCGGAGCGCCCGCCGGAGAGGTGGTCGAGGCTGGCGAACTGGCGGGCCACCTCGTAGGGCTCGTTGAAGGTGGAGTTGATGGTGCCGGTCAGACCGAGGTGCTCGGTGACGGCGGCGAGCGCGGCGAGCACCGTGAAGGTGTCGGGGCGGCCGACGACGTCCAGGTCGTAGATCTTCCCGGCGTGTTCGCGCAGGCGCAGGCCCTCGGCGAGGAAGAGGAAGTCGAACTTGGCGCGTTCGGCGGTCTTCGCGAAGTGCACGAAGGACTCGAACTCGATGTGGCTGCCGGCCTTCGGGTCGCTCCACACGGTGGTGTTGTTGACGCCGGGGAAGTGGGCGGCCAGGTGGATCTGCTTCAGCGGCTTGGTCATGGTCTCGGGTCCCTCCGGCTCAGACGGCGGTCGCGGTGGCGGCGTAGCGGTTGGCGGGGCGGGGCAGGCCCAGCAGGCCGCGCAGGGTGCCGGCCTCGTAGGCGCGACGGAAGGCGCCCCGGCGCTGGAGTTCGGGGACCAGACCGCGGGTGACGGCCGGCAGGTCGTGGCCGGCGACGGCCGGGCGGAGCCGGAAGCCGGACAGCCCGGCCGCCTGGAACTCCTGGAGCAGATCGGCGAGTTGGGCGGGCGTACCGGTGAAGATCCGCGCGTCGCTGGTGTACGGCTCGCCGGCCACGGCGTCCAGGCGTTCCCGGCGTGCGACGGCGGCGCCCGGGTCGTCGTCCAGGAAGACCACGAGGTCCGCGAAGACGTGCAGCGGCTCCTCGGCGCGTCCGGCGGCGTCCTGCTCGGCGCGGATCTCCGCGGTGATCGCCCGGGCCTGGTCGGTGTCGTGCGGGGTGACGTAGCCGACGTCGGCCTGGCGGGCCACCAGCCGGTAGGGCTCGCTCTGGTGGGCGAGCGCGGTGACGAGCGGCTGCCCCTGCGGCGGACGCGGGGTGATGGAGGGGCCCTTGACGCTGAAGTGGCGTCCCTCGAAGTCGATGTAGTGCAGCTTGTCGCGGTCGATGAACCGCCCGGTGGCCGCGTCCCGGATCTCCGCGTCGTCCTCCCAGCTGTCCCACAGCCGGCGCACGACCTCGACGTAGTCGGCGGCCTCGTCGAACAGTTCGGTGACCAGGCCCTTGGCGGAGGGGCTGTCGTAGGCGTCGATGCGCTCGATCGTGCGGCGGCCGAAGTGGGCGGCCTCGGTGGGGCGGGCGGAGATCTGCACGCGCAGGCCGGCCCGGCCGCTGCTGACGTAGTCCAGGGTGGCGATGGCCTTGGAGATGTGGAACGGCTCGGTGTGCGTGGCGATCACGGTCGGCACCAGGCCGATGTGCGAGGTCAGCGGTGCGATGCGGGAGGCGATCAGGACGGCGTCGAGACGGCCGCGCACCTGGTCGGTGCGCTCGTCGGGGTCGAGGAAGTGGGAGGACTGCGGGCCGAGGCCGTCCTCGATCGTGACGAAGTCGAGCAGTCCGCGCTCGGCCTCGGCGACCAGGTCGGCCCAGTACCGGGCGGTGAACAGCTCCCCCGGCCGGGCCACCGGCTCGCGCCAGGAGGCGGGGTGCCAGCCGGTGCCGTCCAGGGCGACGGCGAGATGCAGGGGGGCAGCGGGAGTCGAGGACACGAGGGTGCCTTCCTGAAGGTCCATGGGAAACGCCGGCCCCGTGGGAGAGGGAGGGGCACGGCGATCGGGTGGCCGCTGGGGGGCGCGGGGCGCGTCAGACGCGACAGAGCGCGCCGGCCACGCGCAGCAGATCGATGCGGCCGGGTGTGGAGGCGGACGGCGTGCGGGCTGCGGAGCACGTCCGTCACCTCCTCGGCGTGGGGCGCGGTCGGCTGCTGTCGCCGCGCGAGGGTCGTCGTGGGTTCAACGCCCGGGACAGGGCAGGGTTGTTCCCGGCGGTCAGGAGTTGCTCAGCGGCAGCCCGGGCGGGTTGATCTGCGACGTGGTGACGGCGTCGTTGGAGAGGTTCCAGGCCTTGAGCCACTGCGCGTACTGGCCGTTCTTGATCAGGTGGTTGATGGCGTCCGCGATGGGCTTGGCCAGTCCGCTGTCCTTCTTCGCGGTGGCCGCGATCAGGCCCTGGAGGGAGGCGCCGGCGCCGGAGAACTGGCCCGCGATCCGAGTGGCGCGGGGCGTGTTCGCGGTCTGGGTGACGTGGTAGGAGAGGTTGGGGCTGGGGCCGAGGTAGGCGTCGATCTTGCCGCTGCCGAGCGCCAGATAGGTGCTGTTGTTGTCCTGGAAGTACTTGACGGTGAGCTTCTTGCCCTCGCTGCGCAGCTTTCGCTGCCACTCCAGCAGGATCCGCTCCTGGTTGGTGCCCGCGCCGACGGCGACCGTCTTGCCGGCGAGGTTCTCGTAGTCGCCGCCGAAGCTCCACGTGGAGGACTTGGGGGCTTCCAGGGCGAGGTCGTCCTTGCGGTAGGAGGCGAACTCGTACTTCTTCTTGCGCTCCTCGGTGTCGGTGATGTTCGAGAAGCCGACGTCCACCTTGCCGCTGTCGATGCCGACGAAGAGGTTCTCCCAGGTGAAGCGCTTGACCTCCGGCTTGAGGCCGAGGACGGCCGCCACCAGCCGGGCCAGGTCGGGTTCGGAGCCGGTGAGGGTCTTCTGGTCGCTGCCGATGAATCCCAGCGGCGGGGCGCCCGAGGGCAGGGTGCCCGAGCCGATCACCAGCTTGCCGCTCTTCCTGACCGAGTCGGGCAGTTGGGCGCTGATGGACTTCACCTCGGAGACCTTGATGGTGGTCTGCTTCGCGGCGCCGTTGGACACCTGCCCCACGACGACGGTGCCCGCCGCCTCGGTCGTGGTGGCGGCCTCGCTGTCACCGCCGCAGGCGGCCAGGCCGGTGGCGAGGGTGGCGACGGCGGTCACCGCGGTGAGGCCGCGCAGCAGGTGACGTCGGGTGAAGTGCGAAGGCATGGCTGTCCTTGTCGATGAGTGAGCTCGGTGAGCGGGGGGCGTGGAGGGGTGGCGTGTCATACGGCGGCCTCGCGGCGGGCGCGGGCACGCAGGTCGGTGAGGCCGGCGCGCAGGCGCTGCAGCGGGGTCGGCGGCAGGGAGCGGGTGGCGCCGCGGGCGTAGTGGCGTTCGACGTAGAACTGCACGACGGAGACGGCGCTGGTGAGGATCAGGTACCAGACGGTGACGACCAGCAGCAGCGGCACGATGTCGCCCGGGTAGGTGGAGCCCATGGTCTGCGCGGCGCCGAAGAGGTCGAGCAGGGAGACGTAGAAGACGAGTGAGGTGCTCTTGATGAGGCCGATCAGCTGGTTGACGTAGTTCGGGGTGATGGAGCGCAGCGCCTGCGGCAGGACGATCCGGGTGAACTGCCGGCTCCTGGGCAGACCGAGCGCCGCCGCGGCGTCGTGCTGCCCCTGGTCGACGGAGAGGATGCCGCCGCGGACCACCTCGGCGGCGTAGGCGGCCTCGTTGAGGCTGAGACCGACGACGGCGACGACCATGTCGGTGGCCAGCCGTGACTCGTCGAAGGTGAGGAAGGCCGGCCCGAACGGGACACCGAGGCTGAGCGTCTTGTAGAGGGCGGAGAAGTTGTACAGGAACAGCAGGACGACGATGAGCGGGATGGAGCGCAGGGCCCAGACGTAGGTCCAGCTGACCAGGCGCAGCACGGGGCTGCGGGACAGCCGGGCCAGCGCCAGCAGGATGCCGCCGAGCAGGCCGAGGACCGCGCTGTAGGCGGTGACCTCCAGGGTGATGAGCAGGCCGTCGAGGATGGTGGGGCGCGCGAACCAGTAGGCGAAGCGGTCCCACTGGTAGAAGCTGTTGGTGGCGAGACCGTGCACGAACTGGGCGAGCAGGACGAGCACGACGGCGGAGGCGATCCACCGCCCGGGATGCCGCAGAGGCACGACACGCGGGGGATTATCCGTTTTTGACGATGTATCAGCGATCGGTGCCTCGGCGAGGGAGACGACGGCGCCTGGGGGTTCGCTCATGGGTGGGCTCCGGCGGGGAGTCGGCGGCGCCCCGGCCGTGGCGGTCCGCGCGTGACCGCGTCCGGGCAGACGCGGGGCGGCTGCCGGGTGGACGGGCGGGGGCGCGGGAGGCGCACGGGACCGGGGGGCCGAGAGGCTCGGGCGGGCGGCGGCACACCGCGGGTGCGGGGTGCGGCGGGGTGGCGCGGGGCGGACGGCTGAGCGGTCAGCCCCGGCAGCGGGCGCGGCCCGGTGCGGTACACAGTGCGCTGTTGACGCGCAGGAGATCGACGGCGCGGTCGGCGACCAGCGGGTTCGGATACGGCCGCACGCAGCCCGGCGCGCGGCGGGCCGCCGGGCTGGGAGCTGCGTGCATCACGTCACCGTCACTGTTCCGGCCCCCTGCGGGGCCTCGCGCTTACCGAAACGCCATCCGGTCCGGTCGTCACCTGGGGCACCCCACCGCGTCGCGAGGGTTGCCGGTCAGCAAGCCAGGGCTTGTCGCTGACGCTCTTGACCGTTCTGAGCGGTCATTTAAGACAGGTGGTCAAGGCGCTGTCAACGCCCGTCCGCCTGCTGGGACCTGGTGTGGGCGGTCCAGTCGAGGATCTGCACGGCGGACCCGGCGCCCTCCAGCCCGCGGCAACGGGCGTGATGGCGGCGGGACATGCCGTCGAGGTCGAGCCGGCCGCCGAAGGCCGGGTGCGCGGCGAGGCGGCGCGCGTAGGACCACAGGACGGGGTGGTCGGCGACGCGCTGCACCGCGGCGGCGTCGAGGTGGTGGCGGTGCACGGTGTCGAGCTGGACCAGCGCGACCCACAACTCGACGTCCGCCGCGGTGATGTGCTCGCCGAGGTAGTGGTCCTGTCCGGACAGCCACTGCTCGGCGTGGTCCAGCGCGGCCAGCAGGACACGCAGGGCCGCCGCCCGCTCGCCCGGGTCGGCGGTGGCCGATCCGGCGCGCTGGGCGGCCTCCTCGATGCCGTCGGCGCACAGCCGCTCGACGGCGTCGATCTCCGCGTCGAGCCCGCACGGGTAGAGCGCGGGGCGGCCGCTGGCGAAGTGCCGGTCGAGGTCGCGCATGATGTCGCGGGCGTGCGTGCTGACGATCCGTCCGGACCAGTCGTCGCTGAGCACGGGCGCGAGGGCCGGGCCGGGGTAGTGGTGGGCGCTGGCCTCGTACAGCGGGCGCAGCGCCGCGTGACCGCCGTCGGGGCAGTCGGGGACGGCGGGCAGGAAGGTGACCGGACAGCTCTCGTCGAGGCCGAGCAGGCTGTGCGTGACGGCGATCCGCAGACCGTCGGGACACGCGGTCGACACATGCAGCCGGTAGCGGCGGGGCACGGCGTAGTGCCCGCTGCGGGCGTCCCGCCCGATCCGTCCCCGGAAGGCGTGCGCCGAAGGGGCGGAGGGGTGGGCGGCGAGGGGTGCGACGGACATCGTTCTCCCGGGGTCGGGCGCGCGCGTGCGCGGGCGCGCGGACGGGCGGTGCTGGGGGCGGGGTGAGGTGGCGGCGCCGTACGCCTTGCTGACAGCGGCGGGGTTCGAACGGCGCCCTGCGAAGGAGCGACGGGCACCGACGCGGGCCGGCAGTGGGCGTGCGGCTCAGCCGGCCGCGCTGCTGATGGCGCTGCAGACGCGCAGCAGGTCGATGTGGCGGCGGGAGGTCAGCAGGGGCGAACGGCTCGCTCCGGAATGGGCCGGGAGCGCTGCGCGAGTCCTCATGCCATTCCCTACCTGTTCACTAGGATTCCCTGATAAGGGAGTGTCGAGGCGTCGGGGGGCGACGTCAAGGGGGCGTCCACCCAGCGGGCGGTCGGGCGTCACATGATCCGCGCCCGGTGACGGCATTGTCCTGAGTCCGTGACACGGGGCGTTCCGGCGGTGCGGCGCGAGCTGACGCGCTGTTACGGTCCCGACCTGGTGTGCGGCCGCCACGGCCGCCCGTGAACAGGGGGGACGTCCCGACATGAACGC
>NZ_PQSS01000030.1 GCF_002920535.1 Streptomyces sp. Ru71 | reverse complement strand
ACTCAACACGACGCGCCACCAGACCCACGACGCCACCCGACGCAACGCGCCACCGGGCACAACACGCCACTCAACACGACGCGCCACCAGACCCACGACGCCACCCGACGCAACGCGCCACCGGGCACAACACGCCACTCAACACGACGCGCCACCAGACCCACGACGCCACCCGGCACAACACGCCATCGGGCACAACACGCCACCCGGCACAACGCGCCATCCGGCACAACGCGCCACCCGACGCAACGCGCCACCGGGCACGACACGCCACTCAGCACAACGCGCCACCCGCTCTCTTCACCTCCCCCCACCCCTCACCTACGATAGCAAGCGCTTTCTGCATGTGAGAGGCGGTTCCCCGATGGTCCGTACGGGACGTGCGAGCGTGGCGGGACGTGCGAGCGTGGCGGCCGGGCCCACCCTGGCCGTGGTCGCGCGGGAGGCAGGCGTGTCCGTGCCCACCGCGTCCAAGGTGGTCAACGGCCGGCAGGACGTCGCGCCGGAGACCCGCCGCCGGGTCACGGAGGCACTGGACCGGCTCGGCTACGTCCGCCGGCCCCGCTTCGACGCCGTACGGCCGCCACGGATGGTCGATCTGGTGGTGCACGCGCTGGACAGCTCCCGGTCGGGCGCCGTCCTGCACGGCGTGGAGCAGGCGGCGCACGACGCCGGTCTGGACGTCGTGGTCTCGGCGGACCTGTCCCGCGGCCACGCCGACCGCCCGCAGCGCGGCTGGCTGGACAAGCTCACCGCGCGCGGTTCGGCCGGCGTCCTGTTCAACCTGGCGGAGCTGACGGAGCCGCAGTACGCCTGGCTGGAGCAGCGCCGCATCCCGTACGTGATGCTCGACCCGGTGGTGGAACCGCCGCCGGGCGTGGTGTCGGTGGGCGCGGCGAACTGGCAGGGCGGGGTGACGGCGACCGAGCACCTGCTGGCCCTCGGCCACGAGCGGATCGCCGTGATCGGCGGGCACCGGCGCGCGCTGTGCAGCGGCGCCCGGGTGGCCGGCTACCGCTCGGCGCTGTCGGCGGCGGGGCTGCGGCACCGCCCGGAGTACGTGCGCCACGCCGGTTTCGACGAAGCGGTGGCCGCCCGCCGGATGCGTGAGCTGCTGGCGCTGCCCGAGCCGCCCACGGCCGTCTTCGTGTGTTCCGACCGGATGGCGCTCGGGGTGTACGAGGCACTGGCCGAGCGGGGGTTGCGGGTGCCGGACGACGTCAGCGTCGTCGGCTTCGACGATCTGCCCGAGTCCCGCTGGAGCACCCCCGCGCTGACGACGGTGCGTCAGCCGCTGGCGGAGATGGCGGCGACGGCGCTGCGGCTGCTGGTGCGCATGATGGACGGCGAGCGCCCGGAGAGCACGCGCACGGAGCTGTCGACCCGCCTGGTGGAGCGGGCGAGCACGGCACGGCCGAAGGGGGCGTGAGCGTCGGGCACGTGAACGGCCGGACACCACGCGGGTGTCCGGCCGTCTCTGCCGGGTCGGTAACCCCGTCAGCGCGCGCCGACCAGGGCCTGCATCAGGTCCACGGCGCTGCCGTCGTGGTCACTGCCGGCGGTGCCGCTGCCGGTCTGCAGGTTGGCGGTGCGGTCCACCTCCAGGACGGAGTCCGACCGGGAGTTGTCGATCACGGTGATGAGGCTGCCGTCCGCCGCGGCGGGGGCCGTGGAGGCGGCCAGCAGCGCCGCCGTCAGGGCGGCCGCCGTGCGCAGCCGCGCCCCGGCGGGGCGGGCGTCCGTCACGCCGGAACCCCTTCGGTCTCGGGGGCCTCCGCTTCGCCGGCCGCCCGCTCGGCCGCCGGCGTGGTCCGCAGGCGGGCGATGTTGCGTTCCAGCAGCCGGGTGGCCGCCTTGACGCCGACTCCGTTCGCGGCGTCGACATCGGGCAGCCGGCCGTCGGCCTGCCTGAGTTCGGCGAGCGCGGAGTCCATCGCCTCGTGCGCGGCGAACAGGCACGGCGTGCTGTAGATGGCGACGTCGACGCCGAGGCCGGACAGCTCGCTCAGGGACAGCCGGGGCGACTTGCCGCCGGCGATCTGGTTGAACAGCAGCGGCTTGCCGCCGACCACCTCGCGGATGCGGCGGATCCACTCCACGCTGCGCACCCCGTCGACGAGGACCACGTCGGCGTCGGTGGCGGCGAGCCGTTCGGCGCGGTGCAGGATGTCGTCCTCGTCGGTGGCGTCGGTGCGGGCCACCACGACGAGGTCCCGGCGCGTCTTGAGCACCTGGTCGAGCTTGTCGAGGTACTCCTCCAGCGGCAGCACCTGCTTGCCATCGGCGTGCCCGCAGCGGCGGGGCCGCTTCTGGTCCTCCAGGATGACCCCGGAGGCGCCGATCCGCTCCAGCCCCTCGACGACGTGACAGGCCACCTCGGGGTCGACGTAGCCGTCGTCGATGTCGACGAGCAGGTGGTGGTGCGGGAAGGCGCCGCGCAGCCGCTGCACGAACGCCACCATGTCGGGCCAGGCGATGAAACCGATGTCGGGCAGTCCGTAGTAGGACGCGGCGAAGCCGAACCCGGAGACGAACATTCCGTCGTAGTGCCGGGCGGCGATCGAGGCGGAGTACATGTCGTACACACCGATCAGCGGGGTCGTCCCGGGTGCGGCGATCTGCTCGCGCAGCTTGTTCCCGTAAGTCAACGTTCAGCTCCTCGGATGGGGTTGAACACAGGGGCCCGAAGGGCGACCGCGTGGGACCACGGAAGCCCTTTGCCAAGTCAAAAGGATCTCTATACCGATAGCCGACCGTCTCGTTGGGAGCGCTTTGCTCACTCCGATGGCGTAAGCGGTTCACCGGAGAAACGTCACTGGGGGGCCAGGTGCATCACTGCCCCGACGTGCCCTAGGGTTCACCGCCTTGACCTGCACTCGACAGAAGGAGACTCATGTCCCACACCGCCGGCTTCAGCCGCCGCTCCCTGCTGCGCGCGGGCTCCGGCCTGGGTCTCGCCGCGCTCGGCCTGGGCGCCGCCGCCTCCCCCGCGTCCGCGTCCGTGCCCGCCTCGCAGCGCTTCGACCTGACCCAGCCGTCGTACGACCTGTACCGCGGCAAGTCGCTGCACGACGTGACGGTCCAGCAGGGCTTTGCCTTCGACAACGTCAACCGGCGCCTGTTCGTGGCGCAGCGGCGCGACGGGTCGGCGGACACGGCCGGCGACCTGTGCATCACGCAGCTCGACTTCGCGGGCAACTACGTCGGTTACATGCACCTGACCGGCTTCGGGCACGGTGTGGCCTTCGGCGCGCAGGGCGTGGGCAGCTCCACCTACCTGTGGACGGAGGTGGACTCCGTCAACGGCTACGGCCAGCGCCTCGCCCGGTTCAAGTTCACCAGCGGCACCACGCTGTCGAACACGTCCTCCGCGCTGACCAAGTTCACGCCCGTCGCCGCGGCCACGCAGCACACCTGCTCCATCGACCCGGTGAACAACCGCCTGATCGTCCGTCACCAGCTCAGCGACGGCAAGCACATAGCCGTCTACGACCTCGACGCCGCCACGAACGGCGACTTCTCCAGCCCGCTCGCCAACTTCAAGCAGCCCGCGCTGCCCACGCTGTCGCCCACGTTCCAGGGCTACACCGCCTACGGCCAGTACCTGTACGTGCTGACCGGCGACAGCTACGACGTCACCGGCAAGGACGCCAACGGCGACTGGATCGTCAACTCCGAGGTCACCAGCATCGACATGAACACCGGCGCGATCGCGCAGGGCCCGGTGCTGACGAAGGCCGGCTCCACCCTGGACTTCCGCGAGCCGGAGGGGCTGGCGATCTACCAGACGGCCGCCGGCGAGGTCCGCCTCTTCCTGGGCTTCGCCTCGGGCGTCGCGGGTGATCGCCGTTCCAACCTCTTCTACAAGAACGTCCTGGTCTGACGGCGCCGCCGCCGCGGCGGCCGGTCCCTCACGGGGCGGCCGCCGCGGCGCCCTCCGCCGTCCTCGCCGGACGCTCCACCCGGCACACCAGCGCGTCGTTGACGACGTCGGCGACGATCGTGTCGCCGGGGTCGGCCTGGTCGGCCAGCAGCAGGGAGGCGATGCGGTTGTCGAGCTCGGCCTGGATGGTGCGGCGCAGCGGACGGGCGCCGAACTCCGGCTGGTGGCCGTGCGCGACGAGCAGCCGCTTCGCCGCGTCGGTGACCCGCAGCTCCAGCCCCTGGGCGCGCACCCGGCGGCGGCTGGCGTCGAGCAGCAGCTCCACGATCCGGTCGAGGTCGGCCTGGGTGAGGGCGTGGAAGACGACGATGTCGTCGATGCGGTTGAGGAACTCCGGCAGGAACCGCCCGCGCAGGTCCTCCATCAGCTCGTCCTTGATGGCGCCGACGTCGCCGTGGTGGGCGAGGATGCGCTGGGCGCCGATGTTGGAGGTCATCACGACGACGGTGTTGCGGAAGTCGACGGTGCGGCCCTGGGCGTCGGTGAGCCGGCCGTCGTCGAGGACCTGCAGCAGCGTGTTGAAGACGTCCGGGTGGGCCTTCTCGACCTCGTCGAACAGCAGCACGCTGTACGGCTGGCGGCGGACCTTCTCGGTGAGCTGGCCGGCCTCCTCGTGGCCGACGTATCCGGGCGGGGCGCCGACGAGCCGGGAGACGGTGTGCTTCTCCTGGAACTCGCTCATGTCGAACCGCACCAGCCTGTTCTCGTCGCCGAAGAGCAACTCGGCGAGCGCCTTGGCCAGTTCGGTCTTGCCGACGCCGGTCGGACCGAGGAAGAGGAAGGAGCCGACGGGCCGGTTCGGGTCGCCCATGCCGGCCCGGTTGCGGCGGACCGCCTGGGCGATGGCGGTGACCGCCTCGTCCTGGCCGACGACCCGGTCGTGCAGGGCGTCCTCCAGTTTCAGCAGCCGCTCCTTCTCGGTCTCCGTCAGCTGGGCCACCGGGATGCCGGTGCGCCGGGAGAGGACCTCGGCGACGTCGGCGGCGGTGACCTCCATGACGCCCTCGCGGCGTTCGACGACCCCGGCGATCTCCGCCTCCACCTCGGCGATGGCGTCCTTGATCTCGGCGGCCTTCTCGAAGTCCTCGGCGGCGACGGCCTGGTCCTTCTCCCGGTTCAGCTTGGCCAGCCGGTCCTCGCGCTCGGTGACCTCGGTGGACTTGCCGAGCGAGCGCAGCCGCACCCGTGCCCCGGCCTGGTCGAGCAGGTCGATCGCCTTGTCGGGCAGGAACCGGTCGGTGACGTACCGGTCGGACAGCTCGGCGGCGGCGGCGAGCGCGTCGTCGGTGTAGCGGACCTGGTGGTGGGCCTCGTAGGAGTCGCGCAGACCCTCCAGGATCAGCACGGTCTCCTCGACGCTGGGCTCGGGCACCATCACCGGCTGGAAGCGGCGCTCCAGCGCGGCGTCCTTCTCCACGTAACGCCGGTACTCGTCGAGGGTGGTGGCGCCGACGACGTGCAGTTCGCCGCGGGCCAGGGCGGGCTTGAGGATGTTGCCCGCGTCCATCGAGCCCTCGCCGGTGGCGCCGGCGCCGACGACGGTGTGCATCTCGTCGATGAACAGGATCGTCGACTCGGAGGCGGCCTTGACCTCGTCGATGACGTTCTTCAGCCGCTCCTCGAACTGGCCCCGGTACTGGGCGCCGGCGACCAGCCCGGTCAGGTCGAGCCCGACGACCCGCTTGTCCTTCAGCGTCTGCGGCACGTCCCCGGCGACGATCCGCTGGGCGAGCCCCTCCACGATCGCCGTCTTGCCGACGCCCGGCTCGCCGATGAGCACGGGGTTGTTCTTGGAGCGGCGGGAGAGGATCTCCACCGTCTGCTCGATCTCCTCGGCCCGCCCCACCACCGGGTCGAGCTTGCCGGTCTTGGCCTCCTCGGTGAGGTCGCGGCCGTACTCGTCGAGCGTGGGCGTCGAGCTGGGCGCGCGGCCCTCGTCCCGTTCGGGGCGTGCGGCGGTCTCGGCGGCCCGGCGCAGCCCGTCGAGTTCCGCGCCGGTCCCGGTGAGCACCTTGGCGGCCGCCGAGTCGGGCGAGTCCAGCAGCGCCCCGAGGATGTGCTCCGGGCCGATGTACGACACCCCGGTGGCCTGGGAACGGGCGTGGGCGCGCAGCAGCACCCGCTTGGCGGCCGGGGTCAGGCCGGGCTGCGCCGAGGGGGTGCCGCTCTCGCCGGGCAGCGCGGCGGCGATCGCCTTGGCCAGGTCGTCCGGGTCGATGCCGGCCTGGGCGAGCAGCCCGCGGGCCGGCTCCACCTGGGTGCAGGCCCACAGCAGGTGCTCGGTGTCCAGGTCGGCGCTGCCGCCCTCGGCGGCCCGGCGGGTGGCGCGGTTGATCAGGTCCTGCGCGGACTCGGTGAGCAGCCGCCCGATCGGCACCCGCTGCACCTGCGGCGGGGAGGCGCCCGGGGACATGCCGAAGAACCGGTTGAGGATCTCGGAGAAGGGGTCCTGGCCGCCGTAGGAGGCACCGAAGGGGGACATCGTCATGATCGCCGTCCGGGACGCGAAGGAACAGGGCAAGGGCGCACGGAAGCCCGCCGGCGCGGTCGCACACAGGGTCGGCCGGACCGCCGTACTTCAGTGGAACAACACCGCCGGGGCCGCGCAACGCGAGCGGCCCGGAGCCGCAACGCCGGTGGGGGCCGTTTCCCGGGACGCGCGTCCGGCTCCCAGGAGCGCATCCGGTTCCAGGGGCGCGTCCGGCTCCCCGGGGCACGTCCGATTCCTTCAAGACCGCCGAGCCGGACGGTCCCTACGGTGGCCGTATGACTCCACGATTCGACGCCATCGGGCTGGTCGTCTCCGACATGGCCGCCTCCGTCGCCTTCTACCGGCGCCTCGGGTTCGCGTTCCCGCAGGGGGCCGAGCACGAGCCGCACACCGAGGCCGGGCTGCCCGGCGGGCTGCGGCTGCTGCTGGACACCGAGGAGACCGTGCGCTCCTTCCACCCCGAGTGGCGGCCGCCGACCGGCGGCGCCCGGGCCGGGCTGGCCCTGCGCTGCGCCGATCCGGCGGAGGTCGACTCGGTGTACGCCGAGATGGTGGGCGCCGGCCACCACGGCGAGCTCAAGCCCTGGGACGCCTTCTGGGGGCAGCGGTACGCCGTGCTGCACGACCCCGACGGCAACGGCGTCGACCTGTTCGCGCCGCTAGGTCAGGACTGAGCCGCGCAGCAGCGCGCCCAGCGGCATGCCCGCGAGGTCCCGCACGTCACGGGCGAGATGGGCCTGGTCGGCGTATCCGGCGCGGGCCGCGGTCTCGGCGTACGGGACGCCGGAGCGGACCAGGGCGAGGGCGCGCTGCAGCCGCAGGACCCGGGCGAGGGTCTTGGGTCCGTAGCCGAACGCGGCCAGGGAACGGCGGTGCAACTGGCGGGCGCTGAATCCGAGTTCGTCGGCCGTGGCGCCGACCGGGCGGCCCGCCTCCAGCGCGTCGACCAGGCGCCGTAGCAGCGGGTCGGGCGGCTCGGCGTCGGCCGCGCACCGCAGCGCCGTCTCCTCCAGGGCGCCGGCGGGGTCGCCCGCGGCGGCGATCCGGGCGCGCAGCCGCCGTACCCGGTCGGCGGGCCACAGATCGGCCAGGTCCACCCGCCGGTCGCGCAGCTCGTGCGCGGGCACGCCGAGCAGGGCGGGGGCCGTGCCGGGGAAGAACCGCACGCCGACGTACGGGGCGGGCGGCCCGGCGGGGACGTACGCGCGTGTGTCGGGACCGGCGACGATCAGCCGTCCCTCGCTCCACATCAGGTCCATGCAGCCGTCGGGCAGCACCGGCGGCGCACCGCCGGCCGGTGGACGGTTCGTCCACACGACGGCCCCCGGCAGCCGGGACGCCCACTGCGCATACACAGCGCCAGGCTACGCCGCGGCCGTCCGGCGGAGCGGAGATCGCGGGCAGTGGCACGCGAGAGCGCGCGCACGTATCCCGGATCCGGCGGCTACTTCTCCGGCTGGCCGCCGTTGTCCCCGTGGGGCTTGTGCGGGGTCCTGGCGTGGGTGCGCAGGCGGCCCGTGACGTCCTCCGGGGGCAGGAAGCGGGACCAGCGCTCGGGGAACTCCGACGGCATGTCGGGGTCGTCCGGGTCGGACTCGCGGGCGGCGGTGGCCCGGGCCACGTACTCGGCGACCTGGGCCTCGCGCACCCGCTCCTGCGCGGCGCGCGCCGCCGCCGTGGCGGCGGCCGGCCACACCCGGTCGATGGCGGCGTTGACGGCGGCCCCGACGAGCACGGCGAACGCGGACACACCGATCCACAGCAGCACCGCGACGGCGGCGGCCAGCGAGCCGTAGATCGTCGCGCCCTCGATCGTGTTCTGCAGGTAGATACGCAGCAGGAAGCTGCCGAGCACCCACATGCCGAGGGCGACCAGCGCGCCGGGGACGTCCTCGATCCACGGGGAGCGCACCGGCACGGAGACGTGGTACAGCGTGGTCAGGAAGGCGATCGACAGGACGATCACCACCGGCCAGTACAGGACTTGGACCAGCGTCGTCGACCACGGCAGGATGCCCACCACCGCGTCCGGGCCCGCGACCATCAGCGGCAGCGCCACCGAGCCGATCAGCAGGGCCACGATGAACAGCAGGAACGACATCAGGCGGGTCTTGACGATGCCGCGCACGCCGTCGAGGCCGTACATCACGGTGATGGTGTCGATGAAGACGTTCACCGCCCGCGAGCCCGACCACAGCGCGAACAGGAAGCCGATGGAGATGACGTCGGGCCGGCCGCCCTTGAGGACGTCGTCCAGGATCGGCTGGGCGATGTCGCGCACCCCCCGGTCGGACAGGACGGTGCGGGAGGCCTCCAGCAGGTTGTTCTTGAGGCTGGTGATGGTGTCGGTGCCGGTCCAGGCGTCGACGTAGCCGAGCAGGCCGATCAGGCTGAGCAGCAGCGGCGGCACCGAGAGCAGGGAGAAGAAGGCCGCCTCGGCGGCCAGGCCCAGGATCCGGTACTCGATGCAGGAGTTGACGGTGTCCTTCAGCAGCAGCCAGGCCGTGCGCCGCTTGGAGACGTTCCGGTAGAGGGCACGCGCCCGGTGGAGACGACCGGAGGGGCTCGGCGGGGGCTCGGGGGGCTGACTTGCTGACTGCACGACCTAAAGGTATCCGCCACCCGAGGCTGCGCTCACATCGCAGGTCACCTCGCCCGTCCCGGCCTGTCCTCACAGCCCGTGTCCGGCGGGTCATGCCGGGACGACCGGCGGGTAGGTTGCGTACATGGCAGCCAGCACGCACACCGTCACCAACCAGCCACCCGCGCTGGCCGGCTACGACGTCTTCTCGGCCGACCGCGCGCTGGTGGCCGCCGTGGAACGGCACCTGGCCCCCGGTCCGCTCGGCGAGGCGCTGGGCGAGCTGTCCGGGCTGGGCCGCTCCGCGGGTTCGGCGCAGGTGCAGGAGTGGGGCGCGCAGGCCAACGACAACCCGCCCCGGCTGCGCACCCACGACCGCTACGGCAACCGGATCGACGAGGTCGACTTCCACCCCGCCTGGCACCGGCTGCTCGGCAAGGGCGTCGCGGCGGGCCTGACCTCGGCCTGGAACCGGCCGGGCGGGCATGTGCGGCGGGCGGCGGCCTTCGTGGTGTGGACGCAGGTCGAGGCGGGCAACCTGTGCCCGCTGTCGATGACGCACGCCGCCGTGCCCGCGCTGCGCACCGACCCGGAGCTGGCCGCCGAGTGGGAGCCGCGGCTGACGTCCGGCATCTACGACCGGGGCCTGCGCCCGGCGCACCAGAAGGCGGGTGCGCTGTTCGGGATGGGCATGACCGAGAAGCAGGGCGGCAGCGACGTACGGGCGAACACCACGCTCGCGCGGCCGCTCGCGCAGGACGGGACGTACGAGCTGACCGGGCACAAGTGGTTCTGCTCGGCGCCCATGTCGGACGGTTTCCTGGTGCTGGCCCAGGCCCCGGGAGGTCTGACCTGTTTTCTCGTGCCGCGGGTCCTCGCGGACGGCTCGCGCAACGTCTTCCTGATCCAGCGGCTGAAGGACAAGCTCGGCAACCGTTCCAACGCCTCCGCCGAGGTGGAGTTCGCCGGCACCTGGGCCCGCCGGGTGGGTGAGGAGGGGCGCGGGGTGCGGACCATCATCGGCATGGTCGCGGCGACCCGGCTGGACTGCGTGCTCGGCTCGGCCGGTCTGATGCGGCAGGCCGTCGCCCAGGCGGTCCACCACTGCACCCACCGCGAGGCGTTCGGCGGGAAGCTGGTCGACAAGCCGCTGATGCGCAATGTTCTGGCCGATCTCGCGCTGGAGTCGGAGGCGGCGACCACGCTCGCGCTGCGGCTCGCGGCGGCCTGCGACGACGACTCCGAACAGGCCCGGGCGCTGCTGCGGATCGCGGTGCCGGCGGCGAAGTACTGGGTGACCAAGCGGTGCGCTCCGGTGGTGGTGGAGGCGGCCGAGTGCCTGGGCGGCAACGGGTACGTGGAGGAGTCGGGGCTGCCCCGGCTGGTGCGCGAGTCGCCGCTGAACTCGATCTGGGAGGGCGCGGGCAATGTGCAGGCCCTGGACGTGCTGCGGGCGCTGCAGCGCGAACCGGCCGCGCTGGACGCGTATCTGCGGGAGGTCGGGCAGGCGCGCGGCGCGGACCACCGGCTGGACGCGGCGATCAAGGACCTGCTGACCGAACTGGCCGACCTGGCGGGCGTCGAGGCACGGGCCCGGCGGCTCACCGAGCGGCTGGCGCTGGTGCTGCAGGGGTCGCTGCTGGTGCGGTTCGCGCCGACCGAGGTGGCGGACGCGTTCTGCGGGGCGCGGCTGGGCGGCGACGGAGGCGCGGCCTTCGGGACGCTGCCGCACACCCTGGATCTGGCGTCGGTCGTGGAGCGGGCACGCCCGGTGTCCTGAAGGGCCCCGGACACGGGGGAAGAGGGTGCGGGGGTGGTGCTGCGCCGACACGGCACCACCCCCGCGATGGCCCGTGCGAGGCCAGGTACGCCGCTCGGGGACGGCGTAGCTCAAGTTTCAACCACTCGTGCGGCAGTCCGCCAGGGTTGCAGGGGGTTGCAACTTGTCCGGAGTGCGTCCCTCCGTCACGGGCGATCGGCAGTATGGGACTTACTCAGCGCAACCATCGAACAAGGACCGGAAAACGTCGCCCAGGAGGGTTGACATCCGGTGTGCACGGCCCATTCCGGGAGGACCCAGTGGCGAACTCGCCGATCAACGTCACGCGTCTGGCCGCCGTCGACGCGGCGCGCGCGGCGCGGGTGCTCAGCGAGGTGCGGGAGGCCGCGCTCGCCGGGCAGCGGGCCCGGGTCGCCCCCCGCCCGGTGATCGAGCAGTCGTGGGGGCGGATGCTGCGCAGCGGGGTGGACCCCGAGCACGACTTCCGCTCCGACCTGCTGAGCGACGAGGAGGTGCGCCGGCGGCGCGAGGAGTCCCCGCTGCGTCCGGTGCTGCCGGTGCTGCGGCAGGGTCTGCTGTCGGTGGCGGACGTCGCCCGGCACATCATGGTGGTCGCCGACGCCGAGGGCCGGGTGCTGTGGCGGGAGGGCTGCGCGCCGGTGCTGCGCAAGGCCGACGGGCTGGGCTTCCAGATCGGCGCGGACTGGCGCGAGGACGTCGTCGGCACCAACGGGGTCGGCACCCCGGCCGTGGTGCGGCGCCCGGTGCAGGTCTTCGCGGGCGAGCACTTCGTGCGCAGCCAGACCTCCTGGACGTGCACGGGGGCGCCGATCACCGACCCGCGCGACGGCAGGCTGCTCGGCGTGGTCGATGTCAGCGGGCCGCTGGAGACGATGCATCCGGCCACGCTGGCCTGGGTGGACTCGGTGGCCAAACTGGCCGAGGCGCGGCTGCGCGAGCTGCACCTGGAGGGGCTGGAGCGGCTGCGCGCGGTGGCGGCGCCGGTGCTGGCGCGGGTCGGCGGCCGGGCGCTGGTGGTGGACCGCGACGGCTGGACGGCCGCCGTGACCGGGATGCCGTACGCCGCCCGGGTGCCCCTGCCCCGCGAGGCGCGGGCGGGGCGGCGGTGGCTGCCCTCGCTGGGGGCGTGCACGCTGGAGCCGCTGGCGGACGGCTGGCTGGTGCGGCCGGCCGACGAGCCGCTGCCGCGGGGTGCGACCCGTATCCGGCTGGATCTGACGCAGCCGCGCCGCTGGTCGGTGACCGCCTCGTCGGCGGCCGGCAGCTGGAGCCACGAGCTGAGTCCCCGGCACGCGGAGTTGCTGTATCTGCTGGCGGTGCAGCGGTCCGGCCGCAGCGCGGCGCAGCTGGCGCGGGACATGTTCGGCGATCCGGCCCGCACAGTGACGGTCCGGGCGGAGATGTCCCGGGTACGGCGGTATCTCGGGGGTTTCCTGACCCACCGGCCCTATCGCTTCTGTGAGGACGTGGAGGTCGACCTCCTGCTCCCCGAGGACCCGCGTGACCTGCTGCCCCACTCGACGGCACCGGGCGTGGTGCGCGGAAGGGGCTCGTCCGCCGTACCGTAGCGGGGCTTTTCGGGCCATGGGTGCGGGCAACTGGGCGGTCCGCGCCCTCGGGCGGCCCCCGCTGCCGTAGCATCCCCCCTACGGGTCACCCCACCTGCTTCTTGCGTCAACGTGAGGATCACAAGGCGCAGTTGGCCCGCTCGGGAGGACGGTATGAAGCATCGCGGACGGCACCGCCGGCGCAGGCGGGGTGCGGCGCTGCGCGCGTTCCTGGCCGGCACCGCCCTCGCGCTGACCGCCGCGGCCACGATGATCAGCGCCTCGCAGGCCACGGTCACCGAGGACCCGGGCGCGCTGCGGCAGCTGACCTCCCCGGCCGGCGCCGACGCGCCGCGGCTGGCCGCCGACCCGGTGCCGCGCGCCGCGCTGGACCGGCTCAGCGCCGCCGATGGGAGGGCCGGTGGGTGTGGATCGGGTGCTGCGCGGCGCCGACCACACGCTGGCCTCCGCCGACGACTGCACGGGCGCGCAGCGGCACGCGCTGCCGGTCGCGCCCGCCGCCACGCGCGCGTACTGCTTCACCGGCTTCCCGGGCGCCCCCGGCTCCCCGGACTCCCCTGGCTCCCCTGGCGACGACACCGCGGCCTGGCGGCCCGGCGCGGTGAGCGTGTCGGGCGACGGCACGGCCCGGGTGCTGGCCTCCGCGTGGTCCCGGGGCGACGCCGCCGGGGTGGCGTTCGTCGACGCGAGCGACCCCGACCACCTCGCCTACGGCTGGGCGCTGCTGGCCGTGGCCGTGGACGGCGGCCGGGACTACCGCGCGCTGGCCTCGCCGGTGACCGGCATGGTCTGGGACCGCGACACGCTGCTGGTCACCGCCGGCGAGCGGGACCGGGCGGCGCTGTACGCCTTCGACGTGCGGCGCGTGCTGCGGGCGAGCGTCGACAGCGCGGCCGTGGGACGGGTGCCCGGCGGCTGGTCGGCGGCCGGTGCCCCCTTCGTGCTGCCGGCCGTCGCCTCCTACCGGCCGGCCGGCGACGCGCACCTCCCGGGCCCGGCCGGGCTGGGCCTGGACCGGAGCTCGACCCCGGCCTCGCTGGCGGTCAGCGAGCGGGTGCCGGCCGGCGACGAGCGCCCGACGCGGCTGTGGCGCTACCGGCTCGGCGTCGACGGGCTGCCGCTCACCGACCCGGTCTCGCACCTGACGGCGCCCGACGCGGCGTACACGACGAAGGCGACCGAGGTGCGGGGCGTGCTGCCGTACGGCTCCCGCTGGTACGTGGCCCGGGCCACCGGCGCCTCGGACGGGCGGGGCATGCTGTGGCGCCAGGACCCGGACGGCTCGCAGGTGGCCCGATGCGGCGCCGACGACACCCGGCTGTGCTGGAGCGAGGCACCGCAGTCCCTCTCGTACGCGCCCGGCACCGGTGAGCTGTGGTCCCAGTCCGGCGGCACGCTCTTCGCCGTACCGCTGGCCGCGGTGGACTCCGCCCTGCGCTGAGCCGCGCTCCTCGACGGCCGTGCCGTCCCCCCTCCGGCGTCGACACGACGGCGGAGGGGATGGTTCCCTGTCCACCATGGCCAACATCCCCGTGACCACCTGGTCCCTCGAACAGACGTCCCCGTCCGACCTCCTTCCGGCCGCCGCGCCGGAAGGGGACGTGCGGATCGTGCGCGCCGAGGTGCCCTCACCCGAGTTCAGCCGTTTCCTGTACGCCTCCGTCGGCGGGGACATCCGCTGGACGGACCGGCTCGGCTGGGACTACGCGCGGTGGCGGGAGCACCTGGAGCGCCCGGGTGTCGAGACCTGGGTGGCCTACGACCGGGGCACCCCGGCCGGGTACGTGGAGCTGGAGCCGCAGGACGACGGGGTGGTGGAGATCGTCTACTTCGGGCTGGTCCCGGCCTTCCGCGGGCGGCGGATCGGCGGCCATCTGCTGTCCTGCGGCGCCGCGCGCGCCTGGGACCTGGCCGACCGGTGGCCGGGGCTCGCGCAGACCAAGCGGGTGTGGCTGCACACGTGCAGCAAGGACGGCGAGTTCGCGATGGACAACTATCAGCGCCGCGGCTTCAAGCTGTTCGACACCAAGGTCGAGGAAGAACCGGACGTGCCGACTCCGGGCCCCTGGCCGGGCGCCTACCCTGCCTGACCTGCACAGACAAGCCCCCGCGCGCATCTTGTGACCGACGACACCCTTGTCTCGAACTTCGGGACAAGGGTGTCCGCATAGTGGACGAAGCTGGACTGTGTCCAGATCGCCGTGACACGCTTCCGTCATGTCCGGAACTGGAATTGCCTTGGTGAGTCGGCGGCACGTCGACCTCGGCCGCATGTCCAGCGCCATCTGTCAGACGCGCTGAGACCTCACAGCACCCCCGGTTCCCCGTATCCCCGTAGCCTGCCGCGCAACGATGCGCACCCATGCCCCCATGCGCTCATCCGCGCAGGTCACAGTCGCTTTTCGCCTGTCCCGAAGGACGTATCAACCATGGCCGCCACCCCGCAGAACCCTGCCGCCTCCGCGCCCCGCCGCAAGGTGAGCCGTCACCGCGGCGAGGGTCAGTGGGCCGTAGGCCACCTCACGCCGCTCAACGGCAATGAGCAGTTCAAGAAGGACGACGACGGTCTCAATGTGCGGACACGCATTGAGACGATCTACTCCAAGGCGGGCTTCGACTCGATCGACCCCAACGACCTGCGCGGCCGTATGCGCTGGTGGGGGCTGTACACCCAGCGCAAGCCCGGCATCGACGGCGGCAAGACCGCCGTGCTGGAGCCGGAGGAGCTGGACGACAAGTACTTCATGCTGCGCGTGCGCATCGACGGCGGTGCGCTGACCACGCAGCAGCTGCGGGTGATCGGCGAGGTCTCCCAGGAGTTCGCGCGCGGCACGGCCGACATCACCGACCGGCAGAACGTGCAGTACCACTGGATCCGGATCGAGGACGTGCCCGAGATCTGGAACCGGCTGGAGGCCGTGGGCCTGTCCACGGTGACCGCCTGCGGTGACACCCCGCGTGTGATGATCGGCTCCCCCGTCGCGGGCATCGCCGAGGACGAGATCATCGACGGCACGCCGGCGCTGGAGGAGATGAAGCGCCGCGTCCTGAACAACCCGGCGTACTCGAACCTGCCGCGCAAGTTCAAGACCGCGATCTCCGGCTCGCCGGTGCTGGACGTGGTGCACGAGATCAACGACGTCGCGTTCGTCGGCGTCCGCCACCCCGAGCACGGCCCCGGCTTCGACGTGTGGGTCGGCGGCGGCCTGTCCACCAACCCCAAGCTGGGCGTGCGGCTCGGCGCCTGGGTGCCGATCGACGAGGTGCCGGACGTCTACGAGGGCGTCATCTCCATCTTCCGCGACTACGGCTACCGCCGGCTGCGCAACCGCGCCCGCCTGAAGTTCCTCGTCGCCGACTGGGGCGCGGAGAAGTTCCGCCAGGTCCTGGAGGACGAGTACCTGGGCGGCCGCAAGCTGATCGACGGCCCCGCTCCCGAGCAGCCGCTGCAGCAGTGGCGCGACCACATCGGCGTGCACCGCCAGAAGGACGGCCGTTTCTACGTCGGGTTCGCCCCGCGCGTCGGCCGCGTCGACGGCGCCACCCTGACCAAGGTGGCCGACCTCGCCGAGGCGCACGGCTCGGGCCGGGTGCGCACCACCGTCGAGCAGAAGATGATCATCCTCGACGTCGAGCAGGACCAGGTCGACTCGCTGGTCGACGAGCTGGAGGCGCTGGACCTCACCGCCCGGCCGTCCACCTTCCGGCGCGGCACCATGGCCTGCACCGGCATCGAGTTCTGCAAGCTCGCCATCGTCGAGACCAAGCAGCGCGGCGCCACGCTGATCGACGAGCTGGAGCGCCGCCTGCCGGACTTCGACGAGCCGCTGACCATCAACCTCAACGGCTGCCCGAACGCCTGCGCCCGTATCCAGGTCGCGGACATCGGTCTCAAGGGCCAGCTGGTCCTCGACGACGACGGCAACCAGGTCGAGGGCTACCAGGTGCACCTCGGCGGCGCGCTCGGCCTGGAGGCCGGGTTCGGCCGCAAGGTGCGTGGCCTGAAGGTGACGGCGGACGAGCTGCCCGACTACATCGAGCGCGTGCTGAAGCGCTTCCAGGCCGAGCGCCAGGACGGCGAGCGGTTCGCGACCTGGGCGGCCCGCGCCTCCGAGGAGGCCCTGTCGTGAGCGAGCGAGCGGTGCCCTTCCACTGCCCCTACTGCGGCGAGGAGGACCTGCGTCCGTCCGAGCAGGGCCACGGTGCCTGGGAATGCGCGGCCTGCAACCGCGCATTCCAGCTGAAGTTCCTCGGGCTGCTGGCCCGGGGGCTTCAGGAGCGAGCCGACAACGGAGGGGACTCGATATGACGACGGCTCAGCACGAGCGCACGGCCGACGAGTTGAAGGCGCTCGCCGAGCAGGCGGGCCGCGACCTGGAGGACGCCTCCGCGCTCCAGATCCTGCAGTGGGCGGCCGACACCTTCGGCAAGGGCTTCTGCGTGACCTCCTCCATGGAGGACGCGGTCGTCGCCCACCTGGCGTCCCGGGTGATGAAGGGCGTGGACGTGGTGTTCCTGGACACCGGCTACCACTTCCCGGAGACCATCGGCACCCGCGACGCGGTCGAGGCCGTGATGGACGTCAACGTCATCACGCTCACCCCGCGCCAGACGGTCGCCGAGCAGGACGCCGAGTACGGTCCCAGGCTGCACGACCGCGACCCCGACCTGTGCTGCAAGCTGCGCAAGGTGCAGCCGCTCGAAGAGGGCCTGCAGGGTTATCAGGCCTGGGCGACGGGCCTGCGCCGCGACGAGTCCCCGACCCGGGCGAACACCCCGGTGGTCGGCTGGGACGACAAGCGGCAGAAGGTCAAGATCTCCCCCATCGCGCGCTGGACCCAGGACGACGTGGACGCCTACGTCACCGAGCACGGCGTGCTGACCAACCCGCTGCTGATGGACGGCTACGCCTCCGTCGGCTGCGCCCCCTGCACCCGGCGGGTGCTGGAGGGTGAGGACGCGCGCGCCGGCCGCTGGGCGGGCCGCGCCAAGACCGAGTGCGGGCTGCACGGATGACGACGATTCAGGAGAATGACGTGACGAGCGGAGCCACCGTCTGGCTCACGGGTCTGCCGAGCGCCGGCAAGACCACCATCGCGTACGAGCTGGCCGGCCGCCTGCGGGCCGAGGGCCACCGTGTCGAGGTGCTCGACGGCGACGAGATCCGCGAGTTCATCTCGGCGGGCCTCGGCTTCTCCCGCGAGGACCGGCACACCAACGTGCAGCGCATCGGCTTCGTCGCCGAACTCCTCGCGCGCAACGGCGTGAAGGTGCTCGTCCCGGTCATCGCGCCGTACACGGACAGCCGCGACGCGGTGCGCAAGCGGCACGAGACGAACGGCACGCCGTACCTGGAGGTGCACGTCGCCACCCCGGTCGAGGTGTGCTCCGTACGCGATGTGAAGGGCCTGTACGCCAAGCAGGCCGCGGGTGAGCTGACCGGCCTGACCGGGGTCGACGACCCGTACGAGGAGCCCGAGACGCCCGATCTGCGGATCGAGTCGCAGAACCAGACCGTGCAGGAGTCCGCGGCGTCGGTGCACGCCCTGCTCAGCGAAAGGGGACTGGCGTGACGACCGTCGCCACCACCGCCCAGGAGGGTACGGACACCCCGTACGCCCTCTCGCACCTGGACGCCCTCGAATCCGAGGCCGTGCACATCTTCCGCGAGGTCGCGGGCGAGTTCGAGAACCCGGTGATCCTCTTCTCCGGCGGCAAGGACTCGATCGTCATGCTGCACCTGGCGCTGAAGGCGTTCACGCCCGCGCCGGTGCCGTTCTCGCTGCTGCACGTGGACACCGGGCACAACTTCCCCGAGGTCATCGACTACCGCGACCGCACGGTGGCCAAGCACGGGCTGCGGCTGCACGTCGCGTCCGTGCAGGACTACATCGACCGCGGGGTGCTCAAGGAGCGCCCGGACGGCACCCGCAACCCGCTGCAGACGCTGCCGCTGACGGAGAAGATCCGGGCGGAGAAGTTCGACGCCGTCTTCGGCGGCGGCCGCCGCGACGAGGAGAAGGCCCGCGCCAAGGAGCGGGTGTTCAGCCTGCGCGACGAGTTCTCCCAGTGGGACCCGCGCCGTCAGCGCCCCGAGCTGTGGAACCTGTACAACGGCCGGCACGCGCCCGGCGAGCACGTCCGGGTCTTCCCGCTGTCCAACTGGACCGAGCTGGACGTGTGGCAGTACATCGCCCGCGAGGGCATCGAGCTGCCCGAGATCTACTACGCGCACGAGCGCGAGGTGTTCCAGCGGGACGGCATGTGGCTGACCGCCGGCGAGTGGGGCGGCCCCAAGGACGGCGAGACCGTTCAGAAGCGCCTGGTGCGCTACCGCACGGTCGGTGACATGTCCTGCACGGGCGCCGTCGACTCCGACGCCGACACGATCGAGAAGGTGATCACCGAGATCGCCGCGTCCCGGCTCACCGAGCGGGGCGCCACCCGGGCCGACGACAAGATGTCCGAGGCGGCGATGGAAGACCGCAAGCGCGAGGGGTACTTCTAGAGATGAGCACGACCACGACCGAGGAACTCTCGGCCACCACCCTGCTGCGGTTCGCCACCGCCGGTTCCGTCGACGACGGCAAGTCCACGCTCGTCGGGCGCCTGCTGCACGACTCCAAGTCGGTCCTCACCGACCAGCTGGAGGCCGTGGAGCGCGCCTCCGCCAGCCGCGGCCAGGAGGGCCCCGACCTCGCGCTGCTCACCGACGGCCTGCGCGCCGAGCGCGAGCAGGGCATCACCATCGACGTCGCCTACCGCTACTTCGCCACGCCCCGGCGCCGGTTCATCCTCGCCGACACCCCGGGCCATGTGCAGTACACGCGGAACATGGTCACCGGCGCCTCCACCGCCGAGCTGACGGTGATCCTCGTCGACGCCCGCAACGGCGTCGTCGAGCAGACCCGCCGGCACGCGGCCATCGCGGCGCTGCTGCGGGTCCCGCACGTCGTGCTCGCCGTGAACAAGATGGACCTCGTCGGCTACGACGAGAAGGTCTTCGCGGCCATCGCCGAGGAGTTCACCGCCTACGCCACCGAGCTGGGCGTGCCCGAGGTGACCGCGATCCCGATCTCGGCGCTCGAAGGCGACAACGTCGTGGAGCCGTCGGCGAACATGGACTGGTACGGCGGCCCGACCGTGCTGGAGCACCTGGAGACCGTCCCGGTCAGCCACGACCTGAGCCACTGCCACGCGCGGCTGCCCGTGCAGTACGTGATCCGGCCGCAGACCGCCGAGCACCCGGACTACCGGGGCTACGCCGGCCAGATCGCCGCCGGATCCTTCCGGGTCGGCGAGGCGGTCACCGTGCTGCCGTCGGGCCGTACCTCGACGATCTCCGGCATCGACCTGCTGGGCAAGCCGGTCGACGTGGCCTGGACCACGCAGTCGGTGACGGTCCTGCTGGCCGACGACATCGACATCTCGCGCGGCGACCTGATCGTGCCGAGCAAGGACGCGCCGGCCACCACGCAGGACGTGGAGGCGACCGTCTGCCATGTCGCCGACCAGCCGCTGACCGTCGGTCACCGGGTGCTGCTCAAGCACGGCACGCGCACGGTCAAGGCGATCGTGAAGGACATCCCGTCCCGGCTCACCCTGGACGACCTGTCCCTGCACCCGCACCCCGGCCGGCTCGTCGCCAACGACATCGGCCGGGTGAAGATCCGCACCGCCGAGCCGCTGCCGGTCGACTCCTACGCCGACTCGCGCCGCACGGGCTCCTTCATCCTGATCGACCCCAACGACGGCACCACGCTCACCGCGGGCATGGTCGGCGAGTCGTTCGCCGCGCCCGAGCCGGTCAAGGACGAGACCGACGACGACGGCTGGGACTTCTGACCCATGAACTCCTACGACTACTACGGGACGTTCGCGAAGGAGGGCGGCCGCATCGGCAGCGGCGTCCTCGGCAGCGGACAGGGCGGAGTGACGCGATGTGTGCGCTGACGTACGCGCACTGCCTGCGCGCCCCGTCCCCCCACCCTGGGGATCCCCCCTGCTCGAAGAGCTCGGGGGAGTCCCGGAAGCGACGAAAACCTTCTGCCGACTTCCCGGCCACGCCCTGACGACAAGGGCGTGACCGCCGGGCCTCCGAGAGGACACCCTCCCGTGCCTACCCGCTCGACGCTCCTTCGCCGCGGCGTGACCGCCGTGACCGCCCTGCCCCTGCTCGCCCTGGCCGCCTGCGGCTACGGTTCTCAGGCCGACGAGAAGCCTTCCGCCCAGAAGGTCGCCGCCGGCGCCCAGAAGATCGACGGCCTGGACAAGGTCAAGATCGGCTACTTCGGAAACCTGACCCATGCGACGGCACTGGTGGGGGTCCAGAAGGGCTTCTTCCAGAAGGAGCTGGGCGCCACCGAGGCCAAGTACCAGATCTTCAACGCCGGCCCGTCCGAGATCGAGGCGCTCAACTCGGGCTCGATCGACATCGGCTGGATCGGCCCCTCCCCGGCGATCAACGGCTACACCAAGTCGAAGGGCAAGAGCCTGCGCATCGTCGCCGGTTCGGCGTCCGGCGGTGTGAAGCTCGTCGTGAACCCGAAGAAGATCACGTCCGTGAAGGACGTCAAGGGCAAGAAGATCGCCACCCCGCAGCTCGGCAACACCCAGGACGTCGCGTTCCTGAACTGGATCGCCGAGCAGGGCTGGAAGGTCGACGCGCAGAGCGGCAAGGGCGACGTGTCGGTGGTCCGCACCGACAACAAGGTCACCCCGGACGCCTACAAGTCGGGCTCCATCGACGGCGCGTGGGTGCCGGAGCCGACCGCTTCCAAGCTGGTCGCCCAGGGCGCCAAGGTGCTGCTGGACGAGGCCGACCTGTGGCCGGACAAGAAGTTCGTGATCACGAACGTCATCGTGTCGCAGAAGTTCCTCAAGGAGCACCCGAACGCCGTCGAGGCGGTGCTGAAGGCCTCCCTTGAGGCCAACAAGTGGATCAACGCCAACCCCGACGAGGCGAAGGCCGCGGCCAACAAGCAGCTGGAGGCCGACTCCGGCAAGGCGCTGCCGGCCAAGGTCCTCGACCCGGCGTGGAAGTCCATCCAGTTCACCAACGACCCGCTGGCCTCCACCCTCAACACCGAGGCGGAGCACGCGGTCAAGGCCGGTCTGCTCAAGCAGCCGAAGCTGGACGGCATCTACGACCTCACCGTCCTGAACAAGGTTCTGAAGGCCGAGGGGCAGCCCGCAGTCGACGACGCCGGACTCGGCGTCAAGTAAGCCCGGATCCGAGAGTTCCCAGGAGGTGACGACCATGGCCACCGCGATCATGAAGGCCGAAGGCGTCGAGGCAGTCGAGCACGCCGCGCGTATCGAGCATGTCTCGAAGTCCTTCGCCGGGCCCGCCGGGCAGCAGCTCGTGCTGGACGACATCAGCCTCGATGTCGCTCCGGGCGAGTTCGTCACCCTCCTGGGGGCCTCGGGCTGCGGCAAGTCGACGCTGCTGAACCTGGTGGCGGGCCTGGAGCGGCCCACCGCCGGCGCGATCACGACCGACGGGCGTCCGGCCCTGATGTTCCAGGAGCACGCCCTGTTCCCGTGGCTGACCGCGGGCAAGAACATCGAACTCGCCCTGAAACTGCGGGGCGTACCCAAGAACGAGCGGCGCGAGCGCGCCGAGCAGCTGCTCGAACTGGTCCGGCTGAAGGGCTCGCACGGCAAGCGGGTGCACGAGCTGTCCGGCGGTATGCGCCAGCGCGTGGCGATGGCCCGCGCGCTCGCGCAGGACAGCCGGCTGCTGCTGATGGACGAGCCGTTCGCGGCGCTGGACGCCATCACCCGCGACGTGCTGCACGACGAGCTGACCCGGATCTGGCAGGAGACGGGGGTGTCGGTGCTGTTCGTCACGCACAACGTGCGGGAGGCGGTCCGGCTCGCCGAGCGCGTGGTGCTGCTGTCCTCCCGGCCCGGCCGCATCGCCCGCGAGTGGCGGGTGGACATCCCGCAGCCGCGGCGCATCGAGGACGCGCCCGTGGCCGAACTGTCCCTGGAG
Organism: Streptomyces sp. Ru71; assembly: GCF_002920535.1. Classification (GTDB taxonomy): domain Bacteria; phylum Actinomycetota; class Actinomycetes; order Streptomycetales; family Streptomycetaceae; genus Streptomyces. The sequence continues at coordinate 61,264 of NZ_PQSS01000030.1, read as the reverse complement.
ATCACCGAAGTACTGCGTGGGGAGATCCGCCGCCATGGCCAGCACTGACACGACCGACACCACGGCGGACAGCCCCGTCCGGGACGCCTCCGCCGACCGGGCCGGCGGTCTCGGCGGCCTGGAGGCGGGCCTGGACGCCCTGGAGTCCTCGGCGACCGGCCGCACGCCCTTCCGCCAGACCTTCGTGAAGAAGATCCTGCCGCCGATCGTCGCGGTCGCGGTGGTCCTGGTGGTCTGGCAGGCGCTGGTCTCCCTGAAGATCGTGGACGACCCGACCAAGCTGCCCACGCCCTCCGACGTCGGCACCGAGTTCAAGGACGCCTGGCTCAAGGGCGAGCTGCTCGGCTACATCTGGACGTCCATCTCGCGCGGACTGCTCGGCTTCCTCTTCGCGCTCGCCATCGGCACCCCGCTGGGGCTGATCGTGGCCCGGGTGAAGTTCGTGCGCGCCGCGATCGGGCCGATCCTGTCCGGACTGCAGTCCCTGCCCAGCGTGGCCTGGGTGCCGCCGGCGGTGATCTGGCTGGGCCTGAACAACTCGATGATGTACGCGGTGATCCTGCTCGGCGCGGTCCCGTCCATCGCCAACGGCCTGGTGTCCGGCATCGACCAGGTGCCGCCGCTGTTCCTGCGCGCCGGCCGCACGATGGGCGCGACGGGCCTCAAGGGCGCCCGGCACATCGTGATGCCGGCCGCGCTGCCCGGCTATCTGGCCGGTCTGAAGCAGGGCTGGGCGTTCTCCTGGCGGTCGCTGATGGCCGCGGAGATCATCGCCTCCTCCCCCGACCTCGGCGTCGGCCTGGGCGCGCTGCTGGAGAACGGCCGCAACGCCAGCTCCATGTCCATGGTGTTCGAGTCCATCATCCTGATCCTGTTCGTCGGCATCGCGATCGACCTGCTGATCTTCAGCCCGCTGGAGCGGTGGGTGCTCCGCAGCCGCGGACTGCTGGTGAAGAGCTGAGTCCCATGTCCCACGCCCCCGTTCTCCTCGTCATCGCCCACGGCAGCCGTGACCCGCGGCACGCCGCGACCGTGCACGCCCTGGTGGAGCGCGTACGGTCGCTGCGGCCGGGGCTGCGCGTGGAGACCGGGTTCCTGGACTTCAACATCCCCTCCGTGCAGGGGGTGCTGGAGTCCCTGGCCGCGGAGGGGGTGCGGGACGTCGTGGCCCTTCCGCTGCTGCTGACCCGCGCCTTCCACGCCAAGGCGGACATCCCGGCGGTATTGCGGGGCGCTCCGCGGGGCCTGCGCATCCGCCAGGCGGACGTGCTCGGCCCGTCCCCGCTGCTCCTGGCCGCACTGGAGCGGCGGCTGTACGAGGCGGGGCTGAGCCCCGCCGACAAGTCCTCGACCGGGGTCGTCCTGGCCTCGGCGGGGTCCACCGACCCGGAGGCGATCGCAGTGATCGCAGCAATCGCGCGGGAGTGGCGGCACACCGGTTGGTGCGCCGTGCGACCTGCGTTCGCCTCCGGCGGTTCCTCCCCGGGGTTTCCCCGGACCGAGGACGCGGTGCGCTCGCTGCGGGCCTTGGGGTGCGAGAAGGTGGCCGTTGCGCCGTACGTGCTGGCTCCCGGGTTTCTGCCGGACCGGATCGCTCGCGGTGCGGCCGAGGCGGATCTCCTGGCCGATGTGCTGGGGCCGGCGCCGGAGGTTGCCCGGGTTCTCGTCGAGCGTTACGAGGGTGCTCTGGTGCCCTTGCCTGCGGCGCTGGGGGCCTGACGCTGCGTCTGCCGGGTTCTGGCGTCGTTCGTCTGCGGGCTCGTTGTGGTTACTCGCGCAGTTCCCCGCGCCTCTTTCAGGGGCGCGTTTCAGTGGGCCTGGACCGTTATGTGGCGGTCTGTTCCCGGGTTTTCCAGTTCGTCGAGTATGGCTACGGCCATGTCCTCCGCGCTGATCCATGAGGTGCCGTCCACTCCTGTGAGCAGGGTGTCCGTGCCTCGGCGGTAGCGGCCGGTGCGGGTGCCCGGTTCGAGGAGGGCGGGCGGGCTCAGGTAGACCCAGTCGGCGGTGTGGGAGCGGCAGGTCTCCAGTTGGGCGACTCCTGCGGCGGCCACGGCCCGGTACTCGGCGGGGACGTAGGCGGGGTTGTCGGCCACGAGCAGCTCCTCGTTCCCGGGGCTGCGCAGGGCGCCCGCGCCGCCGACCACCAGGACGCGTGTCCCCTGCTCCGCGGCGGCGTCCAGTACCGTGCGGGTCGTCGCGGTGAGGAAGTCGGCGTCGGCCGGGAAGGTCCGTACGGTCAGGACGACCGCGTCGGAGCCGGTCAGGGCCTCGCGCAGGGCGGACGGGTCGTTCGCGTCGACCGGGACGGGTACGACGTCCGGGTCCTCGCTCGCGGGCTTGCGGGACAGGGCGAGCACCCGGTGGCCGCGTGCGCGGGCCTCGTCGATCACGCGGCTGCCGACCATTCCGGTGGCGCCGAGCACGGCGATCGTCATGGGTGTGGTCATCGAAGGTCTCCTGACGTCTAGTTGGGCCGCGAGCATGGCGGCCAGGGCGAGGACGAAGCCGCCGGTCTGCGGCCAGGTGAGCGACTCGCCGAGCGTGATGCCGACGACGGCCGCGACCAGCGGGGACAGCAGCACCAGCGGGGCGGACGCGCCGACCGGGAGCCGGCCGATCCCGCGGAACCACAGCGTGTAGGCGATGAGTCCGCCCATGCTGCCGAGCCACAGGTAACCGGCGGCCGCGTCGGCGTCGATGCGCGGTGGCATGCCCTCGACGGCGAAGGTGAGCGGGAGCAGCACCAGTCCGCCGGCGGTGAGCTGCCAGCCGGCCAGGGTGAGCGGGCTGACGCCCTCGGGGCGGCCCCAGCGCTTGGTGAGCACGACGCCGCCGGCCATGCCGGCCGTGCCGCCGAGGCCGGCCAGCACCCCGACGGCGTCCAGCCTGGCCTGCGGGCCGAGGACGACGAGGGCGACGCCCACGACGCCGAGCACGCCCCAGGTCCAGCGCCAGGCCGTCGGCCGGTCGTGCAGCACGGCGATGGCCAGCGCGGCGACCAGCAGCGGCTGGGTGGCGCTGAGGGTCGCGGCGACACCGCCGGGGAGCCGCTCGGCCGCGACGAACAGCAGCGGGAACAGCGCGCCGATGTTGAGCACGCCGAGGACGGCGGTCTTCCACCACCAGGCGCCGTGCGGCACCTTCCGGGTGAGCGCGAGACCGATCAGACCGGCGGGCAGGGCCCGCATCAGCCCGGCGAACAACGGATGCCCCGGCGGCAGGAGTTGCGTGGTGACGGCGTACGTCGTGCCCCACGCGGCGGGAGCGAGCGCGGTCAGGGCGACGGTGGCCGCCCGGGGAGCGGACGAGGAAGGCATGGGGAAAGTCTCGGCAGCGGCCGGCCATGAGTCCAACACATGGTTGCCATGGCAGCCATGAACCGAGACCATGATCGGGTGGATCTGCAGCAGATGCGCTACGTCGTCGCCGTGGCCGACACCCGCAACTTCACCCGGGCCGCCGAGCGCTGCTTCGTGGTGCAGTCGTCGCTCAGTCACCGGATCGCCGCCCTGGAACGGGAGCTGGGCGTCCGGCTGTTCGCCCGCTCCAGCCGCCGCGTCGAACTCACCGACGCGGGAGCGGCGTTCGTCGCCTCCGCACGCGAGTGCCTGGCCGCCGCGGACCGCGCGGTCGCCGACGCGGCCGCCGCGACCGGGGCGGTACGGGGCCGGCTCGCCGTGGGCGTGATCGTCACCACGGCCGCCGTGGACGTGCCCGAGCTGCTCCAGCGCTACCGGGCCCGGCACCCGGACGTCCGGGTGGGGCTGCGCTCGGGGCGCAGCGACGAACTGGCCGCGGCGATCCGCGCCGGCGAGCTGGACATCGCCTTCCTCGGCATGCCGGAGGACGAGCGGCCGCCCGGGGTGGAGACCGTCGTCCTGGACCGCGACGAGCATGTGCTGGTGGTGCCGGCCGGGCACCGGCTCGCGGGCGCCGAGCGGGTCACGCTGGCGCAGATCGCCGAGGAGACGTACGTGGACTTCATCGACGGCACGCCCGCCCGGGCCCAGTCGGACCGGGCGTTCGCCGCCGCCGGGCTGGCCCGGGACGTGGCCTACGAGGCCGGTGTGGTGGAGCTGATGACCGGGCTGGTCGGCCGCGGCCTCGGCGTGGCGCTGCTGCCGTCGGCGTACATCCGGCCGCTGGCCGCCCGCGACCCCGGCCTGGTGCTGGTGCCGGTGGTGGACGGGCCGCGCCGGGTCGAGTATCTGGCCTGGAGCAGCTTCAACCCGAGCCCGGCGACCCGGGCGATGCTCGACGTGCTCGGGGTCAGGTGACCCGGAGCGAGTCGATCATCGTGTTGATGTCCGGCCAGAGCTTCTTCTCGGTCTCGGGCAGGGCGATCCAGAGCACCGAGGGCCGGGGCCGGCCGGTGTCCACGACGACGACGGCCGACAGGTCCATCGTCGACTTGACCCCGTACTTGCGGAAGTGCATCTCGCTGACCAGGACCCAGGCGTCATGGCCGCCGACCTTGAGGGGCTGGGAGGCGATGTCCCGGATGGTGGTCTCGCCGTCGACGTAGGCGTACTTGCGCCGGTCGTCCTGCTCGAAGCCGGCGACCTTGCGCAGCCGGTCGGCACCGGTGGCCTGATCCAGCGCGTCGCCGTCGACCAGCCCGGAGTCGATCTGCGCCGCCCACTTCGCCTCGGAGTCGAAGGTCTGCTCGCGGTTCCAGCCGGCCAGCATGGGGTCGGTCGGGCGGCTGCGGTTCCACTTGCCGCCCAGCTCGGCGTAGGAGAGGTGGGCGTCGGTGTCCGTGACGCGGCCGATCACCGGGGAGCCGCGGCCCGGGTAGTCCTTGACCGGGACGACGGTCTTGAGCCGGGACTCCGGGGGCAGAGGGGCGGCGCCGGGGGTGAGCGAGGGAACGGGCACGCCCGGCAGCGGCTTGTCCTCGCCGGCGGTGCCGTTGCAGTCGGCGTTCGCGTACTCCCCGCTCGCCTTGGCCTGCTGCACCACGACACCGTCGGCGAGGATGGTGCACATGATGTTCCCGGCGCCGTGTTCGGAGCGGTTGCTCACGAGCAGGGCGACGTGTTCCTCGCGGTCGAAGGTGAAGGTCGCCTTGAACGGCAGGACGGTGGCCTCATGGCTCTCGTCGCCGCGCGGCGTGGTGTAGTGCACGTCCGCCGAGGGGCGGTCGCCGGTGACGATGTAGGTGATCCGGACGTGGTCGCTCGGTACGGCCGCGCCCGGCTTGTCGCCGCCCGGCTCGTCGCCGCCGCCGAACACCGCCGCGAGTGTGAGCACGATCTGGGCGAGGATCAGGAGCGCGGCCAGGACCCACAGCGGTCCGGGGACGCGGTCGAACGTACGGCGTCCGGCCGGGGACAGCGGGGGCCCGTCGGCGGTGGTCGTGTCGGCGTGGCCGCTCATCTCGTCCCCCCGGAAGCGTGGTCGCCGTCGCCGGCCAGGTCCAGTCCCGCCTGCCGGGCCTCGCCCAGGCTGCGCTGCAACGCCTCCAGCCGGGCCCGGTCGGCGAGGCCCTCGATCTCCGCGACGGCGAGCTCGTCGCGCACGGTACGGGCGAGGAGTTCGGCCATGTCGTCGCCGAGCTCCTCCAGCTCCTGCACCGCCTGCCAGTCCCGGTACGCCTCGTCGGCGGCCCGGACGTGCTCGGCGTACCGCTCCAGCGCCTCGACCCGCTCCTCCAGCGCCTCGGCGGACAGCTGCAGGGCCCGCTTCTGCGGCTCCAGCACCTCCAGCACCCGGGGAGAGGCGGTGGTGTTGCCGGTGACGGAGCGCACCTGCGTGGCGAGCCGGGTGAGTTCGGCCAGCACCTGGGCGATCTCCCACTCCTGCACCGGCAGGGTCACGGCGTTGGCGACGTCGTCGAGCAGCCCGGCCTTGTTGACCTCGGACTCCAGGACGGTCGTCACGGCGATCTGGGTCCGCAGCATCTGGCGGCGCAGCGACCGGCCGACGAGCGGGCGCAGCACCGAGGTGCCGAAGTCCTCGTCGACGTAGTAGTGGCCGTGGTGGAGGCGGGCGAGCCGCTGCGCCTCGTCCATCCCGCAGCCGAAGACGTAGATCAGCAGCCAGGACACGCACTGCAGCGCCGTCACCGTGATCAGGAACGGGGTCAGCCCGCCCCACCACCACGCGGCCACCACCCCGGCCTGTGCGAGCGCCCCGGTGACCGCGCCCGCGCGCCGGCCGAGCAGCAGCGGCAGCGCGACCACCGGCAGGAAGCCGCACAGTGTCGCGACCGGCAGGGCCAGCAGGACGTCGGTGGACGTGCGCCCGCCCCGGCGCGGCGCGGCGGGCAGCGGCTCGGCCGCGGGGATCAGCCCCGCCCCGGCCCCGGCCAGCAGTTCCCGTTCCTCTTCTTCCAGCGCCGGATCCACCACCGGCCGCAGCAGTGCGGAATCGACCGCCATCGGACCACCCCCCAGATGTTCGGGATGATCGTGACACACGAACCCCGCACCGGCGCACCCGTGTACGACGTCAGTCGAACGACAGTCCGCCCGTGCGGGTCCGCTTGAGTTCGAAGAGGTCGGGGTCGCCGGCCAGGACCCGGAAACTGTCGAAGAGTTCGGCCGCGCGCTGCCCGCGCGGGATGGCCCGCAGCACCGGGCCGAACCACACCGTGCCGTCGACGTGGAGCGTCGGCGTGCCCACGTACTTGCCGGACTCCGCCTCCGCGCCGGCCTGGTGGCTGCGGCGCACGGCGTCGTCGTGGGACGCGTCGTGCGCGGCGGCGGCGAGGTCGGCGTCCAGGCCGAGTTCGGCGAGGGACTCGGCGATCACCGCGTCGAAGTCCCGCTGCCCGCGCTCGTGGATGCGGGTGCCGAAGGCGGTGTACAGGTCGCGCAGGACCTTCTCGCCGTGCCGCTCGGCGGCGGCCACCGCCACCCGGACCGGGCCGATCGAGTCGTCGACCAACTCGCGGTACCAGTCGGGCAGTTCGTTGCCGATGTTGTGCAGGTACAGGCTCATCACATGGAAGCGCAGGTCGAGGGGGCGGTGCCGTTCGACCTCCAGCAGCCAGCGGGAGGTGATCCAGGCGAAGGGGCAGGCGGGGTCGAACCAGCAGTCGACGCGGGTCGGCGAGGTGTCGGTCATGGCGCCGACGCTACCGGCCGGGCGGCCCGCGGGGACGGGCCATTTCGCCGCCGGTTCCGTGGGCCAATCGGCACGGCGGGCGACCGGAGGCGAACAGCGGGTCGCGCCGGCCGCGCCGGGGTGCGGGCCGAGGGCACGATCCGGCGCAGCGGGCTCGGCGCGCTCAGTCCGCGGTCATCTCCACCAGCTTGACGACCGTGTTCCAGTTGCGGCTCGTGGCGATCAGGCCCTTGTTCACGCGCGGCCGGGACAGCGCCTCGCCGAGCTTGGAACGGCCGAGGCCCTCCGGGGCGTACAGGTACAGGGCGCGGTCGCCGAGGCGGAACTCCTCGGGGAGGTAGGCGGCCGGGTCGATCTCCGCGAACCGCTCCGGGCCGACCTGGCCGGAGAAGTACGTGACGTGCAGCTGCTTGGCCTCCAGCTCGGCGGCCGGGAACGGGCAGGCGTCGGCGACCGCCTTCAGATAGGCGTGGTCGCGCACGATCACATCGACCCGGAAGCCGAACTGCCGCTCGATCGCCTCCGTGAGGCCGGCGGCGAGGGACTCCTCGTCGCCGTGAGCCGAGGAGAAGACGGCCTGGCCGCTCTGGAGGTAGGTGCGGGGGTCGTCCAGGCCCAGACCGCTCATCAGGGAGCGCAGTTCGGCCATCGGCAGCTTTCTGCTGCCGCCCACGTTGATTCCGCGCAGCAGCGCCGCATACGTCGTCATCCGCCCACCATAGAGCGGCCGTCGCGCCCCGTGGGGGCGGGCACGACGGCCGTGGTCCCGGAAGGGATTGCGCGAAACTCTGGCCGATGAGGCGGGTGCGGATCAACCTCTCCACGCAGCTGTGACTTGTTCAACAACCTTGTGTAATCACAAAGCGGGGCCCTGCCGTCCGATTCGGGCACCCTGATCCATGGCCCCCACCTCCGTCGACAGATGTAAGGGGCACGCTCCGCCCCTGAGGGGAGACGGCGGGGCACCGAGGGGAGGAGCGGGGGCGTGCGCACCTCACCGGGCAGCACGACGAGATGGCTTTATCCGGCCCCTACCTTCGAGAGGGAAGGTGGCGGCAGGGGGCCGCCGCCGAAGGTTGAGGGGGCAGGCCCGTCATGGGGAGTGGAGAATCGCGGGTGCGGGGGTTCGCCGCCCGGGCCGGCGGCTGGAGCGCCCGGCACCGGTGGGCGGCGGTCGGCATCTGGGTGCTGTTCGTCGTCCTGGCGATGGGGCTGGGATCGGCGGCGGGCCGGGTCGATGTGGACGAGAGCGACCAGCTGAAGGGCGAGACGCACACCGCCGCCCGGATCATCAAGGACGCCGGCATCGACGAGCCCGCGAGCGAGACCGTGCTGGTGCAGGCGAAGGACGGCCGGCTGAAGGCGACCGACACGGAGTTCAGGGCCGCCGTCGACGCCGTCGTCAAGGCGGTCGACGGCACCGGCCGGGTCACGGACGTGACGTCGCCGTACGTCTCGAAGACGATCTCGAAGGACGGCCGCAGCGCGCTGGTGCAGTTCGACATGCGCGGTGACGCGGACACCGCCGGCGACCGGGTGGAGCCGGTGCTGAAGGCCGTCGAGGGGGTGCAGAAGGAGCACGCCGGCACGCTGCGGATCGAGGAGATCGGCGGCGCGAGCATGATGAAGACCTTCAGCGACGCGTTCGGGGACGACTTCAAGAAGGCCGAGTACTCCGCCGTGCCGGTGGCCCTCGGCATTCTGCTGATCGCCTTCGGCGCGCTGGTCGCGGCGTTGCTGCCGGTGGCGCTGGCGATCACCGCGATCATGGCGACGATGGGCCTGATGGGCCTGGTCAGCCATGTGCAGCCGATGAGTGACACCGCCAACTCGGTGATGCTGCTGGTCGGTATGGCGGTCGGCGTCGACTACTGCCTGTTCTACCTGCGCCGCGAGCGTGAGGAGCGGGCCGCCGGGCGGGACGCCCGTACCGCTCTGCAGATCGCCGCCGCGACCAGCGGCCGGGCCATCGTGGTCTCCGGTGTGACGGTGTGCGTGGCGATGGCGGGCATGCTGTTCACCGGGCTCGCCACCTTCGAGGGGATGGGGCTGGCCTCGCTGATGGTGGTGGCCGTCGCCATGGTCGGCTCGGTGACCGTGCTGCCGGCGCTGCTGTCGCTGCTGGGCGAGCGGGTCGAGAAGGGCCGGCTGCCGTTCCTGAGCCGGCGGCGGCGCAGGAGCAGCGGGGAGAGCCGGTTCTGGTCGGCCGTCGTCAAGGGCGTGCTCGCCCGGCCGGTGCTGTCCGTGGTGGTCGCGGCCGGCGCGCTGCTCGCGGTGGCGGCGCCCGCGCTCGGCATGAAGACGCAGCAGCTCACGCTGGACCAGGAGTTCGGGGACTCGCTGCCCATCGTGCAGACCTACAACCGGGTCAACGACGCCTTCCCGGGCGGCTCGGAGCCGGCCGAGGTGATCGTGAGCGCCAAGGACATCACCGCTCCCGAGGTGAAGGCGGCGCTCGCCGACTTCCGGGACCGGGCGATCTCCTCGGGCGCCTCGCGCGGCCCGGTCGACATCAAGGTGCACGAGAAGCAGAACATCGCCTTCGTCTACGTCCCCCTGGTCGGCGGCTCCGACCAGGACAAGGCGGGTGCCAGCCTGGAGAAGCTGCGCGACGAGGTGCGGCCGGCGACGCTGGGCGAGGTGGCGGGCGTCGAGGCGCCGATCACCGGGCAGGTCGCGGGCTCGCACGACTTCAACGACCAGCTCCTCGGTTCGGTCGTGCCGGTGTTCGCCTTCGTGGTGGTGTTCGCCTTCGTGCTGATGCTGCTGTCGTTCCGCTCGCTGACGATCGCCCTCACGTCCATCGTGCTGAACCTGCTGTCGGTGGGCGCCGCGTACGGCATCCTCGTGGCGGTGTTCCAGCACGGCTGGGGGGCTTCGCTGGTCGGCGCGGAGGGGGTCGGCGCGATCGTGACCTGGCTGCCGCTGTTCCTGTTCGTGATCCTGTTCGGCCTGTCGATGGACTACCACGTGTTCGTCGTCTCCCGGGTCCGCGAGGCGCGACTGCGCGGCCGGTCGACCAAGGAGGCCATCGCGCACGGCGTGGTCACCACGGCGGGGGTGGTCACCAGCGCCGCGGTGATCATGGTCGCCGTCTTCGCGATCTTCGGCACGCTGTCGATGCAGTCGATGAAGCAGATGGGCGTGGGCCTGGCGGCCGCGGTCCTGATCGACGCGACCCTCATCCGGGGCGTGCTGCTGCCGGCGGTCATGGCGCTGCTGGGCGAGCGCAACTGGTACCTGCCGAAGTGGCTGCACCGGCTGCCGGACCTGACCCACGACGAGGCGCCGGAGGCCATCGCCGGCCGGCCGGCGCGGGACGAGGGTGAGCCGCTGCGGGTGTGACGCGCGGCCCGGGGGCCCGCCGGTCGTGTACCGACCGGCGGGCCCCCGTGTTTTCCTGCTCGGTGACCGCGCGCGGACAGATCCCGCTCAGCGCCCGCCCGCGGCCAGGCTTCCCGCTCAGTGGCCGCGCGCGGACAGATTTCCCGCTCAGTGGCCGCGCGCGGCCAGCTCGGCCTCGATGAGGTCGGCCGCCCGCCGGGTGCCGCCCTCCTGGGCCATCTGAGCCTGGATCTCCTTCAGCCGCCGGGCCACCTCGGCGTCCTCGACCAGAGCGAGGGCGGCCTCGCGCAGCACCTCGGCGGTCGCCTCCGCCGTCGCCAACCGCCGTGCCACGCCGAGCCCCACCAGCATGTCGGCGTTGCCGAACTGGTCCACGGCCTGCGGTACGGCGATCATCGGCGTGGCCGTGGCCAGCCCCTCCTGGCTGCCGCCCGCCCCGGCGTGCGTGACGAACAGGTCGGCCTCCTTCAGGACCGCCAACTGCGGCACCCAGTCACGGACTTCCACGCTCTCCGGTACGTCGCCCAGCTCGGCGGGGTCGACATGCTTGCCGATCTGCAGCACGGTGTGCCAGCCGGGCAGGTCGCCGAAGGCGCGGACGCACTCCCGGTAGAACGCGGGCTGCCTGGTGAAGGTGGAGCCCAGCGACACCAGCGCCACCTTCTCGGCGCCGGCGGGCCGCTGCCAGGTGCCCTGCGCGGCGCGGTCGCCCTGGCAGGCGCCGACGAAGGTGTACACCCGCTCGTCGACCCGGTCGGCGTTGGGCTGCAGCGCCTTGGGGATCAGCACCAGGGAGCGGGCGGGCCGGCCGGCGAAGTCGTCGGGGTGCTGAGTGATGCCGTTCTCCTCCAGCCACCCCTGGAAGCGGGCGTAGTACGCCTGCCCGCGCGGCGTCTTCCTCGGCTCCGCCCACATCGGTTCGGCGACCTCCTCCTCGTAGCCGTCCCAGGCGACGAGGTTGGGCGAGAGGGAGACCGCCGGGACGCCCCAGCGGTGGGCGAGGACGCGGGCCGGGTAGGAGGCGATGTCGTGCAGCACGAGGTCGGGCTCGTCGTCCCGGTAGGCCTCGATCAGCTGCGGCAGGGCCTGCATGGCGTCGGCGAGGAACGGTTCGACGTTGTCGAGAAGGGTGTCGCCCCACGCGGAGGGGTCGTCGTCGGGTGAGGGCAGTGTGGAGCTCCAGAGCTTGGGTTCGGCGCCCGTCTCGGCGACCTTGTCCGCGAAGACGGGCGGGATGGCGTAGGTGACCCGGTGCCCGCGCGCGACGAGCTCCCGGATCACCTCAAGGCTGGGGTTCACATGGCCGTGTGCGGCGATGGAGAACATGGCGATGTGGGCACGACGACTGGTCATGTCGAGCACCCTATGCCGAGACGAGACGTCTCGTCCAAGGTATTTACCCGCGCTGCGCGCTCGATGCGCCTGCCCGGCCGCCGCAGGGACGGCTCAGCGCAGCCCGGCGAAGAGATCGTTCTCCGGGACGGCCGCGCCCGTGGTGTCCTGGACCCGTACGAAGGTCTCCACGCCCATCAACTCGGCGAACCTCTCCTTGCCCATCCTGAGGAAGAAGATGTTCTCGCCCTGACTGGCGTGCGCGGCCAGTGCGTCGAACTTCTGACCGCTGAACGCCGTGGCGTCCACCCACGTGGTGATCTCGTCGTCGGGGAGACCGATCTCGGCCAGCGCGGCGGCCTCGGCGGGATCCGGCTCCGGCATGTCGGCACCGAACTCGCGCATGATCTCGCCGAACCGCCGCATCATCGAGCGGGGCATCGTGGTCCAGTACACCTTCGGTTCCAGATCGGTCATCTCCAGCGCCGCCATCGTGATGCGGTGAGCCTGGATGTGGTCGGGGTGGCCGTAGAAGCCGTTCTCGTCGTAGGTGACGACCACATCGGGGCGATAGTGCCGCATGAGTTCCGCGAGTCGGGCCGCGCCTTCCTCGACGGGGGTCTGCCAGAAGGATCCGGGGGCGTCGTTGCCCGGCCAGCCCATCATCCCGGAGTCGGCGTAGTCCAGCGTCTCCAGGTGACTGATCTTCAGAACGGCACAGCTGGCGTCGAGTTCCTGACGGCGCATCGCGGCGACCGCAGCCGGATCGTGCCCGGGCTCACCCGGCTTGACACCCCCCGGTCCGTCCCCGCATCCGCCGTCGGTACACGTCACGAGGACCGTGCGGATGCCTTCCGCCGCGTACCGCGCGAGGATCCCTCCGGTTCCGGTGGCCTCGTCGTCCGGGTGGGCGTGTACGGCCATGAGCGTCAAGGGCCGGTCAGTCATGAAGCAGTCCTCCTGAAGAAACGTCGTTCGTCCCGGCGCGCGTCAGCCGTGGCGCGGTCTCGGGCCCGGTACTGGCAGGGCGCACGACCCTATGGTCTCCGTGTTTCTCGCCCGTACGGCGCGCGGTCCCCCGATCGGTGCAACCGTGCCGACCGGAGCGCCTGTTCCCGGAGGTGAGGTCGGGTGTGCACGAACTTCGCGACAGGCCCTAGCGCTGGTAGCGGGCCAGCACCAGGTTGCCGTCGTGTTCCAGGCGGCGGCGCAGTTCGGGGAGGTCGATGGCGCCGCTGTAGTACTCCTGGAAGGCGGGGGTGGCCACCTTGTCCTTCCACTCGGGGTAGCCGCGCACCGACTGGGCGGGCGCCGAGGTGAGCCGGGCGGCGAGGGCGGTGCCGGTCGCCCAGCCGTCCTTCGCGGTGTGCAGGGCGGGGTCCTTCAGCGCCTCGGTGCCGGTGGGCAGCATCCAGTCGCCGAGCGCCAGCCGGACCATGTTCTTCGGCCGCAGCAGGAAGTCCAGGAAGGCGGCGGCCTCCTTCTTGTGCGGGCTGTCCTGGGCGATGGACAGGGTCTGCGGGCTGACGCCCTGGGTGAGTCCGGCGGCGCCGGCCGGGGCGGGCAGCACCTGCCAGGTGAAGCCCTTCGGCGCCTGCTGGGCGATCTGCTGACGGTAGGAGAAGCCCAGCGGCACCATGGCGTACCGGCCGGCGAAGAAGCCGGGCAGCGTGTCGGAGCCGCCGCTGCCCAGGGTGGAGCGCGGGGCGCTGCGGTCACCGGCGAGCTGGTCGCGGACGGTGGCCGGCACCACGGCGTCGGCGGCCTCGAAGCGGACGGTGACCTTGCCGTCCGCGCCCCGGTGGAAGAGCTGCCCGCCCGTGGACAGGGACAGGTTGAGCGTGGCGGAGACGGGTTCCTTCAGCGGCCAGGCCACGCCGTACCGGCCGCCGCCGCTGAGCCGCCGGGTCACCTGCCGGAACTCCGGCCAGCTCCAGGGGCGTTCCGGGGTGGGGACGCGGACGCCGGCGCGGCGCAGCCAGGCCGCGTTGGCGATCAGAACCCGGGGTTCCTGGAGGAAGGGCACGCCGTAGACGCCGCCGTCGAAGGTGGTCGTCGCCCAGCTGTGCTGCGGGATGTCGTCCTTGAGCCGCTGCGGGAGCAGCCGGGTGAGGTCGGCGAGGTAGCCGCCGTGCGCGAAGTCGGCGAGGTCGTCGGCGGCGTCGTGGACGATGTCGGGCGCCTCGCCGCCCTCGAAGGAGGTGAGGAGCTGGTCGTGGACGCTGTCCCAACTGCCCTGGACGTAACGGACCTCGACGTCCGGGTGGGCCGCGTTCCACTCGCGCACCAGCGCCTTCGTGGCGCGCACGGACTCGTCCTGCCAGGCCAGGGACACGAAGCGCAGGGTGACACGCTCGTCGCCGCCGGGGTCGCCGCAGCCGGCGAGCAGCACGAGCAGCACGAGGACCACCAGGCGGGCGCGCATCAGCCCCTCACCGCCCCGGCGAGCAGGCCGCTCGCGATCCGCCGCTGCAGGAGGGCGAAGAGGAGCAGCGAGGGGATCGTGGCGAGGACCGACGCGGCGGCCAGCGGCCCGAGGTCGGCGACTCCCTCGGCCCCGACGAAGTGGCTGAGGACGACCGGCAGGGTCTGTTTCTCGGGGCTCTTGAGCAGCACCAGCGCGAAGAAGAACTCGTTCCACGCGGTGACGAACGCGAACAGCGCGGTCGCCGCGATCCCCGGCGCGAGCAGCGGCGCCGTCACCGACACCAGGATCCGCAGCCGTCCGGCGCCGTCGACGGCCGCCGCCTCCTCCAGCTCGACGGGCACGGCCCGGACGTACCCGGTGAGCAGCCACAGCGCGAACGGCAGCGCCCACACGACGTAGACCATCACCAGCCCGCCCGGGGAGTCGACCAGCCTCAGCCTGCGCAGCACCAGGAACAACGGGATGATCACCAGGGCGAACGGGAACGCCTGGCTGACCACCACCCAGCCGCTCGCCGCCCGCCCGAGCCGGGTGCGGTGCCGGGCCAGCACGTACGCCATCGGGGTCGCCAGGCATACGGCGATCAGCGCGGCGGCGAGCGCGACGAGCAGGGAGGTGAACGCGGCCCGCAGCAGGGGCTGTTCGTCGAAGGCCTGCCGGAAGTTGGCGAGCGTGGGGTCCCTCGGGATCCAGGTGGGGTGCAGCCGGGCCAGCTCGCGCGGGGGTTTGAAGGCGGTGGACAGCAGCCAGAGGAAGGGGAACGCGAGGAAGACGAGATACGCCAGCAGGGCGGCGTACTGGCCGGCGCGGGCGCTCCTGCGGGTCCTCACCGCTCCTCCCCTCCTCGCAGCCGGCCCACCAGGAACACCGCGAGACAGACGGCGATCACCGCGACCAGTACGCAGCCCATCGCGGCGGCGTAGCCGAACTGGCCGTAGCGGAAGGCCTCTTCGTAGGCGAAGAGCATGGGCAGCCGGGTCCGGCCGCCGGGGCCGCCGTTGGTCAGCACGTAGACCAGCGCGAAGGCGTTGACGTTCCAGATGAGGTTG
Source organism: Streptomyces sp. Ru71 (assembly GCF_002920535.1). Taxonomy (GTDB): domain Bacteria; phylum Actinomycetota; class Actinomycetes; order Streptomycetales; family Streptomycetaceae; genus Streptomyces. Next base: position 46,036 of record NZ_PQSS01000030.1, on the reverse strand, counting down.
AGCGCGGTGATGGCGAGGGCGACGGGCCGCAGCGCGGGCCAGGTGACCTCGCGGAAGCGGCGCCAGGCGCCGGCGCCGTCCAGGGCGGCGGCCTCGTGCAGGTCGCGCGGTGTGTTCTGCAGGCCGGCGAGCAGGGCGACCGTGGTCTGCGGCAGGCCCGCCCAGACGCCGACGACGAGCACGGCGGGCAGGGCGGTGGACAGCGAGCCGAGCCAGTCGCGGCCGCCGCCGAGCCCGAGGTCGTGCAGGGTCTCGTTGAGGACGCCGGCGTCGGTGTTGTAGACGAGCCGCCACATGATGCCGACCACGACCTCCGGCATCGCCCACGGCACGATCGCCAGGGCCCGCGCGAGCCGGCGCAGCCGTAAGTCCTGGTTCAGCAGCAGGGCGAGGCCGAGGGCGAGCAGGAACTGCGGCACGGTCACACCGACCGCCCACACCAGGCCGATGCGGAACGACTCCCAGAACAGCGTGTCGTGCAGCAGGTCCCGGAAGTTGAGGGCGCCGATCCAGTGCGTGGGCGCGGCTCGGCCGGACTGGGCGTCGGTGAACGCCAGTGCGATGCCGTACAGCAGCGGGCCGACGCTCAGCACCAGGATGGGCAGCAGCGCGGGCAGGACGAGGAACCAGGCGCCCCGGTCCAGGGCGCGGCCCGGGGGGCCGGAGCGCGGCGCGCGGGAGGCCGGCCGCCTCGCTTGCGCCACTGCCGTCACGGAATCAGCCCCTTTGCGCCGTGGGTTGGCATGGCCATGGTTGTAAAGGCTGCTCCCGTCGTCAAGGGGACGTGCGGGCCCGTGTACGGGCGCCGACCTGTGCGAATGCGAGACTGGCCGCCGAGCTCACACACGGGAACGCGACACGGAGGCGGACGATGGACGAGGCGCGGGCGCGGCAGGTACTGGCCGCGGCGGGCGTGCTGCCGGGGGCCGGTGACGCGCGGCTGCTCGCCCTGGGCGAGAACGCGGTGTTCGCCGCCGGTGACCTGGTCGTCAAGGTGGGCCGCGACGCCGAACTGCTGGAGCGGGCCAGCCGCGAGCTGGACATCGCGCTGTGGCTGGCCGAGGCGGGCGTCCCTGCGGTCCGCGCGGCCGAGCCCGAGCCGCTGCTGGTCGACGGGCACCCCGTGACCGTGTGGCACCGGCTGCCGGACGCGGTACGGCCCGCCGAGCCGCGCGACCTGGCCGCACTGCTGCGGATCGTGCACGCCCTGCCCGCCCCCTCCTTCGCCCTGCCGCGCCGGGAGCTGCTGGGCGGGGTGGAGCGCTGGCTGCGGCTGGCGGGCGACGCCATCGACCCGGCGGACGCCGCGTATCTGCGTGAGCGCCGCGACGGTTTCGCCTCGGCCGCGGCCGCGCTCACCCCGCACCTGCCGCCCGGCCCGATCCACGGCGACGCCCTGCCCCGCAACGTCCACGTCGGCCCCGACGGCCCGGTCCTGGTCGACCTGGAGACCTTCTCCGGCGACCTGCGTGAGCACGACCTGGTGGTCATGGCCCTCTCCCGCGACCGCTACGGCCTGCCCGCCGAGGCGTACGACGCCTTCACCGCCGCCTACGGCTGGGACGTACGCGAGTGGGAGGGCTGCGCGGTGCTGCGCGGGGCGCGGGAGACGGCCAGCTGCGCCTGGGTCGCCCAGCACGCCCCGAGCAACCCCAAGGCGCTCGCGGAGTTCCGGCGCCGGGTGGCGTCGCTGCGGGACGGGGACGCGACGGTGCGGTGGTATCCGTTCTGACCCGGCAGGCGCCGCGCACCCCGGCGACGGATCAGGTGCCGTAGAACACGAACGCGCCCCAGCCCGCCGCGTCGGCGAACACCGGGAACCGGTAGCCGCCCCCGGCCGCGGCGAGACGCCGGTGCCGGTCGGTGTCGACGGGCTGCGCCGCGCGGACGGGCAGGACGGCCGGGAACGCGTCACTCGGGCCGGGCGTGCCGGTGGGCGGGATGTCGGCGTCGGCCGTGCCCGCCATCCGGTGGGCCAGGTGCAGCATCTCGCCGCTGAGGTCGTCGGCCGCGGCGGGGCGGTGCGGCGTCTCCAGCCGGGAGCAGGCCCAGTCGACCAGGTCGGCGGCGGTCATGGCCGCCATACGCCGCTGGGCACGGGCCAGCGCGCCCGCGACCACCCCGGCGTCCCAGCCGGGCTCGGCGGCCAGCGACTCGTAGAACAGCGACATCAGCACCGCCGTCTCGTGGTCCAGCACCGGCCACTGGCTGACGATCAGTCCGCGCGCACCGGCGGACAGCAGGGCGTGCCCGAGACCGGTCAGCTCGTCGCCGCGCCGCACCCGGTGGCGGCCGCTGCCGCAGGCGCTGAGGGTGACGAGCGCGCCCGACCAGTCCAGGGCGGCGAGCCGCTCGACGGTCACCACCTCACCGCCGGCGGCTCCGGCGCCGCGCCCCAGCACCAGGCCGCTGCGTTCGGGGCGCCGCTCGTCGAACGTGGCGTGGCAGGCCAGATGCACCAGGGACAGCCGCTCCGCGCCGGTGACGGCCTCCTGGAGCCACTCGCCCGTGGCCGTGTCGCCGACCCGCTCGGTGCCGGCCAGCCGGTGGGCGACCTCGGCACACTCGCTGCGGCAGAACACCAGCTCCCGGCTGCCACCGACGCGTCCGGCACCGGGGAAGCCGCCCACCACGACCGCGCCGTCACGGTGCCAGGCGCCGCCGGACGAGCGCAGCAGCGACGCCGACGGCAGATAGCGCAGCGGCGGCCGGCGGCGGCAGGCGTTCAGATCGGGCGACAGGTGCAGCGGTACGCCGTGCAGCGGGCCGTGGGGGACGACGAGCACCGAGCCCTCCGAGTCCGCCGAGTCAGCCGAGCCCTTCGAGTCCGGGCCGTCGGCCGTGGGCGCCGCATCCGTGGCCGGCGCGGCGCCGTCGACGACCGCGCGGAGGGCCTTGTGCAGGGGCCCCACCAGCAGGGAACCGAGGGCGCGTAGCCGGTCCCGGCGGTCGCGGGCGGTGCGCAGGGCGCGCATCCGGTCGGCGCCGTCCCGCAGTCCCAGGGCGTCGTGCCGGCCCACGGTCACGAGCGCCGGTTCGGCGCGGCCCGGCGTGATCACGAACGCGTACAGCGTCTCGTCCCCGCTCCACAGCTCCACCAGGGCCCTCGCCCCGGCGCGCGCGAGCAGCCGGGCCGCCTCGCGCGCCGTGATGGGCTCGGCCATCCGGTGGCGGCGGACCTCGGGGTGCGTGTCCGCCAACCGCCCCCAGAAACCGGCGAGTTCGGCGCGCACCGCCTCCAGCTCGTCCTCCACCGCGTACAGCCGGCGGACCCGCTCCTCGGGCGCCTCGCCCTGCCGCCACCGGGACAGCTCCTCGCGCAGCTCGCGCTGGCGGCGCCACAGCTGCTGTTCGCGGCCGAGCGGGCCGTGGGCGGCCGGGGCCTGAACCGCCGCGTGCCGCACCGCGTCCAGCAGCGAACGGCTCCGCGCCCGCTCCGCCAGGGCGAAGGCCTGCTCGACCTGGCCCACCGCCAGCGCGACCTCCACCGCCTCCGGGTAGGGCGGGGTGGTGAGCGTATGGAAGTCGGGCAGCGGTCCGAGGTCCAGGGCCTGCCGGCGCACCTCCTCATGGGCGTCGCAGGCCGCGGTCAGCCGGTCGAGCAGCTCCGGGCTGCGTTCGCCCCGGCGGAAGCGGTGCGCGCCGACCGCCAGGGACGCCACCATGACCGTCTGCGGTTCCGGGTGGCGCGCGGCGAGGGCGGTGAGCCGTTCGGCCGTCTCGGCGGCCTCCGCCTCCCGGCCGGTCAGCTCGGCCAGATACAGCCGTACCATCAGCCGTCCCGCGAGCCGGTGTGCCACCCGGCCCTCGTCGGCCACGGCGGCGGCCGCGATGCTGACTTCGCTGTAGGTGCGGGCCAGCTCCCAGGCGCCGTACGCCATGCAGATCTGCGCGAGCCTGCCCTCGTGCACCCCGAAGTCGCCGCCTGGCGCGTCCTCCGGCAGGGCGGAGGCGGCCGCGCCCAGACGCCTGCGCAGGGAGAAGCGGCTGAGGGCCCGCGCCCGCAGCAGCAGCGCCAGCTCGTCCTCCTCGCCGATGCCGAAGCGGTTGACGGCGATGGCCAGATGGCGCAGCGCGATGCTCTCCCGCGACGCGTCGCCGAGGCCGTGCGTCACCTCCCGGGAGCGCACGAGCACCTCGTGGGCACGCTCGTGGGCGCCCGCGTACAGCAGGATGAGCCCGCGCAGGTTCCACACCCGCGGCATGCAGTGCAGCGCCTCCAGATGGGCCCAGTGGGTCTCGGCCCGGTGCAACAGCTCCTCCGCGCCCGCCAGGTCACCTTCCTCGAACCGCCGTTCGGCCCGCTCGGCCAGGTCCCTGCCCGACGTCGCGTGCAGCCCGATGTCCAGCGCGATCTCGGCCTCGCCCACGCCCTCTTCGGCGGCGTACCGCTCGCGCAGCACCTGTTGTGTGCGGGCCTCCACGGCCCGGACCCGCTCGTCGTACCCGGGGCCGTAGTGTTCCTCGTCGATCCGGGCGTGGAGGCGTACGCCCAGGTCGTGGGCGTGGGTGAACGCGGCGCCGGCGGCCGCCTGGTCACCGGCGGCGCGGTGCAGGTCCGCCAGGTTCAGCCAGGCCCGGTACGCGTCGTGCTCGGCGCCCGCGGCGGCCAGCAGACGCGCCGCCTCCTCCGTGTGCCGCGCGGCCTCGTCCCAGCGGCCCTGCCGGTCCAGCTCCCGGGCGAGGTTGTCGGTGACGACGCCGCGCTGGGCGTCGGTGAGCTCCTCCACCTCCAGTGCCGCGCGCAGCAACTCCTCGGCGCCGTCGCGGCCGTGCCGGATCAGGGCGGTGGCGTGGTTCTGCAGGACCATCGCGCAGCCCATCGCGTCGCCGGCGTTCCGGGCGACGCGGGCCGCCTCCTCGAACCATCCGACGGCCCGCCGGAGATCTCCCAGCACCACGGCCGTGAGGGCGAGCCCCTCCAGGGCGCCGCTGCGTGCCTCCTCCGTCGCGGCGGCGTCCAGGGACTTCCGGTAGTACCCGAGTGCCCGGTCCGGCCGGCCCTCCGTCCGCGCCACCTGGCCGAGCAGCCGGTAGAGCAGGAAGCGCGTGTCGCCGTCGGCCACCTCCTCCGCGACGGTCTCCAGGGCGAGCAGCAGCCGCTTCGCCTCCGCCAGCCGCCCCTGGGCGAGTTGGCCGTGGGCGTACAGCAACGCCTCCTGGTACCGGGCGAGTCGGGTGTCTTCGTCGGTCACGCCGCCTCCGGGGTGTCTGGGCGATCGGGGAAGGGGTTACCCATGACACCCCGTCGCTCAGACATACTCTGACGCATGAGCAACCCGGAGGATGCCGATCCGCCGATCCCGGCCGTGGGTGCCACGCGGATCACGGAGGACGGCGAACTGCAGTACTGGGACGGCACCGACTGGTCGCCCTATCTCCTGCTGGCCGACGGCGAGATGTTCCGCCACGCGGTGGTGTTCCGGGAGGACGACGCCGAGCGGGACGACGACCGGTGACCTCGCCCGTGCCGGACGCGGCCGCTGCCCTGACGGCCGCCGACCCCGCCGCCACGGGGCCCGCGGACGCGGTGGCCGATCTGCGGGCCACGGCCCGCTGGACGATCGCGGCCACGGCGGCGGTCGGCGCGCTGCTGCTGGGCGGCGGTCCGCTGGTGGCCGTCGGCAGGATCCACGGCTGGCAGGACGCCGCCGCGGCGTTCGGCGGGCTCGCGCTGGCGGTGCTCGGCATCGGCTGGGCCATCTGGCAGACCGGCGAGGCGCTGACGCCGCGCCTGGCCACGCTCGCCGATCTCTCCGCCCCCGGCATGGCCGGCCTGCGCGAGGCCGTCGCCCGTGATCCGTCCGCCTACTACGGCCCGTACGGCTCCCTGGACGAGCTGTCCGCCGGGCGCCGGCTGCACGAGAAGGTCGCGGCCGAGCTGGCGGTGCGGCTGGCCCGCGAACAGGACCCGGACCGCACGCGGGTGCTCCAGCAGGGCCTGGCCGACGCCCGCGCCAACGCCGCGCAGGCCGGCGCGCTGCAGCAGCGGCTGCTCACGCTGATCCACGCCTGGTCGGTGCGCAACGCGGTGCGCCGGGCGCGGGTGCACACACTGGCGGCCTTCGTGCTCGTGACCCTCGGCGCGGTGCTGTTCCTGACCGCGACGTACGAGGACACGCCCGCACAGCCGGCCAAGTCGGCGCGGGCGTCCTCCTCACCCGCCGGACTCACACCTGCCGCCGCCGTGTCACGCTGAGCGGCGGGAGGATGCCAGGCGGGAGCCAGGCGGGAGCCGGGCAGGAGCCGGGGCGATCACGTCGACGAGCCGCCGGCCCGCTCGGTGTCCCGCTCACCGGTGTCCCGCTCACCGGTGTCGCGCTCGCCGCTGTCCCGCCGGCTGATCGCGTGGGCCGCGCGGCGCAGTTCGGCCAGGACCGTGCGGACCGCCGTCCGGGCGGTGCGCTCGGGGCGGCACAGGACGTCGATGTGGCGGCGGGCCTGGACGCCGCCGAGCGGCCGCAGAACCAGGTCGGGATGCGGACGCATGGTCCAGCGGGGCATCAGGGCGATCCCGCCCCCCGCGGCGACGACCTCGGCGACCACCGCGAACTCGTTGATGCGGTGCGCCAGGTGCGGCCGACGCCCCGCCGCCGCGGCGATCGCGTCGATGACCGCCAGGACCGGGAAGCCGTCGTGCACGGTGATCCAGGGTTCGCCGGCCACGTCCCGCGGACTCAGCCGCCGCTTGGCCGCGAGCCGGTGGCCGGCGGGCAGTGCCACGTCGAGCGGCTCGCGCAGCAGCGTGGCCGCGGCGACCGTGGCCGGCCAGGGCGGGGCGTGCTCCAGCCGGTGGGCGAGCACCAGGTCGTAGGCACGGGTCAGCCGGGGGAAGTCCTCCTGCGCGACATCCTCGTCGGCGAGCGCGAGCCGCGGCATGCCCGGGCCCGCGAGGGCGTGCAGCAGCGGCGGGAAGAAGGCGGCGCCCGCGCTGTGGAACGCGGCCACCGACACCTCCGCGTCGGTGCGCCCCACGAACTCCTGCACGGCGTGCCGGGCCCGCTCCAGCGCCGTCTCCACGCCGACGGCCGCGGCCGCCAGCGCCTGACCGGCGTCGGTGAGCACCAGCCGCCGCCCCTGCCGTTCGGTCAGCGGCACCGGCATCGTGCTCTGGAGCAGCCGCAGCTGCTGGGAGATCGCCGACGGCGTCACCAGCAGTGCGTCGGCGACCGCGCTGACGCTGCCCAGCTCGCCGAGCTCCCGCAGGATCCGCAGCTGCCGTTCGTCCATTCCCGCAGTGTAGGGCGATGTTGTAGGACTGCTGAAAGATCGTTGAAGGAAGTGGTGCTGGGCTTCACGGTCGCCGCCGGTGCACGGTGGGCGGGTGTCCGACGCCCGCCGTACCGATGCGGTACTCCTCCTGGTCGCGCTCGTCTGGGGTTCGAGCTATCTCTCCGCCCAGACGGCCACGGCCGCGCTGCCCGTGCTGACGGTTCTCTTCGCCCGTTACGCCCTCTCCCTCCTGGCCTGCGCGGGCCTGATCGCCGGCCGCCGCGGGCCGCGCCGATTGCGCCGCGAGGAGCTGCGGGCGGGGCTGCCGCTCGGGCTCACCCAGGCGGCGGTCCTGGTCGTGGAGACCTATGGCGTCGCCCACACCACGGCCGCCAACGCGGGCCTGATCATCAGCCTGACCATCGTGCTCACCCCCCTCCTGGACCGCTCCGGGCACCCCGGCGGGCTGCCCGGTCCCTTCTACGCCGCCGCCGGTGTCTGCGTGCTCGCCGTGGCGCTGCTGATGGCCGGCGACGGTTTCCACGCGCCCCGCCTCGGCGATGTGCTGATGCTGGCCGCCGCCGGGGTGCGCGCGGCGCATGTCGCCCTGGTGGGCCGGCTCACCGCCCGCCGGGCCGTGCGCCCCCTGCATCTGACGGCGGTGCAGACGGCTGTCGGCACGGCGCTGTTCCTGCCCGCGACCGCCGCCGGTCTGCCGGACCTGGTCCACGCCCCCGCCGGCACCTGGGCTCAGCTGCTCTATCTCGCCCTGTTCTGCAGCGTGTTCGCCTTCCTGGCGCAGACCTGGGCGGTGCAGCGCACCTCGGCGAGCCGGGCGAGCCTGCTGCTGGGCACCGAACCGGTGTGGGCGGCGGTGGTGGGTGTGGTGCTCGGCGGCGAGCACGTCACCGTGTTCACGGGGCTGGGCGCGGCGCTGATGGTCGCGGGCACGTACTGGGGCCAGGCGGTGGAACGCGCGCATCGTGCGACGTCCGAGCTCCGTGCCGCCTATCCGTGCCCACGTCGACCGTCGTCCGCGACCCCCTCGCCGGCCCCGGCACCGAATGCGGCCCCGGCACCGAATGCGGCGCCGGCACCGGATGCGGCGTCGGCCGGCGGCCAGCCGGACGAGAGCCCGTCCCGACCGGTGCCCACCCTGCCGCTGACGTCGGCTCAGCTCGCCGCCGACCACTGACACCCCCGCACCCGGAGGGTCACACCCGCTCCCCCGCCACCTCCCTCAGCGGCCACGTGCCGTCCACCACCGCGTCCGTGTCGCCCTTGCGGCGCAGGAAGTCCTGGAAGTCCGCCGCCCACTGCGCGTACCACTCGACCTGGCGGCGGTGCAGCTCCGCCGGGCCGAGACCCGCGATCTTCGGGTGGCGGTCGGCTATCGCGCCGGCCAGGCGGGCCGCGGCGAGGGCGTCGGCGGACGCGTCGTGCGCGGCGTCGAGCGGGACGCCGTACTCCGCGCAGACCGCTTCGAGGTTGCGCTTGCCGCGGCGGTAGCGGTCGGCCCAGCGGTCGATGGTGTACGGGTCGACGACGGGCGCGGGGTCCTGGCCGCCGAGCCGGTCGCGCAGGGACGGCAGGCCGTACCGCAGCAGTTCGGCGGAGAGCAGGGTGAGGTCGAAGGCGGCGTTGTAGGCGACGACCGGCACGCCCGTCCTCCAGTAGCCGGTGAGGACGTCGGCGAGGGCGTCGGCGACCTGGTCCGCCGGTCTGCCCTCGGCCGCCGCGCGCTCGGTGCTGATGCCGTGCACCGCCACCGCGTCCGCGGGGATCTCCACGCCCGGGTCCGCGAGCCATTCCCGGTGCCCCAGCACCTGCCCGGCCCTGACCTCGATGACGGCGCCGGTGACGATGCGCGCCTCACGCGGATCCGTGCCGGTGGTCTCCAGGTCGAAGCCGATGAGCAGCTCGCGGTGCCAGGCCATGGCGGCCCCCCTTCTCGGTGGTGCTGTCCCCCAGTGGCCTCCACCATCGCATGGGCCACTGACAATCGGACTCGCGCCCGCCACCCGGCCCCCGGCCGGGGACACTTCAGGACACCGGCCGCGAATCCGCCCAAGCCAGTTCGAACTCCTCCCGGTAGGTGGAGAAGAGGCCGCCGTCCTCGACGCCCTCCGCCTTCACCACCCGGTTGCCGCCCCGCAGCACCAGCACCGGCGCCTCCATGCCCCGCGCCCGCCGCAGATACGACTGCACGACCGCGACGCCGTCCGAGCCGTCGCCGTCGACGAGGTAGGCGGTGAAGCGCGGGGTGTCGTCGTAGACCTGGATCTCGAAGGCGCCGGGGTCGCGCAGCCGGGCCCGCACCCGGCGCATGTGCAGGATGTTCATCTCCACCGAGCGGCTCAGCTCGCCCCGCTTCAGGCCCAGTTCCCGCTCGCGCCGCTTCACCGCGCTGGAGGCCGGGTTCAGGAACAGCAGCCGGACCCGGGCGCCGGCCTCGGCGAGGCGGACCAGGCGGCGCCCGGAGAAGTTCTGCACGAGCAGGTTGAGGCCGATGCCGATGGCGTCGAGCCGGCGGGCCTGGCCGAAGAAGTCCTCGGCCGGGAACTGGCGCAGCAGCCGCACCCGGTCCGGGTGCACGGCGACGACGTCCGCGTACCGGTCGCCGACGAGGTCCTCGACGGCGTCGACCGGCAGCCGCCGGGCGGAGGGCACGTCGCCGCTGGTGCCGAGCATCTCCAGCAGCCGGGCGGAGGCCCGTTCGGCCTGGCCGAGGACGGCCTCGGACAGCGCGCGGTTGCGGGAGACGACGTTGCGGGTCACCTCCAGCTCGTCGAGGGCTAGTTCGACGTCGCGGCGGTCGTCGAAGTACGGCTCGAAGCACGGCCAGTGCTGCACCATCAGCTCGCGCAGCTGCGGCAGTGTCAGGAAGCTGATGACGTTGTCGTCGGCCGGGTCGAGCAGATAGCCCTTGCGGCGGCTGACCTCGCGGACGGCGGCCGCGCGCTGCACCCACTCCTGTCCGGCGGGCCCGGCGGCGGCGACCACCCAGTCGTCGCCGTGCACGGGCTCGTACACGGGCCGCAGCACGGCGGCGACGACGGCGCGCAGCCGCTGCTCGACGAGGTTGAGCCAGATGTAGGCCCGGCCGGCCCGCTGGGCGCGGGTGCGCACCTCGCGCCAGGCGTCGGCGTCCCAGTCCAGCTCCGGCCCGATGGCACCCGTCTGCATGGGCCTGGCCAGCGACACCGTGCCGGGCGGGACCTCTGCGGAGTTCCCCTCGTGACCCTCGTCACCAGGGGGCAGCTCCAGCTCTCCCGAGCCCACCCGCGCACCGCCTTCCGCTCCCCCGAGCACTCCCCGCTCTCAACGATCAAGGAAGGGTACTCCGCGAGCACCCGGCGATGCAGCCGGATGGACAGGGTCGCCCCCCAACTGCGTGGAAGTACGGGGCCGTTCCGCGCGGGCGGGGCCGGTGGAGTGAGCGGATTCATAGCGGGCGGCGGTCGCGGCCGTACGACCCTTCCGCCCCTCTGTACGCACAAGCGTTCCCCTCCCCCCTGCACCCCACTGACCAAGCTCTGCCACTCCTGTACACCCCTGCACGGAAATCCACCGTTCCACCCAGGTCGCCCGGTAAACGGGATGTACGTCATAGGTGGTTCCGGCAGTTTCGGGGAGACTCGCTGGCAAGGCGCTCCCTACGGCGCCCCACACCTGAAAGAGTCGTATCCATGCAGGTCTGGCCAGGCGAGGCGTATCCACTCGGTGCCACCTATGACGGCGCCGGAACGAATTTCGCGGTCTTCACGGAGGCCGCGGACCGAGTAGAGCTGTGTCTGCTGCACGACGACGGCTCGGAGACGGCGATCGAGCTGCGCGAGAGCGACGCGTTCGTGCGGCACGCGTACGTGCCGGGCGTGATGCCCGGACAGCGCTACGGCTACCGGGTGCACGGCCCCTACGCGCCCGAGCGCGGGCTGCGGTGCAACTCGGCGAAGCTGCTCCTGGACCCGTACGCGCGTGCGATCAGCGGCTCCATCCACTGGGGCGAGGAGGTGTACGGCTACCACTTCGACGCCCCCGACAAGCGCAACGACCTGGACTCGGCGCCCCACACGATGACGTCGGTCGTGGTCAACCCCTACTTCGACTGGGGCGACGACCGCAGTCCGCGCACCGAGTACCACCACACGGTGATCTACGAGGCCCATGTGAAGGGCCTGACCATGCGGCATCCGGGGCTGCCCGAGGAGCTGCGCGGCACCTACGCGGCGCTCGCCCACCCGGTGGTCATCGATCACCTGGTGGAGCTGGGGGTGACCGCGCTGGAGCTGATGCCGGTGCACCAGTTCGTCAACGACCACCGGCTGGTCGACCTGGGCCTGAACAACTACTGGGGCTACAACACAATCGGTTTCTTCGCCCCGCACAACGCCTACGCCTCCTGGGGCGACCGCGGACAGCAGGTGCTGGAGTTCAAGTCGGCGGTGCGGGCCCTGCACGAGGCCGGCATCGAGGTGATCCTGGACGTCGTCTACAACCACACCGCCGAGGGAAACCACCTGGGGCCGACGCTGTCCTTCAAGGGCATCGACAACCCGCGCTACTACCGGCTCGCGGACGACCCCCGCTACTACATGGACACCACCGGCACCGGGAACTCGCTGCTCATGCGGTCCCCGCACGTGCTGCAGCTGATCATGGACTCGCTGCGGTACTGGGTGACCGAGATGCACGTCGACGGGTTCCGCTTCGACCTCGCGGCGACGCTGGCTCGACAGTTCCACGAGGTGGACCGGCTGTCGTCGTTCTTCGACCTGGTCCAGCAGGACCCGGTGGTCTCCCAGGTGAAGCTGATCGCCGAACCCTGGGACGTGGGCGAGGGCGGCTACCAGGTGGGGAACTTCCCGCCGCTGTGGACCGAGTGGAACGGCAAGTACCGCGACACCGTGCGCGACCTGTGGCGGGGCGAACCGCGCACCCTGGCGGAGTTCGCCTCCCGGCTGACCGGCTCCTCCGACCTCTACCAGGACGACGGCCGCCGGCCACTGGCCTCGATCAACTTCGTGACCTGCCACGACGGCTTCACCCTGCACGACCTGGTGTCGTACAACGACAAGCACAACGAGGACAACGGCGAGGACAACCGCGACGGCGAGAGCCACAACCGGTCGTGGAACTGCGGCGCCGAGGGCGAGACCGACGACCCCAAGGTGCTCCAGCTGCGCGCACGGCAGATGCGCAACTTCATCGCCACGCTGATGCTGTCCCAGGGCGTGCCCATGATCAGCCACGGGGACGAGTTCGCGCGCACCCAGAAGGGCAACAACAACGCCTACTGCCAGGACAACGACCTGGCGTGGGTGAAGTGGCCCGAGGACGGCGGGCACCCCATGCTCGACTTCACCCGGGCGATGGTGTGGCTGCGCCGCGACCACCCGGTCCTGCGGCGGCGCCGCTTCTTCCACGGCCGCCCTGTGGAGGGCACCCACGACGACCTGTCCGACATCGCCTGGTTCACTCCGGAGGGCCGGGAGATGACCCAGCGGGACTGGGAGTCCTCGCCCGCCTCGGCGCTGACCGTGTTCCTCAACGGCAACGCGATCTCCGAGCCGGGCCAGCGCGGGGAGCGCATCACGGACGACTCGTTCCTGCTGATGTTCAACGCCTCGCCGAAGCCGCTGGACTTCGTCGTGCCGGTCGATCACGGCCGGCAGTGGGAGGTCGTCGTCGACACCGCCCTGCCGGAGGGCGTCCCGCCGGACTCGGGCACCAAGGTGCAGGCCGGCGAGAAGCTGACCCTGGTGGACCGCAGCCTGACCGTGCTGCGCCGCCCGGCCTAGCGGGGCACGCGCGCGGGGCAGCCGGCCACGCGCGCGTGCGCGGGTGGAGGACGCCGATGACACGAAAGGCGGCAGGGCGGGTACGTACGTTTCCATGACACCCGAGCGAAACGCCCCCCTCGTGCCGACGGCCACCTACCGGCTGCAGCTGCAGCCGGCGTTCCCGTTCGCCGCCGCCGCGGCGGCCGTGCCGTACCTCTCCTCGCTCGGCGTGTCCCACCTGCACCTGTCGCCCGTCCTTGAGGCCGTGCCCGGCTCGGCGCACGGCTATGACGTGGTCGACCACGCGCGCGTGCGCGAAGAGCTGGGCGGCGAGGAGGGGCTGCGCGCCCTCGCCCGCACCGCGCGCGAGCACGGCCTCGGCCTGATCGCGGACATCGTGCCGAACCACATGGCCATGGCCCCGCGCCACAACCACGCGCTGTGGGAGGTGCTCAGAGAGGGGCCGAAATCGCCGTACGCGCGCTGGTTCGACATCGACTGGGAGGCGCAGGACGGCCGGCTGCTGCTGCCCGTGCTGGGGGCTCCGCTGGGAGACGTCATCGGCGAGCTGCGCGTCGACGGCGACGTACTGCGCTACTACGACCACGTCCTGCCGCTGCGCGAGGGCACCGAGGACCTGCCGCTGCCGCAGCTGCTGGACGCCCAGTTCTACCGCCCGGTGTGGTGGCGGCTGGCCCGCACCGAGCTGAACTACCGGCGCTTCTTCAGCATCTCCGAGCTGATCGGGGTGCGGGTGGAGGACCCGGAGGTCTTCGACGCCACACACGGCAAGATCCTCCAGCTGCTCCGGGAGGGCGTGCTCGACGGGCTGCGCGTCGACCACCCGGACGGGCTCGCCGACCCCGGCGCCTATCTGCGGCGGCTGCACGAGGCGACCGGGGGCCGCTGGACGGTCGTGGAGAAGATCCTCTCCGGCGGCGAGCGCCTTCCGGCCTCCTGGCCCGTCGCGGGCACCACCGGCTACGACGCCCTGCGGCACATCGACGGACTGTTCGCGGACCCGGCGGGAGCGGAGGACCTCCTCGCCGCCTACCGGCGGTTCGCGGCGCCGCAGACCGACCGGGGCGGCGACTGGGCGGCGACGGCCCGCCGGGCGGCGTACGGCGTGCTCACGCACGAGCTGGCCACCGAGGTCGACCGGCTCACCCGGACGGCGTACCGGGCGTGCATGGGCTCGCCCGACCCTGCGCTGCGCGACCGCGCGCCCTGGGCGCTGCGCACCGCCCTGCAGGAGCTGCTGGTGCGCCTTGAGGTGTACCGGCCCTACACCACCGCCGACGCCGCGACGGTGATCACCGAGGAGGCGGCCGAGGAGGCCCGGCAGGCGTTCCTCGTGCCCGAGGAGGCCGGTGCCGTCGACGTCGTGCGCGGCCTGCTGCTCGGCCGGTACGGCGACGGGCCCGACCAGGTGGAGGTGCGCACCCGGTTCGCGCAGACGGCGTCGGCGCTGCGCGCCAAGTCGGTGGAGGACACGGCGTTCTACCGGTACGTACCGCTGCTGTCGGCCACCGAGGTGGGCGGCGAGCCGGACGCCCCGGCGGTCTCCCCGCAGGACTTCCACGCCTACTGCGCGCGCGTGCAGCGCGACTGGCCCGCCACCGGGACCGTCGTCACCACGCACGACACCAAGCGCAGCGCCGACGTCCGCGCGGCCCTCGCGGTGCTCACCGAGTGCCCGGAGCGCTGGGCGGAGCTGCTGGCCGACGTCACCCGCGCCGAGGAAAGGATGCCCGACGCGCAGCTGGCGTGGGCGGCCTGGCAGACGGTGTTCGGGCTGGGCCCGGCCGACCCGGAACGGGTGCGGGAGGCGCTGCTGAAGCATGTGCGGGAGGCGGGCCTGTACACGAGCTGGACGGAGCAGGAGCCGCCGTACGAGGAGGCGGTGGCCGCGTTCGTGGCGGCGGGGCCGTGCGGGGCCCCGGGCGAGCGCGTCGCCGCCTTCCGGGCGGAGCTGGCCGAGCACATCCGGGCCAACGTGCTGGGCACCGCGCTGGTGCAGCTGACGATGCCGGGCGTCCCGGACGTCTACCAGGGCACCGAGGCCGAGTACCGGGCGCTGGTCGACCCCGACAACCGGCGGCCGGTGTCCTTCCCGCCGGCGGACCCCGGCGCCAAGGGCGCGGTGACCGCGGCGGCGCTGCGGCTGCGCCGCCGTCGTCCCGAGGTCTTCGGCCCTTCCGCCACCTACGAGCCGCTGCCGGCCGAGGGCCCGGCGGCGGATCACTGCGTGGCGTTCGCCCGCTCCGGCCGGACCGTCACGGCGGTGACCCGGCTGTCCCTGCGGCTGGCGGAGTCCGGCGGCTGGCGGGACACGGCCCTGACGCTGCCCCCGGGCCGGTGGACGGACGCGCTGACCCCCGACCGCCGGTTCGAGGGCCACGTACGCGTGGCGGACCTGTTCACCCCCCTGCCGGTGGCCCTGCTGGAGCGGGCGGAGGACTGAGGACTCGACGGGCCGGGACCGCCTCCGCCAGGCCGGTCGGCCGGTGCTGGAGGCGGTTGCTCCATGTTCTTGACAGCGCCCCGTGTACGTGGGGTACTGCCAGGGCGAGGCCGGGACGACGAGTCGGGGGTGAGTCTCCTGCCGGAGCTGCGCTACCCCAGTGTTCCCGAACTGGTGGCGTCCGCACGGGCGCTGACCGCGGAACGACCCGGCCTGTGCGCGCTGCGCCAGGTGGGCCTCTCCCGGGCGGGACGCCCGCTGCACCTGCTGTCCGTGGGCCGCGCCCGGCGTGCCGTGCTCGTCGTCGCCGGCGCCCACGCCAACGAGCCGACCGGCGGTGCCACCCTGCGTCTGCTGGCGGAACGGGCCGTACGGGAGAGCTCCCTGCGGGACGGCGTCTCCTGGCACTTCCTGCTGTGCGCGGACCCCGACGGAGCCAGCCTGCACACCACCCCGGCGCCGCGCAGCCTGTTCGACTACCACCGGTACTTCTTCCGGCCCGCCGGGCCCGAGCAGCCCGAGTGGTCGCCCTCGGTCCTGCCGCCGGACCGGCTGCCACCGGAGACCCGCGCCCTGACGTCGGTGATCGACGAGGTGCGCCCCTACTTGCAGATCAGTCTGCACGGCACCGATCTCGGCGGCACCTGGGTGCAGTTGACGCGGGACATCCCGGGGCTCGCCGAGCCGTTCGCCAAGTCCGCGGCCGAGCTGCACATACCGGTGGAGGCGGGCGCCTCGGACGCGGCCGGCTGGCCCGCGTCGGGGCCGGGTGTGCACGTCATGCCCGCTCCCGGGGCGGGCGCGGCGTACCCGAGCATGCCGGACGACGCCCGGCAGAGCACCTGGTACCACGCGCACCGGTACGGCGGGCTCACCGCGATCGTCGAGGTGCCGATGTGGGCGAGCGACCTGGTCGGCGACCCGGCGCCGCACCCCGCCCCGGCCGCCGCGCTGGGCCGGCTCGCGCACCGGCTGCGCACCGACGCGCTGCTGGTCGAGGAGGTGTTCGCGCAGGCGCAGCCGCGGCTGGCGGACCGCGACGATCCGCTGCTGCGGGCGGCCCGGTGGGCGCTGGAGCTGGTGCCGGGCCTCGCCGAGGACTGGGTCCGCACCCCGCCCGCCGACACGACGATGGCGTACGTCGGCAGCGTGGACGCCTTCGCGCGGCGGCTGCCCCTGCGGGCGGCGGCGATGCTGCTGCGGGTGCTGCGGGAGGGCGACGACCGGGCGGCGCCTCGCCTGGAGCGGCTCGTGGCCCACTGGAGCGAGAGCTTCGCGCGCCGCTTCCACGCCCGCTGGGTGCCCGTACGGAACCAGATCGAGCACCAGTCCCGCACGGTCGTCACAGCGGCCCGCCAGGCCCGCGACACCGCCGGCTGACACCGGCCCGACGCGCCCGCCCACCCGTCCCTCAGTGGAGCACCCGCCCCGACGACCACGCGCGCGTGCGCGCCGAGCACCACGCCGTCCCGCGCTGCACACGCACCCCACCTGCCACGCGCGCGCGTGACGACACCCGTCACGCGCGCGTACCGCTCAGCCCCGCATCCGCCCACCCCCGCCGTCAACCGCGAACACCGCCCCCGTCCGGGCGGTCATCTCGCAGCGGTTGGCGAACGTCTCCCGGTACGCGACCGGGCGGCCGTGCCACCGGCCGCGGGCCTCGGCGGTCACGGGGGCGTAGATCAGCGGGCAGATGGCGTCCTTCTCGGTCGGGAGGGCGCCGATGTCACCGTCCACGGAGGCCAGCTGGGCGCAGGCCTCGGCCGCACGGGTGTGGCCGCGCGGCGGGTCGCACCGCAGCAGGGCACGGAGGGCGTCGCCCGCGTCGCCGCGGGTGACGGTGAGCCGGAGCCAGTCGCCGTGCCGCGTGGCGAGGGCGGTGCCGGGCGCCGCCGCGGTCAGGACGGCGGTCGCCGCGAGCAGCCCGGCCGCCGCCGATCGTGTCAGATGGGTCATTCCCGGTGCATCGGCACGGCCCGCCCGGAACCCCAGCCCGGCTCACCCGAACGGGAGCGCGCGGACGCCTGTTCGCCGGCCAGTTCGAACGCGGCGAGCACCACGCGGGACTGGTACTCCACCTGGCGTACGACCGGTATCCAGCGCGCCCCGCAGCCGTCGCGGTAGTCGGCGCAGCCGGTGTCGATGAGCCGGTCCAGCTCGGGCAGCGCGCCCGCCGGATCGCGCCCGCTGCGGGTGACCAGCCGGTGCAGCAGTCCGGCGGTGCGCAGGACCAGCCGCCGCCCGGCGATGCGCAGCGCGGCGAGGTGGGCGTTGCTCAGCGGTGGCAGGGAGTGGCCGGGGACGGCGGTGTCGGGGTCCCAGGCGTCCGCCAGGCCGGGGCAGACGAGTAAATAGTCGTCGACGGGGGCGAGCAGCCGCGCCGCGTCCGGGGTGCCGGTGACGTGCGGCCGGATGCGGGCGAGGAGGCGCTCCAGGAGCCGTGTCTCGTGTCGCAGCGTCGCGCTCACCGCGCGCAGCACCGCGTCGGCGTCGGCGGGCGCGGAGTCGTCCTCGACGGCTGCCACGCCCCACATGGGCGCCTCGACGATCGCGGTGAGGGTGCCGTGCCGGTGCGGATGGAACCAGGTGGACTGCACGGCCGCCTCGGTGATGGCCGCGGCCAGGTCCCGGGGGCGCGGCGGCGGGATCCGGTAGACGGCCGGGCCGAGGCTCGGCCAGTACAGGGTGTCGTAGGGGCCGAGCTCGCGGGGGATGCCGAGGCGGGCGGCGGCCCGGGCGACCCGCTGGTCGAGTCCGGGCAGTTCACGGGTGACCTCGACGAAGCCGCCGCCGATGTCCACGCCGTGCAGGGACGCCTGGAAGAAAGGTTTCAGCTCGTCCTGGAGCGCGAGCAGCGCCCGGGTCTCGGGCAGCGCGGCGGCCTGGGCGCCGTCCGGCAGCCACTCGGGCTGCTCACGGAAGCCGGGGCGGAAGAAGTGCCGGAAGTAGCGGCCGAGCGTGTACGGGCCCGCGAGCCAGCCCTCGTTGCGGCGCAGGGCGTCGGGGTCGAGGCACAGCAGCAGGTTCCAGGTGGCGTCGGCGCCCTCGGTCAGGCTCGGTTCGGCCAGCGCGCGTTCGGCCAGCCGCAGGACGGTGGCACCGCCCACGGGTTCGTTGGCGTGCGGTCCGGCGACGACGAGCGCCTGGCGGCTGCCGTGGCCGACGGAGAGCAGCCACAGCGGCTCGCCCGCGCGGGAGGTGCCGACGCGGCGCAGCCGGGCGTCCCGGGGGCGGTCGGCGGCCAGTGCGGCGGCGCGGGCGGCCAGCTCGTCCACACCCGGGTAGCGCAGGAGCGGCGGCAGGGCACACCTCCACGTGCGGTACCGGCGGTTCACCTGGTGTCCATGGTGTACGCACAGTCAGTCACGGCTCGGCGGGTACGTCAACACCACGGTCGCCCGGCATACTTGGGCGACCGACGGAATCCCGAGGTCACTGCCCGGCGAGCCGGAACCCCATCTGCCCGAAGGACACCAGGTCGCCCTCGCGCACGACCGCGGCGCCGACGACGCGGCGGCCGTTGACCGTGGTGCCGTTGGTCGAGCCGAGATCCCGCAGCACCCACATGCCGCCCTGGCGCCGCAGTTCGGCGTGCACCCGGGAGACCGTCTCGTGGTTGAGCCGCAGACCACTCGCGGGGTCGCGGCCGATGCGCAGCGGGTGGCGGCTGCCGGGGTGGGGCAGCAGCAGCTTGGGCAGCCGCTCGGCCTGCCAGGCCCTGCGCAGCCGTACGGTGAAGCCCGAGACGGCCTCGACGGCGCCGAACAGGGCGCGGGAGAGACGGCCGTCCTGCGGCAGATCGGCGGTGAGCGCGGCGAGCTCGTCGGCATGGCGCGCGGCCAGCGCCAGCTCCATGCGCCGCACGAAGGTGTCCTGCGACAGCCGGCCCAGGGCGACGCCGTCGCGCAGCACCTTCAGCGCGTGGTCGCGCTCCGCGTCGGACAACCGCGCGGGGTACGTGGGGAACTCGAAGGACGACGTCACAGTCGTGATTGTCGGTCAGCACACGCGGAGGTGTCCAGAAAACGGGACATCGGCCGCCACGCGCGCGTACCGCTCGGCCCCCGCGGGCGGCGACACCCCGCAAAAGGGAGGATTCGAAAGCGGATTGACCGGGTGTGACGCACCATGGACGGGCTACATCACGGTGAGCAGACGAAGGGGAACCGTCCGTGCAGTTCGAGGTGTGGGCACCGCAGGCCGATCACGTGACGCTGACGTGCGACGGCGTCACGAGCGCGATGGAACGCGATCCGGAGCGAGCGGGGTGGTGGACCGGCGAGGCGCGGGCGCGCGACGGCTCACGGTACGGCTTCGCGCTGGACGACGGGCCCGTGCTGCCCGATCCGCGCTCGCGCCGGCAGCCGGACGGACCGGACGGGCTGAGCGCGGTCGTCGACCAGGCGCGCTACGCGTGGCGCACACCGTGGGCGGGACGGCCGTTGCCGGGCGCGGTGCTGTACGAGCTGCACGTGGGCACCTACACGCCCGAGGGCACCCTGGACGCGGCCGCCGAGCGGCTCGGGCACCTCGCCGAACTGGGCGTCACGCACGTGGAGTTGATGCCGCTGTGCCCGTTTCCCGGGCGGCACGGCTGGGGCTACGAGGGTGTCTCCCTGTGGGCCGTGCACGAGCCGTACGGCGGTCCCGAGGCGCTGAAGCGGTTCGTCGACCGGGCGCACGAGCTGGGCCTCGGCGTCGTGCTGGACGTGGTGCACAACCACTTCGGGCCGTCCGGCAACCACCTGCCCGCCTTCGGCCCCTACCTCACCGACACCCACCACACCCCGTGGGGCGCCGCGGTGAACCTGGACGCGCCCGGCTCGGACGAGGTGCGCGCCTACCTGGTGGGCAGCGCGCTGGCGTGGCTGCGGGACTACCGCCTGGACGGGCTGCGGCTGGACGCCGTGCACGCGCTGGTCGACACGCGCGCGTGCCACTTCCTGGAGGAGCTGTCGGCGGCCGTGGACGCGCTGGCCGCGGAGACGGGCCGGCCGCTGTTCCTGATCGCCGAGTCCGATCTGAACGACCCGCGGCTGATCACCCCGCGCGAGGAGCACGGCCTCGGTCTGCACGCCCAGTGGAACGACGACTTCCACCACGCCCTGCACTCCGCGCTGACCGGCGAGTCCCAGGGCTACTACGCCGACTTCGGGCGGGCCCCGCTCGCCGCCCTCGCCAAGACCCTGACCGGCGGTTACTTCCACGACGGCACGTACTCCTCCTTCCGCGGCCGCTCGCACGGGCGCCCGCTGGACCGCTCCCGGGTGGCCGCGCACCGGCTGCTGGGCTACAGCCAGACCCACGACCAGGTCGGCAACCGTGCCCAGGGCGACCGGCTGGCGGCGGCCCTGACCCCTGGGCTGCAGGCCTGCGCGGCCACGCTGGAGCTGACCGCGCCCTTCACGCCGATGCTGTTCATGGGCGAGGAGTGGGCCGCCTCCACGCCGTGGCAGTTCTTCACCGACCACACCGATCCGGAGCTGGCGGAGGCGGTACGGCGCGGCCGGCGGCGGGAGTTCGCGCAGCACGGGTGGGCCGAGGAGGACGTGCCCGACCCGCAGGACCCGGCGACCCGGGACCGCTCCTGCCTGGACTGGGCCGAGCCGCGGCGCGAGCCGCACGCGCGCGTGCTGGCCTGGTACCGGCAGCTGATCACCCTGCGGCACACCCAGCCCGACCTCACCGATCCGGATCTCGCCGACGCCAAGGTGGCCTTTGACGAGGACGCCCGCTGGCTCGCCTTCCGGCGCGGCGACGTACGCGTGGCGGTGAACCTCGGCAAGGAGCCGGCGGCGATCCCGCTGGGCACGCGGCCCGCCCGGGTGCTCGCCGCGTGGGAGCCGGTCGAGGGACCGGACGGGAACGGGGTGCTGCACCTGCCCGCCGAGTCGAGCGTGGTGCTGGAGCAGGCGTAAGCGCTTACACGCAGTCGGCGCCCCCGGCCCCCGGCGCTCCTACCCGTCCTCCCGCAGCTCCGTCACCCGTTCCAGCAGGATCGCCTCCCAGGCCCGCTGCAGCTGGGTCTGGAGGAGTTCCAGGGAGCTGTCGTCGCGGCCCTCGATCCGTTCGGCGAGGCGGATGACGCTGTCGCAGCGGGCCAGCCACAGGCCGCGCAGGCAGGGCCGGGCGCCGTACCCGGCGAGGGTCGCGGCGCGCACGGCGGCCCCGGAGCCGACGGCGAGCGCGAGGCCGGCGATGTCCTCGGCCGGGTCGCCGAGGACGACGCCGGTCCAGTCCAGGACGCCGCGCACCCGGCCGTCGGCGCTGACCACGAGGTGCTCGCCCTTGAGGTGGTGGTGGACGAGGACGGCGGTGCCCGCCTGCGCGGCGAGCTGGGCCGCGCCGGGCGGGGTGAGCTGCGCCAGCCGCGCGGGGTCGAACTCCTCGGCGGTGCCCAGGGTCCGGGCGGCGGGCACGGCCATGCGGCGCAGCGCCTCCAGGGAGCGCGGGGCGGCGCGCGGCACGCCGAGCGTCTCGGCCTGGCGGGCGGGCACCGCGCGCAGCCCGGTGAGGAAGCCGGCGAGGTCGGCCTCGCCGATCGCGGAGACGTCGTGCTCCTCGGCCGTACCGCCCGGCACCAGGGTGTCGAGGGTGTAGGTCAGGCCGGGGCTCCACTCCCCGTGGGCCACGCTGGTGGGCACGGCCACGGGCAGGTGCGGGCGGACCAGGTCGCGCAGGCGCAGTTCGCGGCGCTGCCGGGCGGCGGCCTCACGGTCGGGGGCGAGGCGCAGCACATGGCGGGTGCCCACCCACCAGGTGCAGTGCTCGCCGCCTTCGGAGACGGGCCGGACGTCGGGGCCGGAGGTGTCGTTCCCGGCGTCCTTCAGCAGGGTGCGGACCAGTCTGCGGACGGTGTCCGCGGTGGGTGTCGGTGCCTGGGTCATGTCGCGCCGTCGTCACTCGCTCGATGGGTGATGGTGGTGTCGGTGTCGTCCTCAGTCCACTATGACCATCTCGCGGGTGGTGTTGTTCAGCCGCCGGCCGCCGTCCTCGGTGACGGTCACGATGTCCTCGATGCGCACCCCGAACCGGCCGGGCAGGTAGATGCCGGGCTCCACGGAGAAGCACATGCCGGGCACGAGCGGCTGCTCCTCGCCCTCGATCATGTAGGGCGGCTCGTGCGTGGTGACGCCGATGCCGTGGCCGGTGCGGTGGATGAAGTACTTCCCGTACCCGGCGTCCTCGATGACCTTGCGGGCGGCGCGGTCGACCTCCTGGCAGGCGACGCCGGGGCGCACGGCGGCGCAGCCGGCCTCCTGCGCCTCGCGCACGATGTCGTGGACCCGGCGTTCCTCGTCGGTGGGTTCGCCGACGTGGACGGTGCGGGTGGTGTCGGAGCCGTAGCCGTCCTTGAGGCCGCCGAAGTCGAGGACGACCATGTCGCCGCGTTCGATGACGCGGTCGCCGACCTCGTGGTGCGGGTTGGCGCCGTTGGGTCCTGAGCCGACGATGGTGAAGTCGACCTGGGAGTGGCCGAAGCGGCGCAGCAGGTCGGCGAGGTCGGCGCCGACCTCGCGTTCCCGGCGGCCGGCGAAGGGAACCGTGCGGATCTCCTCGAACGCCGCGTCGGCGGCGGCGCCCGCGGCGGCCAGGAGCCGCAGCTCGGCGGCGTCCTTGACGGCCCGCAGCATCGGCAGGGCGTCGGTGAGCGCGGCGTAGGAGCTGCCGGGCAGGGCCCGCTGAAGGCCCAGCAGGTGCAGGGCCCAGGTGTTGTCGCTGATGCCGAACCGGCCGCCCGCGTCGAGGAGGTCCGCGGTGGCGGCGTAGGGGTCGGTGCCGTCGGTCCAGTCGCGCAGGGTCAGGGCGGACGCGCCGGCCGCGTGGGCGGCGTCCGGGGCCTCCAGGGTGGGCACGACGAGGACCGGGTCGCGTCCGGGGGCGAGGACCAGCAGGGTGAGACGCTCGGTGACGGCGGTGGGCGCGTAGCCGGTGAGCCACACCAGGTCGGGCCCCGGTGCGACGAGCAGCCCGGCGAGGCCCGCGTCGGCGGCGGTGCGCGCGGCGCGCTCCATCCGGGCCCGGTAGTCCTCGGCGCCGAACGGTGCGGGCGCGGTGCCGGTCATCGGCCTCTCCTGTCTGACGAAGGGTCTGCCCGGACGTCGTCGACCGGACTTCCGGAAGGATCAGTCTCGCCTGGCAGCATCCTGCCCGCCCCGAGGGGGCCACGCGAGCCGGTTTCCCCACCCGTGACCGACGGCGGCTCGTTGCCCGCGCGCCACAGCTAATGCTTTGATGCGTGCACACCATTAATACCGACGGGGAGGGAGTACGACGTGCTCGTACTCGCGCACATCAGCGATCTGCACCTGGACGGGACCGCCCGGGCGACGCGCCGGGCCGAGCAGGTGCGCGACCGGCTGTGGGAGCTGCCGGGCCGCGTGGACGCGGTGCTGGTCACCGGGGACATCGCGGACCACGGCGCCGAGGCCGAGTACGAGGAGGCGGCCCGCATCCTGGGCCTGCGCGACGGCTCGGCACCCGTGCCCGTGCTCACCTGCCCCGGCAATCACGACCGCCGCCCCGCCTACCGCAAGGCCCTGCTGGGGCTGCCGGCCTCCGAGGAGCCGGTCAACGAGGTGCGCGTCTTCGCCGGGGGCGCCGTGCTGATGTGCGACTCCAGCATTCCGGGCCGGGACGACGGGGCGCTGGACGCGGCGACGTACGACTGGATCGAGGCGACGCTCGACGAGCTCGGCGGGCGCCTGCCGGTGCTGCTCGCCTTCCACCACCCGCCCGTCGCGCTGCACCACCCGCTGCCCGACTCCTACCAGCTGGGCGCACCGGAGGCGCTGGCCGCCCTGATGGAGCGGCGGCCGGAGATCGCGGGGCTGATCACCGGGCACGCGCACTCGGCGGCCGCGACCGCGTTCGCCGGCCGGCCCCTGGTCGTCGGCCCGGGTGTGACCTGGACACTGCGGCTGCCCTGGGAGGGCGAGGAGGTGGCCGACCGGGAGGCGCCCGTGGGGCTGGCCTTCCACGTGCTGGACGACGCCGGGCGGCTCACCAGCCACTTCCGGCCGGTCACGTGACGATTCCCGGCACGGCGGTCAACTGCTGGTAGCCGCCGCTGCGGTGTCTCACCGTCAGCACGACCCGTCGGCCCGGGTGCGCCCCGGCGACGGCCCGCGCCAGGTCGGCGGCGGAGTCGACGCGGGTCCGGCCGACGGCGAGCACGATGTCCCCGCGCACGAGACCGGCCGTGTAGCCCGGGCCGGGCACGTGCACGCCGACGACGAGGGCGCCGGGCTTCTGCGCGTCCATCACCTCCACGCCGAGGGTCGCCCGCACCACGGCGGGGGCGGCGGGCGCGGGGGCCTGGCTCGGGGCGCCCGGTGACGGTGAGGCGGGAGCGGGGCCGGGCGGGCGGTGCGCGGCGGCCTGCCGTTGCAGGTCGGCGACCTTGCTCCAGCCGATCACCGTGGCGCCGACGGTGCCGAGCCCGACACCGGCCAGGACCAGGACCGTACCGACGAGCAGGCCGAACAGCCAGGTGGTGAGCCGCCGGCCGCGGCGTCGCGCGGCGTGCGGGCGCCGGGGCCGGGCCTCGGGGCGGGTGCCGCCGGGGTCGCGGCCGGGCATCGGCTTGGGACGCAACGCGGTGTGTTCCATGGTTCGCCTCCGGCTGGTGCTCTACCCGGCGCACCGGCGCGGAACGTGCCACGAAAGAGTGAGACTGACCGGCCGTCGACAGCGGGAAGAGGGCCCGCCCTCCAGGGTGCGGAGGGCCCTGTTCCACCAGCTCAGGGCCGTCCCCCGAGGGCGTCCGCCAGGGCCGCCGCAGCGCCTCGGGGCGGGCCCGCGTACAGCAGTTCGGTGCGGTGCACGAGCCGGGGCCTGGTCACCGGCACGGCGACCGCGCCGGGTACGGCACCGGCCGCCGTGCGGGGCAGCAGGGTCAGGCCGTGCCCGGCGGCGGCCAGCGAGGCCAGGGCGCGCACGTCGGTGCCCTCGTAGCGCAGGGACGGCCGGAAGCCGCGCCCCGCGTTCGCGGCCCGCAGCTGGGCGAGCGGCAGCCCGGCGTCGGGGGCGTCCAGCCAGCGGGCGTCGGCGAGGTCGTCCAGCGCCAGGCCGGGACGGCCGGCCAGCGGATGCGCCGCCGGCAGCAGGACGCAGACCGGCTCCTCCCCCACGCCGTACGCGGTCAGGGGCGCCACGTCGGCCAGGCGGAGCGGGTCGCTGGGTGCGGCGAGACCGTCGGCCAGGCCGAGGTCGGCCGTGCCGGTGGCGACCGCGGCGGGCACCTCCTCGCGGGGCAGCACCCGTACGGTCACGCCCGCGGCCGGCAGGGCCGCCACGACGGCCGGCCCGAGCGCGGTGGCCGTGGCCGCCAGGGTCAGGCCCCGGTCCGGGGCGGCCGCGATGCGGGACACGTCGGCGCGGGCGGCGTCCAGGCGCAGCAGCAGCGGACCCGCGTGCTCCAGCAGCCGCTCACCCGCCGGGGTGGGGGCGACCGGCCGGCGGGTGAGCAGCGGGGCGCCGAGGTCCTGCTCCAGCGCGGCGATGTGCTGGGAGACGGCTGACTGGGTGTAGCCGAGTTCGCGGGCCGCCTCGGAGAAGGAGGCCAGGCGGGCGACGGCGACGAAGGTGCGCAGCAGGTGCGGGTCCATGTTGCCCAGCATGGCATCAGCGTTGCTTATGGATCGTGCAGGGATCATCGTTGGACGTGAACCTGGCAGCCCGCCCAGGATGGTGGCCATGACCACCACCGAAGTCGCGAAGGTCGCCCTGGTGGGCGACCGGTCCCCCAACGTCGTCTCCCACACCCGTATCCCCGAGCTGCTCCACACGCTCGCCGCACACGACCGGCTCGTGCTGGACGCCTACTGGATCCCCTCCGAGGACGCCGAGGCCGAGGGCGCGGTGCGCGGCTTCGACGCCGTGTGGGTGGTGCCGGGCAGCCCCTACCGCAGCGAGGCCGGCGTCCTCGCCGCGATCCGCACCGCGCGCACTCAGGGCATCCCGTTCCTGGGCACCTGCGGCGGCTTCCAGCACGCGCTGCTGGAGTTCGCCCGGGGCGCGTGCGGGCTGACCGGGGTGGCGCACGCGGAGAACGACCCCGACGCCGAGGACTTCCTCATCGAGCCGCTGGCCTGCTCGCTCGCCGGCCACGAGGACACCGTCCTGCTGGAGGCGGGGTCGCTCGCCCAGACGGTCATCGGTGCCGAGCGGACCGTGGAGCGCTACTCGTGCCACTACGGCCCGTCCCGCCACCTCGACACGCTCTCCCGGCACGGGCTGCGCTTCAGCGGGCGCGACCCGCGGGGCCAGGTCCGCGTGGCGGAACTGCCAGGCCACCCCTTCTTCCTCGCGTCCCTGTTCCAGCCGGAGTTGTACGGCGACGGCTCGCGCCCGCACCCGATGATCCGGGGACTGGCCCGAGCCGCGGTCGACCACGCGACCGCCGGGACCCGCGTGCCCGCCTGACCGCGCGGCCGGCAAAACCGCCTGCCCGGACGGGCCGCGGAACAGGGGACCGCGGCCCGTCCGAGTCACCCGGTGCGCAGGATCACCGAGCCGGCGCGGGGCCGGCGTTGTCAGTGGGCGCTGTTACGTTCTGTGACATGACCGATCACGCGCTGCGCAAGCTGCGGGAGAACCCGCGCCTGGCCGAACTGGCCGCCTTCCCCTTCGACTTCGACGTGGACCGCGCGGCCCTGGGCCATGTGGAGCCGGTGCGGCTGGCCTCGGGCGGACCGCTGACCGTGGTGGCCGGGGACGACACGGGCGGCACCTACTTCGTGTGCGCCGACGGCGGTGTGCTGCACGCGGACTCCGAGGGCGGGGCCTGCCTGATCGGTACGAGCGTCGACGAGGCGCTGGAGGTGGTGATCGGGCTGGCCGACTGGGGGGCGTTCGCGGACCTGACGCCAAGGGACGGCGAGGAGCGGATCCTGGCCCGCAAGGCGGAGGTCGAGGAGGAGATACGCGAGCACTACGGCATCGACGACGAGCGCCGCGAGCTGCTCGCCGGGCTCGGCCTGCCCGAGCGCTCCCCGGTGGAGCTGGTCGGCATGCTGCACCGCGCGCTGACGCGCACCGAACCCGACCATGTGCTGCTCAACGCCGAGGAGCTGAACGCCTACCGGTTCCTCCACGACCACGACGAGCTGCCGCCGCTGTGGGAGTACCTGGGCCTCGCGCCGGACGCGTCCGCGGACCCGGCGGCGCAGCCGCTGACCACCTGGACCCGCCCGGTCCTCGTCCAGGGCCGCACCGAGGCGGTGCGGGTCGCCCTCATCCGCCGCCTGGACGCGCTCGTGATGAACCAGAGCCTGCTGCGCAGACCGGAGGCGCCCGGGCGGCTGGACACCGCCCCGCTGCGGGAGCTCGCCGAGGAGTTCGAGCACCTCGGCGACCTCCCCCAGGCGCTGCGCGCCCAGCGGCTGTACGCCGCGTTGCAGGACAGCCCGCGGGAGCGGGCGGCCGCCGACGCGACGGTCGTCCGCCTGGAGGAGCGGGTGCGCGCAGCGCCGCAGGTGCCGGTCGTCAGCGGAGCGTGAGGGCGGGCAGGGCGGGCGGCCGGTCCGGCAGGAAGCCGTGGGCGCGGCGGGCCAGCCACTCGGCCTTGTAGCGGTCCACGCAGCGGTGCCAGTTGAGGATGCCGGCCATCCAGTTCTGCAGGTCCGTGACATAGCCGTGCATGGCCGCGCGCGCCTCGGCGTTCAGCGCCAGATCGTCGTACAGCACGGGCAGTTCGTGCGCGGCCACGTGCTCGAACTGCTGCATGCGCTGGGTCATCAGGTCCTGGACGACACCGAGGGCCTGCGGATAGTCGCAGCCGAAGAAGTTCTGGACGACAAGGATCGCGTTGTGGATCTCACCCTCGTACTCGATCTCCTTCTGGTAGGAGAAGACGTCGTTGAGCAGGCAGGCGTAGTCGAACGCGGCGTTCTCCAGGGAGCGCACCGGGCCGCTGCCGTACACCTCGGGCGGGACGGCGGGGCCGTATCCCATGCGGCACAGGCTCAGGGTGAGGTCGGAGCCGAAGGTGCGGCGGCGCATCTCCAGGTAGTCGACCGGGTCGGGGACGCGGTTCTGCAGCTGGTTGGACAGCTCCCACACCCAGCTCTCGGTCATCACGTCGACCGAGGCCTTCACGGCACGCCGCTGCTCCCGTGTCATCCGCGCGGTGGTGCTCGCCCACAGGTCGAGCAGGCCGCGCTCCATCGCGTTGACGGGGACGACCGGCTCCTCTCCGTCCAGGGGCATGCACGCGGACAGCCGGGCCGTGGTCAGGCGGGCGGCGGCCAGGTCACGGCGGTGTCCGTAGACGAGCGGGTAGTAGTCGTCGCCGTAGGTGCCCCAGGCGAGCCACCGGGCGCTGAGGTCGAGGGCCTCGGGCGTGGCGTCGGGGTCGAGGCCGGCCGAGCACAGGGCGAGGTCGCAGGCGCGGAGCTTGTCCTCGTCCCAGACGCCCTCCTGAAGGATGCCCATGGCCCGGCACCAGTCGGCCAGGCGGGACCGGCAGCCGTCCAGATGCGGGCTGAGCCGGAGCTCGAAGGGCATGTAGAGGTCGGGGATGCGGGACGGGCCCACCTTCCGGAAGGGCTGGTGCCGGTAGTTGCGCAGCCGGTCCTGGGCGGCGGAGGCGAGCAGTGCGCCGATGTCGGCGGCAAAGGTGCCGCGGCCGCTGGCGAGGGCCTGCCAGGGCGACTCGGAGCGCGCCCCCTTGTTCATGTAGCGGCTGGAGCGCAGGTGCCACTCGTGGCCGCCGGACTGCCAGTCCTGCAAGCCCTTGGTGTAGGCGGCGACGGCCGCGACCTCGGCCGGGGTGAGCCCGTGCTCCAGGGCCAGGGCGGGCACCTCGGTGAGCGCGGTGTGCTCGAACTGGTGCAGCCGCGAGGTGAGGACGTCGTTGACGGTCTCGGCGGCCTCCTGGGTGGTGCAGCCGAAGAAGGTCTCCAGCACGAGCACGCCGTTGCTGTTCTCGCCCTCGTCCTCCACCTCGCGCTGGTAGGAGAAGAGGTCGTTGCGCAGGTGCACGGCGTCGGAGAAGGTCTCCATCAGCACCCGCAGCGGCCGGGAGAGCGCCACCGAGGCGGGGACCTCGGCGGTGGCGTACTCCACGAGCCCCGCCGACCAGGGGGCGCCGCCCACCTTGCGGCGCATCTCGATGTACTCGACCGGGTTGGCGATCCGGCCCTCGTTGATGTTGGACAGCTCCCACATCGACTCGTTGAGCAGGTGCTCGGTGGCGACGGAGAAGCGGCGCCGCCAGTCCACCGACATGGACGGGACCGTGCGCTGCCACAGGTCCTTGAGCCCGGCCTCCACCGGGTTCTCCGGTTCCGGCACGTCGGCGGCGGGGTCCAGCGGCATGAACAGCGGCAGCCGGTCGAGGTGGGCCTTTCCCGCGGCACGGTCCTGGGTGCGCTTGAACATGTCCAGGAAGTGGTCGTCGAAGAAGAACACCCACACGTACCAGTCGGTGATCAGCGACAGGGCGGGCCCGTCGCAGTCGGGGTGGGTGTAGGCGCAGAGCAGCCCGTAGTCGTGCGCTTCGAGGTCGGACTGCTCCCAGATCCCGGACCCCTCCAGCATGCCCATCTCGCGCGCCCACTGCGTCGAGTGGATCCGCGCCTCCTCCAGATGCGGGTTCAGCCGCGCGGGATACGGCATGTAGAAGTGCGGGAGTTCGAACGGCTGCGTCATGGCCGGGGCCCTACCCAGGGCCCCCGGGACGCATCCGGACGGGCGGACATGATCACACCATCGCGTGAACGCGGGCCCGAACAGGCTCGAACTGCCCCTGGGCACTGGCGTGGTCGTCCCAGAAGGCTCCGGTGCCCGGCCTCTGGACGCCCGCGCCGGCTCGGTCCACCGTGGTCGCATGACGACCTTCACCCTCCCGCACGAGCTGCTCGGCGACGGCGCCCACAAGGTGTTCGCCGTGCACGGCTGGTTCGCCGACCGCTCCGCCTTCGCGGCCGTACGCGACGACCTCGACCTCACGTCCTTCACGTACGCGCTGGTCGATCTGCGCGGCTACGGCGGTGCGCGGGACGCCGACGGGCCGTTCACCACCGGGCAGGGCGCCCGGGACCTGGTGGCGCTGGCCGACCGGCTCGGCTGGGACCGTTTCTCGGTGGTGGGCCACTCGATGGGCGGAGCGGTCGGGCAGCGGCTGCTCGCCGTCGCCCCGCACCGGCTGCGCCGGCTGGCCGGGGTGTCCCCGGTGCCCGCGTGCGGGCTCGCGCTGCCGCCGGAGCAGTGGGAGCTGTTCGCCGACGCGGCGCACCGGCCGGAGAACCGGCGTGCCATCATCGACGTCACCACCGGCGGCCGCCGCCCGGCAGCCTGGCTGGACCGGATAGTGGCGCGCTCGCTGCGGGTCAGCGACGACAAGGCGTTCCGGGCCTGGCTGGACTCCTGGGCCGGGGAGGACTTCCAGGCCGACGTGCAGGGCGCGGACCACCCGGCGCTCGCGGTGGCCGGTGCGCTGGACCCGGCGCTGTCGGCGGACCTGCTGTGGCGGACCTGGGGCGCCTGGTATCCGCACGCCGAGGTGCACGAGCTGCGGGGCGCCGGGCACTACGCCATGGACGAGACACCGCTGGAACTGATCCGGCTGGTCGAGGACTTCCTGCGCGCCGACGACAGCGAACCGGCGCACGCGGCACTCGCGGGCGGCCCGGACGGCGAGGACGCATGACCGTGCCCACGGCCCCGCCCGTACCCGACGTCTTCGACCCCCGGCAGTACGCCGACGGCGTCCCCTACGCCGCCTACCGTGTCCTGCGCGACCACCACCCGGTGGCCTGGCAGGCCGAGCCGGAGGTGCTCGGCTGGCCCGCCGGCCCCGGCTTCTGGGCGGTGACCCGGCACGCGGACGTGGTGCGGGTGCTCAAGGACGCGGCGACGTACTCCTCCCACCTGGGCGCCACCCAGATCCGTGACCCCGATCCGGCGGACCTGCCGTTCATCCGGCGGATGATGCTCAACCAGGACCCGCCGGCGCACGGCCGGCTGCGCCGCCTGGTCAGCCGGGCGTTCACCCCGGGCCGTGTGCGGCGGTTCACGGCCGTCGTCGAGGCGAGGGCCCGCACGCTGCTCCGCCGGGCGCTCGCCGGGGCGCGGGCCGGGGACGGCACCGTCGACCTGGTGAGCGCGGTCACCGACGACTACGCCCTGCTCAACCTCGCCGATCTGCTCGGTGTGCCGGAGAGCGACCGCGGGCTGCTGCTGCACTGGACGCAGCGGGTCATCGGCTACCAGGCCCCCGACGAGGCAGGGCCCACGGTGCGGGACGCGGCGGGCCGGCCGGTGAACCCGCGCTCGCCCGCCCTGCTGGGCGACATGTTCGCCTATGCGGGGCAGCTGGCCGAGCACAAGCGCCGGCATCCGGCCGACGACATCATGACGACACTGGCCCATGACGCGGAACTGACCGGGCCCGAGCTGGAGATGTTCTTCTTCCTGCTCACGGTCGCCGGGAACGACACCGTGCGCAGCGCGGCTCCCGGTGGTCTGCTGGCGCTCGCCGAACACCCCGAGCAGTACGAGGCGTTGCGCGCCGGGAAGGCGGATCTGGCCACGGCGGTGGAGGAGTTGCTGCGCTGGCATCCGCCGGTGCTCACCTTCCGCCGTACCGCTGTCCGGGACACTCGGCTGGCCGGGCGGCGCATCCGGGCGGGCGACAAGGTGGTCGTCTTCCATGCCGCCGCCCACCGCGACGAACGGGTCTTCGCCGATCCCGACCGGCTGGACCTGGCCCGCTCCCCCAACCCGCACGTGGCGTTCGGGGACGGCCCGCACGTCTGCCTGGGCGCCCACTTCGCGCGGCTGCAACTGCGGTCTCTGTACGCCGAGGTGCTGCGGACGCTGCCCGCGCCGCGCCCGGCCGGGCCGCCGGGGCGGCTGGTGTCGAACTTCATCAACGGGTTCAAGTCGCTCCCCGTCCACACCGGTTGAGGCTCAGCCGCGCACCTGGATCAGCGCATGCGTCCCGCTGGTCCGCCAGCTACGGCCCTCGGCGGCGTCCAGCGCCTTCTCCGTGGCGGCGTCGAGGCCGGTGATCACGTCGGACTTCAGCGTGCGCAGCGCGGCGAGGGGACCCGGGAAGTGGGCGGTGACGTCGGCGAACGGCGTCGTGGCGGGCCACAGCCGGTCGCCGACCAGGCGGCGGTAGTTGAGGTCGCCCTTGAACACGGTCAGGGTGGCGGCGGCGAACTCGGCGCGCAGGTCGTCGGGCATCTCCTCGTACGGCAGCGGGCCGGCGGAGAAGGGATGGGCCCGCACGACGAGGCTGCCGCCGGTCATGGCGTCCCACAGCCGCCGCCCGTGCGCCGCGGCCGTGCCCGGCGCGGCAGTGAGCCGGCGCAGGGCGTCGAGCACATCGGCGGTGGTGGCGTCGGAGACGTAGTACGGGTGCGGTTTGACGTGCAGGACGACCCGCCCGACATGGCCGTGGGCGAGCAGATGGGAGACGAGCAGCAGGTCGGGGACGAGTTCGCGGCCCGCGTTGTCGGCGACCAGGCACAGGGTGCCGTCCGCCCGGCCGGGCGGGAGCAGCTTCCACAGGGCCGCGCTGTCGTCGGCGAGCAGGGCCGGGGCGGCGTCCGAGGTGGCACCGGCGCCCGTCTGGAGGCGGAAGCTGAGGTCGGCGCGGTTGCCCCACAGGGAGCCGTGCAGCAGGGCGGTGGCCTGCTCGTCGGGGGCACGGCCGGTCAGCGCGTCGAGGGCGGCCAGTTCCTCGTCGGTCTCGGGGGCGTCGAGTTCGGCGCGTTTGGCGGGGCGGAAGGGGTCGATGCCGCGCCAGGGGCCGTCGTCGAAGTAGCCGACGGTCTGCAGCAGCAGGCGGTAGAAGTAGCTCTCCGCCCACAGCCACGGCACGTCGAACCAGGACCGGCCGGTGTACGTCCCGAGCCCCCAGGCCAGCCAGCGGTCGCGGTCCGGGGCGTGCGCGGGGAGCGGCTCGATCACGCCGTCGAGGCACCGGTCGAGCAGCGCTTCCAGGGCGGCGCGCACGCCCGGGTCGT
Source organism: Streptomyces sp. Ru71 (assembly GCF_002920535.1). Lineage (GTDB taxonomy): Bacteria > Actinomycetota > Actinomycetes > Streptomycetales > Streptomycetaceae > Streptomyces. The sequence goes on along the minus strand of NZ_PQSS01000030.1, from coordinate 12,593 downwards.
ACGGGAAGGAGTCGCGCACCTGCCGGATGATCGCGGGGTGCCGTTCGGCGAGCACGCTGTGCGGGAAGGAGCCGGGACGATCGGCACGCAGCACGGGCGCGTGGGGGGTGTCGGGCATGCCGCTCACCGTACCGCCGACCGCCCCTGGGAGCCCCGAGCGCTGCCGAGCCACCGCTCACCGCGCCGCCGACGTGCCCCCGGGCACCGCGCACCCGCCGCCCGCCGCGCCGCCGGCGTGCCCCCGGGCACCGCCCACCCGCCGCCCGCCGCGCCGTCACAGCGCGGCGGCGGCCGCCTCCAGCTCCAGCCGGGCCACCAGCGTCAGATAGCGGGGGCGGCGCGGCACGGGCACCAGGCCGCGGATGAGCAGGTGCCACATCTCGGCCATCCGGCGGGGCAGCCGGGCGACGGGTTCCAGGGAGCGGCCGACGACCCGGGTGCCGACGAAGAAGGACACCAGGGAGTGGGTGACCGCGTCGATGTCGACGTCCGGGTGCAGGTCCGACTCGCGGACCGCGCCCAGCAGCCGGCGGGAGACCAGTTCCCGCCACTCGGTGAAGGGATGGCGCAGCGGCGGCCGGACCGGGACGGGGCCGGTGGCGAGCCGGAGGCCGGCCCGGGTGATCGGGCCCTCCACCGTCAGCCGGGCGAAGCCGAAGGTGATGCGCACCAGCGCTTCCAGGGACGGGTACCCGTGGCCGTCCACCTCCCCGGCGACCTTGCGGGAGGCCTCGGACTGCAGCTCCAGGATGGCGTGGGCCAGGTCCTCCTTGGCGGCGAAGTGGAAGTACAGGGCGCCCTTGGTGACCTTCGCGTGCTCCACGATGTCGCTGAGACTGGTCGATTCGTAGCCCTGCCGGTCGAACAGGTCGGCGGCAGCGGTGAGGATCGTCGCGCGGGTCTGTTCGGCGCGTAACTGCCTCGGCATCGACGGGTCACTCCTGGGGGACGGAAAAGAACGGATCAGCTCGTTCCAAAAGAACGGACCGTGCCGTTTGTTTTCAACTCCCCGAGGATAGCCCACCGTCGGCCGGGGCCCCGTCACGGGTTCCCCGGCCTCCGGCTTCAAAGCCGCTGGTTACTCAGGTCAGTCCGACCGACTTCAGCCACGCCCGCGCCACGTCCAGCGGGTCCTTCTTGTCCAGTTGGACCTGGGCGTCCAGGGCCAGCAGCGTCTTCGTGTCCAGCTTGGCGGAGACGGCGTTCAGCGCGTCGACGCCCTGCTGGGGCAGGCCCTTCTTGTAGACGAGGGGCTGGACGTTCTCGAAGCCGAAGAGGTTCTGCGGATCGCGCAGGACGACGAACTTCTCCTTCTGCACGGTGGGATCGGTGGAGAAGACGTCCGCGACCTGGACCTCGTTCTGCTTCAGCGCCGCCAGCGTGAGCGGCCCGCCCGCGTCCAGCGCCTTGAACGACTTGAACTCCAGGCCGTACACCGACTTCAGGCCGAGCAGACCCTGGTGCCGCTTCTGGAACTCCGGCGAGCCGCCGATGACCAGTTCCCCGGCGACGCCCTTGAGGTCGGCGATGCTGGAGGACGGGGTCAGGCGGTACTTCTTCGCCGTCTCGGCGTTGACCGTCACCGAGTCCTTGTCCTCGGCGGGCGAGGGCTGAAGCAGCGTCAGCTCCGGTGCGAGCTTGGCCTCGATGGCCCGGGTGGTCTCCTCGGCCGACTTGGGCGTGGCCTTGGGGTCGAGGTGGGCGAGCAGGGCGCCGTTGTACTCGGGCAGGACGGTGAGCGAGCCGTTCTTGATCAGGCCGTAAGTGGTCTCCCGGGTCCCGATGTTGGGCTTGTAGGTGACCTTGACGCCCTTGGCGCGCAGGGCCTCGCCGTAGATGTCGGCGAGCAGCGTGGACTCGGGGAAGTTGTTGGAGCCGACGACCACCGTCTTGCCGTCGGACTCGTTCTCCGCCAGCGGGTTGTCCCCCTTGCCGTCGGAGGAACACCCCGCCAGCAGGACCGTGGTCGCGGCGAGCGCGACGGCGGCGGCGCGGGGAGGAATCCTGCTGGGCCTGCTGCGATGGGCGGTAGTAGTCACCTACTGATCCAATCCAGCCACTTCCCACCCGTCAAGGGCATTCATGTGATCAACATGCGCCGTTATGAGGCTGGTTGGCGCCGGTCCTCGTCTCATCCGCGCCTGCGCACGCCCGGCGACACCGCGCAGCGGGCCAGCGCCCAGAACACCGCGAGGGTGAGCAGTGCTAGGCCGGCCACCAGGGTGGCGCCCCCGACGACCTTCTCGTAGTCGTGCTGGTAGAGGCCGTCGATGACGTACCGGCCGAGGCCGCCGAGGCTGACGTACGCCGCGATGGTGGCCGTCGAGACGATCTGGATGGCGGCCGAGCGCAGACCGCTGAGGACCAGCGGGAGCGCCACGGGCAGTTCCACCTGGAGCAGGATGCGGCTCTCGGGCATGCCCATGCCCCGGGCCGCGTCCACCGGGGAGGGGTCCACGGAGCGCACCGCCTCGTAGGTGGTCACCAGGATCGGCGGGATCGCGAGGACCACCAGCGGGATCATCACGGGGACCAGGCCGAAGCCGAGCAGGATGAACATCAGCACCAGCAGGCCGAAGCTGGGCAGGGCGCGGGCGGCGGTGGCGATCAGCGCGAGCGCGTTGCCGCCGCGCCCGGTGTGCCCGGTGAGCAGTCCGGCCGGCAGTCCGACGGCGGCGGCGATGACCAGCGCGAGCAGGGTGTACTGCACGTGCTCGCGCAGCCGGGTGGGGATGCCGTCGTAGCCGTGCCAGTGGGCGCTGTCGCTGAAGAAGGCGTTGACGAAGTGGAGGACGTTCACCGGGCGGTCTCCTCCCGCACGGGCAGCGCGGGTTCGGCGGGCGGGGCGGTACGGGCGCCGCGCGGCATCCAGGGCGTCAGCAGCAGGCGTACGGCGACGAGGACGGCGTCCGCGACGACGGCGAGGACGGCGGTGCCCACCACCGACAGCCACACCAGCCGGGGCTGCTGATAGGTCATGCCGTCGTGCAGCAGGTTGCCGAGCCCGCCCTGGTTGCCGATCAGCATGCCGACGCTGACCAGGGAGATGGAGGACGCGGTCGCCACCCGCAGCCCGGCGAGGATCGCGGGCACGGCGATCGGCAACTGCACCTGCAGATAGCGGCGTACGGGGCCGAAGCCCATCGCGGTCGCGGCGTCGAGCGTCTCCTGCGGCACCGAGCGGACGCCGTCGACGACCGCCGGGACCAGCACCACCAGGCTGTAGACGGCGAGCGGGATCATCACGGTCGTCTCGGTCTGGCCGGTGTAGTCGATGAGGACGACGAACAGGGCCAGCGACGGGATGGCGTACAGCACGGTGGTCACCCACAGCAGGGGCGGGTACAGCCAGCGCAGCCGCACACATAGCTGGGCGACCGGCAGCGCCACCAGCAGTCCGGCCAGGACGGGGATCAGCGCCTCGCGCAGATGCAGGCCGACCAGGCCGAGGTAGCTGTTCTGCAGATCGCTGGGGAGGTCGAACAGGCCGTTCATCGCAGGGCCTTCGGCTCGTTCGGGGGCTGCGCCGCACCGGTGGCCGGGTCCTCGGCCGGAGGCGGTGCCTCGGCGGTGGCCGGGTCCCCGCCCGGGTGCCGGGCGTGGGCGGCGCGGATCGCCGCGCCGATGGCCTGCTGGGAGACGACACCGCTCACCCGCCCGGTGTCGTCCACGGCGACGGCCCAGCCGGTCGGCGACAGCACCGCGCAGTCCAGCGCGGCGCGCAGGGAGTCGGTGCCGGCGGCGAACGGCCGTCCGTACGGCAGGAGCCGCGCCGTGTCGATGCGGCCGGCGGCCAGCTCGCCGGGCTCGCCCCATCCCAGGGGTCTGCCGTCGGCGTCGGTGACCAGCAGGTAGGGGGCGTCGACGGCGGCGATCCGCTCGGCGGTGGCGTCGACGGTGACGACGGGCTCGGTGAGCAGGTCCAGGCCGGCGGCGGGGAAGAAGGACAGCCGCCGGATGCCGCGGTCGGCGCCGAGGAAGTCCTCGACGAACGCGTCGGCCGGGTGCGACAGCAGCTCGGCCGGCGGCGCGTACTGGGCGAGCCGGCCGCCGGTGCGCAGGACGGCGACCATGGTGCCGAGCTTGACGGCCTCGTCGATGTCATGGGTCACGAAGACGATCGTCTTGCCCAACTCGGCCTGGATGCGCAGGAGCTCGTCCTGGAGCCCTTTGCGGACCACGGGGTCGACGGCGGAGAACGGCTCGTCCATGAGCAGCACCGGAGGGTCGGCGGCCAGCGCCCGGGCCACGCCGACGCGCTGCTGCTGGCCGCCGGAGAGCTGGTACGGGTAACGCCCGGCGAGCGCCCCGTCGAGCCCGACCCGCTCCATCAACTCCCGCGCCCGCTCGCGGGACCTGGCCTTGCTCCAGCCGAGCAGCCGGGGAACGGTGGCGATGTTGTCGAGGATCGTGCGGTGCTGGAAGAGACCGGCGTGCTGGATGACGTATCCCATGGACCGGCGCAGGGTGTGCACGGGCTGGCGCAGGATGTCGGTGCCGTCCATCAGGATGCGGCCCTCGCTGGGCTCGACCATGCGGTTGATCATGCGCAGGGTCGTCGTCTTGCCGCAGCCGGAGGGGCCCACCAGGACGGTGATCGCCCGGTCGGCTATGTCCAGCGTGAGCCGGTCGACCGCCACGGTGCCGTCCGGGTACCGCTTGGTGACTGATTCCATCCGTATCACTGCGCCGAACGCCCTTCGGTTGGCGGCACGTGCCGTCTCGGCGGCCGGTTCCGCACATGCGTGCGGGCGCCCGCTGCCCGGAGAGTCTAGACGCCGCCCATGGGCCCGTTGGTGAAGAGACGATGTCGACTCCGGCCGGGGATCGTTGCTTTGGACCGGTGAACGGCGCCGTCTTTGGCCCTGTCCACGGGGCCATGGCGTGGGCAGGGTGGAAGGCCTCGCATCCTCGCGGAGGTTTCCTTGAGCGTCACGTTCCTGCTGACCACCCTGGTCGTGGTGGTCACCCCCGGCACCGGCGTGGTGTACACGCTCGCCGCCGGGCTCTCGCACGGCCGCCGGGCGAGCGTGGTGGCCGCGTTCGGCTGCACCCTCGCCACCGTGCCCCACCTGCTCGCCGCCGTCACCGGGCTGGCCGCCCTGCTGCAGGCCGGTACGGTCGCGTTCACCGTCGTGAAGTACCTCGGTGCCGCCTACCTGCTGTACATGGCGTGGGCGATGCTGCGTGACCGTTCGGCCCTGGTGGTCGAGAGCGACCCCGCGCCGCGCTCCGCGGCCCGGCTGATCGGCTCCGCCGTGCTGGTCAACCTGCTCAACCCCAAACCGGCCCTGTTCTTCCTGGCGTTCCTGCCGCAGTTCGTCCCGGCCGGCTCCGTCGGCCCGATGCTGCGGCTGAGCGCCGTGTTCATGGCGCTGACCTTCGTGGTGTTCACCGCCTACGGGCTGTGCGCCGCCGCGCTGCGGGAGCGGCTGCCGGCCCGGCCGGGCGTGCTGACCGGGATGCGGCGGGTGTTCGCCGCCTGCTTCGTGGTGCTGAGCATGCGGCTGGCGGTGGCGTGAGCATGCGTTTCCGGCACGCGGACGCGATCTGGTCCGCCCACCCCGCGCTCACCGCCGGTGTGCTGTACGCCGACGGGGTCGACGCCCGCCCCGACACGGGCCCCCGGGTCGCCGCGTACACGGCCCGGGCGGCCGCCCGGCTGGCCGGCGGACCGGAGGGCGAGTTCCCCGAAGTGGTCGCCTGGCGGCGCACGTTCGCCCGGCTGGGGCTCAGGCCCACGCAGTACCGCTGCGCGGCGGAGTCCCTGCTGCGGCGCCTGCGCAAGGAGGGGACGCTGCCGCGCATCCACCCGGTGGTGGACCTGTGCAACGCGATCTCCGTGGCGTACGCCGTGCCGGTCGCGGCCCTCGACGCGGACCGGATCGCCGGTCCGCTGCTGGAGGTGCGGCCCGCCCGGGGCGACGAGGCGTACACGGCGTTCGGGGGCGCCCTGGAACATCCCGCGCCCGGCGAGGTGACCTTCGTGGACTCCGCCGGACGGGCGCACGCCCGGCGCTGGACGCACCGGCAGAGCGGCCACTCCGCCGTCGGCCCGGACACGCGCCGCGTCCTGGTGGTGGCGGAAGCCGTGCACGACGGAGGGGCGCGGCTCATGCCGGACCTGGTGAAGACGCTGGCCGGGGAACTGGCCGCGCACTGGCCGGTCGTGACGGCGGACGCCGTACTGTCCGCCACCGCACCGGAGTTCGCCTTCGGCGGCTGAGCGGTGGGCGGCGCGCGGGGCATGGCAGCATGAGCGGGATGAACGAGGCGGCGGCAGGCGCACCCCAGGGGTCCGACTTCCTGCAGCTGGACATCGGTTCCGCGCCCGCCGGCGGCAAGGCCGACTGGCTGGCCGGGCGGCTGCGGCGGGCGATCGCCGACGGCCGGCTCACGGTGGGCAGCAGACTGCCGCCCACCCGGGTGCTGGCCGCCGAACTGCGCGTCTCCCGCGGGGTGGTGACGGAGGCGTACCGGCGGCTGGCGGAGGACGGGCACGTGGAGGGGCGGCGGCGCGGGGGCACGGTGGTGGTGGCCGTGCCGGTGGTGCCCGGGGACGGGGCCGGGGAAGCGGGGCGCGGGATGCCGCGCGGTGACTCGCCCGGTGCGGACGCGGTCGACGCCGGGCGTGCCGTCGCGGCGGGGGCTTTCCCCGGGCCGGCAACGGCGGACCGGGTGAACGGAGCCGGTCACTCCGTAGCGGCAGATCCCTTCCCCGACGCCGACAACCCCGTAGGGCCGGGACTGTTCGCCGGCCCCGGCGGTGTCCGGACCGCAGCCGAGACCCTGTTCACCGGCGAGCCCGGGCCCGGCGTCTTCGACGCGCTGCGTGCCGCGCCGGCCCGCTTCGACTTCACGCCCGGCCGGCCCGATCTGGCCGCGTTCCCGCGCGCCGCGTATCTGCGGGCCGAACGGGCCGTCCTCGGCGAGCTGTCGGCGGACGGTCTCGGCTACGGCGACCCGCGCGGGGCACCGGCGCTGCGCCGGGCCGTGGCCGACTGGCTGGCGCGCAACCGAGGCGTACGGGTGGAGCCGCGGGAGGTGCTGATCGTGTCCGGCACCGCCCAGGCGCTCACCCTGCTGCACACCGTGCTGCGCGCGGACGGCATCGACGCCGTCGCGCTGGAGGACCCCGGCTCGCTGGGCTCGCGCCAGCACCTGCGCAACGGGGGCCTGGCCACACCCCCGGTGCCGGTGGACGACGACGGGATACGGGTGGACGCCCTGCGCGCCACCGGCGCCCGCGCGGTGCTGCTCACGCCGGCCCACCAGTTCCCCACCGGCGTGGTCACCAGCGGCGAACGCCGCCGCGCGCTGCTGCGCTGGGCGCAGGACGGCGGGCTGATCCTGGAGGACGACTACGACGCCGAGCACCGCTACGACCGGCCGCCGGTGCCGGCGCTGCGCGGGCTGCTGGCCGACCGGGTCTGCTATCTGGGCAGCGTGTCCAAGCTGCTGGCGCCCGCGCTGCGGATCGGCTGGCTGGTGCCGCCGCCCCGCCACCGCGACGCCCTGATCGACGCCAAGCGCTTCGCCGACCTGGGCAACGCGGTGCTGCCGCAGCTGGTGCTGGCCCGGCTGATGGACTCCGGCGGCCTGGAGCGGCACCTGCGGCTGCTGCGCGGGCGCCACCGCCGGCGCCGGGACGCGATGATCGACGCCCTCGCCGCGCATCTGCCGGGCGCGGTGGTGCGGGGTGCGGCGGCCGGCCTGCACCTGACGGTCACGTACGCGGGGGACGTCCCGGACACCGACCTCGCGGCGGCCGCGCTGGCCCACGGCGTGAAGTGCCAGCCGTTGTCCTGGCACCGTCTGCTCCCCGGCCGCCCCGGCCTGGTCCTCGGCTACGCGGCGACCCCGGCGGGCGCGATCGCGGACGGGGTGGCGCTGCTGGGGAAGGCGCTGCGCTCGCTGTCCTGATCGCTTCGGCCGGCCCGCACGGTCACCGGGGTTCCTCTTCCTCGCCCCGTGCCCTGGGCCGGGCCGCGAGGGCGGCCACGTTGTCGTCGGCGTGGTGGGCGTCCAGGCCGGTGAGGACCGTGTCCAGGATGTCCTCCAGGCCGGCCGCGGCCGGGAAGCGCAGCCCGGCGAGCCGGTCCAGGCCGCGGTCGATGTCCTCGCCGCGCCGCTCGACCAGGCCGTCGGTGAACAGCAGCAGGGTGTGGCTGGTGTCCAGGTCGTAGGTGGCGGACTCGTAGCCGCCGAGCCCGGTGCCGAGCGGCGGTCCGACCGGCAGCGGCAGCAGCCGGGTGCCGGCGTCGGCGTCGATCACGACCGGCGGCAGGTGGCCTGCCCCGGCGAGGGTGACCTGTCCTCGGCCGGGGTCGACGCGGGCGATCAGGCAGGTGGCCGGCCGGCGGTCCGGTTCCCCGGCGGCGAGGTCGTCCATCTGCCGCAGCACGCGGTGCGGCGGCAGGTCGGTGGCGGTGATCGTGCGCAGGGAGGAGCGGTAGGCGGCCATGTCGACGGCGGCCTCCACTCCGTGGCCCATGACGTCGCCGACCACGAGCAGGGTCCGCCCGAAGGGCAGCCGGACGGTCTCGCACCAGTCGCCGCCGACCAGGGCGCGGCGCCCGGCGGGCAGATAGCGCACGGCGACGTCCAGGTTCGGGTGCGGCCGGCCGGGCTCGGCGAGCAGGGCGCGCTGCAGGTCGCCCACAGTGCCGCTGACGCGGGCGTGTTCGTCGGCGTGGTGCAGGTGCGGCCCGGCGGGGGCGGCGAGGAGGGCGAGCAGTTCGGCCTCGCGCGGGGTGAGGGGCGGGTTCGGGCGGGCGCACACGAGGACGCCGTACAGCCGGCCCGGGGTGGCCAGCGGCAGGCACAGGGCCGTGCGTCCGCCTCCGGTGGCCAGTGTCCAGGGCCCGCCGGGTACGCCGTCGCGTACGGCCTCGGTGATCGGGCGGATGTCCGGCAGCGCGTCCGGGTCCCCGCTGATCGCCTCGTATCCGGAGACGGTCGGGCCGGCCACCCGGACGACGGCCGCCGTGCAGCCGGTCAGCGAGGTCGCGGCCCGGGTCAGCTCCGCGCGGGTGAGGTCGGCGTCGAGCGTGGTGCCGATCCGGGTGAGCGCCGTCCGCAGCGCGTCGAGCGGCACCTCGGCCGTGCTCGCTCTCTCCGGCCCGTTCACGGGGGCGGACCGGCGGAGCGCTCTGATCCGTCGCACCACACTCAGCACGATCGCATCGTGACAAAGGGCGGACCACCGCGCACCGCCGCCGCCCCGGCCCGCGTGGGTCTCCTACTCCCCTCCCACGCGTACCAGCGCCAGCGTGATGTTGTCCGGGCCGCCCGCGTCGATGGCGGCCCGCCACAGCTCGAAGGCCGCCCGGCCGTCGTCGTGCTCGCGCATCACCTCGTCGAGCACGTCCTCGGTGACCGGGTCGGTCAGCCCGTCCGTGCACACCAGGTACCGGTCACCGGAGGCCAGGGGCGCGGCGGTGACATGGGGCCGGACGTCACGGCGGGTGAGGGAGCCGCCCAGGCACTGGGTGACCAGGGAGGTGGTGCGCTGTCCTGGCCGCAGCGGCGGGCTGTCGTCGACGCTCACCTGGCGCAGCCCGTCCTTCGGCGCGGCGAAGACCCGGCTGTCGCCGACGTTGAACACCAGCGCCGACTCGGGCAACAGGACGAGACCGGCGACGGTGGTGCCCATGGCGGTCAGCTCGCTGCCCTCGGCGGCCTCGTACACGGCGGTGTTGCAGGCGGCGAGGGTGTCGCGTACGGCGTCCTCGTCGGCCAGGGTCGTCCCGGCGCGGGCGATCCGGCGGGCGACGAGGGCGCTGGCCACATCGCCGCCGGGATGCCCGCCCAGTCCGTCGGCGACGGCGACGACGAGCGGGGAGCGCAGCGGGAAGACGAGGGTCTGCGGGCTCTCCGTGACGGTGGCGCACAGGGTCCAGGGGCCGATGACGAGCGAGTCCTCGTTGCGTTCGCGGAGCAGCCCGGGGTGGCTCAGCGCGGTGACGGCGACGTACGCCATTCCGGCCCACCGCCTTCCTGCCTGTACCGGTCGGGGCCGGGCCTTCCCTGTCAGTCTAGGTCGGCCCGGGGTGCCGGATCAGCCGGTCCGGTGGGTCCGGGATCAGCTCAGTCGGCGGGGCGTCGGGATCAGCTCTCGTCGGGCGCCAGGCGCAGGGCGATGCTGTTGATGCAGTAGCGCTGGTCGGTCGGGGTCGGGTACCCCTCGCCCTCGAACACGTGCCCGAGGTGGGAGCCGCAGCGGGCGCAGCGGACCTCGGTGCGGACCATGCCGTGGGAGCGGTCCTCCAGCAGTTCGACGGCGTCGGTGTCCTTCGGGTCGTAGAAGGACGGCCAGCCGCAGTGGGACTCGAACTTGGTCTCGGAGGTGAACAGTTCGGCGCCGCAGGCCCGGCAGGAGTAGACGCCCTTGGTCTTGGTGTCCGTGTACTCACCGACGAACGCGGGCTCGGTGGCGGCCTGGCGCAGCACCGCGTACTCGCCCGGGGTCAGCTCCGCGCGCCACTGCTCGTCCGGCTTCTCGACGTCGTACGCCATGTCGGCCAACCCCTTCACTTGTCCGCGAGACGGTCCAGGATGCGCGGGCCGAGGTCCGTGACGTCGCCCGCGCCCATGGTGAGAACGAGATCACCGGCCCGCGCCATTCCCGCGACGACATCCGGCACCTCGGCCTTGTCGTGCACCGCGGTGACGTCGGCGCCCGCGGCGCGCGCCGCCTCGATGATCAGCTCACTGGTGATGCCGGGGATCGGGTCCTCGCGGGCCGGGTAGATGTCCAGGACGACGGAGGCGTCGGCCAGGGCCAGCGACTGGCCCATCTCCTTGCCCAGCTCCTGGGTGCGGGAGAACAGGTGGGGCTGGAAGACGACGAGGATGCGCGCGTCACCGGCGGCGCCCCGCATGGCCTCCAGGTCGGCGGTCATCTCGGTGGGGTGGTGGGCGTAGGAGTCGATCACCTGGACGCCGGCCGCCTCGCCCTTGAGCTGCAGGCGCCGCTTGACGCCCGTGTACGCGGCGAGCGCCGGGGCCAGCTCGGCCACCGGGATGCCGAGAGCGGCGCCGGCGGTGAGCGCGGCGACCGCGTTGAGGGCGTAGTGGCGGCCGGGCACGGACACGGCGAAGGTCAGCTCCTGCCCGTCGAGGAGGACCGTCACCTGGCTCCTGAGACCCTGCGGCACGATCGACAGCACGCGCACGTCGGCGTCCTCGGCCTCGCCGTAGGTCACCACGCGCACGCCCTCGACGCGCCGGGTCAGCTCCCGGGCGCCCTCGTGATCGGCGGAGATCACCAGCGTGCCGCCGGGCACGATCTTCCCGGCGAAGGTCTCGAAGGACTCGTAGATCTCGTCCATCGAGGCGTAGTTGGCGTGGTGGTCCAGCTCGACGTTGAGGACGATGGCGACCTCGGGGGCGTACTTGTGGAAGCTGCGGTCGCTTTCGTCGGCCTCGGCGACGAAGATCTCGCCCTCGCCGTGCAGGGCGTTGGAGCCGGGCGCGTCCAGGTCGCCGCCGATGGCGTACGACGGGTTCAGGCCGAGCTCGGTCAGGGAGACCGCGAGCATCGACGTGGTCGTCGTCTTGCCGTGGGTGCCGGCGACGGCGATCGGGCGCAGGCCCTCCATCAGCGCGGCGAGCGCGTCGGAGCGGTGCACGACCGGGATGCCCAGCTCGGCGGCGCGCACCAGCTCCGGGTTGTCCTTGCGGATCGCGGAGGAGACGACCACGCAGCTCGCGTCGTCGGCGAGGTGCTCGGCGGCGTGCCCGATGTGCACGGTCGCGCCCAGCGCGCGCAGCGCCTCGGCGGTGGCGGATTCCTTGGCGTCACTGCCGGCCACCTTGGCGCCGCGCTGAGCGAGGATCTTGGCGATGCCCGACATCCCGGCGCCGCCGATGCCGATGAAGTGCGGTCGGTCCATGGCGGTAGGAAGGCCGGGTGCCATGCGTTCTTCTCCCAGATACGGTGCGGGTCGGAGCGTGCCTAGCCTATGCGCTGAAGCACGGGCCGCTGTGCAAGGTGCGCGAGTGGACCCCGCCAGGGGCGCGGGGCAGTGTCGACATGCGGCTCCGCCGCGGGGCGCGACAGCCACAACGCATCCGCAGACGACATCGCACCGCACCCCCGACGGCGCTCACCGGCAACCAGGCGGAGCGCTACGCCTTGCTGTGGGAGAACAGCTTCAGCACCGGCACCCCCACCTTGTGCCGCGCCCGGGAGGCCCAGTCCCGGTGGAAGAACTCCTCCACATAGTGGGGGTCGGTCAGCACGATCACCTCGTCCGCGCCGATCTCCTCCACCAGCGTCTTCAGCGCGTCCAGCGGGTGGTCCTCGACGAGCCGGCCCTCGGCCTGGCTGCCGGCGGAGCGCAGCGCGGTCAGGGACACGTCCAGGGCCTGCCGGCCGACGCTCTTGGCCTGCTCGCCCTCCGGGGTCTCCCCCTCGCGGGCCGCCTCGTCGATCTCGCCGAGCGCGATGTCGTCGATGGCTCTCAGCAGCCGGTCGGCCTGGTCGCCGCGGGGCTGGAGCAGTACGTGGAAGGCGACCGGCTCGTCCCCGTGCAAGGTGGTGACGAACTCCACGTCGGCGGACGTCAGGGCCTTCTCGATCATCAAAA
>NZ_PQSS01000029.1 GCF_002920535.1 Streptomyces sp. Ru71 | reverse complement strand
CATTGGACCGCTCATCGATTGACGCTACGCCAGACACGCCACCTGACGGAGAGACCTGCATCAGATGATGCACTGCGCAAACCCTGGAAAACAACGGCACCCCATGCCAGCCGCAACTATCCGAGACGCAGAACCGATCATCGGGCGGCCTGAGCCCAAGAGCAACCATCACAGTCGGCGTACCCCTCGCCTCCCGAGTGACAGGATCCTGAGCTGGCTATACGTCAGGTCGCTCTTGGGGCACCGTTTGTTCTGCCTTTCCAGAACGAAGCGGTTTACCTGGCGCTACCGTTCCATCCGAACCGCTGATCATGCGGAACTGACCCAGGACGTCATCACCGCCGACTGCTGGGTGATGACGTACAGGCGGTATGCCACATTCATGAAGGCGATCAGGATGACCAGGACCACCAACCAGCCGTCGTGATGAGACATGTACGTGAGGTTGATGAGTACCGATCCTGAGGTCGGTGCTCATCAACCTCACGTACATGAGCGGCACTGGGGAGCGGCTTCAGGCAGCGCCAGCGCAGTGAGATGACGAGATCTCCTGGCCAGTGCACTTCGCGCTGAGCTGTTCGGCGAGCCGATCCCGCTGCAACTCGGTCGCGTATGGCCGTCCCGTGCAGTCCTCGCTGCCGAGCAGGATCTCGACCGCGCCCAGCCAGCCACGACACCCGCCGGGCATCGTGGATGTCACCCGCCGACGTGGACGTCGACAGCGGTCGCGCCTGGCTCGCCCTGGCACAACCCAAACGCGCAGAACAAGCACTCACCCACGGCATCGCGAGGCTCGCACCGCTCTCGATACCGACGCCAGCCGCTGCATCCAACTCGTCCAGCACTCGGTACGACGCATCACCCGGTACCGCTCATGCCATCCAGCGGTGCAGACGCTCTACGACTCTGCCAAGGCCACCCGTGGGCCAGGCCCGTACTGGATACTGCCGCACCCCGTCTCCCAGGCCGCCTCACGCGGTTGAACGGGCTGGTGCGCGGCTCACCGCGCGGCGTGGAAGCAGAACACTGCCTGCCGCGCCTGTCCGACCGTGCTGGGGAGTCCTACCCCTGATTCGCGCCGACCACGACCTTCTCCACAACAGCCCACCCAGTCCTCAGCCACCGAACAGAACCCCCACGCACGGTCAGCCGGCAACCCACGAGCGGAGGCCACCGGAGCCGAACGGCCCGCAGGGCCGGGCGGCGGAACCCACCACCCACACCAGCCACGCTTCCCGAATGCTGTTCCGTCACGGCCTCAACCACCCGAGACGCAGAGCCGCTGGTGCCGCCCTCCGTCCGCAGAAGCAGACGGCGCCGCACGCGAAGCCGCCCCAGCCACCGACCTGTCCCACACACGACCACAAGGTGGTTATAGAGGGAACACGGATCACCGCAGGTCAGAGCACATGCTATGTATCGCTGAGAGACATTCAAATGTCACAACGGGACGCACCCTTCCCCCAGAGGGGAAAGCCACCCACCCAAGCCCAGACCGAACCAAGCAGGTAGAACTCTCTCCCTCTCACGGGAGAGAACCGTGACCTCCAGGCTGCGCACATCGTTCCCCTCTATGGGAAACGCCTAGGTGAGGGGTGGGATGGGGCGGGCAAGGCCAGCGGTGAACACCAATACCGGTGAGTACCTCCAGCTGGAGCTACTGGACAAGGACGACAAACCGTTCGCCTGGAGCAGCGGCGGTCGACATGTCAACGTCAGCAAGAAGCTGGCCTCGGCACTCTGGGCGAAGAGCAGTGGCTATAGCAAGGACGACAAGCTCGTTTACGGCTACTACCTGTTCAACTCGCCTCCGGGCGACGAACCGTTGCGCGAAAGCTTCCGTCAAATCGGGAGCAACCTTGAGCTACGACCCAACGCGGTGAGCAAGGCCGTAGGTAACCTCCACCGAGGAGGCTTCCTGCTGGAGGCAGAAAAGGTAGGCCGAGTGACGTTCTACAAACTCAACAGCAGGGCCGCATACGATGGCCCATCGCTACACCAGCGCCGCGCAGTCGAGAACGCCCAGCACCCCGTCGTGCCCTGCCCGCCGGCGACGAAGGAGGCGTCGTGATGCGCACCGCCACCGAGCCGTTCACGCAACGCTTCATGGACGCCAGCGAGCTGAACCGCCTACTGCTGCACTCGCAACTCAAGCAAGGCGCAGACCTGAAAATCCTCATGTACTACGCCACCGCCGTACCCATGGGAGAACCCGTACGGAAAACAGCCACCGACATCGGAAAGCTCGTCGGTCTCAGCACCACCAGCGCCTCACGCAGCATCGGCCGACTCGCCACACAAGACTGGCTTCAACACGCCTACACCGCCGTAGGCATCAAGTTCTACCGCCTCGGCCCCAAAGCCACAGCACCAAACATCGAAGACAACACCCAGCAAAACCTAGCCGTAGTCCACCACATCTTCCCAACACGGCAAGGAGAGTGGGAGGACTGAACAGTGAGTGGTCTGCAGACCAGAGGCGCCGCCAAGCCCTCAAAGCCGTCTCGTAAACCCCGCCGCAGGAGCGCCAGGGACTGGACCAGAAGGCTCAGAGCCACACAGCGGGTCGCCCCGGGCCCCCGGGCGCTGTGAGGCGGCCGCGGCGGTGTGTGGGGGTTGTGCGTCAGTGGAGCTTGCCCGGGACGTAGTCTCCTGCCGGTTGCTGGGTGATGATGTTCAGGCGGTTTGCCGCGTTCATGAAGGCGATCAGGGTGACCAGGGCCACCAGCTGGTCGTCGTCGTAGTGCTTGGTCGCGTTCTGCCAGACGGTGTCGGGGACTCCGCCGGCGCCGTCGGCGACGCGGGTTCCCTGTTCCGCCAGTTCCAGGGCGGCCCGTTCGGCCTCCGTGAAGACCGTCGCCTCGCGCCATGCCGCCACCAGGTGCAGGCGTACCGCCGTCTCACCGGCCGCGGTCGCTTCCTTGGTGTGCATGTCGAGGCAGGCCGCGCAGCCGTTGATCTGGCTGACCCGCAGGGCCACCAGCTCCTGGGTCGCCGCCGGGAGAGACGAGCCCCTCACCGCCGCGCCCGCCGCCATCAGGTGCTTGAGGACCTTGTTCGCGGTCTCGCCGGCGGCGAAGAAGTTCAGGCGTGCGTCCATGTCTTCCTCCGTGCTCGTCATCGTCGTCGAAGGCTCAGGGCTTCAACGGGCTTCATCCCCGAGACGAGACAGGGCTTGCTCCAGTGACATGCGGCGCTGTGACCTGCGTCACCACGTAGTGGATCATGTCTCCAGTGGGGTTCGAGGGGGTCGAGAGGGAGCTGGGGCAGGGTGGGCGGTGACCTTTGGTTGCTCACCCAGCACATCGCTATATCCCGGGGGAGAGAGCATGATCCAGCGCAGAACCGTCCTCAAGTCGGGGGCGGCTCTCACCGGCGCCCTGGGGGGCGCGGGCCTGCTGATACCCGCCCTGTCGAGTCCGGCGCAGGCGACCGATCTGGACCCGACCACGATTCCGCAGTTCCAGCAGGCGATGCCGGTGCCGGAGGTGCTGCGGCCGTTCTACACGTCCGGCACCACCAGCACGTACTGCATGGTGCAGCAGGAGGCGGAGGCGGAGATCCTGCCGGGCCGCAAGACCCGGGTGTACACCTTCAACGGCAGCTTCCCCGGGCCCGTCATCAAGGCGACCTCCGGCCGGCGTGTCGTGGTCAAGCAGTACAACCAGCTGGGCGTGCCCACCTCGATCCATCTGCACGGCGCGCATGTGCCCGAGAGCAGCGACGGCTCCCCCATGGATCTGATCGCGGCCGACGGCGGGACGAAGACGTACACGTATCCCAACAGCCAGCCGCATGCGAACCTGTGGTTCCACGACCACGCCCACCATCAGGAGTCGGAGACCGTCTACCGCGGGCTGACCGGCTTCTATCTGCTGACCGACGACACCGAGCAGCGGCTCAACCTGCCCTCGGGCGAGTACGACGTGCCCATCGCTTTGCGGGACGCCCGGTTCGACGACAGCGGGCAGCTCGTCTACGAGATGGGCGACTTCATGCACCGTACGGTGATCCTCGCCAACGGCAAGGCGTGGCCGTACTTCGAGGTCGCCGCGCGCAAGTACCGCTTCCGGCTGTTCAACACGGCCAACATCCGGTTCTTCACGCTGAAGCTGTCCGACGGCTCCTCCTTCCAGCAGATCGGTTCCGACGGGGGGCTGCTGGAGAAGCCGATCGATGTGACGTCGGTGAAGCTGTCCCCCGGTGAGCGCGCCGACGTCGTCATCGACTTCTCCCGGTTCGCGCCCGGCACCGCGCTGACCCTGCTCAACGCCGAGCCGACGCTGCCGGGCGATCCGGTGGACCAGGTGGGCAAGGTGCTGCAGTTCCGGGTCACGGGGCCCGCCACGGACACCAGCGTGGTGCCGGCGACGCTGCGCACGCTGCCGGCGCTGGGCAGTGCCACGGTGCAGCGCAGCTTCGAGCTGAGCATGGACGAGACCGGCACGACCGGTGGGGCGTTCATCAACGGCAAGTCCTACGACATGGACCGGATCGACACCGAGATCGAGTACGGGGCCACGGAGATCTGGACCGTGCGCAACGCCAATCTCTACACCCCGCACAACTTCCATATGCACCTGGTGCAGTTCCGGGTGCTGGAGCGCGACGGCAAGCCGGTCACCTCCGGGCCGGAGAGCGGGCTGAAGGACACCGTCTCGCTGCAGCCCGGTCAGACGGTCAAGCTGCAGGCGACGTTCACCGGCTACGAGGGCACGTACGTGTACCACTGCCACATGTTCGACCACGCGGCGATGGGCATGATGGCGAATCTGCGGGTCGTCAGGAGCGGCTCCGCGCTGCGCCGGACCGACGCCCGGCGCGGCCACGGGCACCGCCGTCCCTGATGCCGGGACCAGCCGTGGGGTGACTCAGGTCACTTTGTGGGGATCTTGGCGTGCGGATGGCGTGCATGTCACTCTGTCCGCACACCTCCCCTGCCCACAAAGCCTTCCCGCGTGCTCGGTCGAAGGCCGTGTCCGTCGACTCGTCCGGACATGGGACAGGGGATTTCCCGTTTTCAGCACGTCTTCAGCACGTCTTCTCGCGTCATCGTCCAGGCTCCGACGGGCGGTGACGGGCTCACCGCACCCCTGGCACCAGGTTGAAGGAGTACAGCCGTGCGTATCGCCGTGACCGGTTCGATTGCGATCGACCAACTGATGGTGTTTCCCGGACGCTTCACCGAGCAGCTGATCGAGGGGCAGCTGGAGCATGTGTCCCTGTCGTTCCTCGCCGACCGGCTGGAGGTGCGCAGGGGCGGTGTGGGCGCCAACATCGCCTTCGGGCTCGGCCGGCTGGGGCTGACGCCGCGGCTGGTCGGCGCGGCGGGGGCCGACTTCGCCGAGTACGGTGCCTGGCTGCGTGCCGCCGGCGTGGACACGGACGACGTGCGGATCAGCGAGACGCTGCACACCGCTCGTTTCGTGTGCACCACCGACCAGGAGCAGAACCAGATCGCCACCTTCTACGCGGGTGCCATGGTGGAAGCCGCGAAGGTCGACCTCGCCGCCGTCGCCGCGCGCGCCGGCGGGCTGGACCTCGTCCTGGTGGGTGCCGACGCTCCGGAGGCGATGCTGCGTCATACGGACGCCGCTCACCGTGCGGGCATTCCGGTGGCCGCCGATCCGTCGCAGCAGCTGGCCCGCCTGGAGGGGCCGCAGGTCCGGCGTCTGGTCGACCGTGCGCGGCTGCTGTTCACCAACGAGTACGAGGCGGCCCTGCTGCGGGAGCGCACCGGCTGGAGCGAGCGGGACATCCTGGGGCGCGTCGGCACCTGGATCGTCACGCGCGGCGCGGAGGGCGTCTCGCTGTCGCGCTGCGGGCAGCCGCGCCTGGACGTGCCCGCCGTGCCGACGGACCGGATCGCCGATCCGACCGGTGGCGGGGACGCGTTCCGCTCGGGGTTCCTCGCGGGTCTCGCCTGGGGCTGGCCGCACGAGCGTGCGGCGCGGCTGGGCTGCGCCCTGGCCTCCGTGGTCCTGGAGTCGGTCGGCACCCAGGAGTACAAGCTGCTCGCCGCGGATCTGGTGGAGCGTGTGGAGCGCGCCTACGGGCGTGAGGCGGCCCTGGAGATCGAGCCGCGTCTGGCGGACGTGTCGTGAGGGGGCTGCGCGAGGCGGAGGGGGGTGCGGTGATGGGCGCGACGCCGACACTGTCGTTCGAGTTCTTCCCGCCCAAGACGGCCCAGGGTGAGCAGAGCCTGTGGCAGGCCATCCGGCGTGTGGAACCTCTGGCGCCCGATTTCGTGTCCGTCACCTACGGTGCGGGCGGATCGTCCCGGCACCGCACCATCGAGGTCACCAAGCGTCTGGTGTCGGAGACGACGCTGCGCCCGGTCGCGCATCTGACCGCCGTGGGGCACTCGGTGGCCGAGCTGCGGCGCATCATCGGGCAGTACGCGGATGCCGGGGTGCGTGATGTGCTCGTGCTGCGCGGTGATCCGCCGGGCAACCCCAAGGGGCCGTGGGAGCCGCACCCGGACGGCTTCATGTACGCCGCTCAGCTGGTGGAGCTGGTGCGGTCGCTGGGAGAGTTCACCATCGGTGTCGCGGCGTTCCCGGAGAGGCATCCGCGTTCGCCCGACTGGGACAGCGACATCCGGCACTTCGTGGCCAAGTGCCGGGCGGGCGCGGACTACGCCATCACCCAGATGTTCTTCGACGTGGAGGACTATCTGCGGCTGCGGGACCGGGTCGCGGCCGCGGGCTGCGACACGCCCATCATCCCGGAGATCATGCCGGCCACGAACGTGCGGCAGATCCGCCGTTTCGCCGAGCTGTCCGACGCCGCGTTCCCGGAGGATCTCGCCCACCGTCTTGAGGCCGCCCGGGACCGGCCCGCCGACGCGTACGCGATCGGGGTCGAGCACGCCACCGCCATGGCACAGCGGCTGCTCGCCGAGGGCGCCCCCGGCCTGCACTACATCACGCTCAACAAGTCCACGGCGGCGCTCGACATCCACCGCAACGTGCTGGGGTCGAGGAGCCTTCAGGTCGGCTGAGCAGGAGGCCCCGGGGGCATGCCGAGGTGCCTGGCGCGGACTCGACCGGGCCTCAAGTGCGCTGCCCCATACTCGAAGCCCCATGAGCGGGGCACCACCAGGAAAGGACAGCACCCGTCGTGGAATCCGTGAACGTCGCGATCATCTACTACAGCGCGACCGGCAATGTGCACGCCCTGGCGCACGCCGCCGCCGAGGGCGCCGCGAAGGCCGGCGCGACCGTCCGGGTCCGTCGTGTCGCCGAGACCGCCCCCGACCAGGCCGTCGCGGCCAACCCCGCCTGGGCCCGGTACCGCGAGGACCACGCCGACGTCACCGAGGCCGGCCTCGACGACCTCGACTGGGCCGACGCCGTCCTGCTGGGCACGCCCACCCGTTTCGGCAACCCGGCCGCGCAGATCCGTGCCTTCATCGACACCACCGGCCCCCTGTGGGCGCAGGGCAAGCTCGCCGGCAAGGTGTACTCCGCCTTCACCGTCAGCAGCACTCTGCACGGCGGGCAGGAGTCCACCATCCTGGCGCTGTCGAACACCTTCTACCACTGGGGCGGCATCATCGTTCCGCCCGGCTACACCGACCCGATCCAGTTCCAGGTCGGCAACCCCTACGGCGTCTCGCACGTCACCGGTGGCCCCGGCCAGCAGACGGCGCCGAGCCAGGAGACCCTGCAGGCGGCCCGCTACCAGGCGCAGCGCGTCACCGAGACCGCGGCCGCCCTGAAGAAGGGCCGCGCCCTTCAGTGATCGCACCCCGCGAGGGGGCACCGCAGGCCTCTGATCCCGGTCGCGTCCTGACGCGGCCGGGATCTTCCGTGTGCCGCCGGCAGGGGTTCAGGTGGGGATCCAGTCCCGCTGGATGTGCGGGGTCTCGATGCTGAGCGAGCGCATGTGCTCGATCGGGTTGGTGTACTCCCGGCTGGCGGCGATGAAGCCGTCGTCGAGGGTGAAGCCGTGGATGAAGTGGTTGCGGTAGTGGCCCTCGGGATAGCCCGGGAAGCGGATCGTTCCCTCGCCGTCGCACTCGACCCAGATGACGGCCGGGTCCTGCGTCTCGTAGATGTGCACGTCGTTCCACTGCCAGTCGGGCAGCACCTTCAGGGACAGCTCGCCGTGCCGCTTCAGCTTCTCGCGGCCCTGGACGACGATGGGCCGGCCGATGTCGGTGTAGAACAGCGACGCGGTGCCGTCGTCGGTGTAGAGGGTGTACCGGCTCAGGCGGGCCTCGGCGCCGGTGCGCATGTACTGCTCCACGGCCCGCCGGTTGCGGGCCCGCAGCTCGTGGTGGTCGGTGAACACCGCGGCGGACGTGCCGGGCTGGGTCGGCGGGGATGACGTCATGGTGCCTTCCGGTGGGTCGACAGGGTGCGGGTCGCGTGCGGGTGTCAGGGCTGGAGCCGGCTGATCCGCCAGCCGTCGTCGGCGCGGTCGTAGCGCAGCCGCTCGTGCAGCCGGTCGGTGCCGTTGGCCCAGAACTCCACGGACGCCGGCTCCAGCCGGTAGCCCACGAACGTCTCGGGGCAGGGCAGGGGCCGCGCCGGGTCGCCGAGCTCCAGGGCCCTGGCGCGCAGCTCGTCGAACTCGTCGAGGCCGGACAGTGGCCGGCTCTGCCGGGAGACGGTCGTCATCGCGTGGGTGAACACCGGCCGCGCGAACCACAGGGCCTCGGCCTCGGCACGCGACAGCAGGCGCACCGGCCCGGCCAGCGAGATCTGCTGGCTGGTCTCCCGCCAGTACAGGACGCCGGAGGCCCACGGGTTCTCGGCCAGTTCGCGGCCCTTGCGGCTGTCGGCGTGGGTGATGAAGGTGAGACCGGCGTCCGTCACCGCGTTGACGGCCACGATGCGCGAGGAGGTGCGGCCCTCGGCGTCGGCGGTGGCCAGGGCCAGGGCGCGCGGTTCGCGCACCCCGTGCGCGGTGCTGCTCTCCAGCCAGGACGCCAGCAGCCCCATCGGTTCGGACGGCGGCGCGTGGAACTCGGGGAAGTCCACGGGGACGGTGGCGGTGAGCGTCTCCGAGCGGGTGGCGCCGCCGGCGGGCGCCTGCACGGACGTCGCGTTCGGCGTCGACAGGTCAGACATGCAGCACTCCTTCGATCGTGACCACGCCGTGGCCAAAGACCTCGACGGAGTCGACCCGGTCGCCCTCCCCGTGCGCGAGCGCGCCCATGGGAGAGGGGCGGCCGATCTCGACGCCCTGGGTGATCTCGATGTGACGCCCGTAGGCGCTTTTGCCGTGGCGGGCGAGGTGGATGGCGATGGGACCGGCTGCGGAGCCGGTGGCGGCGTCCTCGACGACCCCGTACGCGGGCGAGAACATGCGGTTGCGCCACCGCTCGCCGGAGCCGGCGATGCAGTTGGTCGCCATGTCGGGGAAGCGGGCGAGGGCGCGGTGGTCGGGGTCCAGCTTCGACAGCGCCTCGACGCTCTCCAGGGTGACCAGGACATGGCGCGGGCCGTTGCGGTAGATCTCCACCGGCAGCTGCGAGGTCGTCAGACCGAGCGCCTCAAGGAGTTCACCGGCCCGGTCGAAGGGCTCCCACACGGGCACCGGCTGGCGCATGCGGGTGGCGACGACCTCGCCGTCGGCGCGTTCCAGCTCGAAGGGGATGACGCCCATGGCCGTCTCGATCCGCAGCCGGTCGGCGTCGGTGCGCCGGCCCAGGGCGATGGCCGTGCCGAGCAACGGGTGCCCCGCGAAGGGGAGTTCGTTGACCGGGGTGAAGATCCGCACGTGCGCGTCGCCGCCCTGCTTCGGCTGGAGCACGAACGTGGTCTCCGAGAGGTTCATCTCCCGGGCGATGCGCTGCATCTGCTCGGCGGTCAGGTCGTCGCTGGCGAAGAACACCGCCACCGGGTTGCCGGTGAGCGGCACCCGCGCGAACGCGTCGACGACGACGTACTGGTGCATCTGTTCACTCCTGTAGGGCTCGGGCCGTGCCGTGGCAGGCGCTGAAGGGGCCGGGCCGGTGCTCGGGGGAAGGACACCGGCCCGGCGGCCTCACCGGTCAGGCCGGTTCGGGGGCCCGCCGCCACGCGGCCAGGCCGGCCAGGGCGGTGCCGACGATGCGCGGCCCCTCCTGGGTGAGCACGGACTCCGGGTGGAACTGCATCGAGGCGAAGCCGGGGCCGCGCAGGGCGTGGACCTCGCCGGTGGCGGCGTCCCGGCTGACCCGCACCTGGCCCAGGCCGTCGGCGCTCACCTCGTCGTGCTCGCTGACCACGGCGAAGGTGTTGTAGAAGCCGACGCGTTCGGCGGTGCCGAACAGGTCGATCTCCTTCTGCACGCCCTGGTTGGGCACCTCCCTGCGGCGCAGCGGCAGGCCGAGCCGAAGGCCGAGGACCTGGTGGCTGAGGCACACGGCGAGGAAGGGGCGGCGTTCGCGCAGCAGGGTGTCCACCGCCGCGTGCAGATGGCGCATCTTGGGGTGCGCCCTCTCCTGCGGGTCGCCCGGTCCCGGGCCCATCACGACCAGGTCGTGCCCCTCGAAGGAGTACTCCTCGTCGAAGCGGCGCAGGTTCACGCGCAGCCCCAGCGCGCGCAGCTGCTGGTCGAGCATGGAGGTGAAGGTGTCCTCGGCGTCCACCACCAGCACGCTCAGTCCGGCCAGTTCCGGGCGGGCCGAGGCGCGGCCGGCGGCGTCGGAGAGCCAGAAGCCGGCGATGGAGTCGTTGCGCAGGCCCAGCACCCTGCGCACGCTGGGGTGGTCGGCGAACCGCTCCGGCGTGCCCCCGCCCAGCGCGGCGACGAGCGCGGCGGCCTTGGCGCGGGTCTCCGCGGCCTCCGAGGACGGGTCGGAGTGGCGCACGATGGTGGCGCCGACGCCGATGCCGAGGCGGCCTTGCGGGCTGATGTCGGCGGTACGGATCAGGATCGCGGAGTCCATCACGCGCTCGCCGGCGTCGTCCCGCCCGATGAGCGCGGCGACGCCGCTGTAGTAGGCGCGGCCGCCCGGCTCGAACTGGCTGATGGTGCGGCAGGCGCTCTCCAGCGGGCTGCCGGTGACGGTCGGCGCGAACATGGTCTCGCGCAGGATGTCGCGTACGTCGCGGTCGGTGTGCCCCTCGATGAAGTACTCGGTGTGCGCGACCCGGGCCATCTCCTTCAGGTACGGGCCCACGACCCGGCCGCCCTCGGGGCAGATCCGGGCCATCATCTTCAGTTCCTCGTCGAGGACCATGTACAGCTCGTCGGTCTCCTTGCGGTCGCGCAGGAACTCCAGCACGCCCGACAGGGTGGGGCCCGACAGCGGGTAGCGGTAGGTGCCGCTGATGGGGTTCATCACGGCCGTGCCGCCCTGCAGGCTGACGTGCCGCTCGGGTGAGGCGCCGACCAGGGTGCGGGTGCCGGTGTGGATGAGGAACGTCCAGTGCGCGCCGGACTCGCCCTGCAGCAGCCGGCGGAACAGCGCCGGGGCGCTGAGCGGGCCGTAGTCGGTGATGTCGGCGACGAAGGTGCGCTTGACGACGAAGTTCGCGCCCTCCCCGGTGCCGATCATCTCCTTGACGATGCGGCGCACCACGTCCTCGTAGGCCAGGTCGTCGACGTCGAAGTCGCCGCCGGCCAGTGTCGTGCTGACGTCGGGGATGCGTTCCAGTGCCTCCTGCAGCGGCAGCTGCTGCTGGCCGGTGACGGTCATCGCCACCAGGGGCGTGCCGTCGTCGGCGCAGGCGAAGCCGCGTTCGGCCAGCTGCCGGTAGGGGACGAGGACGAGGACCTCGTGGCCCGCGCCGGCGCCGGGGCCCGGCGCGGGGGGCAGCGGGATGTCGGCCAGGGAGGCGGGCAGGGACACCTCGCCGGTGAGGACCTCGACGACGTCGGGGCCGGTGCTGCCGGGCCGGTGCAGCAGGGCGAACGCCTGCGACGGTTGGTTCAGCACCTCTTCGAGCAGATCGGCGTGTGTCATGCGAACAGCCCCTTGACCGTGGTGACGCGGGCGCAGCGCTCGGCGGCGTAGGTGAGCGCCAGGCGGTGGTAGTCGGCCGAGAAGTCGGCGGTGGCGTCGGCGACGAGGAACGGCTGGATGTCGTGGGTGAAGGCGTCGACGGCGGTGGCGAGCACACCGACGTGGGCGTAGACGCCGCACACGATGAGCTGGTCGCGGCCCGCGGCGCGCATGCGCTGCAGCAGGTCGGTGTTGAAGAAGGCGCTGTAGCGCCACTTGGTGAGCTGCCAGTCCTGCTCGGTGGGGGCGAGCGCGTCGACGACCTGGCGGTCCTCCGGTTCGGGGCGCATGCCCGGCCCCCAGAAGTCCTTGAGCAGGCCGCGCTGTTCGTCGGTCATGCCGCCCGGCTGGGCGGTGTAGGCGACGGGCACGCCGGCAGCGGCGCACGTCTCGCGCAGCTGCGCCGCGTTGCGCACCAGGTCGTGGCGCAGGTCCTCGGGGAGCGGCTTGAGGAAGTACCGCTGCATGTCGTGGACGAGAAGGACGCACCGGTCGGGTTCGGCCTTCCAGGGCACGACGGCCGGCGGCAGGTCGCCCTCGGCGGGGAGCGGGTACGCGGAGATGGGGGGTATACCGGTCATGGCTCCAGTTCCTGGCTTGGCGGGTGGCTCAGGTGGTCCAGGACGAGATCACGGACATGGCCTGCCACGGGGTGAGGCGGGGGTCGCAGAAGGAGGTGTAGCGCTCGCCCACGGTGTCGAGGTCGTCCTTGGTGGTGGCACATTCGGTGACGTCGTCGGGGGTGGTCTCCAGGTGCAGTCCGCCGGGGACGCCGCCAGCGCCGCGCACGGCCGCCACGAACCGGGACACCTCCAGGGACACGGTCTCCACGAGCCGTGTCTTTTCTCCGCCGGGCGCGGTGACCGTGTTGCCGTGCATGGGGTCGGTGAGCCAGATGACGGGGTGGCCCGCCTCGCGCACGGCCTCGACGAGGCGCGGCAGCCGCTCGGCGACCAGGTCGGCTCCCATGCGGGCGATGAGGGTGAGCTTGCCCGGGTCGCGCCACGGGTCGAGCCGCTCGCACAGCGCCAGCAGTTCGGCGGGCTCCATGGTGGGGCCGACCTTGCACGCGACCGGGTTGGCCACCTGGGCGAGCAGGGCGACGTGCGCGCCGTCGACCTGGCGGGTGCGCTCGCCGATCCAGGGCCAGTGGGTGGAGCCGAGGAACAGCCGCCCCTGCTCGTCCATGCGGAGCATGGGTATCTCGTAGTCGAGGAGCAGTGCCTCGTGGCTCGTCCACACCACGGGTTCCACGACGTGGCGTCCGGCGGCGCGTTCCCGCCAGCCCAGGTGCTCGACGATGTCGTTGGCGGCCATGTAGCCGGTGAGGATGCGCAAGGGGTCGGCGCGGCGGCTCTCGCGGTCCGGTTCGGGGCCGTTGACCATGTGTCCCCGGAAGGAGGGCAGGGTGACGCCGTCGACGACCTCGGTGGGGCTGGAGCGGGGCTTGGCGAACTGCCCCGCGATGCGTCCCACGCGCAGGACGGCCTTGCCGGTGATCAGGCCGAGCCGGCCGGCGAGCAGGTCGAGCACGGCGGCCTTGCGGGCGACGTGGTGGGG
This sequence comes from Streptomyces sp. Ru71, assembly GCF_002920535.1. Classification (GTDB taxonomy): domain Bacteria; phylum Actinomycetota; class Actinomycetes; order Streptomycetales; family Streptomycetaceae; genus Streptomyces. Next base: position 72,183 of record NZ_PQSS01000029.1, on the reverse strand, counting down.
GGTGCACTCCAGCGGGTCCTCGGCGCAGTCGCCCGACTGCACCACCATGGCCTCGCCGAGCGCGACCTTGCCGAGCAGGGTCCGCATCGTGGCCACGTCGTCGGGGCGCACGAGGGTGGGGCGTGCGGCCAGTGCCTGGCTGACCCGGCTCAGTTGGGAAAGGTCGCTCCATTCGGGCTGCTGCATGGCCCCTCGGACACGAATCTCCCGTACGACGTCCTTCATGACGTGCTCCGATCCAGCGGTGATGTCGTGCCGTTGTGGTGCGGTGTCGTGCCGGTCAGGTGGGGATCCCCTTGCGCTTGATCTCCGGGACGGGAATGCCGAGGGCGCGCAGCTGCTCGAAGGGGTTCATGAACTCGCGCTGCCGCTTGATCTTCCCGTTCTCGAACTCGAACGAGTGCAGGAAGTGGTTCTCGTAGTAGCCCTCGGGGTAGTCGCCGAAGCGGATCTTCCCGTGGCCGTCGCACTCCACCCAGAAGCGGTCGGGGTCCTGGGTCTCGAAGATCTCGATGTTGTACCACTCCCAGTCGGGGAAGCACTCCAGCGACCAGACGGCGTGGTCGGCAAGGCGGTCCTTGCCGTTGATGACGATGGGGGCGCCGGTGTCCGTGGTCCACAGACCGCCGCTGCCGTCCTCGGTGAACAGCTCGTGCCGGCGCAGCCGGTCCTGCCCCTTGGTGTTCATGTACTGCTCGACGATGGCGCGGTTGCGGCGCCGCAGTTCGCTCTGGTCGGTGAATTCCTGGGAGATGACGGTTTCGGACACGACGGCTCCGTGGGGGTTTTCTCGGTGACAGGAACAAAGAAGGCGGTCCCGTCGCCGGGACCGCCGCGGTGTGGGGTGAACGCCGCTGGGGGAATGCATTCCCGTACCCCGGAGCGTGGCTGGAAACGCCCATTGCCCGGGGCGGTCTCCTCGACGGCCGGAGCAGAAATGCGTCACGGGATGAGGCGGAGGAAACCTGCCGACTCGCTGCCGCGCGGATGTTTTCGGGCAGGGATGGCTTGCGGAAATCGTGACACAGATGACGGCGTGCCACCAAGTGTCTTCCGGGGTGACCTGGATCACGCCAACTGGCGTTTGTTCCAGCAAATTTGACTGTCTGTCAGTCCTCTTCTCGTGGCGCGGCGATGGCTATTTCGCTGTGTCTGTCTGCGAATGGCCCTGCGTGCCAGGAGCGAGTTGTCCGGTGCTGCTCAAGCGGTGCTCGAATTTCTCTCCATGTCACTCCGGAAGGCTTTCGGCGTTGAAAGGGCGGATTTTGCCCGCGTCGAGGGTGACGACGCGGTCGGCGGCGGCCAGGCCCGAGCGGTCGTGCGTGACCAGGAGCGTGGTGCGGCCGCGGGTGGCGTCGAGGATGTCCGCCAGAACGGCGGCGGCGGTGTCCGGGTCGAGTCCCTCGGTGGGCTCGTCCAGCACCAGCACGGGCGGGTCGGCGAGCAGCGCGCGGGCCAGGAGGAGCCGCCCGCGCTGGCCGCCGGAGAGCGTGGCGCCGTCGCCGCCGATCAGGGTGTCCCAGCCCTCGGGCAGCGAGTCGATCCAGTCCAGCAGCCGGGCGCTGCGGGCCGCCTGGCGCAGCTCGGCGTCGGTGGCGTCGGGGCGGGCCAGGAGCAGGTTGGCGCGGATGCTGGTGTGGAAGACGTGCGCGTCCTGGGTCATGCCGGTGATCACGCGGCGCACGTCGGCGCCCGCGCAGGCGCGCAGTTCGCGTCCGCCGATGCGGATGCTGCCGGCTTCGTAGTCGACGAACCGCATCAGCGCCGCGATCAGGGTCGACTTGCCGGAGCCGCTGGCGCCGAGGAGCACCACCCGTTCGCCGGGCGCGAGCCGCAGGCTCACCCCGTCCAGGGCCGGCGGGGCGTCGGGGCGGTGCCGTACGCGCAGGTCGCTGATCTCCACGCCGAGCGGCTCGTCGGCGGGCAGCGCGAGGGGGGCGGCGGGATCGGTGACGGGCGGCGGGGTGTCGAGCAGGCCGGCCAGGCGGCGGGCGCCCTCCTGCACGTCGGTGAGCCGGCGGGCGGCCGCCGGCAGGGGCGCCACCGTCTCGAAGGAGACCAGGGCAAGGACCGCGAGGACGGTCAGATGCGTGGCGGGCAGCCGCCCGTCGGTGTGCGCGCGCAGCGCGAGCCAGGTGACGCCGACCGTCGCCGCGCCCTGGCACAGCAGCACCGCGGCCGAGCCGAGCGACGTCGTCAGGGCCTTGTGGCGCTCCAGGGCGGCGATGCGCTGCCCGGCCCGGCGGGCCCGCTCGTGGACCCGGCCCCGGGCGCCGTACGCGGCCAGGTCGGCGGCTCCCCGGGTCAGGTCCACGGTGACGGCGGCGAGTTCGGCGCGGGCCGCCTTCTCGGCCCGGCCCGCGCGGTGGGACAGCGCGAGCACCACGGCGGGTACGAGGAGCGCGGCGACGGCCAGGACCAGCCCGAGCAGCAGGCCCGCCGACGGCAGCAGCGCCACGGCCGTCGCTACGGCGGCCACGCCGACCACGCAGGCGACCGCGGCCGGCATCAGGATCCGCAGCAGCAGGTCCTGGGCGGCGTCGACGTCGTCGACCAGACGGGTCAGCAGGTCACCGCTGCGGAAGGCGGGCGTACCGGCCGGGGCGAGCGGCACCAGCGCCTCGTACACCCTGGTGCGCAGGCCCGCCACGGCCCGCAGCACGCCGTCGTGGCCGAGGAGCCGGTCGGCGTAGCGCAACGCTCCACGGCCCAGGGCCAGGGCGCGTACGGCGACGATCGCGACGCTCACCGCGGCGAGCGGGGGCTGCTGGGCGGCGCGGGTGATGAGCCAGGCGGCGGTGGCCATCAGCGCGGCGGCGGCCAGCTCACTGGCGGCCGAGGCGAACGCGGCGGGCACGAGGCGACGCCAGTACGGCAGGAGATGGCCGAGCAGGCGCAGGGTGGGCCGGGGGCGGGGCGGGCGGTATGCGGCGGCGGCTGGGGTGGTGCGGGGTGCTTGGGGGGTGCCCGCCCTGGTCGTGGCTCGGGCGGCGCCGGCCGGGGGCACGGCTGACCGGCCCGCCGCGTGGGCGCGGGCGACACCGGCCTCCGGGCCGGCGGGCCCGGCCTCCCGGCCGACGGTGGGCCGAACGTCGGCGGCGGCAGGGGCAGTGCGTGCGGAGTCGGCCTCGGCGGCGGCTGGGGCGGTACCGGTTGCTTGGCGCACGGCTGACCCGACGGGCTCCGCCGCGTGGGCGCCGGCGGCACCGGCCTCCGGGCCGGCGGGCCTGGCGGGAACGGCCTTCCGGCCGCCGGCGTCGGTGGGTGCGGCCCCCCGGCCGGTGGTGGTTCGGGGGGCGTCCGTCTCGTCGGTGGGGGTGTGCACGATGGCGGTCTGTGGTTCGGTCAGGACGGCGGTCTGCTGGTCTGCCGTGTCTACGGGTGTGCGCTGGTCGCCGGTCATCAGGCCATCGCCTCCTGCGGCCGGGCCGTGAGGTGGCCCGCGTTCACCGTGATGATGCGGTCCGCGTGGGGCAGCAGGCTGGTGCGGTGGGCTACCAGGAGCGTCGTGCGGCCTTGCATCAGGGCGACCGTGGCGCGGGTGACCGCGGCCTCGCTGTCGGCGTCGAGATGGGCGGTCGGTTCGTCCAGGAGCAGCACGGGGGCGTCCTTGAGGAAGGCGCGGGCCAGGGCGATGCGCTGGCGCTGGCCGGCGGAGAGCCCGGCGCCGTGTTCGCCGAGGACGGTGTCGTAGCCCTCGGGCAGCGCCTCGATGAAGCGGTCGGCGAACGCCGCGCGGGCCGCCCGGCGCACCTCGGCGTCGCTCGCGTCGGGTCGTCCGAGGCGGATGTTGTCGGCGACGGACTCGGCGAACAGGTGCGGGCGCTGCGGCACCCACGCCACCTGGGCCCGCCAGGCGTCGAGGTCGAGGTCGGCGAGGTCGGTGCCGCCCACGGTCACCCGGCCCGCGTCGGGGCCGACGAAGCCGAGGAACAGCGACAGCAGCGTCGTCTTGCCCGCGCCGCTCGGCCCGACCAGGGCCACGTGCTCGCCGGGCCGCAGCTCCAGGGTGGCACGGTCGAGGGCCGGGGCCGGGCGGTCGGGGTAGTGCACGGTGACCGCCTCCAGCCGCAGATGTGGCCGCGCCGCCGGGGCGGGGGCCGCGGCCGGGGCGGGCGCCGCGCCGGCGTCCTCGTCGAGGATCGAGAAGACCTGCTCGGCCACCGCGACGCCCTCGGCGCTGTCGTGGAAGGCCGCGCCCATCGCCCGCAGCGGCAGGTATGCCTCGGGGGCGAGGAACAGCACGGTCAGAGCGGTGCTCAGGCCGACGGTCCCGGACAGCAGCCGCAGTCCCACGGGCACGGCCACCAGCGCCACCGACAGGGTGGCGACCGTCTCCAGGACGAAGGAGGACAGGAACGCCACCCGCAGGGTGCGCATGGTGGCCCGCCGGTGGGCGTCGGCCGTCTCGCGCATGACGCGCCGCTGGTGGCGTTCGCGGCCGAAGGCGCGCAGCGTCGGCAGTCCGGCCAGCACGTCCAGGAAGTGCCCGCCGAGGCGGGCCAGCAACTGCCACTGGCGGGCGGTGCGCCGGGCGGTGTGCATGCCCACCAGCGCGCCGAAGACCGGGATCAGCGGCAGCGTCACCGCGATCACCAGCGCCGAGGGCCAGTCGGTGCGCAGCAGCCAGGCCACGACCACCGGCGGGGCCACCGCGGTGGCCGCCATGGTGGGCAGATAGCCGACGACGTAGGGGTCGAGGGCGTCCAGGCCGCGGGTGAGCAGGGTGGCCGTCTCGCCGTGCCGGCCGGCGGCGAGGCGCAGCGGGCCGGTGTGGCGCAGCCGGTCGGTGACGCGTTCGCGCAGCGCGCGCTTGGCCTCGGCCGCGGCGCGCTGCGCGAGCACCCCGCGCGCCCAGGTCAGCAGCGCGCGCAGCGCCATCACGGCGCCCAGCGCGGTGAGCGCCGTGACCCGCAGCCCGCGCCCGGCGAAGCCGTCCGCCAGGAGCGTGGCCAGCAGGGAGGCCTGGGCCACGACGAGGACGGCGGCGAGCAGGGCCAGCACCGCCGCCTGGCTCATGTGGCGGCGCAGCGCCGGCAGTTCGCGCAGCAGGCGGCGTTCGACCGGCTTCATCGGGGTGTCCCTCTTCTCGCTGCCGGGCTTCAGAAGTAGCTGGGGTGCCGGCGGCCGGTGCGGCCCCGGAACACCCACCAGCTCATCGCCTGGTAGGCGAGGATCAGCGGGATCACCACGATCCCGAACCCGGCCAGGAGCCTCAGCGTGGTGTCGTCGGCGACGGCCTCGTCGATGTGCAGGCCCGCGCCCGCCGACGTGGTCAGCAGGTACGGGTACTGGCCGGCGCCCAGGAGCAGCACGGGCAGCACGGTCGCGCAGCTGGTGGCGACGAAGGCCCGCACGCGGTGGCTCTGGGTGACGGCCCACCAGGCGGCGGCGATCGCCACCGCGAGCAGGGCGACGAGGACGGCGGAGGTCGCGCGGTTGGTCATCGAGGCGCCCGCGCCGAACAGCGTCAGCAGCAGCGGCAGGCTCGCCGCGGCGCCCGTCGCCCGCAGCAGCACGGTGGCCGTACGCGCGGCCCGGGCGGCGACGTCGGGCGCCGAGCGCAGCGCGACGAAGGCCGCCCCGTGCGCGGCGAGGAGCAGCACGAAGGTCACGCCGCAGGCCAGCACGAACGGCGAGAAGACGTCACCGAAGCCGATGTGGAAGGACCCGTCGGAGCGCCGGGGCACGCCCTTGAGCAGCAGGCCCACGACGAGCCCCCAGCACAGGGCGGGCAGCGCCCCGCCGAACACGATGAGCGCCTCCCACCGCCGGCGGCCGCGGGCGGTGCGGGAGCGGCGGCGCAGCTGGACGGCGGCGTTGCCGACGACCAGGCCGACGAGGATCGCCACGATCAGCGGGTACAGGCCCGCCAGCAGGGTGCCTTCCAGGTGCGGGAAGGCGCCGAACATGACGCCGGCGAAGGCGACCAGCCACACCTCGTTGCCGAGGAAGAACGGGGCGATGGCGTCGAGGGCGGGGCTGTCCGCGCCGTCCTCGTCGTCGTGGCCGCCGCGCAGGAAGGGGTGCAGCATCTGTGCGCCGTAGTCGTATCCGCCGAGTACGAAGTACCCGGCGAGAAGCAGCCCGAGCAGGGCCAGCCAGAGGGTCTCCAGACTCATCTCGCTCAACTTTCCATCGCGGGAGGGGAGTTACTGCCGCCGGTCGGCGGTTCAGAAGGCGGGAACCGCCTGCTTCTCCTGAAGGAGCGGTTCGGTGGCGCCGAGCTGGGTGGCGTCCGGCCCGCGGCGGGCGTAGCGGGTGATGAGGGTCCAGTTCACCACCGCCAGGGTGACGAAGACGGCGATGAACACGGTGCAGGAGACGATGAGGGAGGCCCTGCTGACGTGGGAGACCGCGTCGTCGACCTTCAGCTGGCCGTAGACCAGCCAGGGCTGGCGGCCGATCTCGCGCACCACCCAGCCGCCGATGGAGGCGATGAAGGGGAACGGGATCAGCGCCACCATCAGGTAGGCGACGGGACGCCACCGCACCAGCCGGTCCTTCCACAGCAGGAACACGGCGATGAAGGTGATGGTGGACACGGTGTTGCCGATGACCGACATCACGTTCATGGAGACGTGCACCCAGTCCTGCCAGGGCACGTAGTTGCCCGGCCCGAACTGCCTGACCATCTGCGCCTGTGCCTCGGCGACCCCGCTGCCCTCGATCACGGCGGCCTTCATGGGCTGGGTGTCCTCGATGATCGGCTTCTGCCACTCGCCGACGACGACGACGAAGAAGGAGGCGATCATGCTCACCCAGACGCCGATGCGCAGCGAGCCGCGGAACAGCTCGGTCTCCTCGGTGCCGCGCAGGAAGTGCCAGGCGCTGACGCCGGCGACGAAGACGCCTCCCGTGGTCAGCGCGCCCAGCGAGAGGTGGGCGAGCGCCGTCAGGGACATGGAGTTGGTGATCAGCGCCCCGAAGTCGGTCAGGTGGGCGACGCCGTCGCGCACCTCGTAGCCGACGGGGTGCTGCAGGAAGCCGTTGGCGATGAGGATCCAGTAGCCGGAGGCGTACGCGGTCAGGGCGGTCAGCCAGATCAGCGTGACGTGGATTCCTCTGCGCAGCCGTCCCCAGCCGAAGATCCACATGCCGAGGAAGGTGGACTCGGCGAAGAACGCGATGAGCGTCTCCAGGGCCAGCGGGGCGCCGAAGACGTTGCCCGCGAACTTGCTCAGGCCGCTCCAGCTGAGGCCGAACTGGAACTCCATGACGAGGCCGGTGACGATACCGACCGCGTAGTTGATGACGTAGAGCTGGCCCCAGAAGCGCGTCATGCGCTCACGGACGGCTCTCTTGGCGGGATCACGGGTGTACGCGGCCCTGGTGTGCATGAAGGCCACCATCGGCACCAGGCCCATGGTGAGGATCACGAACAGCCAGTGGACGGCGGTGGTGGCCGCGAACTGGAGTCTGGCCAGCTCCGCAGCGCTCATGGTGCGGCCTTCCTGGAGGACGGGTGGTCGGTGGGATGGCGGCGGGGCCGTCGCCTCGCGTGTGCAGACGCCGGGCGCCGTTGCCCGTCATCTGTGCGATGACCCCGATGAAAGACCGTAGAGACAACCGCTTATGCATTTCCAAGACCATTTCCGCCATGTGATGATGCCTCGGAAGGTATACGTGGAGGTGGACGGTGGATCTGCTGCAGTTGCGTTACTTCCAGGCCGTCGCCCGGTACGAGCACATCAGCCGTGCCGCGGAGGAACTGCACGTCGCCCAGCCCGCGCTCAGCCGCACCATCGCCCGGCTGGAGGCCGACCTCGGCACTCCCCTCTTCGACCGGCAGGGCCGGCGCATCCGGCTCAATCAGTACGGTGCGATGTTCCTGCGCCACGTCGACCGCGCCCTGCGCGAACTCGACGACGGCAAGAGGGCGCTGCGCGACGCCCGTGACACCGGGCTCGGCCGGGTCAGCGTCGCCTGCGAGACCCTGCTGACCATCACCCCGGTGCTGGGCAGTTTCCGGGCCGCCTGGCCCCGCGCCGACGTGCGGCTCTTCCAGTCCAACGCCGAGGAGATGACGCGTCAGCTGCGCGTGGGCGAGGTCGACTTCTGCGTCGCCTCGCAGCCCCTGACCGGCGCCGGCCTGGAATCGGTGGAACTCGCCCGCGAGGAGGTGCTGCTCGCGGTGCCGCGCGGGCACTGGCTCGACGGCCGCGAGAGCGTGACGATCCCCGAGATCGCCGACGAGCCCTTCGTCACCACCCGGCCCGGGCACTGGCAGCGCACCCTCCTCGACCAGCTCTTCGAGGCCGAGGGGCTCACCCCGCAGCTGTCCTGCGAGGGCGACGAGCCGGCCGCCAGCCAGGTGCTGATCAGCGTGGGTCTGGGCATCGGGCTCATCCCCGCCGTCTCCCGCCAGGCCGGCACCGACACCCGCGTCCCGGTCGCCTGGGTCCACCTGGACGCGCCCGGCTGCCACCGCGTCCTCACCCTGGTGCACAGCCGCGACGCCTACCTGTCCGAAGCCGCCGTGAAGTTCCGGGACTTCATCACCAGCCGGCCCTTCATGACCCACCGCCTGCCCGACCTGAGCCGCGACCGCTCCCGCACCCCCGCCTGACGAGGCGCCGGCGCTCCGGTCAGGCGAGAGCCCGGCTCCTTAGCCGCCCTGGCGTCGCGCGAGCGCCGTCTGGTACGTTCTCGGAGGCTGCCGTATCCCCCGGCCATGGACGTCGCGTGTCCGAACGACCGGTGAGGGAAGGCGAGTCGGCAGGGGTGTCGCGTCCCCGTATCGGCCGAGGGCAGCGCCTTTTTCCGCATCCCCTGATCATGACCGGCTTCCGTGCCCGTTGATGCGTCCTGGCACGCGGCCGAACGCCATCGAGGAGTTCCCTCATGCCCAAGATCACGTACGTCGCCGTCGACGGCACCGAGCGCGCGATCGACGTCCCCGTCGGCACCAGCGTCATGCGCGGCGCCGTCTTCAACGACGTCGAGGGCATCGTCGCCCAGTGCGGCGGGAACATGCAGTGCGCCACCTGCCACGTCTTCGTCGACGAGGCCTGCCTCGACAAGCTGCAGCCCGCCCAGCCCGCCGAGGACGACATGCTCGACTTCACCGCCTGCCCGCGCCGGCCCAACAGCCGCCTGAGCTGCCAGCTCAAGGTGACCGAGGCGATGGACGGCCTGGTCGTCCACCTCCCCGAGCGGCAGAACTGATGCCGCGGCACACACCGCCCGAGTCCGTCGTCGTGGTGGGCGCCGGACAGGGCGGCTACCAGACGGCCACCTCCCTGCGCGAACACGGCTTCACCGGACGCATCACCCTCGTCAGCGCCGAAGACGCCCTGCCCTACGAGCGGCCGCCGCTGTCGAAGGAGTACCTCACCGGCGAGGCGGACGACAGCCGGCTGTGGCTGCGCCCGGTGACCTATTACGGACGGCAGTCGATCGACCTGGTGGTGAGCACCGCCACCGGCATCGACCGGGCCGCCCGCACGGTGCACCTCGCCGACGGCAGCGTCTGCGGCTACGGCCACCTCGTCCTGGCCACCGGCGCCCGCCCGCGCACCCTCGACGTGCCCGGAGCCGGGCTGCGCGGCGTGCACACCCTGCGCACCGCGCGGGACGCCGCCGCGCTGCGCGACGCGCTGTGCGTGGCCCGGCGGGTGGTGGTGATCGGGGCCGGGTTCATCGGCCTGGAAGTCGCCGCCGCGGCCCGGCGCTCGGGCTGCGACGTGACCGTCGTCGAGACCCAGAGCCGCCCGCTCAGCCGGGTCGTCTCCGCGCCCACCGCCGAGCACTTCACCCGGCTGCACCGCGCCGCGGGCACCCGGCTGCTGTTCGGCCGCAAGGTCGCCGCCCTGCGCAGCACCTACCGGCGCAACGTCGCGGCGGTGGAGCTGGCGGACGGCGCCTGTCTGCCGGCCGATCTGGTCCTGTTCGCCGTCGGCGTCGCACCGCGCACGGAGCTGGCCGCCGCGGCCGGCCTGCCGGTGGGTGACGGCATCACCGTCGACTCCCGCCTGCTCACCTGCGACCCGCACATCTCGGCCATCGGCGACTGCGCGGCGTTCCCGCAGCCGCGCTCCGGCCGCCGGCTGCGGCTGGAGTCCGTGCAGAACGCCGTCGGCCACGCCCGGCTGGTCGCCGCCCGGCTGACCGGGTCCGCGCGGGCCTATGACGAGCTGCCCTGGTTCTGGAGCGACCAGTTCTCGACGACCCTGCAGATCGCCGGGCTCGACGAGGGGCACGAGGCCGAGGTGGTGCTCGGTGACGACCCCGACGCCTTCTCCGTCCTGCTGTTCGAGGGGCAGCAGCTGCGGGCGGTGGAGTCCGTCAACCGGCCCGCCGATCATCTGGCGGCCCGTCAGATCCTCGCCCGGGGCATCACCGTCACCCCGGACGACGTCACCGCCGCCGGATTCACCCTCAAGGGGCATCTCGCGCGCCACCGAAGCAGGTCAGCGGTGCCCGCCGGCTGAACCCTCCTCGTGCGCGTCCGCCCCGCAGCCCGGCGGGCCGAACGCGCCGGGGCGTGCCCGCGGGTACCGTGGCGTCACCGACTGCCGGCCTTTCCACCCCTTGGACGAAACTGTGGTTCGACTTCCGGCCGCGGTGGGAGGCATCTCCCTCACGGCTGCCGCCTGCGCCTACGCCGCCCTCGGCCCGGCCCCCGCCCTGGGGCCGCAGCCGGCCGAGAGTGTCCCCACGCTGCACCTCACCCCCGTCGCGGGCGGTACGGCGGCGCCGCCGGCCGAGGCCGGCACGGTGAGCGCCGCCCGCTTCACCGCGCGGGACGGCGAGGGCAAGCAGGTGGGCGGGGGCTACGAGACCTGCGCCCAGGACCTGACCGGGCCCCGCGCGGTCACCGTGTACTGCACCGGCGTCATCGACATCGACGGCAAGGGGAAGATCGCCTACCAGGCGTCCAGGCCGCTGCCCGGCGCCCGGGCGAGCGGCTCCGCCCGCATCACGGGCGTGGTCACGGGTGGCACCGGCGTCTATCGCGGCACCACCGGCGAAATGACCCTGATGCCGCCCGATCGCGGGGACGGGGCCTGGACGGCGCAGTTCCGGTGAGCGCGGGTCAGCCCGCCGCGGGCTGCGGCCCCTTCATGGAGCGGCGGACCGAGCGCGCCTCGTGGTCGATCGCCCAGGCATCCGCCACCGGGCCGACGTGCCCGAGCTTGTCGGGGTTGACCACCGCGCGGATCGCCTGGACCTGCCCGTCGAACACGTCCAGCGCCCACACGGTGAGCACCCTGCCGTCGCGGTCGCGGAAGACCGCGCCCGGCCGGCCGTTCACCTCGTGCGGCTCCAGCGACACGTCCACCCGCACCAGCAGGGGGAAGAAGGACGTGAGCAGCCGGGCCACGTTGTCCGCGCCCACGACCACCCGGGCCAGCTGCGGGGCCTTCCCGCCCCCGTCCCCGACCAGCTGAGCGTCGGCGGCCAGCAGCGTGCGCAGCCCGTCGACGTCGCCCTCCTTCAGGGCGCCGAAGAACCGCTCGGCGAGTTCGTCCCGCTCCCGGCGGTCGGCCTCGAAGCGGGGCCGGCCCTCCTCCATGTGCCGGCGTGCCCGTACCGCGAGCTGACGGCAGGCGGCCTGCGAGCGTCCCACCGCCGAGGCGATCTCCGGGTAGTCGAACGAGAACACCTCGCGCAGCACGAAGACCGCGCGTTCCAGCGGCGACAGCCGCTCCAGCAGCAGCAGCGCCGCCATCGACAGCGAGTCGGACAGCTCCGCCGACCGCGCCGGGTCCTCGTAGGGGTCGCTCAGCAGCGGCTCGGGCAGCCAGTGGCCGACGTACTCCTCACGCCGCACCCTCGCCGAGCGCAGCACGTCGATCGAGATCCGGGTCACCGTCGCCGACAGGAAGGCCTTGACCGACTCCGGCCGGGTCGGGGACGCCTCGTAGCGCAGCCAGGTCTCCTGCACCGCGTCCTCCGCCTCGCTGACGCTGCCCAGGATCCGGTAGGCGATCGAGAACAGCAGCGGCCGCAGCTCCTCGAACTCCTCGGTCCGCGTCACACCGGCTCCTTCCTCCAGGCCGTCCCGTCGCACCACGGGACAGATCATGCCCTCTCCCCCATGGGACGAGACAGCCCGGCCTGCTGTGACACGGTGCGGCGAGGACCGTGCGGCGTCACAGGGTCCGCCAGTGGATGGTCTGGATCAGCCCGTCGGCGATGTCCAGCGTCAGGGCGCTCAGCGCCCGGCCGTCGCGGTCGCGGAAGACGGCGCCGGGGCGGCCGTTCACCTGCCGCATCTCCATCGTCACGCCGATGCGGATCAGCGGCGGGACGATCGCGGCGAGCATCCGCGCGACCTGCTCGGAGCCGGTGACGCACTGCGGCCAGGGTGCGGGCCTCCCGCCGCCGTCGCTGGCCCTCGACACGGCCGCGACGAGCCTTGGGCCCGCCGCGTGCGGGCATCCCACCACCGACGCGATCCGCGCCGGGTCGCAGCCGAACACCTCCCGCAGCACGAAGACCGCGCGCCCGAGCGGGGACAGCCGCTCCAGCAGCAGCACCGCCGCCGTCGACAGCGACTCCGCCAGCTCCACCGGCCGGTCCGGCTCCTGCGCGGGGCCTCCCTCCCCCGGCGCCCCCCGCCCGCGCGCCGAGCGCAGCATGCCGATGGAGATCCGGGTCACCGCGGCCGGCAGGAACTCGCGGTCCGCGACGGGCAGTTGGGGGGCGGCCTCGTAGCGCAGCCAGGCCTCGTGGACCGCCTTGTCCGCGTCGCTCGCGGCGCCCAGTATCCGGTGGGCGAGCGAGAACAGCAGGGGCCGTAACTCCTCGAACACTTCGACCCGGCTCACGCATGCCCCTTCCTGCCTCCACCCCGCGCTGCCGGACGCCTCGTCCGGGCGGGCTGCCGGGACGACCGGCAGCGGGCCCGCCGGTGTTCCGGCCCGGCCTCAGCCAACGAGACGGATCAGCGGCGCCACCTGTGACATGGCGGGCCGCGGCCGGCCGCGTGGAGCGGTCAGTACGAGACGTCGAAGTAGTCGATGCCCGTGAACTCCACGGAGAGGTCGTCCGCCCGGCGGCCGCCGTCCTTGAAGTAGATCTCCTGCAGGCCCTCGGCGACGATGCCGCGCAGCTGCGGGTCGGGGGCGCCCTGGCTGCGGGCCTCGAACAGGCGGTGGGCGTACTCCGGCGGCAGATGGACCGTCAGCCGGCGCATGCGGGGGTCGTCGGTGGTGCCGATGGGGGCGGTGTAGCCGAAACGGGCCCGGGTCTCGATGGTGATGCCCGTCGCCGTCGCGGCCCGCTGCCGGGCGCGCTTGCGGACCCTGGGCTGCCACTCCTTGGCCACCTCACGGGCCAGGGCCTCGCGCAGCGCCGGGCGGGGATGGCGGGCCTGGCCGGACAGGTAACGCTCCACCTGCCGCTGGGAGATGCCCAGGCGGCGGGCGACGGCCTTCGTCGAGCCCTTCTCCGCCTTGAGGAGCAGGCGGATCTGCGCCGCGGGGGTCTTGGGCGGCGGCTTGGTGATGTGCTCGGCGTCGGCGCGGTCGAGCGCGTCGTCGATGTCGCCCACCCGTCTCACTCCCCTTCGTCCAGGACGGCGTCGCCGCCCTTGATGTGGCGGGCGGGGTTGTAGCCCTGCTCGATGAGGTCGACCGCCCAGGCCATCTCCTGCACGCCCTCCAGCTTGGCCTGGCCCGGTGCCGCGCCGAGGCGGAAGGTGCCGTACACGGGGCTGCCGTCGGGGGCGGTGTGCGGGAGCAGGTCCAGCGGGGAGGGGCCGGGGGCGGCGTAGACGACGCAGTCGGACAGCACGGCCAGCGGGTAGCTGCCGGTCAGGTCGGCGAGTCTGGCCATCTTGCGGTGCATGTTGACGCGGGCCTTGGAGATGACCGCCGCGCGGATGTACGGGTTCCAGGTCACCCGGTCCAGGGCGGGCCAGCGTTCGCCGTCGCGGTAGTGCCGGCCCTGGGGGCGTTCGCGGAGCTTGCCGATGCCGCCCTTGACCGTCGACTTGATCGCCGACAGCACCATCGCGCCCTGGCGGTGGCGGCGGACCGCCGCCCGCAGCTGGTCGTCGGTGGGCTCGGGCGGCGCCGCCGGCTGTGCGGCCAGGGCGGCGCGCAGGGCGTCGAGGTCGTCCTCGTCCGCCGCGGCGTACGTGCGGTGCAGGGCCATCGCCGCCAGATACGCCGCCGGATCGGCGTCCCGGTCGACGGGGATGCCCATCTCCGCGCTGGTGGTGAGGTACGCCTCCTTCAGCCGGTCGTGCCAGGGGTCCAGGTAGGCGCCCGTCTCGTGACGGACGTAGGCCTCAAGCGGCCGGACGGCGCAGCCCAGTTCCTCGGCGTACGCCAGCGTCGGCGTCGCGTACCAGGCGGGGCCCTCGGGGCGCCGGCCGGTGGGCGTGAAGGGGCTCGGCAGGCGGGGGTCGAGGTCGAGGGAGGAGAGGTCCACCAGCCAGCTGCCGGGCGTCTTCTTGTCGAAGGCGGGGGCCTTGACGTGGACCGGTTCGGACAGGCCGACGTTCAGGCGGGCGGCCGCGGCGAGGAAGGCCGTGTTGATGTCCAGGCCCACGGCCCACGGCAGCAGGCACTCCTCGTCGCTGAGCAGGTCCGCGTCGCGGACCCACTGGTAGGCCTCCTCGTCCAGGAAGCCGCCCTGCCAGCCCTGCGCGACGGGATGCTCCTGGGGGGCCTCCGGCGGCGCCGGGTCCAGGGGCCGGGAGAGCGCGCCCGGGTTGGGGCCGGACACCCAGGCGCCCGTGGCCTCGTCCTTGACCGGACGGGTGGCGGGGCGCAGCGCGGTCATCAGCTCCAGGCCCGTCACGGCGGTCGAGCCGCGCGGGGTGAGCACCCGGCCGGCGTAGACGCCGAGGACGCGGGCGAGGTCGGCGGGGTGCAGCCGGGAGGCCTCGCCCCAGGCGCGCGGGTCGAGGGCCTCCCAGGGGAGGATCGCCAGCTGCACGCACTGGCGGCGGCCGCCGTCGACCGGGCGGTAGATGCGGGGCCAGGGGCCGAAGCCGCGCTGGGTGAGCTTCCACTTGGCGCGGGTGAGCTGCCGGATCGCCGGATGGTCGTCGGGCAGGCGCAGTGTGCGGCGGTCCTCCAGCCGGGGCGGCAGGCCGAAGCGGGCGGTGGCCTCCTCGGTGAGGACCAGCAGCGGGTCGGCGTCCATGCCGTGCCGGTGCAGGCGCGCGGCGCCCACGCCGGACTCCCGCAGCGCCCACTCGGCCAGCTGCGGGAGTGTCGTGGCCGGGCAGTCCACGACGACGCCGCCCAGGCAGTGGGCCGTGCCGTCGCCGTCCAGGACGGCCAGGGGGCCGTTGGGGAAGTCGGGGGCGCCGTCGACGCGGGCCGCGGCGGCGGGCTTCGGGGCCGCCTCGGGGCGTGCGCGGGCACCGGAGGGCCGTGCGCCGCGCCGCTCAGCCGTCTGCCCGGTTCGCGGGCGCTCGCCGGGACGCGAGGGGGCCGGGGGCTCGGCCGGGGCGTGCTGGGCCGGGGTGTTCTGGGCCGGGGCGTGCTCGCCGGGCGCGGCGGATTCGGCCGGACGGGGCTCGGCCGCGCGGCCCTCGGGGGCACCGGCCGGTACCGGGGGCTGCGGGGTTTCGCGGGGGGTTACCGGGGCGGCGGTGGCCGGGGAAGGGCCGGCCTCCGGGTACTTCGCCGCCCAGCCGTCCAGCAGGCGCTGGTAGGCCTGGCGGCGCGGGGGGCGGGGCTCGGAACGGCCGGCCTCCCAGTTCTTCACCGTCTGGGTCGTGGTCTGCAGGACCTGGGCGAGACGGGCCTGGGTCACACCGGCCGCCTCGCGCAGCCGGGACCGCTCCCCCGGCGGCGGCAGCTGGGGCTCGCCCTCCAGCAGCGCGTCCACGGCTGCGAGCAGCTCCTCCTCGGTCGCCATGATCCACCTCCAGGCCGAACCCTAGCATTCTTTAGCCTCGGATTTGCCTGCGGTTTTAGCCCTGGCGCGTCGGGCGCGGTCGGCCCGGCGTGGGGTGCTGCGGGGTCAGCCCGGCGTCTGCTGCCGCGGGGGCAGGATCAAGGTGGGTTCGAGGACGGTACGGGGGCCCGCGGGCTCGTCGCGCAGGGGCGTCACCGCGTGCCGGGCCCCGCGCTGCTGGCGCCAGTGGGCCTGCGCGACCACGACGGCGACGTACGGGATGACCACGGCGCCGGCCAGGGCGCAGACCGCGAGGACCGGCCAGCGGGTCCAGGTCGCGGCCATCAGGACCACACAGGCGGTGCGGATCAGCATGGCCGTCAGATAGCGGCGCTGCCGCCCGCGCACGTCGTGGCTCAGGCCCGTGCGCGCCCGGGTGATGGACTCGGCCCGGGCGGCTTCCCGGCGCCAGGCAGGTGCGCTCATCGGGCCTCCGTGTGCGTGCTGGTGTGCCGCGCGTCCCCTCGGACACGTCGTGGACAAGCCGGCGGCGCGGGTGCCCGTCCCCCGGTCACCCGCGCCGCCGTCACCGACCCCGCCCTCTGCGGCGTACCGCCGGGGTCAGAGCAGTTCCTGGTCCGGCTCCCGTCCTTCGACGGGGCGCTGGGCGCCGGAGGCCAGGGGGTGTCCGTTGGGCGAGCCGTGCCCGTTGAGCGAGCCGTGGCCGTTCTCCGAGTGGGAGAAGTGCGCCAGGGCCTTCTGCATCTCCTGCGGGCTCGGCTTGGCGACCTGGCCGCCGTACAGCCAGCGGCTGAGCCGGTAGCGCAGCATCTGCTTGCGCAGGTGCGGGTTGGGCACGCCGTCGGTCTCCGGCTCGGGCACGGGCAGCGGCTTGTAGTCCTCCCGGGCCAGCAGCGCGTACTCCCGCTGGCGGTCCAGGCGTTCGTGCACCTCGACGAACTCGCCGTGCGGCAGCCTGCGGATGCGTCCGGTCTCGCGGCCGTGCAGGAGCTTGTCGCGCTCCCGCCGCTGCAGGCCCAGGCAGATCCGCCGGGTGATGACGTACGTCAGCGCCGGGACGGCGAAGACGCCGATGCGGACCGCCCAGGTGATCGAGTTCAGCGACAGGTGGAAGCGCACGGCCAGGACGTCGTTGGCGCCGCCGAAGAACAGCACCAGGTACAGGGCGACGAAGGCGTAGCCGAACGCGGTGCGCGTGGGGTGGTCGCGCGGCCGGTCGAGGAGGTGGTGCTCCTCGTTGTCCCCGGTGACCCAGGCCTCCAGGAACGGCCAGAAGGCCATCACGGCCATCATCACCGTGGGCAGCACGACGGCGGGGATCAGGACGCCGAGGTTGATGGTGTAGCCGCCGACGGTGAACTCCCAGGCCGGCATGGCGCGCAGGGCGCCCTCCAGGAAGCCCATGTACCAGTCAGGCTGGGATCCCTGGGAGATCTGGTCGGAGCGGTAGGGACCGTACGTCCACACGGGGTTGATCTGGGCGATGCCGGCGATCATCGCGAGCACACCGGTGACGAGGAAGAAGAAGCCACCGGCCTTGGCCGTGTAGTGCGGCATCAGGGGCTGGCCGACGACGTTCTTCTCGGTGCGGCCGGGACCCCGGAACTGGGTGTGCTTGTGGTAGAAGACCAGGATCAGGTGGACCACGGTCAGGGCCGCGATGATGCCCGGCAGCAGCAGGATGTGGATGCTGTAGAACCGCGGGATCACCTCGTGGCCCGGGTACTCGCCGCCGAAGAGGAACATCGTCAGATAGGTGCCCACCAGCGGAATGGCGAGCGTGATGCCCTCGGCGATGCGCAGACCGGTGCCCGAGAGCAGGTCGTCGGGGAGCGAGTACCCGATGAAGCCCTCCAGCGTGACCACCACGAGCAGCACGAAGCCGATCAGCCAGTTGGCCTCGCGCGGCTTGCGGAACGACCCCGTGAGGAAGTGCCGCAGGGTGTGGCAGCACAGCGCACCGATCATGATCAGGGCCGACCAGTGGTGCAGCTGCCGGATGAACAGGCCGCCGCGCACGTCGAAGGTGATGTGCAGCGTGGACTCGTAGGCCCGCGACATCGGGATGCCGTGGAGCGGGGTGTGCGAACCGTTGTAGACCGTCTCGGTCATGCTCGGGTCGAAGAACAGGCTGAGCCAGACGCCGGTGAGCAGCAGCATCAGGAAGCTGTAGAGGGCGATCTCACCGAACATGAACGACCAGTGGTCGGGAAACACCTTGCGGATCAGGAACCGCATGCTGTAGATCCCGAGCCGCCCGTCCGCCCAGTCGGCTATGCGCTCGCCTTTGGATGCCTCGGTACGGGCATCAAGTGGCGCTTTTTCGATCGTGCTCATCCCCGCGCGCCCTCCCCTCGCGTGTCGTGAAACGGCTGGAACGGTATCCACCGCTGCCGCGGTTGGACAACCGCGATCCAGCCGTAGCCGGGTGTCAACTTGAGTGATTCTTGAGCGAGTTTCGAGCGTTCCGGGCGGGCACCGGCGCCGTGCATACGTAACGCGCCTGGAAATCCGGCCCGGTTACCGGCGCACGCCTGCTCCCGGTCGATCAACTCGCCTTTCGAGGCGGCCAGTTGCTCCACTCTTGTCATGAGTAAAAGCGTAATCGGGGCCTCTTGTCCCGCGTCGGCCGGGCATGCCTTTTCGGCGCGGCCGGCACAGCGCTTCGAACCGACCAACCGGTTCAGCCCGCTGTGCCGCTCCTTTGGGCCGAGGAGATCGCGGACCGCGGGTGGCCGGAGCCGAGGGACAGCCCGGGTGCGGCCGGCGTGAGGAGGCGGCGCCTGGCGCCCTGGCCATGGGTGGTGCTGGGCGGCGCCGCCAGGGGCGAGGGGCGCGGGGCGCGCAGGACGGCCCGCAGTTCGCGGGGGCGCAGCCCGGCGGTCGGCGGGGCGAAGGTGTGCAGCCGGTCGAGCAGCAGCCGGGCCGCGTCCTCGTCGGTGGTCGCCGCGGCGGCTATGCGGGCCGTGCGGAGCCGGCCGAGCCGGGCGCGCAGTCCGTCCGCCCGCGGGTGCGGGCCGGCCCCGGCCGCGCAGAGGCTGCGCTCACTCGCCGCCCAGTGGGGGGCCAGGTGCCGGGCGAGGGCGTGCCGCAGCCGGAAGGTGATGCCGACGGCGGTGCCGTGGCCGGCCAGCACATGGTCGAGGACGAGGGCGGACTGCACGGCGAGGGTCATGCCGTGGCCGTGGGCCGGGTCCAGGGCGACGAAGGCGTCGCCGACGACGAGGAACTGGTCGGGCCAGCGGCGCAGCTTCTCGTAGTGGCGCCAGCGGTTCTCGGTGCGGGCGCAGGCGTAGACCGGGCCGAGGGGGGTGGCGGCCTCGATGATCTCGCGCAGCAGCGGGTGGCGCAGCTCGCCCGCGGCGCGCAGCATGGCCTCGTGGTCGGCGGGCGGGCGGCTGCCGTCGCCGGCGCTGAGCGTCACCGACCAGCGGCCGCCCTCGACGGGGTGCAGTACGCCCTGGCGGGGGTGGTCGGGGGTGCCCATCAGCAGCAGGCTGCTGAAGTCGGCGACATGGCCGATGGGCGGGGTGAACACGGTGGAGGCGTACGTCGTCGGGGTCTGGACGGCCGACTCCCTCGGGGTGGGGTAGCCGAGTTCGGCCAGCCAGCGCGGGGCGCGCGAGCCGCGGCCGGTGGCGTCCACCACGAAGTCGGCGGACAGCAGGTGCCGCGGGCCCCAGCCGCCGTCCGCCTGCCTGTCGCGGCCGCGGGTCCAGACGCCGGCGACGGTGTCCTGGCGGCCGGGCTCCAGGGCGACGACCTCGTGCTCCTGAAGGAACGTCACCTTCGGATCGGTGCGCAGCCGCTCGCGTACGACGGCGTCGATCAGGTCGCGGCCGGCGCTGAGCAGGGACAGGCCGGCGTCGAAGCGGGGCAGCCAGCCGGCCGGGCCGAGCAGCAGCATGTCCCGGGGCATGCCGACCGGGACCGCTCCGGCGGCGGTGAGTTCGGCGACGATGCCGGGGAACAGCCGCTCCAGGCCCTGCTGGGCCGGGGGCATCAGGGTGTGGGTGTGGCGGGCCTGGGGAACGCCCCGGCGCCGGCCGAAGCCGCGGGGCAGCCGGTCGCGCTCGATGACGGTGACGCGGTCCATGAAGTTGGCCAGGGCGCGTGCCGCGGTGAGCCCCGCGAGGCCGGAGCCGATCACCACGGCGTGGCCGTGGCCGCCCTCGACGGCCCGTGTCCCCTGGCTCATCTGCCGTCCCCCTTCTGTGCGTTGTGGTTGCATGATGCGGGGTACGGTGCTCACCGCGGCAGGGGATTTGAGGCCGCTGTGCGCGGCGCGTGGCCGATGTGTGACGCCGGTACGGGCCCGCCGTGCGGCGGCGTTCCTCCGATGTGCCTGGTGGGGTGGCCGGGGTGACCGGGCCGGCGGGGCGGGGGTGCGGTACCGGCCGGAACGGGAACTCAAGCGATCGTCGAGCGATCCACGACGCCACCTCCGGCGGACGTCGAGCCCGCAACGTCCGGCGTCGACACCCCGGCCCGACGCCTAGAGCCCGGGAACGGCCGGCTCGCCACCCCGGCCCGCGCCGAGCGTGCCCGTGGTGGCCGCCGGCGACGGGGTGAGAACCGGCCACGCGGGCACCGCCGGGTGGGACGGAACCGGCCATGTGGCATGGCCGGGCGTGCGCCACGCCGCCACCACACACGCGCCGCACCGCCAGGTGAGACCGACCCGGCCACGCGGCACAGCCGCGAGCGCCGCGCCGGCGGTCGAGGCCGGAGCCGGCGCCCGGCAGAGGGCAAGTGAGCGGCGTATCGCTTGGGGTTATGCGTCGCGGTACGCGACCCGCCTGGCCATCGTCTTCAGTTCGTCCCGCCACTGCGGGGCGATGGGTGCGTCGGCGATGGCCTTGCAGCCGCGGTCGACGAGGTCGGCGATGTGCCGTTCGACGTCGTCGGGGACCTTGGTGTCCATGAGGTGGCGGCGCACCTCCTCGGCGCTGTGCCCCGGCTCGGTGATCAGGGTGCGGATGGACTCGTCCCGCTGCATCGCCCAGCCCAGCAGCAGCGTCATCTTGTGCTGGGTGAAGTCGAGCCCGGCCGGCTTGCCGGTGGCCGCGGAGTCCCCGAAGGCGTCCAGCAGGTCGTCCCGGAGCTGGAACGCCTCGCCGACGGCCTCCCCGTACTCCGCGAAGGCGGGGGCGAGGTCGGCGCGGCCCGCCACGCTCGCTCCCACGACCAGCGGCCGGTGGATGGTGTACCGGCCGGACTTGATCAGGGCGATCTGCCGGGACAGCCGGGGGTCGACCGAGAACTCGGCGGCCGCCGCGACGTCCATGTACTGTCCGATCAGCACCTCGGAACGCAGCTTGTCCCACTCCCGGACCGCCGTCACCGGCGCCTGGGACATCAGCTGCTCCGCGTACACCAGAGCCAGGTCGCCGACGAGGATGCCCACGCCCTCGCCGAACCGGCGGGACTCGCCCTGCCAGCCCCGGCTGTGGTGCAGCGCGGTGTGCTTGGCGTGGACGGTCGGCAGTCCGCGGCGGCGGCTGGAATCGTCCAGGACGTCGTCGTGCACGAGGAGGGAGGCGTGCAGCATCTCCAGGGCCGCGCCGGCCGCCACGATCGCGGGGTCGTCGGGGTCGCCGCCGGCGGCGAGGTGGCCGGTGATGCAGAAGGCGGGCCGGATGCGCTTGCCGCCCGAGGCGATCAGCTCGGACAGCGCGTCGATGGGGACGACGGCCCGTTCGTCCACGTGCGCCCAGGCCTCGCGCTCGGCCGACAGCAGGGAGCGCATCCGGTGTTCCACGCGCTCCAGCAGGCCGGTGGTCACGTCCGCAGTCACTCATGTCTCCTTGGGTAGGTGTACGGGCGCTGAGGCACGAGCAGGGGGTGGCGTCTCAGCGGGCGCCGCGGCCTCGGCCGGCCGCTCGCCCCACTCCAGGTGACCACGCCGTCTTGGGGCGAATCTGGAGTTCCCCTTTAGGGACGATCGACTGCTAATGGTGAGCGTTGACACCCCGAACTGCCCCGTGGAAGCCTCCCTGTGCACCCATAGTTTCACGCTGGGCAGCCTCAGGGGGTAACACACAGGCACTGTATCCGCTGAACGCACCAGTGCTGGTAATCGCCCGATCAGACCCGAATCCCTGCCGAATCCTCCCCGGACCGTCCTTCCGTGTCCGAGTGGAGTTCTTCGGCGAGCTCGGCGTGGGATTCGATCGTACTGGTTCCCTTTGCCGAGGACCGTCGATCCGATCACGACTGCGCAATCAGCACGGGAGATCCGTGCGTTCCGTGATGGTTGCCGGACGAGCCACCACTCGAAGGAGCTTGAATGGAGTTTCACATATGCCCGAGGACGCACGCCAAGGAACTCCACGCGGCCACCGGGTCCGTCCTGTGCGTCCCGTGCCTGAGACAGCTGGAGGGTAGCCTCCGCGCGCTCCCCGGCCTGTACGAGGAGAGCCTGCACCAGGTGGCGCCCATCGCCCGGCGGGTGCACCGCACCCGGGTGTCCGGGAGCCGCAGCAAGGACCACCTGAACCTGTCCGTGCTGGACGCCCGGTGCAATATCCTGGCCGTTCTGGAGTCGTGGTCGGAATTCGTCGCCGAAAAACTCGGGACGGACGTTCCGATCCGTTCGGTTCCCGGTTTGACGCACTTTTTACTGCGTCATCTTTCCTGGCTCGCGGCGCAGCCGCCGGCCGCCGATTTCGCGGACGAGATCGACGCTCTCAGGCTGGAGATTCTGCGCACGATCGACCCGTCCCCGAGTGAACTTCAAGCGCCCGGGCGGGAATGTGTCGTGGAGGACTGCACAGGCACGATCAACGCGTCGGCACAGCGCGGCGCCAACACCGGAAAGAGGAGCATCCAGTGCTCTTCGGGACACACCTGGGAAATTCACGAATGGATCACTCTGCGACCGCTCGTGGAGCGGCGACGGAAGGCCGTCAGCGCATGACCAGACCGCCACGCCACCGGCTGGTGCCCACGAACGTGGCCGCCCTCGCCGCCGGGGTGTCCGAGGCGACGATCCGCAAGTGGGTGAGCCGCGGCAAGATCACCCGTTACGGCAGACCGGGCCGCTCCGAGTTCGACATCGACGAGCTCACGCAGATAGCCCTGCGACGGCAGCGCTGAGGCGCCAGCGCGCCTCGTGGTCGCAGCATCCGCGCAGGTCGGCGGGGTACCTGCGGGTGTGACAGCGGCCTTTGGATCGCCGGGCGCCGATTGCGGCGCCCGGCGATCCGTGCTCAGCGCGGGCCGGCCCCGGGCCGTGAACGGGTCAGCGCGCGGTCCGTCAGGAAACCGGCGGCACCGGTGTAGGCGTCCGGCTCGAACAGATCGGTCAGCCGGGTGCCGGTGAGATGCGCCGACGCCCGTTCGTCCTGGCGCAGGACGTCGGCCAGCGGCTCACCGGTGCGCGCCGACCGGGCGGAGGCCTCGTTCAGCAGATCGCGTGCCTGTGCCTTGCCGAGCAGCGGGGCGAGGACGGCGGCGATCCGCTCGGAGACGATCTGCCCCTCGGTGAGCCGGGTGTTGGCGCGCATGCGCTGCGCGTCGACCGACAGATGGCAGACGAGTTCCACCGTCTGGTGCGCCGCGCCGCCGGCCAGCCGCAGCAGGGCGCGCAGCGGCTCCCATTCGGCGTGCCAGGCACCGGCGGACCGCTCGTCCTCGCTGGGCAGGCAGCCCAGCACCGTGGCCGCGAGCTGCGGCGCCTGCAGGGCGGCGGACCGGACGGCCGTCGCCAGGACGGGGTTGCGCTTGTGCGGCATCGCCGAGGACGCGCCGCGGCCGCCGGGCGACGGCTCGTGCACCTCACCGACCTCGGTCCGGGTCAGGGACAGCACGTCGACCGCGATCTTGCCGAGGGCGCCGCACAGGAAGGCGGCCGCCGTGGCCAGGTCCGCGATGGGGGTGCGCAGCACATGCCAGGGCAGCAGCGGGGCGGGCAGCCCGAGTTCCGCCGCGAACGCCTCCGTCAGCTGCGGGACATAGCCGGCCGGGTCGGTGTCCGGCGCGTAGGCGAGGTACCCGGCCAGCGTGCCGGCCGCGCCGCCGAGCTGGACGGCGAGCCCCTCGGCGCTCACCCGGTCCAGCCGCTCCATCGCGTCCAGGACGAGGTGGCGCCATCCCGCGGCCTTGAGGCCGAAGGTCGTGGGCACCGCGTGCAGGGCCAGGGTGCGGCCCGCGATCAGGGTGTCGCGGTGTTCGGCGGCGAGGGCGGCCAGCGCCTCCTCGACGCGTTCCAGGTCGGCGCGGATCACGGCGAGCGCGCGCCGGGCGACCAGGACGGTCGCCGTGTCCAGGATGTCCTGGCTGGTCGAACCGCGGTGCACGTAGCCGGCCGCCTCCTGGTCCCGGGCTGCGACCAGCGCGGTGAACTCCCGTACCAGCGCCACCACCGGGTTGGCGGACTCGCGTGCCTGGCGGGCCAGGGAGACCAGGTCGAGCCGGTCGGCCCGCGCGGCCTCGCTGATCACCCGCGCGGCGGCCGCGGGCACCGTTCCCAGCCGGGCCTGCGCCCGGCTCAGTGCCGCCTCGGCGTCCAGCATGGCCTGCAGCCACGCCCCGTCGGACACCGCGGCCAGGACCGGGGTGGCCGCCCAGACCGGCGCCAGCAGACCGGGGTCCGCCACCGGGGCCGGACCTGGGCCCGCCGCCACGGCGGGGCTGGGTTCAGTGAGCATGGGTAGGTCCTCCTGTACGGTCCTGATCCGCGGGTGCGCCGGGCGCGGCACCGGTGGTGTGCGTGTCCGCCGCGCCGCCCTTGGCCGGCCGGTCCCCGGCGGCGCAGGCGAGGGCCGCGCGGGCGATGGCGTCGGAGTCCGTGAGCGTCACCGAGTTGACGCCGGGCCGGATGCCGGCGGCCGTGACCCAGTGCACCGACTCGGTGGGCACGCCGAAGGCGAAGCGGCGCGGATGCGGCCGCCCGGCCGCGTCGATCAGGTGGAACGGCCGCTCGGTGACGGCCAGTCCGTCTGTCTCCCACGAGCCGCCGGAGCGGGTGGGGATGCGGTAGACGGTGCACTGCCCGCTCTCCAGCAGGTGACCGAGGAGCGGGTCCTGCGTGCGCCGCAGGGTGATGTCGGGCAGGCGGGCCTCGACGAGCGCGTCCACCCGGACCTCGGAGCCGGGCACGAGCGGGGAGTCGGCCACGTATCCGGTGGAGTCGGCCGTCACGCGCAGGCCCGGCCCGACGACACGCAGCACGCCGGCTTCGATCAGGGCGATCATCTCCCGGACGCGGCGGGCCGGCGGGCCGATCGACAGGAACGCGTTGAGCGGCGTGTACCAGCCGTCCAGGTCGCTGCGGTGGGAGTCGCCGTGCAGACCGCCGTGGTCGACGGCGAGCCGGATCTCGTTGCGCAGGTCGCGCAGGACGTCGAGGGCCGCCTTGCGCGGGCCGCTGACGTTGCCGGCCTCGGCCTCGGCGACGTCTTCGCGCAGGTAGTCGAGGAGCCAGTCGGTGAAGTCGCGCGGGCCGGTGAACTCCTCGTCCCGGTAGGGGCGGGCGACCAGCTCCCAGTCCCAGCGGTACTTCTCGCCGATGCCGTACGCCTCCAGGACGGCACGCCCCGTCTCCCTGCCCGGTCCGGCCGCCAGCAGGTCGTCCTGGAGCTGCTGCGCCAGGGTGTCGTGTCCGCGTGAGGTGAACAGCGTCCGGTAGTAGACGACCACCACCTCACGGGCGATCAGCGGCCACAGGTGTTCCCGGAAGTCGAGCCCCGAGGGGCCGTGGGTGCGGCGCAGTTCCGCGATGCGCTCCGCGGTGAGCACGAGCGGCTCGTGACGGCCGTGCGGGCCCTTCTCGTTCTCGCCGCGCGCCTGGTAGGGGATGCCGCGCCGGGACCCGGCGTAGAGCCGGGGCTCCTTGCCGGAGGGGTGGTAGACGAGCCGTCCCTCGGCCGCCGTGAACGTACCGCCGCGGCCGGCGGTGAGCTGGGCCATGTAGTCGAAGAAGTTCAGCCCGAGGCCGCGCAGCAGCACCTTGGTGCCGGGGGCCAGCACGTCCAGGTCGACGTCGGCCGGGTTGGCCGGCCCGATGTGGGTGAGGCCCGCCCGCCGGGTCCGGGAGACGAACTCCCGCTCGGCGGCGCCCAACCGGGCCGGCAGGTGGCCCTGGCACAGGATGACCGCGTCGAGGTCGTCCAGCACGGTTCCGTCGGCGAGCACCACCCGCTGGCGGGGTTCGCGCGGCGTGTCCGGGGAGTTCGGGGCGTCGTCCAGGGACACGGCGAGGGAGGCGTGCGCGGTGACGCTCACCCCGGCGGGCGCCCGGTCGACGACGCGCTGGTACACCCAGGCGAGATAGCGGCCGTAGAACGCGCGGGTCGGATAGGTGTCGGGGCCCAGCGCGCGGGCCTCCTCAAGGACGTGCGCCGGGTGGTCGTCGCCGAGGTCGCCCGCGACGAGGGCCACGGCCCACTCGTGCAGGCTCGGCCCCGGCTCCAGGGGCCCGCGCAGGTCGACGCTGGCATCGGTGAACACCGAGATCTGTCCGGCCACGGTGTTCATGAGCAGGTGCGGGGACTGGTCGGTGCGCCACACCCTGCCCGGTCCGGGCGGGTAGGGGTCGACCACATGGATGTGGAGGGTGCCGTCCTCGGTCCGTGAGCGGGCGTTCGCGCACAGCCGCTCCAGCACCGACAGGCCGCGTGGACCGGCGCCTATGACGCACACAGTGCGTTGTCTCGTAGACATGTCTCCTGTTTCGGCCGATGTCGGGCAACGGTGGGAGGGCCGTGCGGGTGCCGTACGGGTGCCGTGCGGGCGGCTCGGTCAGGGGTCCTCGAAGACGGTGCCGGGCGGGACGCTGCCGGCCTGACACGACGTGGCCGGTGCCGTCGACGGACGGCACCGGCCAGGTGGGACAGGTGCCGGCGGCACTCGCCTCCTCGCGAAGGCGTGTACCGGCCGGTCAGGCGACCTTCGTGGCGGACAGGACGGCCTCCACGGTCAGGGCGTGCGGCGGCAGGTTGGCCGGGTCGTCGGTGATCGCCTTGGTGACCTGGAACCCGGACTCCTCAAGCCAGCTCTGCCAGGTGGACAGCTTCTGCGGGCCGCCCTGGCCCATGGTGCAGCCGATGAAGAAGCTGGGGTAGAAGTCGACGGTGTAGTTCTCGGTGTCGGCGAGGTTCTCGGGGAACACCGGAACCAGCACGTGGACCTGGGCGCCGACGTCCAGCGACCGGTGGATGCCGTCCAGGATCCGCAGCACGTCGCTCTTGTCGAACATGGGCAGGAAGTGCTTGACGAGGACGACGTCGAACCCCTTGGGGACCTCCACGAAGACGTCACCGCCGATGAACGCGCAGCGGTCCTCCACCCCGTGCGCCCGGAAGTTCTCCAGGCACTCCTTCTCCTTCTCGGGGAGGTCGAACGTGGTCACCCGCAGGCCGGGCGAGTCCTTCAGCTTCAGGGTGTTGATGGCGCCCAGACCGGTGTTCCCGGCGAGGTCGAGCACCCGGGACCCGGCCGGGATGTCGACGTTGTCGAAGAACCAGGGGTCCACATGGGCGGTGACGGTGTTCATCAGCTTCGCCCACGGCTCGCGCAGCTCCGGCAGCTCGCCCAGCGCGCTGTACAGGTCGCCCTCGTGGCCGTACAGCTCCTTGAGGCCGGCGACCGACCCGCTGCGCACGCTCTCGGTGAGGTAGAAGAGCTGGCGGAGCGTGACGGCCTTGATCATGTTCAGGTCGGCGAGCGCCTGTTCGAGCAGCGTGTCGGAGACTCCCGCGAGCCCGTCGAGGCAGTAGCGGCCGGTCGCCTCGTCATGGGCGACGAAGCCCTCCTTGACCAGCAGGAGCAGCAGCTGTTCCACGGCGTCCGGCTTGGCGCCGGCCACCTCGCCGAGCTCGGCCGCCGTCAGGTGGGACTTCTTGCGCAGCGCGTCGATGATGCCCAGCTCGAAGCAGGACACCAGGGTCATGAACCGGGACGGTCCCACCATGTAGTCGCGAAACCGCGCGAGCGTGGCTTCCGGTGTCATTGCAACTGACCTCTTTCGTAACGGTAGTGGTCCGGTCCCGGGCAGCGACGGCGGTCCGGCGCGCTGGGGCCCTCGTGCCGCGCGCACGGCGAAAGGAGCCGGGGGAACGAGGAGGGAGAAGCGGGGAGCGGCGAGACGGGGGATTCGCTGCTCCCCGCCGACTGTGGCACCGAGGTGCCCCGGCGTGCCCTCAGCGGGCACGAGCGGCCCGGCGCAGGGCGTCGGCGCGGTCGGTGCGCTCCCAGGTGAAGTCGGGCAGCTCCCGGCCGAAGTGGCCGTACGCGGCGGTCTGGGAGTAGATCGGGCGCAGCAGGTCCAGGTCGCGGATGATGGCGGCCGGACGCAGGTCGAAGACCTCGGTGATGGCTTCCTCGATCTTCTCGACGGCGACCGTGTGGGTGCCGAAGGTCTCCACGAACAGACCGACCGGCTCGGCCTTGCCGATCGCGTACGCCACCTGCACCTCGCAGCGCGAGGCGAGACCGGCGGCGACGACGTTCTTGGCGACCCAGCGCATCGCGTACGCCGCCGAACGGTCCACCTTGGAGGGGTCCTTGCCGGAGAAGGCACCGCCGCCGTGGCGGGCCATGCCGCCGTAGGTGTCGATGATGATCTTCCGGCCGGTCAGGCCCGCGTCACCCATCGGGCCGCCGATCTCGAACCGGCCGGTGGGGTTGACCAGCAGCCGGTAGTCCTCGGTCTCCAGCTTGATGCCGTCGTCGGCGAGCTGCGCGAGGACCGGCTCGACCACGTGCCGGCGGATGTCGGGGGTGAGCAGTTCGTCGAGGTCGATGTCGGCGGCGTGCTGCGAGGAGACCACGACCGTGTCCAGGCGCACCGGGGTGCTGCCCAGGTACTCGACGGTGACCTGGGTCTTGCCGTCGGGGCGCAGGTAGGGGACGGTGCCGTCCTTGCGGACCTCGGTGAGCCGGCGCGACAGCCGGTGCGCCAGCTCGATCGGCAGCGGCATCAGGGTGGGCGTCTCGTCGGTGGCGTACCCGAACATCAGGCCCTGGTCGCCCGCGCCCTGCCGGCCCAGCTCGTCGGGTTCCTCGTCTGCGGCGCCGCCCTCGACCCGGGACTCGTAGGCCGTGTCGACGCCCTGCGCGATGTCCGGGGACTGCGCGCCGATGGACACCGACACGCCGCAGGAGGCGCCGTCGAAGCCCTTGGCGGAGGAGTCGTAGCCGATCTGCAGGATCTTCTCCCGCACCAGCGTGGCGATGTCGGCGTACGCGGCGGTCGTCACCTCGCCGGCGATGTGCACCTGACCGGTGGTGATCAGGGTCTCGACCGCCACGCGGGAAGCGGGGTCCTGGCTCAGCAGCGCGTCGAGGACGGCGTCGCTGATCTGGTCGGCGATCTTGTCGGGATGTCCCTCGGTCACGGATTCCGAGGTGAACAGGCGGCGGGACATGACACTCCAAGACGTAGGGGGTGAAGACGTGACAACGCAACGCCCGGGACCTGCTGTCAGGCGCGGTTCTTCAGCTGGTCCTTGAGCCGGTCGGCCAGGGCGAGCCGCTGCACCTTGAGCGTGGCGGTGCGCGGCAGTTCGGCCTCGGGGATCTGGATCGGGTCGGCCAGCTGCGGGAAGTCGGCGACGGCCGCGCGCCAGCGGGTCCGGTCCAGCGGCTGGTCGCCGTGGGTGCAGATCACCGGGACCGCCTCGGAGTCGGGTCCCTGTACGACGACCAGCTCGCTCAGCTCGGGCAGCTTGGCGAGGACGGTGTCCTCGACCTCCAGGGAGCTGCGCACCCCGGGGATCATGTCGACCTCGCGGTCGAGCATGTGCAGGCAGCCGAACCTGGTGCGGTAGCCGACGTCCCCGGTCCGCCACCAGTCGCCGTTGCGGTTGGTGTCGTAGCGGTCCTGCTCGGCGAAGTAGGT
The DNA here is from genome assembly GCF_002920535.1 of Streptomyces sp. Ru71. Classification (GTDB taxonomy): domain Bacteria; phylum Actinomycetota; class Actinomycetes; order Streptomycetales; family Streptomycetaceae; genus Streptomyces. The sequence continues at coordinate 42,512 of NZ_PQSS01000029.1, read as the reverse complement.
CTTGGCCAGGCCGTCCCAGGCGACCTCGATGAAACCGGGGTTGGTCTCGGAGGGGGTGTGCCCGTCCCGGCTCACCACGCGGACCTTCGCGGCGCCCATCGGCATGGCCCAGCCGACGCAGCGGCCGTTCGCCTTGTGGGCGGAGTGGCGGAAGTAGGCGCGGCCGACGGCCGGGCCGACCTCGCTCTGCCCGTAGATCTGGAAGAACAGGGCGCCTCGCCGGTCGGAGGCCTTGAGCAGCTTGCTCATGGTGGCGGGGTGGATGGCGTCGAAGGTGCTGCTGAAGACCTTCACCGACCCGAACGGCGCGCGCGGGTCCTCGGCCAGCCCCTCCCACTCCATCAGCGAGTTGGGCAGCGCCTCGACGAAGCCCGGCCGGTGCTTGAGGAACTGCTCGGCGACCTCGGCGGGAGCCGTCTCCCGCATCAGCAGCACCGGGTACTCCTTCAGGAGCGCCAGGGACATCGCCGCGACCATCCGCGAGTGCACGAAGGGCACGTTGATGGCGACGGTCTCCCTCTTGCGCATCAAGGACAGCAGCCGCCACTGCGGCAGGAGCCGGATGCCCTGGGTGCGGGGGGTGTGCACGACGAGCTTGGGAATGCCGGTGGTGCCGGAAGTGTGGGTGATGACCGCGGCCTCGTCGATCGGCCGGACCACCGGCTTCACGCGCGGTGCGCCGGCGAGCTCGGCCAGCGAGATCGCGCCCGGGCGGTCGAACGCCGAGGTGATCACCCGGCGGGTGAGGTCCGCCAGCGGCACGTCGGCCAGGGCGTCGAACTTGGTGCCGTCGGTGAGCAGCGTCGGCTGGTCGACCCGCTCCAGCAGGACGGTGACGGTCTTGGCGTCCAGGGCCGGCGACAGGTTCACCACGACGGCGCCGATGCGGGACACCGCGGCGGCGAGCATCCAGTGGTCGGCGTTGGCCGTCTTGTAGATCACGACGCGCTCGCCGGGCCGGACCCCGGCCGCCCACAGGCGGCCCGCCAGGTCGTCGACGTGGTCGGCGTACTGGGCGACCGTCAGACGCCGTCCCGCCTCGGGCAGGACGTCCAGGTCGTGGTCCAGGAAGATCGGCGTCGACGGGTTGACGGCGGCGGCCATCTCCGGCAGCAGGCCGATGTGAAGGCCGCGCTTCTGTATCGATTGATAGGCCACAGATCCCTTCATCGGGGCTGTCTCCTTTGCGGTGAGCGAGGGACGTTCGGGCTGTCGCCGCCTCGGTGCCGGGATGCCGGGGCACGTGGACAGGGTGTGGCGGCCGTGCCGGGGAAAAAGGCCGCAGCGGCGGCCCCGCGAACACCGGGGCCGCCGCTGCGGCGGTGGCTCGTGCCTGCGTATCGCGCCGCCGGGGCGGCGTCACCGCAGGCCGTCAGCGGGTCCTGCCGCTACCGGGCGACGACCACGGTGGCGGGCGGCGCGGCGTGGAAGGAGATGTCCTCGAAGCCGGCCTTGACGAGCCAGTCGCGGTAGTCGGCCCGGCGCCAGGTGCTGCCGTGCTTGCTCTTGAGCAGCATCTCCGAGGCGAAGATCAGCGGGAAGGCCGGGCCGCTGCGGTCGTCGTCGACGACGTAGTCGCAGACCACCAGGGCCCCGCCGGGCTTGAGGGCCTGCCGGAGCCGGGTGAACACCTCCACGTTGTCCTCCGGCCCCTCCTGGTGCGCGATGTGGGAGTAGACCGCGATGTCGTACTGCGCGGTGCCGAAGTCGGTGGTGTGGAAGTCACCGTTGACGGTGGTGAACCGCTCTCCCACGCCGCGCTCGTCCAGCAGCCGGCGGGCGATGGCGTTGATCGGCTCCCAGTCGAGCTGGGTGGAGCGGGCGGCCGGGTTGCTCTGCAGCCAGATGCCCGAGTAGATGCCCGAGCCGCCGCCCACGTCGAGGATGGACACCTCGCCGGCGTCGGCCAGCCCCAGCACCTCGGCGGCGATGCCCGCGGCCGGCACCGACTGGGCGGCGATCGCCTTGACGATCTCCTCCCAGTGCGGGTTGTTGGCGACCTCCACCACCACGTCCTTGACCGGCCCGCCGACGCGGACCACCTCGGCCAGATCGGCCAGCGCGCCCATGTGGGTCAGCTTGAGCCTGGCGAAGCGGGCCAGCGAGACGGGCGTGTCCTCGACCAGGTAGACGGACGCCTCGGGGGTGTTGCGGTAGCGGCCCTCGTGCAGCTCGACCAGGCTCAGGCTGACGAGCCCGTCCAGGAGGGTCTGCGCGCCCCGCTCGGAGATCTCGGCGCGGTCGGCCAGCTCGGCGGCCGTGCCCGCCCCGTTCTCCAGATGGGTGAAGAGCGAGTGCGTGGACGCGGCGGCGAGGACGCCGGTGGCCCAGTATCCGTTGATGAGCCGCATGATGCGGTCGGGTGTCGGCCTGTTGCTCGTCATGCTGCCCCTCCCAGGGCCCGGGTGGACGTCGAATGGGTCCGCACCGCGCTGCGCAGGGCGTCCACGACCCGCTCGACCTGGTGCGTGGCGAGCTCCGCGTGCATCGGGATCGCCAGCTGGCGCGCGAAGAGGTCCGCGGAGACGGGGCACGTCTGCTTCGTACGGAACACCGGCTGCACATGGGCGGCGAACGTGCCGTGTCCGCAGCCGATGCCCTGGCCGCGCAGCTCTGCGGCGACCGCGGCGCGGTCCACGCCCGCATCCAGCGTGACCATGTAGGTCTGCCAGGCGTGGGTGCGGTCCTCGGGCACCTGGGGCAGGGTCAGCAGTTCCTCGTCGGCGAGGAGTTCGCCGTACTGTGCGGCGATGGCGTTGCGGCGCTGCAGCAGTTCGTCGATCCGGCCCAGCTGCACCTGGAGGATCGCCGCGGCGATGTCGGACAGCTTGAAGTTGTAGCCGATCTCGGTGAACGTCGGGATCGGCAGGCCGACGACGTTGCCCATGTCGAAGATGCTGCCGATGCCGAAGGAGGAGCGCAGCCGCACGTCCTGGCCGATCTTCGGGTCGCGGGCGAGCAGCGCACCGCCCTCACCGCTGCTGGCGCCCTTGCGTCCGTGGAAGGACAGGCAGCCCACCTCGGCGAGCGCACCGGCCTGGCGGCCCTGGTAGGTCGCCCCGACCGCGCAGGCGGCGTCCTCGACGAGGAACAGTCCGTGGCGGTCGGCGATCGCCTGCAGTTCGGTGTAGTCGGCGGGCATGCCGACCGTGTCCACCGCGATCACACCGACGGTGCGCGGGGTGATCAGGTCGGACACCGCCTGCGGGTCGATGGTGTAGGTGTCGGGCCGCACGTCGGCGAAGACGGGGGTGGCGTCCATGTAGCGCACCGCCTGCGCGGGCGCGGGGAAGCCGTAGTCGGCGACGATCACCTCGTCGCCCGGCTTGACGCCGAGCGCGAGCATGGCCAGGTGCAGGGCCGCGCCGCAGTTGCTCACCGCGACGGCGTCGGCGACGCCGTACTTCTCGGCCAGCTGGGCCTCCAGCGCCTTGCCCTTGGGGCCCTGGCCGGCCGGCCAGCCGGAGGCGAACACCTCCGCGACGGCCGCCAGCTCCCGCTCACCCAGGCTCGCGTGGACCAGGGGAATCGGTTCCACCTCGGTCACCTCCCACTCCGCTGCTCGTGCGTGTGCTGTCGGTGGATCGCGTCGGCCGACGGCGGTTCGTAGCGCAGCGGGGTCAGCTGGGTGACGTCGTACCGCTTGCGCATGTCCTCCACGGCCGCGGGGTCCACCCCGGTGCCGCGCGACCAGATCTCCGCGATCTCCTCGAAGTAGTCCTCGTGGACGGGCGACGGGAAGCACTCGAAGAGCATCTTCACCGGCTTGTCCGTGGCGTTGCGGAACGCGTGCGGGGTGCCGGGCGGCACGAACATGCAGCTGCCCTCGCCCGCGCGGACGACCCGGTCGCCCTGGGCGGACACCCAGTTGTGCCAGCTGTCCCCGGTGCGCTCGGTCGGCTCGAAGCACAGCACGTCCAGCTCGCCGTCGAGGACGTAGAAGAACTCCTGGGCGTCGCCGTGCACATGTGCCCCGACGTCGAATCCGGGCGGCACGATCACCTCGAAGATCGACACGGAGGAGCCCATCTCCTTGGTGGCCTTGAAGGTCACCTCCTGCGCCGGGGTGACCAGCTTGCGCCCCGCACCCGGCGGAAGGATGAGGTCAGTCATATGGTTCGCTTCCTTGTGTCCGGGCGGCGGGCTCAGTCGACGGGCTGCGCGGACCCGTCGGCCCAGGTGCCCAGGGCCATCTCCGCGGTGATGCCGGGACCGAAGCCCGCGATGAGGCCGGTGGCGCCGGGCTGCGGGGTCTCCTCCTCCATCAGCCTGCGGGCGGCTTCGAGCACGACGGCGCTGGCGATGTTGCCGTACTCGGTCAGGGTCGACCAGCTGTGCCGGAAGACGTCCCGGTCGACCTCCAGGAACTTGGCGAGGTCGTCCAGGATGCGCGGGCCGCCGGCGTGGATGATGTAGAAGTCGAGCTTGCCGGCGTCCCAGCTGTGGTCCTTGGCCAGCTCGCGCAGCACCGGTGCGAGCGGCTCCATCGTGCCGGGCACGCGGCGGTCCAGCTGGAAGTGGAAGCCGGTGTCCTTGACGGCGTAGGAGATCCACTCCTCGGTGTCCGGGATGAGGTAGGAGGCGTTGCGCTCCAGCTCGATGCCGGTGCCGCCGTTGCCGCGTACGACGGCGGCGGCGACGGCGTCACCGAACAGGCCGTCGGACAGCAGGGAGCCGATGTCGTCCGCGGTGGGCTGGTAGCACAGCGAGCACAGCTCGCAGGAGACGATCAGCACGTTGCTGCCGGGGTGGGCCATGCAGAAGTCGTGGGCGCGGTTGATCGCCGCGCCGCCGGCCGCGCAGCCCAGCTGGGCGATGGGGATCTGCCGGGTGTCGGAGCGGAAGCCCAGCTTGTTGATCAGCCAGGCCGTCAGCGACGGCATCAGGAAGCCGGTGCACGACACATAGATGATCGCGTCGATGTCACGCGCCGTCAGCTCGGCGTTGGCCAGGGCCTGCTCGATGACCTCGGGGGTGCGCTTCTTCGACTCGACCTCGTAGATGCGGTTGCGCTCCTCGAAGCCCGGGTGCCGGAGCGTCTGCTCGATGGGCTGCACGATGTGCCGCTTCTGCACGCCCGTGTTGCGGATCAGACGAAGCGCCAAGGGGAGCTGCGGCTTGCCGGCGTGCGCCTGCTGGGCAAATTCCAGGGTTTCTTCCACGGTGATGATGTGTTCCGGCGCGCTCATCGCCGGCTTGCAAAGCCTCGGCATATCTGGAATCCACTTCTTTTCGGAGTCTCGACTGCAAGGGCGTGGGACGCTGAGCCGATGGCAGGCCGATCGCCCGTCTGACTCGGTGCGGTTGTCGACGAGTTCTTCACGGTGGCCTGGAGGCGCCCGTCGCTGAGGAGACGGGCGGGTACATCCGCGTTCGACCCGGACCGGGCAGGCGTGGTGGTGAGGGCGGCCGGTCAGGGGGCGCCGACGGCGGGCTGCGCCTGTCCTTCCAGGGAAGGGACTTCAGCTGCGGGGGAATGCAGCCGGCTGCCGTGGATCGCAGGGGGCTCGGTCTCGCCTGTACGGACCGGCGTATACGACACTCGATCCGCTGCCGTGCAGCTGTTTTCGGGCAGCGGAGGTGTGGGGGAATCGTGACACGTGCGGGGTCCCGGCGCCAAGACGTCGCCGGGTGACCCAGCTCACAGTCCAGCGGGCTTCCAGGCGGCGTCGAGCGCGACGGCCGGGCGCGGCGGGCCCGCCGTCACGCGCCGAGGCGAAATCCGGGGAGTCTCAGTTCCGTTCGGCGACCGGTTCCGGGAAACCCACCCGGGTCGGGCGCCGGTGATAGCGGCTCAGCAACGACAGCAGTTCCCGCCCCGGAAGGTCGGGCAGGAAGTCGCACCTTCCCTGCGGTGCCAGACGGGCCAGCAGCCCGGTGATGAGGGGGTCCTCGTCGCGATGGACGGTCGAGCTGTTCGATTCCGTCGCCATGGCCGGAAGGTAACAGCACCTTCCCGCCGGGGAACAGCCGTCCGCGGCGGCGTCCGCAATTCACGAAAAGCGCACCTGGAATACCACTGGAGAATGGCCGCAGCCCGCCTCGCGCGCCCGTGCAGAAAGGCTGCCGCCCCGCTCGCGGCCGAACCGAGGGAATCGATCCCGCCGACGAACGGGCCCGGCGTGCGAATGGGCCGGCGTGCGAATGGGCCGGCGTCAGGCCGTGCGGCCGAGCAGGCGGCGCCCCGCGGTGTTCGACGCCGCCTCCGACGGCGTCTCGGGGTGCGCCATGCGGATCGAGCGCTGCAGCCGGCTCAGCGCGGCGGACGGCTCCAGACCCAGCTCGGAGACGAGGGTCTTGCGCAGCCGCTGGTAGACGTCGAGGGCCTCGCCGCGCCGGCCCGAGCGGTGCAGGGCCAGCATGAACTGCCCGTACAGGCTCTCGTGCATCCGGTACTGGTTGACCAGCACCGTCAGCTCCGGCAGCAGCTCGCGGTGGCGGCCCAGCCTGAGGTCGGCCTCGATGCGCTGGTCCAGCACGGACAGCCGCGCCTCCTCCAGCCGCCTGGCCTCCATGTCGATCCGGATGCCGCCCTGGACGTCGGTGAGCGCGGGCCCGGTCCACAGCGAGAGCGCGTCGGCCAGCCGGCGGGCCGCGCCGCGGTAGTCCTTGGCGTCCATGGCCCGGTAACCGGCGCCCGCGCGCAGCTCGAACTCCCGGAAGTCGACGCTGCCCTCCCGCGTCCTGAGCCGGTAGCCGCCGGGGACCGTGGCCAGGACGTCCTTGGGCGTGGCCCGCGCGTCCTCGCCATGGCTGAGCGCCTCGGCGATCAGCTCGCGCAACTGCAGCACATACGTCTGCAGCGTGGTGCGGGCGCTGCGCGGCGGCTTGCTGCCCCACAGCTCCTCCACCAGCACGGTCACCGGGACCACCTGGTCGGCGTGCAGGGCGAGCAGGGCCAGCACCTGCCTCGGTTTGGGCGCCGTCGGCACGATCGACACGCCGTTCTCGCGCACCGCCAGCGTGCCCAGCACTTGGATGTCCACGTTCTCCCCCGTGAGTTCAAGCAAGTGACCGGGGTTCGGCGGCTCGTGCCGCCGCCGGTTGCCTGCTGCTCTATTGACACTTGGACACCACAGATAAAAAAACAGCACAGTCGGTTCGTCAATTACCGGGCAGTCGGCACGCGAGTGCAGCAGCGCTATCCGGCCAATCCCATGATTCGTCCACTGTTGTTCGACCCCCGCTCCGGCCAGGAGAAAGCGCAGGCTGAGGCTTGGCTTCCGCTTATGTACCGCACAGAGCAGCGAAGCCAAAGAGCCAAGGGAAGTCCGGAACGGAGCGGCTCGAATCATGGGCCGCCGGGCAGCGCCCCGTCCGCCGGGGGTGGCGGAAGCGGGGACTCACCGCACGTTCGGTATGTCCAGGGACGGTGCCGCTAGGGCCGTTCGCCGGCTGCGTGGCCCAGGACCCGCGCCATCGCCTCCGCCAGCACCTGCGCCGGGTCCTCGGCCGCGCCCCGGGAGCGCCATGCGACGTGGTGGTCGGGGCGCACCAGGACGGCCCCGTCGTCGGCGATCTCCCGCACGGCCGCCCAGCCGCCGTCGGGGTCGGCGTACGGCGCCCCGGCCCCGATCGTGGCCACGGTGACGGGGACGGAGAACTTCTCGGCGACCTGCTCGGCGGCCTCGGCCCAGCCGGTCCCCGCGGGGCCGGTGATCAGCGCGAAGCCGGTCGTTTTGCCGACCAGGTCGTGGGTGGACAGGCGCTGCCCGTCCCGCTCGATCCACGCGTGCGGCAGCCGGTGCCCGGGGCGGGTGGTGGGCTGGTAGGCGTCTCCCATGGGCGCGCGGACCGGCGGCTCGCTGCCGTCGGGGACGAGCGCGCCCTCCTCGTAGGCGAAGCCGATCTCCAGGTCGTGGGCCTGGCACTCGGCGCGGTGGGTGCCGAAGAACTCCGCCGCCCGGGCACGCGTGACCGCGCCGACCGGGGAGGGGTCGAAGAAGGTCTCGAAGGCCGAGGAGCGGCGCTGCGGCGGGATGTGCGGGCCGAGGCCGAGCGCGGCCTCCGTCATGACCCGGTGGTGGAACCAACTGGTCAGGCCCCACTCGACGTTGCGCTTGCCGACGGCCCGCCGCTCGGCCTCGTAGCTGTCGAGCAGGCGGTCGTCGGCGCGGCCGGAGAGCACCGCGGCCAGCTTCCAGGCGAGGTTGTGCACGTCCTGGATGCCGCCGTTCAGGCCGAGCCCGGTGGTGGGCGGCTGGCGGTGGGCGGCGTCGCCGACGATGAGCACCCGGCCGGCCCGGTAGCGGTCGGCGAGCACCCCCTCGACGGTCCAGTGCGACACCTTGTGCACCGTCAGGTCCAGGCCGGGCAGGCCCAGCACCTCGCGCATCCGGTCGGCGATCGCCTCGTCGTCGGAGCGGTCCACGTCGCCCAGGGAGAAGGTCAGCCCCCACTCCTCGCAGCCGCGGCCCCAGGTCGGCCCCATCTCCAGCAGGGCGCTGTTCAGGTCGGGGCGGTAGGGGTTGACGAACCAGGTGATGAGGGTGCCCTCGTGCCACCACTTCGACAGGTCCGCAGAGAAGTACGCGGTGGTGACGTCGGCCATGTTGAACACGCCCTGCATCTGCACGCCGAGCTCGGGGCCGAGCGTGCGGCCCCCGTCGGCGGCGATGACGTACCGCGCGGTGACCCGGGTGACCCGGCCGCTGTCGCGGTCACGGACCTCGGCGACGACCCGGTCGCCCTCCTCGGCGAAGGAGACCAGTTCGTGGGAGAACAGCACCCGGCCGGGATTGCGCTGCTCGGCCTGCCGGCGCAGGATCGGCTCCAGCCGCAGCTGCGGCAGCTTGACGGGCAGTACGGGGCCGTCCGCCGCGTAGATGTCGGTGAGCGCGCCACCGCCGAAGGCGTCCATCTCGTGGATCACCTTCACGTCCAGCGGTCCGTCGCCGGTCAGCGTGGTCTGCCAGCGCACCCGGCCGAACCGCTCGGTGGTCGAGGCGCGTTCGGTCACGGCGTCGTAGATGCCGTGCTGACGGAAGATCTCCATCGTGCGCTGGTTGATGTAATGCGCCTTGGGCAGGATCGACGTGTCCTCGTGGCGTTCCACGAGCATGTGCCCCACACCGTGGTCCGAAAGGAAGACGGAGGCGGACAGGCCGCAGCCACCGCCGCCCACGATCAGAACCGGAACCTCGGTTTCCTCCATATTCGGCCTTCCATAAGGTGAGGGCCCACATGCAGGGCATCAGACGATCACGAACGACCCCGGTCGCCGGCGGGCGGAGACCGGGAAGGCGGCTCGGCCGACCGGCCGTCCCGGGATGCGGCTCTGGCGCCGCCGGGGACGGGAATTCTTCGGCCGATGCCGCGCGCCCATCCTGATCCGGCCTGATTGGCCCGCGCTATTGCCCGGCTTGGTGCCGGGTTGGTGCCGTCCCTTTTCCGTGCCCTGTGGCGCGAGAGCGGCCCGCTGCCAAGCAGGCGCCAAGTCGCGGAACAGCGCCAGCCAAGTTCACTGACCGACTCTTGGCTGCAAACCGTAACTGCGTTCTGCCGTGGCCCCGGTCGGGGGAACCGCAATTCGACATGTCAAAGGAGCACGGCATGAGACCACTGAATGCATCGCGTCCAGCCCCGTTGCCGTGGCCGGCCGACGTCGATCCGGCCCACGCGCACCAGGCCATATCGCGACTGCGCGACAATGTCAGCAGCAGGGTCGATGCCGACGGCTTGATACGCGACGAATGCCGCAGCCGGGTGCTGGAGTCGGCGCTCGCGCTCACCCTCATGACCCGCACCGGCACGGCCTCACCGGCCCGGGACCGGGTGCTCGCCTATCTGCAGGCACGGCTCGACTCCCCGCAGGAGTTCGACCGTGTCCTCGCCACGCTCGCCGTGGCCACCGCGGACGTGTGGGCCCCCGCCCGTGACACCGACCTCATCGAGAAGCTGACGGACGCCGTCCTCGGCAGCGCCCCGGAGTTCATCTCCGCCCGCCGCCGCAAGATGCTCTACGCCGTCCTGTCGGTGCTCGGCTGTCCCCTGCCGGCCGATGTCGCCCCCGCGCCCGACGAGGTGGCGCCCAACGACCCCACGCATTCCTGGAACGTCGTCCAGCAGGCCGCGGTGACGCTGATCCTCGCCTCCGCGACGAAGGTGGACAACCCGGCCACGGATGCCGCGCTGGCCACGCTGACGGCCACGAACCCCGGGACCACGGTGTGGGAGGGCTATGTCCTGATGCACCTGCTGACGCTGCACGCGTTGGCCGGTGTCCCCGGGCAGGAAGCGACCGTGCGCAGCGGCATCCGGACCGTGCTGCAGCACCAGCGCGAGGACGGTGGGTTCCCGTTCATCGCGGAGATGCACCACTGGTGCACCGCGCCCGCCGCCATCGGCCTGGCGGCCACCGGTGCGCCGTCGCAGCTGCTGCGCACGATGGCGGACGCGCTGGTGCGCCACCAGGGCGGCGCCCCGCTGCCTTCCCTCTCGCGCGGTGTGCCGCTCACCGGCGGCTGGTCCATGTCCCCCGGCGTGGCACTGAACGACGTCGACTGCACCGCCACCGCGCTGGAGTTCGTGCACGAGACCGATCCGGTCGCCTACCGCGGCGCCGTACGGCGCGGCGTGGACGCGCTGCTCGCCCTGCAGGGCGACGACGGCGGATTCCCCACGTACGTCGCCGGCGCCCGCTCCGAGCCGTGCATGACGGCCGCGGCGGTCAACGCGCTCGCGCCGCACGCCGACACCCTGGCCGCCCGGGAGCGGGCGCTGGCCTACCTCGCCGAGAGCCAGCTGGCCGACGGCGGTTACGAGCCGGGGTGGAGCCGCAGCCGGCTGCACGCGATGTTCCGTGCGCGGCTGGCCGTGGGCACCGCGTCCGCGGACGACCGCCGTATCGCCGAAGTGGCCCAGCGCATGGAGCGCTCGGTGTGCGCCACGCAGAACTCCGACGGCGGCTGGGGGATGCAGCCCGGCGATCCCAGCGACGCCATCAGCACCGCCTACGGGCTGATCACGCTGTGCTGCGGGAACGAAGCCCGCGCGATCGGGCGTGCGCTGTCCTGGCTGGTCGAGAACCAGAACACCGACGGCGGCTACAGCGGACCGCCGGACATGGTCGGCCCGCGCCCCTTCCCGTACCACGTCCCCGTCCTGACCGACGCTCCCGTGCTGCTCGCCTTCGGCCACGTCCGCTCCCGCTTCCTGGGTGCGGCGCCGCTGTCCCAGGGAGTGGCATGACCCGGCGTCCAGGTCACTGCGAGGGGAGCCGGGCCGGGGCCGTCCGGCGGTGCCGGCCCGGCCGGCGACACATCAGGTCCAGCAGCGTCAGGAAGCGTTCGAGGTATGGAGGAACCAATGTCCGAAGCCACTGAAGTCGACCGTGTGTACGCGGCCGTGGAGAAGGCGGCCGCCCTGGCCGGCACTTCCTGCGCGGGTGACAAGGTGCTCCCCGTCCTGACCGGACATCAGGACCTGCTGGACGACGCCGTGATCGTCTTCTCCATGACGGCCAGCGCCAGCCGCTCCGGCGGCCTCGACCTCAGCATGACGGTTCCCTCCGGTCACACCGACCCGTACTCCTTCGCGCTGTCCAAGGGGCTGATCGAGCCCACCGACCACCCCGCCGGCTCGGTCGTCTCCGACTTCCAGGAGCGGTTCCCGATCGGCATGTACGGCATCGACGTCGATGTCGCCGAGGGCTTCAAGAAGGCCTACGTGGCCTTCCCCTCCGACGACCTGCGCGAGCTGGACAAGCTCGTCGACCTGCCGTCCATGCCGCGCTCCGCGGCCGAGAACGCCGAGCTGTTCACCCGCTACGGTCTGGACAAGGTCACGGGCGTCTCGGTCGACTACAAGCGCCGTGAGCTGAACCTGTACTGCGACCTCACCGACGGCGAGCCGATGGAGTCGGAGCTCGTCCAGTCGATGCTCCGCGAGATGGGCCTGAAGGAGGCCACCGAGCAGGGGCTGGACTTCGCCAAGCGGTCCTTCGCCGTCTACCCGACGCTGAGCTGGGACTCCTCCAGGATCGAGCGGATCTGCTTCGCGGTGATCACCACCGATGCCTCCACGACCCCGACCAAGTCGGAGCCGGAGGCCGGCCAGATGTGGGACTACGCCACCACCGCTCCGTACGCGTACGTCGGTGAGCAGCGGGCCCTCGTCTACGGTCTCGCCCTGTCGTCGGAGAAGGAGTACTACAAGCTCGGGGCGTACTACCAGATCAGTGACTACCAGCGGAAGCTGGTGAAGGCGTTCGACTCCCTGCCGGAGTAGCCCGGCCCCGCGCGGATCAGCCGCGACGACACGATCGGCCGTCAGCCTGAGCTGGCGGCCGATCTGTCGTCCGTGCCGCCGGGGCGGGGTGAGCGCGAAACAAGGCGGGAAGAGGCGCGAGAAAAGGCGGGATGAGCGCAAGAAAAAAGGGGCTCCGGTCACGGGCGGGCGACCTTCGCGGGTCGCCGTTCCGTGACCGGAGCCCCGTTCGGGCCCCGGTCCGCCCGGCACGGCAGCGGCCGGCCGGAGGGGCGGGTCAGAAGAACCGGTAGGAACCGATGGGGGTCAGCTGCTCCATCGTCAGCGGCTCGGCGATCCAGCTGCCCTTGAGGTCGGCCATCACGTCCGTCCAGGCCGGCAGGTCGGCGAGGGGGTTGACGGCGTCGTCGTCGAAGTCCACCAGGAACAGGTAGTTCCCCTCGTCCTGGAGGCGACACCAGGTGTAGCGGACGCCCTTGGGCTGGGCGGCCTCGATGGCCGCGAACATCTCCTTGCCCGCCGCCTCCATCTCCGCGGTCTTCTCGGGACGTATCTTCACGTGGAACATGCGCACGCTCATCACGGTCTCCTTCTCGTCAGGGTGCTGGTTCTCGCTGCGCCCCGCCCGGCACCCGGGCGGGGCGGTTACGTGTCAGGCCCGGGCGGTCTCGGGCTCCGAGGGCTTCTGGGCAGGCGCGGCGGTGGGCGTCTGCAGCGGCCCGCGGCGCATCAGGGAGCCGCAGATGACGGCAGCGGCCGCGAAGATGCCGGCGCACCACCAGAACGCCGTGGTGAAGCCGTGGACCGTCGCCAGGTGGATCAGCGACGGCGTCGGCCGGCCCTGCACGTGGTCCTTGATGTAGTCGGTCGTGGCGCTGGTGGCCATCGTGTTCAGCAGCGCGAGGCCGATGGCGCCGCCGATCTGCTGGCCGGTCTGGATGCTCGCCGAGGCGATGCCCGCGTCCTGCGGCGCCACACCGGAGGTGCCGGTGCTCATGGTCGCGGAGTAGATCAGGCCCATGCCGGCACCGGCGATCATGAGCGGGCCGAGCAGGGCGGCGGCGTAGCTGGAGTCCACGTCGATCCGCGTCAGCCAGACCATGCCGGCCGCGCCGAGCAGCAGGCCGGCGCTGACGAGCGGCTTGGGGCCGACCTTGGGCATCAGCTTGATGTTGCCCACGTTGGCCGACACGGCGGTGACCGCCACCATCGGCAGCAGGGCGACACCGGACTTCAGCGCCGAGTACCCCAGCGTGTTCTGCATGTAGTAGATGACGAACAGGAAGATGCCGTACATCGCGGCACCGACCATCAGCATGGTGAGGTACGCGCCGCCCCGGTTGCGGTCGACGACGATGCGAGGCGGCAGCAGCGGCTGGGCGGCACGCGTCTGCCAGCTGGCGAAGGCGACCAGCAGCACGGCGCCGGCGGCCAGGAAGCCCCACGTCGAGGGGGTGCCCCAGCTGTGCTTGGAGGCGTTGTCGAAGCCGTAGACGAGGCAGAACATGCCGCTCGACACGAGGAGCACGCCCGGGACGTCCAGGCGGGCGCTGCGCGTCTTGGGCTGCTTGGGAACCAGCAGCGCGCTGCCGACCACCGCGATGCCGACGAACAGCAGGTTGATGTACATGCACCAACGCCAGGACAGGGAGGAGGTCAGCGAGCCGCCGATGATCAGGCCGAGGCCGCCGCCGCTGGCCGCGACCGCGCTGAAGGCGCCGAACGCCTTGCCCCGCTCCTTGGGGTCGGTGAACGTCGTGACCAGCAGCGCCAGGGCGGCCGGCGCCAGCAGCGCGGCGAAGAAGCCCTGGAGGGCGCGCGAGGCCGCCAGCATGCCGAAGTTGACCGCGGCGCCGCCGACGGCGGAGGCGCCCGCGAAGCCGACCAGGCCGATGAGGAAGGTCTGCTTACGGCCGATCAGGTCGACGAGCCGCCCGCAGAACAGCAACAGGCTGCCGAACACGAGCAGATACGCGGTCACGATCCACTGCCGGTCGGCGTCCGTGAACCCCAGGTCCTCCTGCGCGGACGGCAGTGCCAGGTTCATCACCGTTGTGTCGAGGACGACCATGAGCTGCGCGACGCAGATCATGGCGAGGATGAGCCATCGCCGGGGATTCCTCCCCCCGGTTCCGGCCGCCTCGGTAGCAGAGGCTGCGCTCTGTGCTGCCACGATCTTCTCCTTGTCATGTCGGACGGACGTGAGGTGACCCTCATACGACGGATTCGGCGGGTGGGAATGTGACATGGCCGGCACGGGTTCTTCCGGGCCGTCGGCCGTGCGGCTCCACGGGGCACTCCCCGTACAGCCACCCGCCTGCCGTCGGCGCGCGGCGTGCGCGCCGTCTGTGGTACGGGCCACGGCGATCGGAACCGAGAACCTCTCCGCGACCTGCGCGGCGCATCACACCACGGCGTCCCTTCCGGTCCGGTGAGCAGCGCGAAACCGGTCGTGCTGCCGGACCCCGGGTAAGACCGTAGAGACAGATGCTTATGCATTTCCAAGACCGGTTCTGCCATGTGACGATGCCTCTGAGGGCATGAGCGAAGGTGGCCGGTCATCTGCTGCGATGGCGCTCCTCGAAGAAGCCGCCCGCTGCGGGCACGGGGCCGCGCCGCGGCGAGGGCGGCCGGGGCCGGCCCTCCACCAGGCGGGGCGCGAGGCGAACGCGGACAGCCCGCGCGCACCCCATTTCCAGGCGTTCAGGGCACAGCTGCGGAGCCCCATCGTCGGCCGCGTGCCTTGGCCCGGGCTATACGACCGCTTGGTGAAGACTTGACGATGCGGGCCGCGACGTGATGTAGGCCACACCGTCCCGGTAGGTGTCACATTCCCCGCTTCGGGGCGGGTCTCATTTCCGGAATACATCCGCAATGAGAGGCCCGAAGATGTCCTACTCCCCGTCAGACTCGGCGCAGGCGGGCCCATCCTGGGGCAGCCCGCAGGAGACGGCGTCCGATCCCGTCGTGAGGGCTGCGACAAAGACCTTCACCGACCACCGCGACCTGCTCTTCTCCATCGTCTACAACATGCTCGGCAGCGTCGCCGACACCGAGGACGTGCTGCAGGAGACCTGGCTGTCATGGATGGCCAGGAGCCAGGCACCGGGCGCGGAGCGGATCGACAACCCGCGCTCCTACCTGGTGCGCATCGCGGCGAACCGGGCTCTGGACCACCAGGCCGCCGTCGCCCGGCGCAGGGAGACGTACGTCGGGCCATGGCTGCCCGAACCGATCGCCACCCCCTGCGCGAGCGCACCCGCCTTCGACGACACCGCCGACGCCGTGATGCACACCGAGTCGCTGTCGATGGCGCTGCTGGTGGTCCTGGAGACCCTCTCCCCGCTGGAGCGGGGGGTGTTCGTCCTGCACGAGGTGTTCGGCTACCCGCACACCGAGATCGCGGACATCCTCGGCCGCTCCCCGTCGGCCATCCGCCAGCTCGCCCACCGCGCCCGCGAGCACGTCCAGGCCCGGCGCCCCCGCTACGAGCCCGCACCGGGCGTCCGGCAGCAGGTGACCGAGCGGTTCCTGGCCGCCACCCTGGGCGGCGACGTGGACGCCCTGCTGCAGATCCTCTCCCCGGAGGTGAGCCTGTGGGGCGACGGCGGCGGCAAGGCCCACCCTGCCGGCGGGCTGCGCTCGTTCCACGGCCGCGACAAGGTCGCCCGCGCGCTCATCGCCAACGCCCGCCGCTTCGGCCGGGACCTCGACATCGTCTACCGCAGCGTCAACGGCGCCCCGTCCGCGGTGATGTTCGACGGCGACACCACTCAGGCCGTCATCTCCCTGGACCTCACGCCGGACGGCCACCAGGTGTGCGGAATCTACATCGTCGCCAATCCCGACAAGCTCTCACACCTCGAATGACCGTTCAGGAGCACCGCATGCTGCGCACCTTGGCGGCCCTGCCCAGCGGCAGGGTCGCGAAATGGGTCGTCCTCGCCTTATGGGTGGCCCTGCTGATCCCGGCCCTCACCCTCGCCGGCAAGCTCACCGACGTCCAGAAGAACGACAGCTCGGCCTGGCTGCCCGCGGACGCGGAGTCGACCCAGGTCGTCGAGCGGTCGGAGAAATTCCTGCGGTCCGACACCATGCCCGCGATCGTGATCTACGACCGTCCCACCGGCGTCACCTCCCAGGACATGGCCAAGGCCCGGGCGGACGCCGAGGCCTTCGCCAGGACGGAGAAGGTGGTGGGCCGGCCGCAGGGTCCGCTGAAGTCCAAGGACGGCAAGGCCGTCCAGACCGTGGTCCAGGTGCAGAAGGACAAGACGGGCTGGAACGGCATCAACGAGGTCGTCGGCTCCCTGACCGACATCGGCAAGAAGAACGCCGACGGCCTCGGCTTCCATGTCACCGGCCCGGCCGGGCACGCCTCCGACTCGGTCGAGGCCTTCGGCGGCGGCGGCAGCCTGACGGCCATCACCGCGCTGGTGGTGGTCGTGATCCTGCTGCTCACCTACCGCAGCCCGGTGCTGCCGCTGCTGCCCCTGCTCTCCGCGTTCGGCGCGCTCGGCGCGTCCGAGGCGGTGATCTATCTGCTGGCCAAGCACGCCGGACTCACCGTCAACTCGCAGACCAGCTTCATCCTGACCGTGCTGGTGTTCGGCGCCGCCACCGACTACGCGCTCCTGCTCACCTCCCGCTACCGGGAGGAGCTGCGCCGGCACGAGGACCGGCACCGGGCGATGGCGGAGGCCCTGCACCGCTGCAGTCCGGCGATCATCGCCAGCGCCGCCACCGTCGCGGTCAGCCTGACGCTGCTGATGCTGGCCACGTTGCGCTCCACGCAGGGGCTCGGGCCGGCCAGCGCCATCGGCATCGTCGTCGGGCTGCTCGCCATGGTCACCCTGATGCCGGCGCTCCTGGTCATCTTCGGCCGCTGGATCTTCTGGCCCGTCAGGCCGGTGTACGGGGCGACCGAGACGGCCCGGGAAGGCATCTGGGGCCGGGTCGGCACCGCCATCTCCGGCCGGCCGCGCACGGTGTGGATCGGGACCGCCGTCGTCCTGGGCGCCATGGCGGTCGCCGTGGTCGGGCTCAAGGCCGACGGGCTCTCCAGCAAGGACCAGTTCACCGACAAGCCGCAGATGGCCGTCGGCGAGGAGATCCAGGCCCGGCACTTCCCGGCCGGCTCGGGCGACCCCGTCTACGTCGTGACCAAGGCCGCCTCGGCGGGCGAGGTGAAGACGGCGCTGGCCGGCGTGCCCGGGGTCGCCGACGTCTCACCGCCGGTGGTCAAGGGCGCCGACGCCCTCCTGGCCGGGGAGCTGAAGGACGCCCCCAGCAGCGCGGCCGCCCTGGACACCGTCAAGCAGGTCCGGGACGTGGTGCACCGGATCGAGGCGGCGGACGCGCAGGTCGGCGGCAACGCGGCGATCACGCTGGACACCCGCGACGCGGCCGGCCGCGACTCGAAGGTGATCATCCCGATCGTGCTCGCCGTGGTGTTCCTCATCCTCGCCCTGCTGCTGCGGGCGATCGTCGCTCCGCTGCTGCTCATGGCGACGGTGGTGCTGTCGTTCGCCGCGGCCCTCGGTGTGAGCAGCCTGATGTTCAACCACGTGTTCCACTTCGCCGGGGCGGACGCCTCCTTCCCGCTGCTGGCGTTCGTGTTCCTGGTCGCACTCGGCGTCGACTACAACATCTTCCTGGTCACCCGGGTACGGGAGATCACCGTGGAACAGGGCACCCGGCGCGGCGCGCTGCTGGGTCTGTCCGCCACGGGCGGTGTGATCACCTCGGCGGGTCTGGTGCTGGCCGGCACGTTCGCGGCGATGGCCTCCCTGCCGCTGCTGTTCGCGGCCGAGCTGGGCTTCACGGTGGCGTTCGGCGTGCTGCTGGACACCATGATCGTCCGATCGGTGCTGGTCACCGCGCTGACCCTGGACGTGGGCCGGTGGATGTGGTGGCCCAGCAAACTCTTCCGGCGCCACGACGACGACACCACGGCTCCGGTCAACACCCCCGGCCTCGAACCCGCCCTTGAGGGCAGCTGACGACCTCGCGCCACGGCCTTCCGGCACGAGCCGGGAGGCCCGGCGGGGCCGGGACGCGGCGGCGGGGCGGCCTCAGCCCAACTCCGGCGCCTGACGCAGGATCTCGCTTTCGAGGTGCTGCAGCGCCGGACTGGGGTCGATGCCCAGCTCCTGCGCCATCCGCTTGTGATGGGTGCGCAGCACGGCCAGCGCGTCCGCCTGCCGTCCGGCCCGGTACAACGCCAGACTGAGCAGCTCACAGCCGTATTCGCGCAGCGGATGGGTCCGGGTGAAGGCCGCCAGCTCGGACACCGCTACCTCGTAGGCGCCCACGGCGATCAGCGCCGCACAGCGGCCCTCGGTGGCCGACAGCCGCAGCTCCTCCAGCCGGACCCGTTCCGGAGCCACCTGGGCGGTGTCGGCCACCTCCGCGTAGGCCTGCCCGCGCCACAGCGCCAGCCCCGCCTCGAACGCGCCCAGCGCGCGCCGCAGGTCGCCCCGGTCCAAGGCCTGCCAGCCGGCCGTCGCACGCTCGCTGAAGCGGCGGGCGTCGACCTCCACGACCCGGCCGTCCAGCAGATAGCCCCGGCCGCGCGTGCGCAGCACCGTCGCCGGCTTGCGCGGCGGACGATCGGGCTCCAGCACCCGGCGCAGATTGGCCACGTATGCGTGCAGCGACGTCATCGCCGACGGCGGCGGCTGCCCCTCCCACAGCTCCTCCAGCATCACATCGACCGACACCGGCCGGCCCACCTGGCTGACCAGCAGCGCGAGAGCGGCACGCTGCTTCGGCGCCCCCAGGTCCACCGCCCGGCCGCCGACGCTCGCCTCCATCGGGCCCAGCACCCGCAACTCCACCCGGGCCGGGGCCGTGTCCGCGCTGTCGCGCTGCTGCGCCCCGCCGCGGCCCGCCGCGGAGACCGGCATGCCCCGAAAGGCGGGCTCGGCCTCCACGCCGCTGCCGGGCACCCTCGTCTCCCGGCCCGCACCGGGGTGAGGCAGGTCGAGGTCGAGAGCCCTGGCGAAGTACATCTTCAGCGTCTCGTTCATCCGCCGCAGTTCGCGCACTTCGCGCTCCAGCTCGGCGATGCGGCGCGCATCGCCGTTGCCGCCCGCCGACCGCTGCCCGGGGATGACGTACACCCCGGGCCTGCCGAGCGCTGCGGAGCCGGCGCCCGTCGTGCAGTAGTTGAATTCCTTGTTCGCCATCTCTGAGCCTTTCAGCATGTCACTCCTTCGTTCACGGAGCCGGAGCCCAGCCGACGCCAAGCCGGCGGCAAGCGAGATGCGGGACATTGGGGAATCTGCACAGGTGTCACGGGCAGCACGAGATTCTCCGGGCGGGAGGGAGGATGTCGGGCATGCCGGAACCGTGCAGGGCAGTTCGGTGAGCGTGCTCGGGGACGCACCGTGCCGTGGACACAGGCAGGGCCCGCCCGCGCCCATGGGCCGCCGGCGGGTGTGCGGTGATGGAGGTGGCGGCCGCCTCGGCGGCCGTTTCCGGGCTCAGCGAGGCGGGCTCGAAGGGATCTCGTCGTCGCCCACGCCGTCGCCGGCCGCGTCGGTCTTCGCCTTGTGGCCCGCCGCTCCCGCGACGCGTTCAACCGCCGTACAGCGGATTTCGGGCAGGGAAGGCGTGCCGGAATTGTGACACGGCAGACAACTGCCCGCCAAGAGCCCGCCAATGGTGACCTGGCACACGCCGGCCGGGCGCGCGGCGGGTGGTGGAGCCCTCCCGCCCGGCGCCCGGCCGTCGGCGCGTCACCGCCGCCCCCGCAACTCCGGGCGCTGCGCCCGCCGCTGGTGAGGCACACGCGGGCGGGTCCGCCCGGTGCGCCTCGGCGGGGGCGCTCGCCGTCATGACCTGCGCTGGGTCGCGCTGATCGCCATGGCGGTCAGCTGCTCCTTGGCGTAGTCGGTCGCGCTGCTCGCCCGCAGCGTGGCCAGCGCCCGGTCGGTGCGCCGGGCGATGTCGCGCTCGATGTGGTCCACCGCTCCGACGTCGGTGATGACAGCGCGCAGCGCGGCCAGTTCCTCGTCGGTGATCGGCGTCCCGATCCTGGCCCGGAGGAACTTCGCCGCGTCCGGGTCCTGCTCGTCGGCGTACTTGAGCGCGACCGCGAGCAGCATGGTGCGCTTGCCCTGCACCAGGTCCCCGCCGGAGGGCTTGCCGGTCTCCTCGAAGGCGCCGAAGACACCCAGCAGGTCGTCGCGCAGCTGGAACGCGACGCCGACGTCCCGCCCGAAGGCCCGGTAGGCGGCGACCAGCCCGGCGTCCGCGCCCGCGATCGCCGCGCCGATGTGCAGCGGGCGCTCCACCGTGTAGGAGGCCGTCTTGTACTGGTTGACCCGCAGCGGTGTGTCGATGTCCTCGGCGCCCGCCGCCTCGGCCGTGACGTCGAGCAGCTGGCCGCACAGCACCTCGGTGCGCAGGGCCGACCACACCGGGGCCACCCGCGCCTGAGCCGGCGCCGGCAGCCCGGACTCGCGGATCAGGTCGTCGGCCCAGCCCTGGGCGAGGTCGCCGATCAGGATCGCGGTGCCCGTGCCGAACAGCTCCGCGTCCCCGTTCCAGCAGCGGTCCCGGTGCCGTTCGGCGAACAGCACGTGTGCGGCGGGGGCGCCGCGGCGGGTGGGGGAGGCGTCGATGACGTCGTCGTGGATGAGGCCGTAGGCGTGGAAGAGTTCCAGCGCGGCGCCGGTGCGCACCACCGCCTGCGCCAGGTCGCCGTCCTCGTCGCCCCCGGCGCCGAGCCAGCCGAGCCAGGTGAAGGTCGGGCGCACGCGCTTGCCGCCGCGCAGCACGTAGGTCTCCAACTCGGCGACCACGTCGGCGCAGGCCGGGCCGATCGCCGCGGCCTCGGCCCGGCGCGCGGCGAAGAACTGGCGGAGTGCGTCCTCGACGGCCTCCGCGGGGCTGGTACGGGTGCTGGTCATGCCCTCAACTTCCCTGGTTCTCTTCGGAGTCCGACAGCGACAGGTGGCCCTGCGGCCAGGGCCTGCCCCGGTGGTGCGACTGGGTGGGGGGATCTCCTCGCCGGTCGAGGACAGGTGGCCGCCGGCGGCTGAGAAGGGCGCTGCCGATGAGATCGTTCGCCGGAGCGACGGCATGGGGGGCGGTGTCTGGGAGCGAGGAAGCGCAGCCTCCATGGGTCCGTGCCGTCCTGGAGCCCCGAGTATCGGTCGGCGGACTTGAGGTCCGGTCGAGCGCGGGCGGGCACCTGACAGGCCGGTGCGGCCCGGCCGGCATGCGCCGTGCCGGGCCGCACCAGCGCGGCGCCCTACGCGCGGATCACCGCACGCTCTGGTCGTGGTTGAAGATGTTGTACGGGTCGTACTTGTCCTTGATCCGCATCAGGCGGGGGTAGTTCTCGGCGTAGTAGGACTTCTCCCAGTTCGGGTCGCGGGGGTCGTAGAAGTTCAGGTACGTCTCGCCGTTGGAGTACGGGTCGATCACGTTGAAGCCGGTGTCGGCGAAGTGTTCCGCCGAGGTCACCGTCTCGGCGGAGACCGGCCCGGTGTAGTTCGCGGCGAGGTAGGCGATGGAGAAGATGGTGTCGCGGTGCACGAACGCGGTGGCGTCGCGGGCGACGGTGTTGGCCTTGCCGCCCATGGTGACGAGCTGCAGCTGGCGCATCTGCCCCGGCCACCTCTCGTCCTCGAACACCTGCAGGACGTCCGACCATCCCCCGCGCGGCAGCGGCTTGCTGAACAGGCGGCTGCGCCAGATGCCGTACTCCATCCGAGGCAGCAGGGCGTCGGGCCACGTGCTCACGCGGTGGCACTCGTCGACCGTCTTGTCGTCGCAGTTGTAGAAGCCCATCATGATCTTCTTGTACGGCGCCTTGACGGGCTGCCGCCGCGCCGGAGGACGGCCGACCAGCGAGATGAGCCGCTCGACCTCCGGGGCCAGGATGCCGCCGGTGTCCACCGAGCCCATGAAGACGGACAGCACCGGGACCTTGCCGGGCGCGGCGTCCATGAGCGTGATCAGCAGCGCGCTGCCGATCGCCCACGGTGCGTCGGCCTGCCACTTCGACCAGCCCTCGAACACCTCCAGCCCCTGGTCCCAGGGCCAGAAGAGGGTGCAGGTGTCGAGGTCGGTGAGCGGTTCGGGGGTGATCTGGTATCCGGTCACGACGCCGAAGTTGCCGCCTCCGCCGCCGCGTACGGCCCAGTAGAGGTCGGGGTTCTCGTGCGGTGAGGCGGTGACGAGGCGGCCGTCGGCGAGGACCACCTGCGCCTTGGTCACGCTGTCGGTGGCCATGCCCATGGCCCGGGTGAACGGGCCCGCGCCACCGCCGCTGAGGAATCCGCCGGCCGCCACGGACGGGCAGTAGCCGTCGGCGATGGACAGCCCGTTGCGCGAGAGCTTGTCGGTGATGTCGACGAGCGCCGCCCCCGGCCCGAGCTTCACGGACTTCGAGCCGATGGAGATCTGGTTCATCTGCGACACGTCGATGACGAGACTGTCCGGCTTCGTGGAGTAGCCGCCGGCACAGTTGCCGCCGCTGCGCACGGCGATGGGCACGTCGTGGTACTCGGCGAAGCGCAGGCACAGCGCCACGTCGGCGGGCGAGGTGCAGTAGGCGATCGCCTGCGGATGGATGTGGTCGAACTGGGCGAGGTAGAGCTGTTTCGCCGTCGGATAGTCCGCGTCCGACGGCAGCACCAGCCGTCCCCCGAGGTGGTGGCTCAGCCGGTGCCACTTGCCGCCGCGGGAGGACCGGGCGAACGCGGGGCTGGCCAGCCCGGTCGCGGCCAGCGCCGCCCCGCCCGCGCCGACGAGGAAGGATCGCCGATTGACCATGCGCTTTCCTTTCATGTGGGGGTGTCTCGGGCCGCCGGGGCACGCAAGGTCGGCGCATTTGGTGCCGGTCGGCCGCCCCGGCGGCCGCGAGGCCGCTTCCAGGCGCATGACGTACGTGACGTACGACTTCTGTGGACGCCATTGACGCCATCGCGAGCGTAGGCGCGTGGACTTGGCGCCGACTTGGTCCGCTCGCCCGGCCGTCGAATGTCCTTTTCGCACACGTTCACTCGTCCGTGAAACCCCGTCACATTCGCCCGGCACCGCACCGTCTACCTGTCAAGACGAACACGGAAGCCCGGCACCTCCATGGCGGTGCGAGCCGGTCGTGCACGGTGTTCGAGGCACTGAGAAGGAAGTGAGCGATGAGGGACCTGCAAGCCATCGCCGACCGCGTCGAGATCGAGGCGCTGCGCGGTGAGTTCACGGATGCGACGATGATGCGCGACTACGACCGGATGGCCCTGCTGTTCACACCGGACGGCGCTTTGCGCATGCCGAACATCCCCGTCGACCTTGAGGGGCGCGAGGCGATCCGCGCCTGGGGCAGGCGGGTGCCGCACGTGGTGGACTTCCTCGTGCAGAACACGCACCCGGGCCTGATCGAGCTGGACGGCGACACCGCCTCCGGCCGCGCGTACATGACGGAGATCGGACGTGCCGTCGACGGGCGGGGCGGGATGAACTACGCCATCTACCACGACCGCTACCAGCGCACCGGTGAGGGCTGGAAGTTCGCCGAGCGCGTCTACGAGGTCCGCTACGAGGACTCCTCCCCGCTGGCCGGCTCGCCGCCGCGCCGGGCCGAGCATGCGTGAGGGCCACCGCCCGCGGTGACGCGGCACGGCAGTCCCCCTCGGTGGGCCGAGGGGGACTGCCGTGGAGGGTCAGCCCGCGGCCGGCCCGGTGCCGGCCAGCGCGGCCCAGGGCACCCGGCGCTCGGCGGTGTCCGCCGCGCGGGCGGACGGCTCGGGCCCGGCGGGTGCGGGCCACGCCGCCACGCGAGGCCCGCGGGGCCTGGCCGGCTTCGCGACCGCCGTGGGACGCTCGCGCCAGCGCAGGGACGGCGCCTGGTCGAGGATCTGCTTCTCCAGCAGCCGCAGCGACGGCCGCGGATCGATCCCCAGCTCCTTGGCCAGCCGTCGCTGGTTGGTGCGCAGCACCGTCAACGCGTCGGCCTGCCGGCCCGCCCGGTACAGGGCGAGGCTCAGCAGCTCACAGCCGTACTCGCGCAGCGGATGGGCCCGCACGAACGCCTCCAGCTCGGCCACCGCGACCTCATGGGCGCCGGCCGCGAGCAGGGCCGCGCAGCGCCCCTCGACCACCGACAGCCGCAGCTCCTCCAGCCGGGCCACGTCCGGCCGCACCCCGAGGGCGTCGGCCACCTCGGCGTACGCCGGCCCGCGCCACAGCGCCAGCGCCGCCTCGAACTCGTCGACCGCGCCCTGCGGATCGCCCCCGTCCAGCGCCTGCCAGCCGGCGACGGCCCGCTCGCTGAAGCGGTGGACGTCGACCTCGACGACCCGGCCGTCGAGCAGATAGCCGCGGCCGTAGGTGCGCAGCACCACCGGCGGGGTGCGGGGCGCGCGGCCGGGCTCCAGCATGCGCCGCAGGTTGGCGACGTACGCCTGCAGCGAGGCGATCGCCGACGGCGGCGCCTTCCCGGCCCACAGCTCCTCCACGATCACGTCGACGGCCACCGGCTCGCCCACCTTGCTGACCAGCAGCGCCAGCAGGGCGCGCTGCTTGGGCGCTCCCGGGTCGACGAGACGGCCGCCGACGACGGCCTCGATGGGGCCGAGGACGCGGAACTCGACCAGGGGACGCGGTGGTTCGGGGATGCGCGGCGCGGGCCGGGAGAGTTCGTCGTCGCGACGTTCCAGCTCCTGGGCCACGTACTCCCGCAGGGCCTCGTTGCTGCGGCGAAGCTGCGAGACCTCGCGCTCCAGCTCCGCCATGCGCCACGCGTCCGCGCGTGCGGGATCGTCAGCCATCCGTGAAAACCCCCATTTCATGGCCCGCTGCGGCCATCGACAGGCCTCGCGCGGACTGCGTCGGCGGACCACCCGCCGGGGTCCCCTTCGCCTCGCCGGGCCGCCGGTGTGCGCGACCCTACGGGCCGAGGGCCTGGGCGCCAAGCCACCACCAGGTGGGCGTCAAGCCGTCGCCAATCGATCCTCCACCCACGCTCAGGGCGCGGCCGGCGCCCGAACGCGGCAGCCCCGGGGCCGGGCGACGGCGCGGCGCGCGGCCGTGGCCCAGGTCACTTCTGCGGGGTGTTGGCGCCGGAGGAACCCCCGTGTCACTATCTACCCACGCCCACCCTGCCCAAAATTTGCTGCGAGGCAGTGGATCGCGTGCCGTACCCGCCGCTGAGCCGCCCAGGGACCGTGTCCTTGCGCGTACGGCATCCGTTTTCTTCCGTGTCCGAGCAACCGCTCGCTTCAGGTGCTGTGCGTCGATGCCCGACGCCCTTCGCCACGACGTAAGCCCGCGCGCCCCCACACCCGGCCCGCGCCATGCCAGGTCGTCGTACGGCGGTTGACGCTCCGTGCCCTCGCAGCGAGCGGCGCACGCATCTGGCGTCCTGCTTCATGCCTATCTCAGAACTCTGGACGAAGCGATCCCATGACCACGCGATCTGCACGCAGAACAGACAAAGGGAGCTGAGTGCGTTGACTCTACCGACCTCAGCGGAGGGGTTATCAGAAGGCCGCCGGGTCCGCTCGGTCGGCATCGGTCGCGCCCACGCCAAAGCCATCCTGCTGGGGGAGCATGCCGTCGTCTACGGAGCGCCGGCGCTCGCCCTTCCGATTCCTCAGCTCGCGGTCACGGCAAGCGCCGGGTGGTCGTCCCGGGCCTGCGACGGTCAGGACGACCTGTCGTACACGATGACCGGTTCCGCCTCACGGGCCCTGGTGACCCAGGCCTCCGACGGCCTGCGCCGGCTGACCCGGGAGTTCAAGACGCTCATGGGGGTGACGGGCGGGCCGCACCTGGACGTGATCCTGGACGGTGCCGTCCCGCACGGCCGGGGCCTCGGCTCCAGCGCGGCCAGCTCCCGCGCGATCGTCCTCGCCCTGGCCGACCTCTTCGGCCGCGAACTGTCCGAGGACACGGTGTTCGACCTGGTGCAGACGGCCGAGAACATGGCACACGGCCGGGCCAGCGGCGTGGACGCCAAGACCGTCGGCGCACCCCATCCGCTGCTGTTCCAGGCGGGCCGCACCGAGCCGGTGGCCATCGGCTGCGACGGCTTGTTCATCGTCGCCGACAGCGGCGTGCCGGGCAGCACCAAGGAAGCCGTCGAACTGCTGCGGGAGGGCTTCAGGCGCCGCGGCGGAGCGCAGGAGAGCTTCGTCGGCCGGGCCTCGGAGCTGACCGAGGCGGCCCGCAAGGCCCTCGCCGAGGGCAGAGCCGAGGATCTCGGCGAACGGCTGACGGACTATCACGAGCTGATGCGCGCGGCCGGCCTCAGCACCGAGCGGATCGACGAGCTGGTCGGCGCCGCACTGAAGGCAGGCAGCCTCGGAGCCAAGATCACCGGTGGTGGTCTGGGCGGCTGCGTCATCGCACAGACCCGGCCCGAAGACGCCCGGGAGGTCACCCGGCAGCTGCACGAGGCCGGCGCCGTACAGACCTGGGTCGTACCGCTGAAGGGGCTCGACAACCATGCTCAGTGACCACCCGACCACCACGGCGATCAGGCCGCAGCGGCAGGGCGCCCACGCGAGCGCCACCGCCGTCGCACACCCGAACATCGCGCTGATCAAGTACTGGGGCAAGCGCGACGAGCGTCTCGTCCTGCCCTGGACGTCCAGCCTGTCGATGACACTCGACGTGTTCCCCACGACCACGCGGGTCCGGCTCGATCCGGCGGCCGAGCACGACACGGCCGAGCTCAACGGCGCCCCGGCCACGGGTGAGGCGCTGCGCCGCATCACCGCCTTCCTGCAGCTGGTGCGGGAGACGGCCGGGCGCCCGGAGCGAGCGGTCGTGGACACCAGGAACACCGTGCCCACCGGGGCCGGACTCGCCTCCTCCGCCAGCGGGTTCGCCGCCCTCGCCGTGGCCGCGGCCGCCGCCTACGGCCTCGACCTGGACGCCGCCGCCCTGTCCCGGCTGGCGCGGCGCGGGTCCGGGTCGGCCTCCCGGTCGGTCTTCGGCGGCTTCGCCGTCTGGCACGCAGGCCCCGAATCCGGCCCGGCCGAGGAGGCGGACCTCGCCTCCTACGCCGAGCCGGTGCCCACGGCCGACATCGACCCGGCCCTGGTCGTCGCCGTGGTCAACGCCGGGCCCAAGGACGTCTCCAGCCGGGAGGCCATGCGCCGCACGGTCGACACCTCGCCGCTGTACCGGCCGTGGGCCGCCTCCAGCAAGGACGACCTGACGGACATGCGCGCGGCGCTGCTGCGCGGCGACCTCCAGGCCGTGGGGGAGATCGCGGAGCGCAACGCGCTCGGCATGCACGCCACGATGCTGGCGGCGCGTCCCGCGGTGCGCTACCTGTCGGCGGCCTCGGTGACCGTGCTCGACAGTGTGCTGCAGCTGCGGCGGGACGGTGTCCTGGCCTACGCGACCATGGACGCCGGGCCCAACGTGAAGGTGCTGTGCCGGCGTGCGGACGCCGAGCGCGTCGCGGCGGCCGTCCGCGACGCCGCCCCGCAGGGCACGGTGCTCGTCGCCGGTCCGGGACCCGGCGCCCGCCTGCTGGGCGAGGACGCGTGAGGACCCGTCAGCGCACGGTGGTCCGGCACGCGCCGGGCAAGCTGTTCGTCGCCGGCGAGTACGCGGTGGTGGAGCCGGGCACCCCGGCGATCCTCGTCGCGGTCGACCGGCGGGTCACCGTCACCGTGGCCGAGCCCGGCCCCGGCGCCGGCGCGGCCGACGTCGTCGTCTCCTCCGATCTCCTGGCGCGGCCCGTGGGCTGGCGGTGGCACGAGGGCCGGCTCGTCGTGTGCGGCGCGAGCGACGCCGGGCGGGCACGCGGCGCCCTGGCGCACGTGGTGTCGGCGATCGAGACCGTGGGCCGGCTGCTGGCCGAACGCGGCCTGCCGGTGCCCGCGCTGGACGTCTCGGTCGGCAGCCGTCTGCATGACGGCGGCCGCAAGTACGGTCTGGGCTCCAGCGGTGCGGTGACCGTGGCGACGGTGGCGGCCGTGGCGTCCTTCTGCGGACTTCAGCTGTCGAACGACGAGCAGTTCCGGCTGGCCATGCTCGCCACGGCCGAACTCGACCCCAAGGGCTCCGGCGGCGACCTCGCCGCCAGCACCTGGGGCGGCTGGATCGCCTACCAGGCACCCGACCGGGCCTTCGTGCTGGACCTGGCCCGCCGCCTCGGGGTGGACAGGACGCTCAGCGCGCCCTGGCCGGGTCACTCGGTGCGCCGGCTGCCGCCGCCGACGGGGGTGTCGCTGGAGGTCGGCTGGACCGGGGAGCCCGCCTCCACCGCGTCCCTGGTGTCCGATCTGCACCGCCGCACCTGGCGGGGCACCGCCTCCCACCAGAGGTTCGTGCAGACCACGACCGACTGTGTGCGCTCGGCGATCGACGCGCTTGAGGCCGGCGACCCGGCGGGCCTGAAGCAGCAGATCCGCCGGGCCCGCACGGAGCTGGCCCGCCTGGACGACGAGGTCGGTCTCGGCATCTTCACGCCCCGGCTCGAAGCGCTGTGCGACGCCGCCGAGGCCGTCGGCGGCGCGGCCAAGCCGTCGGGGGCGGGGGGCGGCGACTGCGGCATCGCCCTGCTGGACGCCGAGGCGTCGCGGGACATCACACACGTACGGCAACGGTGGGAGAGCGACGGGGTGCTGCCCCTGCCCGTCCGCCCCGCCCTGGAAGGGATCGAGGAATGAGCGCTCAACGCAAGGACGACCACGTCCGCCTCGCCATCGAGCAGCATCACGCGCACAGCGGACGCAACCAGTTCGACGAGGTGGCCTTCGTCCATCACGCCCTGGCCGGCATCGACCGCCCGGACGTGTCCCTGGGCACGTCCTTCGCGGGCATCGCCTGGCAGGTGCCGATCTACATCAACGCGATGACCGGCGGCAGCGTCAAGACGGGCGAGATCAACCGGGACCTGGCCACCGCCGCCCGCGAGACCGGGGTGCCCATCGCGTCGGGCTCCATGAACGCCTACCTCAAGGACCCCTCGTGCGCCGGCACGTTCCGCGTCCTGCGAGAGGAGAACCCGGACGGGTTCGTGATGGCCAACATCAACGCGACGACGTCGGTCGACAACGCGCGGCGTGCCATCGACCTGCTGGAGGCGAACGCGCTGCAGATCCACATCAACACGGCGCAGGAGACGCCGATGCCGGAGGGCGACCGGTCGTTCGCCTCCTGGGGTCCGCAGATCGAGAAGATCGCGGCGGCCGTCGACATCCCGGTGATCGTCAAGGAGGTCGGCAACGGGCTGAGCCGGCAGACCATCCTGACGCTGCAGAACCTGGGCGTGGCGGCGGCGGACGTCAGCGGCCGCGGCGGGACGGACTTCGCCCGCATCGAGAACGGCCGCCGGGACCTCGCCGACTACGCCTTCCTGCACGGCTGGGGGCAGTCCACCGCCGCCTGCCTGCTGGACGCGCAGGACGTCGGCCTGCCCGTCCTCGCCTCCGGCGGCGTACGCCACCCGCTGGACGTGGCCCGCGCACTGGCGCTCGGCGCCCGCGCGGTCGGCTCGTCCGCGGGATTCCTGCGCACCCTGCTCGACGGCGGCGTCCCGGCGCTCGTCGCGCAGATCACCACCTGGCTGGACCAGCTGGCGGCGCTGCAGACCATGCTCGGCGCGCGCACCCCCGCCGACCTCACCCGCTGCGATCTGCTGATCCACGGCGAGCTTCGTTCCTTCTGCGCCGACCGGGGCATCGACACGCGGCGACTCGCCCAGCGGTCCAGCTCCGTCGAGGCCCTCCACGAGATGACGGGAAGCACACGATGACCGACACACACGCCATAGCCGGGGTCCCGATGCGCTGGGTGGGACCCCTTCGCATTTCGGGGAACGTCGCCACCACCGAGACACAGGTGCCGCTCGCCACCTACGAGTCGCCGCTGTGGCCCTCGGTGGGCCGCGGCGCGAAGGTGTCCATGCTGGCCGAGCAGGGCATCGTCGCCACCCTGGTCGACGAGCGGATGACCCGCTCGGTGCTGGTGGAGGCGACGGACGCGCAGACCGCGCTCACCGCCGCCCGGACCATCGAGTCCCGCACCGACGAGCTGCAGGAAGTGGTGCGCGGCTGCAGCCGCTTCGCCCGGCTCATCGGCATCCGGCACGAGATCAACGCCAACCTGCTGTTCCTGCGGTTCGAGTTCGCCACCGGCGACGCCTCCGGGCACAACATGGCCACGCTCGCCTCGGACGCCCTGCTCAAGCACCTGCTGGAGACCATCCCCGGCATCTCCTACGGGTCGATCTCGGGCAACTACTGCACGGACAAGAAGGCGACCGCGATCAACGGCATCCTCGGCCGCGGCAAGAACGTGGTCACGGAGCTGCTCGTGCCGCGTGACGTGGTGGAGGGCGTCCTGCACACCACGGCCGCCAAGATCGTCGAGCTGAACATCCGCAAGAACCTCCTCGGCACCCTCCTCGCCGGCGGCATCCGCTCGGCGAACGCCCACTTCGCGAACATGCTGCTCGGGTTCTACCTGGCCACGGGCCAGGACGCGGCCAACATCGTCGAGGGTTCGCAGGGCGTCGTCATGGCCGAGGACCGCGACGGCGACCTGTACTTCGCCTGCACCCTGCCCAACCTGATCATGGGCACGGTCGGCAACGGCAAGGGCCTGGGCTTCGTGGAGACGAACCTGACCCGGCTCGGCTGCCTGGAGGAGCGCGAACCCGGGGAGAACGCACGCCGGCTGGCGGTCATCGCCGCCGCGACCGTGCTGTGCGGTGAACTCTCCCTGCTCGCGGCGCAGACGAACCCCGGCGAACTCATGCGCGCGCACGTCCAGCTGGAACGCGACAACAACACCGCAAAGGTTGGTGCATAGGGCATGTCCATATCGATCGGAATCCACGACCTGTCGTTCGCGAGCACCGAGTTCGTCCTGCCGCACACGGCGCTCGCCGAGTACAACGGCACCGACATCGGCAAGTACCACGTGGGCATCGGGCAGCGGTCGATGAGCGTGCCGGCCGCCGACGAGGACATCGTGACCATGGGCGCCGCCGCGGCCGCGCCCATCATCGCCCGGCACGGCAAGAGCCGCATCCGCACGGTCGTGTTCGCCACGGAGTCCTCCATCGACCAGGCGAAGTCGGCCGGCGTGTACGTGCACTCCCTGCTCGGGCTGCAGTCGGCCTGCCGGGTCGTCGAGCTGAAGCAGGCCTGCTACGGGGCGACCGCGGGCCTGCAGTTCGCCATCGGCCTGGTCCGCCGCGACCCCTCGCAGCAGGTCCTGGTGGTGGCGAGCGACGTCTCCAAGTACGAGCTGGACAGCCCGGGCGAGGCGACGCAGGGCGCGGCCGCGGTGGCCATGCTGGTCTCCGCCGACCCGGCCCTGGTGCGGATCGAGGAGCCGTCGGGCCTGTTCACCGCCGACGTCATGGACTTCTGGCGCCCGAACTACCGCGACGCCGCCCTGGTCGACGGGCAGGAGTCCATCAACGCCTACCTGCAGGCCGTCGAGGGCGCCTGGAAGGACTACGCGGAGCAGGACGGGCGCTCGCTGGAGGAGTTCGCCGCGTTCGTCTACCACCAGCCGTTCACCAAGATGGCCTACAAGGCCCACCGCCACCTGCTGAACTTCTGCGGTCACGACACCGACAAGGACGCCATCGAGCGCGCCCTCGGCCTGACCACGGCGTACAACAGCGTCATCGGCAACAGCTACACCGCGTCGGTGTACCTGGGCCTGGCCGCGCTGCTCGACCAGGCGGACGACCTGACCGGCCGGTCCGTCGCCTTCCTGAGCTACGGCTCCGGCAGCGTCGCGGAGTTCTTCTCCGGGACCGTGGTCGCCGGCTACCGCGAGCATCTGCGCACCGAGGAGAACCAGCAGGTGATCGACCGGCGCAAGAGCGTCGACTACGCCGGCTACCGCGACCTGCACGAGCGCAGGCTGCCCGCCGACGGCGGCGACCACTCCACCGAGGCGCAGACCACCGGCCCGTTCCGGCTGGCCGGGATCAGCGGCCACAAGCGCCTCTACGAGGCCCGCTGACGGGCCTTCGCCGGGCCGGTGAGTGCGCGTGCGGCTCCCCACGCCGCGCGCGTACGGCCCGTTCGTCCCGGCGCGGGGTGCGCCGCCGCTCCTTGGTGGCGCACCCCGCGCCGGACCTTCGCACAGCCATTCCACGACCACCTGAGGGGAGGGCAGCCGCATGACCGACGTCCGGTTCCGCGTTCTCGGTACGGGTGCCTACGTACCGGAACGGATCGTCTCCAACGATGAGGTCGGTGCACCGGCCGGTGTGGACGACGAATGGATCACCCGCAAGACCGGCATCCGGCAGCGGCGCTGGGCCGCCGACGGCCAGGCCACCTCGGACCTGGCCACGGCCGCGGGGCGGGCCGCGCTGAAGGCCGCGGGCATCACGCCCGAGCAGCTGACCGTGATCGCGGTCGCCACCTCCACGCCGGACCGTCCGCAGCCGCCCACGGCGGCCTACGTCCAGCACCACCTCGGCGCGGTGGGCACCGCGGCCTTCGACGTCAACGCGGTGTGCTCCGGCACGGTGTTCGCGCTGTCCTCGGTGGCGGGCACCCTGGTCTACCGGGGCGGCTACGCGCTGGTCATCGGCGCGGACGTCTACTCGCGCATCCTGAACCCGGCCGACCGCAAGACGGTCATCCTCTTCGGGGACGGCGCCGGCGCGATGGTCCTCGGACCGACCGTCCCCACCGGAGCCGGCCCGATCGTGCGACGCGTCGCCCTGCACACCTTCGGCGACCTCACCGGCCTGATCCGGGTGCCCGCGGGCGGCAGCCGGATGCCGCTGGACAAGGACGGCCTGGACGCGAGTCTGCAGTACTTCGCGATGGACGGGCGTGAGGTGCGCCGCTTCGTGATGGAGCAACTGCCGCAGCTGGTCAAGAACTTCCTGCACGAGGCCGGGGTCGAGGCCGCCGACATCAGCCACTTCATCCCGCACCAGGCCAACGGCGTCATGCTCGACGCCGTCTTCGAGGAGCTGCACCTGCCGCGTGCGACCATGCACCGGACGGTGGAGACCTACGGCAACACGGGTGCCGCCTCCATCCCGATCACCATGGACGCGGCCGTCCGCGCCGGTTCCTTCCGCCCCGGTGAGCTGGTCCTGCTGGCCGGCTTCGGCGGGGGCATGGCCGCGAGTTTCGCGCTGATCGAGTGGTAGATCCTCCCGCCACGCCGTCCGTCCGGGCGCCGGTTTTCCGGCGGCACCGGACGGCGGCGCCCGGCGCGGTGAAGCGCCGCTGTCAGTCGCGGTAGTGCGCCGGCCACATGTCGCGGGCGAGCCGCCGTTCCTGCACGGACAACGGACGCTCCGCGCACAGCCGCTCGGGATGCCCGGGCGGCGGACCGGTCAGGCCCGGCGCCGCCGCGTCGCGCGGTGTGACGGGATCACCCAGGTGCGCGGCCGGCGAAGGCGCCAGCAGCGCCTGGCAGTAGACCGCGGGGCCCGCGTAGCCGGCGCCGAGTGCCGCCAGGGAGCGGTGCAGCCGCCGCCCGCAGGAGCATGCCAGCGCCCACAGGCCGCCGCCCCGCCACCGCCTCATGTCCGCCCCTTCGCGCCGTCGCCGGCCGGGCTGCGAGCAGGCCTGCCACCGGCGGGTCTCCCCTGTCGCAGCCACCCTGGACGACGCCGGACGAGCACCGCTCGAACGCCGCCGGAGCGCACATGGAGGGGCTGCCGGCCGTACGGCGACGAGGCGGGGGGCGTGCGCCCCTGGCCCGCTCCGGCGCTCCCGGCACCCCGTGTGCCGTCAGATGTCCTGCGCGCCGGCGTCCCGCAGGGCCCGGGCCAGGTGGCGGGTCCGCTCCCGCTCGTCCTGGGCCCCGCCGGCGAGCACCACCCGGGGCGGGCTGCCGCCGTCCTCCCCGATACGCCGGGCCAGGTCGCAGCCGAGCGCGCCCGCCCCGGAGAAACCGCCCAGCAGCAGCGACCGGCCGACTCCGTGCGCGGCCAGCGCCGGCTGCGCGCCGTCGGCGTCGGTGAGCAGCACCAGCAGCTCCTGGGGGCCCGCGTAGAGGTCGGGCAGCAGGTCGTAGCAGGTCGGGGGCGCGTCCGGCGGCGGGATCAGGCAGATGGTGCCCGCCCGCTCGTGCCCGGCCGCGCGCAGGGTGAGCAGCGGGATGTCCCGCCGGGCCACGGGGCCCTGGGCCAGGCGCGGCACGGCTTGGTCCTCCAGGAGTTTGAGCACCTCGGCGACGGTGGTGTACTCCCCCGCCGCCACGGGGAGCACGCGCAGCAGCATGGCGCTCAGCGCGAGCAGTTCGGCCACCGTCTCCTTCTCGAACAGGGCCCGGTCGTAGACGCCGGTGAGGACCAGGCCGCCCGAGCTGTCGTGGTGGGCGAGCAGCCCGATCGGCGGCACGGTGCGGGCCGGCACGGTCACCGGGAACTCGCCGCGGATGCCGTGGGCGGCGAGTTCGGCCTCCAGCCCGTCCACCGGATGCGGGGCGTCCTCGAAGACGACGACGGTGTCGGCGCACCCGCCACCGCCCGGCCCGCCTCCGCCCCAGGACCGGATCCAGTCGCTGGGCACCCATTCGTAGGCGGCCATGTCCAGGGCGCGGTCCCGCAGTTGCCGCAGCAGGCCCGGCACGGTGCTCGCCGGGTCCACCTCCACGGACATCGGCAGCGCGTTGCGCAGCGGCCCCGGCATCCCGGCAGCGCCGTCGAAGAGTATGCCCCGCCCCGACACGGTCACCCCGAACGAGACCGGGGCGGCTGCGCCGGCCGCGGACCCCCAGTGGATCAGCAGCGCCCACACGGCCTGCAGCACGCTGCTCTCGGCGGTGCCCCAGGTGCCCGCCCAGCGGGCGAGACGGGTGGTCTCGACGGGGTCCAGGCGCAGCCGTGCGTGGCCGACGCCGGTCAGGCCGGTGGGCCCGGCGGGCCGGGTGGGCCGGGACACCGCACCGTCGGGCGGTGCGCTGTCGGCCCAGAACCCCTGCGCGGGCTGCGGGTCCTGGGCGGCGACCCAGGCACTGTAGTCACGCAGATCGGGCCGGCGTTCGCCGCCGGGCAGGGTGCCGCCGGAGAGATAGGCGCGGTAGAACTCGCGGAGCAGGATGTGCGCGCTGCGGGTGTCGAGCAGGGCGCGGTGGTAGGTGACGAGGATCCAGGTGGGCGCGGCCGGGCCGGCGGGCCGGGCCGGTTCCCTCTCCAGCAGGGTCAGGCGCAGAGCTCCGGGCCGGCGCAGGTCGAAGCCGCGCAGCCGGTCGTGCTCCAGAAGGGCGGACCAGTCGCCGTCGTGGACGGACCGGCGGGTGATGTCGGGAGTGCCCCGCTCGTGGACGACGAGCATCGGGTGGGCGCCGGTGAACGCGGTGCGCAGCACGGTCTCGCAGTCGATGACCGACTGCCAGGACGCGGTGAAGCGGGCGAGGTCGAGCGGGCCGTGCCAGACCCACACGAGCTGTTCGACATGGTGTCCGGTGCCGGGCTGCGCGTCGCCGCAGGTGAACAGCGCGGACTGCTGGGGGGTGGCGGGGAAGACGGGCAGGGGCCGGGCGGCGGGCGTGCCGGCCAGTTCCTCCAGCAGCTCGCGCAACAGGCGGGCGAGGGCGCGCACGGAGGTGCCGGTGATGCCGCCGGCGGGGTCGTCGGCCCAGTCGAGGCGCAGGCACAGCCTGCCGTCGTGGACGCGGGCCCGCACCTCGACCGGGTACGCGGGCCCGCCGGGCAGGGGCCGGGCGGAGACGGGCAGGGGTCCGCCGAGGTCGTCGAGCACGAGACACACCCGGGCGGGCGCCAGGTCGCGCAGGGCGTGCCGCAGCGACGCGTCGGGGCTCCACTCGCGGCAGGCTCCGAAGCCGGCGCCGCCCGCGCCCCGGCCCGCGCAGCCGGCCAGGGTGTCGGCCAGCGCGGTCAGCTGGCCGAGCGGGTCGAGGCCCGCCTCGGGCGCGAGGTGGACGGGGTACGGCTCGGTGAGCCGGCCCACGTGGCGTCGCAGGCTGACGCGGTCGGCCCGCGGGTCGCTGCGTACGTCGAAGGCGACCTCGTCGGTGTGCTGCCAGCGGGCGAGGGCCAGGGCGAGCACCCCGGTGAGCACCTGCCCCGTGGTCAGCGCGAGCCGCCGGGCCAGACCGTCGGTGATCCGTTCGCTCGCCTCCTCCTCCAGGATGAACGCCGTGTCCTGGGCCTCGCCCTGCGCGCTGCCGGGCCCTTCGGCCCCGCGGGCGCCGGGCCCGCTCACCCGGGCGGGCCGGGACGGGCCGGGCATCCAGGACCTGCGCGCGGCGACCTGGGTCCAGTGCCCGGCCTCGGTGCCGTCCTGGGCCAGTTCACGCAGTTCGGCGACCCAGTCGGCCAGGCCGTCCGGCGCGGGCTGCGGCGGCGCCGCGAGCCTGCGGGGGGCCGCGCCGAGGGCGGCGGTCAAGTCGTCGAGCAGGATGCGCCAGGAGCCGGTGTCCACGGCCAGTGCATGGGCGACGACCGCGATCCGGTCGGCACGCGGTCCGGCCGGACGGCGGTCCCGGGCGAGCAGAAGCCGCAGCTGGAGGCCGGTGTGCGCGTCGAGCGTACGGCCGGTCGCGTCCAGGAGCGCGGCGAAGGAGGCGTCGTCGGTGAACTCCCCCTCCACGAGCAGGTCCCCCTCCACCTGCAGGTCCTCCTCCACCTGCAGGTCCTCCTCCACCTGCAGATCCCCTTCCACCTGCAGGTCCCTCTGCCCCGGCGGCGGATTCCCCTGCCCCGGCGGCGGATTCCCCTGCCCCGGCGGCTGATTCCCCTGCACCGGTACATCCTCCTCCCCCGGTGTTTCCCGGCCGCCCCCGAGGCGGGAGCGCAGCTGGGGGTGGGCGGCCACGACGGTCCGCAGCGCCTCGCGCAGCGCGCCCGTGTCCGGCCGCACGGCCCCGGCGAGCAGCAGCGCCTCATAGCGGTGCGGGCCGCAGCGGGCGAGGACGGCGTGCTGAGCGGGAGTCAGCGGGCGGTCGGCGGTGGGCGACGGCTCGGTGAGCCGGTCGGCGATGCGGCCCGCTACGAGGGCGGCGGGCGCCGGCTGCGCCACGGGCAACCGCAGCGTGTGCCGGTCGGCGCCGTG
Source organism: Streptomyces sp. Ru71 (assembly GCF_002920535.1). Classification (GTDB taxonomy): domain Bacteria; phylum Actinomycetota; class Actinomycetes; order Streptomycetales; family Streptomycetaceae; genus Streptomyces. The sequence goes on along the minus strand of NZ_PQSS01000029.1, from coordinate 5,310 downwards.
CCGCACCAGCCGGTGGCGCTCGGCGGGCCGGCCCGTGTCGCCGGCCGTGAGCTCGACGAGGAGGTCGTCCAGCGCGGCGGCGTCGAGCGGGCCGTGCAGCTCGATGTCCCACGGCGTCGGGTGGGAAGGGTGCCCGGGGCGGACGACCACGGAGATCGGCGCGTTCGGGAAGCGATGAGGTGTCATGACGTCCGGGGGTGCGCCGCCCGCTGCGGGTGGCCGGGTCCCCTCTCTCCTTTCTGCGGGCGCGGAACGAGCGTGCGGGGTTCGGAGAGGGCCCGGGCGCCGTGCCCGGGGCGGCAGGGTCCGAAGGGTGTGCGACGGCCCGGTGAGGCGAGGACGCCAGGAGTGGGTGAAGGGTGCGCGGAGCGCGAAGGGGCGCACCTGGGCCGGACCGGACCGTACCGGCCGCGCCCCCACTGCCTTCCCCCCATGACCCTCTCCTGGCCTGCCTGTGTCCACAACGGTCGGGAGCGCCACGTTAAGGGCAGTTTGCGGTCGAAGCCGGTTTCCCCGAGCAGGGGTACAGCCGAGTGCGAGCAGAGCCCGAGCATCCGGCGACCGTGGGCGCGAGTGGGCCGGTCGTGGGGGGAGGACCGCGGTGGGCGTACCCGCGAAAGCGCGGGGGATGAGTTTCCCGGACCGCCCCGCTCACCGGCGACGGCGACGGCGACGGTGCACGCTGGCGGCAGGGTGGCCGCGTCACGGCGTGCGGGTGGTCTCGGTGTTGTGACGTCGTATGCGCGCGGCCGGTGCCCGCGTCGCGGGATCAGCCGACGGGCTCGGGCTCCTGGACGAGGCGTCGGGCGACGCGGCAGGCCCGGCCCAGCAGCCGGGGCATGTCGGGGCTGCCGCGGTGCAGGAAGTGGCGTGCGGGCACGGTCCGCAGCACGACGGGTCCCTTGGTCAGCCGGGACCAGCGCTCGACTGTGGCGTGTGCCGTGCGCGGGTCGTCCTGCGGGGCGACGACGAGCACCGGGGTGGTGAGCGGCCCCGCCTCGCAGGGATTGTCGGCCGCCTCCTGCAGGTCCTGTGCCAGTTCCAGGTCGGCGCGGAGTTCGGGCAGCACGGCCCGCAGCCAGATCCCCTCGTCGCTGCCGGACGGCACGGCGCCCTCGCCGCTGAGCATGTGCAGCAGTTCGGCGTCAGAGGCCCGTCGCACATCCGGCAGGCAGGCGAACGGGTACGGCGGCGACCAGGCGCCGACGGCGAGGAACGCCGGGCCCGGCAGGCCCGCCTCGTGCAGCGCACGCGTCACGCTGAGCGCCGTCATCGCGCCGAGGCCGTGCCCGTACAGGGCGAACGGGCCGGGACGCGGTTCGGTGAACAGCGGCATGACGTCGGCCAGCAGCGCCGCCTGTGTGGTCAGGCGCGGTTCGGTGCGCCGCTGCGCACTGCCCGGCAGCAGGACCGGGACCGCGTCCACACCTTCTCCGACGCTCGTCGCCCAGTCGTCGAAGACGAAGACGCCCTCGGCAGAGTGTGCGAAGCAGTGCAGTCGCACCGGCTGTTCGACCGACATGTGCACCCTCCTCTGTGCCCGCTCCGGGTACACGGGGCGGGGTAAGAGCCTTGCCGGACCGTCTCGAATCGCACTGGAGACCCGGCCGAGGCTCCTTGGGCCGCAGTGCGAGTGGCCCGGCTCAGGCGGCGTACCGGTCGAAGGTGGAGCCGCGGCGCGGGCCCGCCACCACGTCGAGTTCCGGGTCGACGGCGAGCATGGCCTGGTGCAGGCGCTGCAGCTGCGGCGAGGGCTCCACGCCGAGCTCCTCGATCAGTCCCTCCCGCAGTCTGCGGTACACGGTCAGCGCGGAGGCCTGCCGGCCGGAGCGGTACAGCGCCACCATGGCCTGGGCGTGCAGGCCCTCGTGCTGGGGGTGACGGGCGATCAGGTCCGTGAGCTCGGCGATCAGTTCGGTGTGCCGGCCAAGCCGCAGATCGGCGTCGATACGCCGCTCGGTGGTCATCAGCCGGGACTCCTCCAGCCGCGTGACCTCTATCTCCAGCACCGGGCCGAGTCGTACGTCCACCAGCGCGGGCCCCTGCCACAGGGCGAGGGCCTGACGGTAGGAGCGGGCGGCGCGTTCGTCGTCGCCGTCCTCGAAGGCCTCCTGGCCCTGGGCGACCAGGCGTTCATAGGTGTGCACGTCCACGGATTCCGGCGGGACCTGCAGCAGGTAGCCGCCGTGCCGCGTGGCCAGGACGTTCTTCGCCGCGCCCGGGGTGTCCGATCCCATCGCGCTGCCCAGGCACCGGCGCAGCTGCATGATGTACGTCTGCAACGTGGTCATGGCGCTGTGTGGCAGCTGCGTGCCCCAGATCTCTTCCATCAGTGTCGACACGGGCACGACGCGGCTCGGATACAGCGCGAGCAGGGCGAGGACCTGTCGCGGCTTTCCCGCTGTCGGGACGATCGAGTCCCCGTTCACGGCGGCACACAGCGGACCCAAGACCTGAATCTCCATGGTTCCCTCCGTTCGTCGTCGGGCACTCCCGATGGCGGAAAGTCGTCGGCGAACCTGCACGCTAGCCTTACTCGCACCGGAGGCATCGGTTCCTTCAGTGGCATTTGAGCAATCCTCGAACAGTCGAGCGGATGGCAAGACACCCGCTCACGCGCCCCGCGTGCGCCCCGGACCCAGGTCCCGCGCCTCTGCCGCGCTCGGCCGGCCTTGCCCCGTGGGCGAACCGGCGGCCCGCAGCCGGGACTTCGTCCCCGGCGTACGGATGCGCCGACACGGCTTCAGCGCACCGCCGTGCCCGGCCCGCAGCGATACCGGGCCGCGCCTGGCTGGTCTCCGGCGTCCAGGGCCGGGTGTTCCGAGCACGTGCGCTGGGCCTGGGGAAACCAAACCGCCCAACGCGTATCCCTGATCCCCTGCCGGGGTTCCACAGCTGCCAGGCTGCCCCAACTTACGTTGCTGCAGCGAAGCCGGGAAGAGTTGCCGCACGCATCCGGGAAGAGTTACCGCACGTGTCCGGGGCCGCGTGTCCGCTAGCGCGGAGTCCGCGCGGGCGCCACGGCCGGGCGCCGCGTGCCGGACCACACCAGCGTGCCGAGGGCACGCCGGTCGGCGAGGGGCGGCATCAGCAACTCGCAGAACCGGGTGACGTTCTGCTGGGAGAGCCAGAAGCCGTCCTTGCCCCCGAGCACTTCCAGGCCCACGGTCACGGCGACGATGACGCGGGCCGCGTCCGCCCAGGACACCCCGTCGGCGAGCGCACCGCCCTGTGCGGCCCGGCGCAGGCTGTCCTCGACCCAGTTCTGCCACTCCGTGTGCAGCGGGGATGTCGGACGGCGCGCGATGTCACCGGCGAGCTGGAAGCCGCCGCGGACCACGACGTCCTGGGCCAGGGCCTTCGTCAGCTCGTGCAGGGCGTCCACCACCGCCTGCAGGGAGTCGCTGTGCCGGGCCCGCGCCGCCTCGGTGAGCCGCCGCACCCTCTCGACGGCCTCCGCCTCGACCGCTTCGGCGAGCGTGGTCTTGCTGGAGAAGTGGAAGTGCAGCGCCCCGTTGCTGACACCGGCCCGTTGGCTGATGGTGGCCAGCGACGCGGGAACGAAGCCGACTTCGGCGAACACCTCGGCCGCGGCCTGGATGAGTGCCCGCCGCGTCCGCGCGGCTCGCTCCTGTTTGACCATGTGCTGCCTCCTGGGCACGGGATGCCGGAAGCCGGCAGGAACCGACGGTCTGTCCCTCGCACGGGCGCGGCGTGCGAGGAACAGCACTTAGACTAACAAACCGCTTGTGCGGTTTCATATAGAGCGGCAACACGGCGGCTGGCCATGGCTGAGGGGCCGCGGGAAGCGGCCCCTCAGTTCCTGTTCGCCTGGACGTGTCGCTGTGGCGCCTTGCGGCGGCCGGTGTTCCTAACGGGCGTTGCTGCCCACCCGTACGGCGGAGACCGCGGCGGGCACCCGGTGGTCCGGCACGGCCTCCTGGGCCGCCACCAGGATCGACCGCTGGAGGCGGCGCAGCCGCGCCGACGGCTCCAGGCCCAGCTCCCGTACGAGGGTGCCGCGCAGCCGCTGATAGACGTCGAGGGCCTCGCCGCGCCGGCCCGAGCGGTGCAGCGCCACGATGAACTGGGCGTGCAGGTTCTCATGGGTGCGGTAACGGCTGGTCAGCACGGTCAGCTCGGCGAGCAGTTCGCGGTGGCGGCCGAGCCGCAGGTCGGCCTCGATGCGCTGATCGAGGGCACACAGCCGGCTCTCCTCCAGCCGCCTCGCCTCCATCTCCAGCCGCGCACCGGTCTGCACGTCGGCGAAGGCGGGCCCGGTCCACAGGGCGAGCGCCTCGGACAGCAGGCGCGAGGCGCCCTGGAAGTCCTCGGCGTCGAGCGCGCGGTAGCCCATGCCGGCGAGCCGCTCGAACTCGCGGACGTCACTGCTGCCGCCGCCGGAGACGAGCATGTAGCCCCCGGGCGCGGTGACCAGGACGTCCTTGGCGCTGCGGGCCGGGGCCGCGGCGCCCTCGGCCTCGGACGCCTCCTTGTCCAGCGCGAGGCCGATGAGGTCGCGCAGTTGAAGGACGTACGTCTGCAGCGTGGTGCGCGCACTGCGCGGCGGCCGGCCGGCCCACAGCTCGTCGATCAGCGCGGAGACCGGCACCACCTGGTCGGCGTGCAGCGCCAGAAGCGCCAGCACCTGACGGGGCTTCGGGGCGGTAGGAGCGATGGAGACCCCGTTCTCCCGGACGTCCAATATCCCCAGTACCTCGATCTGCACGCCGTCTCCCCCTAGATCTGTGTGCTGTGCTCAGCAACTCACGAGTACAAAACAGCGCACACGGTTTGTCAATATCAAACCGAGTGCGCTGTTTTGGTGTACCGTGCAGCCGTTTCGCTCCTGCCCCGCTGAGCACGCCTTTGAGCTGCTTGTTCATGGGGTCGGGGCCGACCGTCCAGGCTGGTCCGCGCTGCGGAACTTCCAGCATGTGGATGGATCTACGCTCCCAAACAGACGGGCACAAGACCGTACGAGCTGTTTACGGGTGGGATAACAGACGTGTCGTGCGGTTGCCTTGAGCTACCGTCAGCAGGGTTGTCGCCGTGGGTCCGCGGGGTTACTGCGGGGGGTTGCCGTGCTTGCGGGAGGGCAGGTCGGCGTGCTTGCTCTGGAGCATGGCGAGGGAGCGCACGAGCACCTCCCGCGTCTGTACGGGGTCGATGACGTCGTCGACCAGCCCGCGCTCGGCCGCGTAGTAGGGGTGCATCAGCTCGGCCTTGTACTCCTTGACCACCTTCTGCCGCATGGCCTCGGGATCCTCCGCCTCCGCGATCTGCCGGCGGAAGATGACGTTGGCCGCT